>CANIWM010000153.1 GCA_947471505.1 Chthoniobacteraceae bacterium | reverse complement strand
TTACGGGTGATTGAAAAATCGACTTCACGAACGCCGAGGAGCTGGAGCGCCAGCATCCAATCGCGCAAATCGTGGAACATAAAAACCAAATAGTCGTGGTGCTCGAACGCCTGAATTTCCATGCGCGGAATCGTCTCCACGTCATCCTCTGGCTGTTCATCGTAGAGCCGCGCAATTTCGTCCTCCATGAAGCCCGTAAGCTCCACGTCGAAGGATGGGTCACTTTCACGGATGGATTCGATCACGCGCTTGAGGTCGTCTTCATCCAGCTCCGCGAGTTCCGAGAGGCGGTTGTCGGCGAGCAGATCGGCGAGTTCCTCCGCGTCGCTGCCGTAGTCCTGATAGTCCACGGGGACTTTCTCCGCGCCCATGAGCAGAGCCGCTTCGAGCCGTCCGTGGCCGCGCACGATGAGCCCGCTGCGCTTGCTCACTGTGATCGGCCCGCGCCAGCCCTGCTCTTGGATAATCGAGGCCAAGAGCTGGATTTGATGCGCGCTATGCCGGTTCGGGTTTTTGGGATTCGGCTTCAGCGTAGCCGGATCAACGAGAGCATTATGTGCGCAGTGAATCTTCACGCCGCTCGAAGCGTGTCAAAGCGCGCCGCTTGACCGCGCTCCGCAACCTGCGGACATTGGGCAGCCATGACGCACAACCAGTTTGCCAAGACACTCATCGCTTGGCGGGAGCAGAACGACTTCACCCAGCAGGAAGCTGCGGACCAGTTGGGCGTATCGCGTCGGTCGCTGGAAAATTGGGAGCAGGAGCGTGCGATGCCGCAGGGGTTTGGCCTCAGCGCGATGCTGGCGGTCATCCAGACATCGAGGCCACAGGAGTTGGCGCGGCGCAAACGCCGGAAGTAAGGTCTTCGTGTCGGCACGAACTGGCGAGCGTTGACGCCCGGCGTGGCGCATGTTCGCAACGCTGCTCAGTCTCGATTTCGTCAATCTCGCCAAACGCGCGAGCACGGCGGCATGAGTGGTTCGTGTCTGCAACGGACTTGGTCCGACGCATGGCGACCGCCGGATCGCTCGCCGCCGTGGCTGTGGGCGCAGCGGCACATCGCGGCGATTCCGTATTCGCCGGTGCCGGGACGGTTCCGCATCGAAAACTCGCCCCACATCCGCGAACCGCTCGAAGCTATCGTCGCTCCGGCAGTTCGGCAGGTTTGCATCTTGGCCTCGGTGCAATCATCCAAGACCACGGCAGCGGAACTCGCGCTGTGCTACGTGATTGCGAATCTGCCCGGCCCGACGCTCTGGCTCAACGAAACGGACGACGACGCCAAGGATCAGGCCGAGTCTCGACTTCACAAACTCTTCGAGGAATGCGAGCCGGTGCGCGCGCTGTTTCCTCGCGACCGTCATAAGAAGCGCACGGCCACGGTTCATTTTGCAAACGGGATGACGCTTTGGGTGCTCGGCGCTCACAATAAGACGAACCTTCAACGCCGCTCGATTCGCTGGATTTTTGCAGACGAATGCTGGTCGTATCCGCAAGGGCACATGGCCGAGGCGGAGGCGCGGGTGACTGCTTTCGGCTGGCTGGGTAAGTGTATCTGGATGAGCCAGGGCGGCGAGGAAGGCGACGATTTCGACCGCAAGTTTGAAACCACCGATATGCGTGAGTGGACGTTCGAGTGTCCGCATTGCCGGGCGCGGCAGCCGTGGATTTGGGAGCAGGTCGAGTGGTCCAAGGCGGCTCGTGATGACCAGGGAGAATGGGACTTTGCCGAGGTCCGGCGCACGGCGGCGATGCGCTGTGTGTCGTGCAATTTCTACTTCGACGACAACGACCGCGTGCGACGGGAATTGAACGCCACGGGGCGCTTTGTCCCGCAGAACCTCCGCGCTGCGCGCGAGAACGTCGGGTTTCACTGGAACAGCCTCAGCACGATGAGTTGGGGCACACTCGCGGAGCTGTATCTGCGAGCCAAAGCAATGGCGCGACGCGGCGACATCAACGCGCTCAAGCAATTTCATCAAAAGCGGCTGGCCCGTCCGTGGCGCGAATACGAGGAGGACTACAAACTGGAGATCACGCGCGGCGGCTACCGCAAAGGCGAGTTGTGGGAGGACGAAGCTGGCGTGAGCGCAAAAGGCCAAATCGTGGCCGCGCCCTACGAGCCCGGCGACATCGCCGCGCCGCTGCGCATCCTCACGGTGGACTGCCAAATGGATCATCTCTGGGCACTGATCCGTTCTTGGAGCGCGAACGGTTCCTCGCGCCTCATTTGGTTCGAGCGATTGCTGACGTTCGATGACGTGGACGCATTGCAGGAACGCTTTGGCATCCACTCGAGCCTCGTCTTTGTGGATGCCGGCTACGCAACCTACGACGTGTATAGGGAATGCGCGAAGCGGGGTTGGACTGCGCTGATGGGAGATCGGCGTCCGACGTTCGTTCACAAAACCAAGACCGGACGAAGCGTGCAGCGATTCTACTCCCCACGCCGCAAGGTCGTTCTTGGGCATGACAGGCACTGCCACGTGTTCTACTTCTCAAACTTAAACTGCAAGGACGCCCTCGCACGCCTGCGGCGCAACCAGGACCCGGAACGCGGTGCAACGTGGGAGGTACCCGACGACATCGACGATGAATATCTCGCCCAGATGGAAAGCGAACATAGGATCAAAAAGGGCGGGAAGTGGCTGTGGGAGCGCATCGGCAAGCGTGCAAATCACGCTCTGGATGGAGAGACGATGAGTGTCTGTGCGGCCTTCATGCTCAAGCTCATTGGGCGCGAGGCGACTGAAGCACCGCCGTCGGACGCTCCAGTTGACGCGCCGGAACCGGCATGAAGCACGACTGTTTTTTCTATCCGCTGAAACTCACCCTTGGATTCCTGATCTTCCTGATCGTGGCGTTGCTCCTCAATGGATGCGGTTCGTTGGTCCGGGTCGCATACCGGAGCGACGACGGAACAGGCAGTATCGAGTTCACGCTGCCGAAGAAGGGAGGCTACGCGAAATGACGCTCGATGCCACCATCCGTGCGGTGCAATCGAAGATCGGTGTCGCA
>CANIWM010000152.1 GCA_947471505.1 Chthoniobacteraceae bacterium | reverse complement strand
CCTTCGCGCTCGAGCAAGCCGATGCGGCGGAGGACGACCTCGTTTTTATCGAGTTTCATGTTGGGGATGCCATACATGAGCAGCCCGCCCGGACGGTCGGCGCGCTCGAATACGGTGACCCAATGGCCGGCTTTGTTGAGCTGCGCGGCAGCGCTCAAGCCCGCGGGGCCGGAACCGACGACGGCGACTTTTTTGCCGGTGCGGGATTTCGGCGGCTCGGGTGTGACCCAGCCTTCGTCCCAGCCTTTATCAATGATGGAAACCTCGATGTTTTTGATGGTCACCGGCGGGTTGTTCATGCCGAGCACGCACGAGCCTTCGCACGGCGCGGGGCAGACGCGTCCGGTAAACTCCGGGAAGTTGTTCGTCTTGTGCAGACGGTCGAGCGCTTCCTTCCACAGGCCGCGATAAATGAGGTCGTTCCACTCGGGGATGAGATTGTTGATGGGGCATCCGCTGGCCATGCCGCTGATGAGCGTGCCGGTGTGGCAAAACGGGATGCCGCAATCCATGCAACGCGCGCCTTGCTGCTTGAGCTTCGGCTCGTCCATGTGCTCGTGGAATTCGTTCCAGTCGTTGATGCGTGCGATGGCGCTGCGGTCGAGCGGAAGTTCGCGCGCGAATTCAAGAAAGCCTGTTGGTTTGCCCATAGTGTTTTTAGAGTGTGATGGTTTTGTCCGCAGATTGCGCAGATTCGCGCAGATTGTGGACGAGTCGTTTGTGTTGGAGACTTGGAGTGCCGAAATTGACAATCAGGGCGCGATGCTGGCCGGTTGCCCTGAGGTAATTGATGACTTGGGAATCGTGCGCTGAAGTGAGTGCGGAGAGTGCTTTGATTTCGACTATAATACTGCCGAAGCAGATGAAGTCAGCGCGGTATCCGCAGGTCAGCATTTTTGCTTTGTAGCAAACAGGCAGTTCAACTTCGCGCTGGTAAGGAATCCCGAGAGCGATGAACTCATGTTCGAGCGCTTCTTGATAGACTGCTTCGAGAAAGCCATGCGCAAGCTCACGATGGACTTCCATCGCTGCACCTATAATCGCGTATGTTTGCTCGTCTCGTGTGGTCATGATTTTTTTCCGCAGATTACGCAGATTTCCGCAGATTATTTTTGCAGTTAAACCCAGATAAAATCTGCGTGAATCTGCGTAATCTGCGGACACCAACTACCCGCCGCCCACGCGGGCTGCGTCTTTCGAGTTGGCCTCGAATGCTGCGTTGAGCGCGTCGTCGCCGGTCAGTCCGGCGGCTTGTGCTTTTTTGATTTCTTGCAGCACGCGCTTGTAGTCTTTCGGCATCACTTTGATGAACTTCGCGCGCATCGCGTCCCAATTGCTCAGGATCTTTGCGGCGCGCGTGCTCTTGGTGTTGATGGCGTGCTCTTCGATCAGGCCTTTCAGCGTGGCGGTGTCTTCGTCGTCGAGTTGCTCGAGTGCGACCATCTGCTGGTTGCACTTTTTCGGGAAGTCGCCTTTTTCATCGAGCACGTAGGCCACGCCGCCGGACATGCCTGCTGCGAAATTACGGCCGGTCGCGCCAAGGATGACGACGGTGCCGCCGGTCATGTATTCGCAGCCATGGTCGCCCACGCCTTCGACGACTGCGGTGACGCCGGAATTGCGGACGCCGAAGCGCTCGCCGGCCATTCCGCGGATGAATGCCTCGCCGGCAGTTGCGCCGTAAAACGCGACGTTGCCGATGATGATGTTTTCTTCCGCGACGAACGTGGACGCGGCTGGCGGGTAAAGGATGAGCCGTGCGCCCGAGAGTCCTTTGCCGAAGTAATCGTTCGCGTCGCCTTCGAGCGTGAAGGTCATTCCCTTCGGCATGAATGCGCCGAAACTCTGCCCCGCGCTGCCCTCGAATTTAATCTGAATCGTGTCCTCCGGCAGTCCGGCGGCTCCGTATTTCTTGGTGACTTCGTTGCCGGTGATGGTGCCGACGACGCGGTTGACGTTGCGAACGGGAACCGTCGCTTTGACTGGCGTGCCGTTGTCTATGGCAGGCTGGCAAAGAGCGAGCAGGGTCGTGAGGTCGAGGCCTTTTTCGAGTCCGTGATCCTGCTTGAGCGTGCAATGGCGGCCGACTTCCGGTCCGACTTCCGGCTGGTAAAGAATCGAGCTGAGATCGATGCCCGCTGCTTTCCAATGATCGACGGCCTGCTTGGGCTCGAGAAATTCCGTGCGTCCCACCATTTCGGTGAGCGTGCGGAAGCCGAGTTGAGCCATCAGCTCGCGCACTTCCTGTGCGATGAACTTCATGAAATTGACCGCGTGCGCCGGGTCACCGGTGAACTTTTTGCGAAGCACCGGGTCTTGCGTGGCGACGCCGACGGGGCACGTATTGAGATGGCAGACGCGCATCATGATGCAGCCGAGCGCGACGAGCGGCGCGGTGGCAAAACCGAATTCCTCAGCACCGAGCAGCGCGGCCACGACGACGTCGCGGCCTGTTTTGAGCTGGCCGTCCGTCTCCACGACGATGCGCGAGCGGAGGTTGTTCAGCACCAGCGTCTGGTGCGTTTCGGCGAGTCCGAGTTCCCACGGGATGCCCGCGTGTTTGATGGAGCCCTGCGGCGAAGCGCCGGTGCCACCATCGTAGCCCGAGATGAGCACGACATCCGCGTGCGCCTTGGAAACGCCCGCTGCCACAGTGCCCACGCCGACTTCCGAGACGAGCTTCACGCTCACGCGCGCCGCACGGTTCGAGTTTTTCAAATCGTGGATCAACTCTGCCAAGTCCTCGATGCTGTAAATATCATGATGCGGCGGCGGCGAGATAAGTCCCACGCCCGGCGTGCTGTGACGCACCTTCGCGACCCACGGATAGACTTTCGAGCCGGGGAGCTGTCCGCCTTCGCCGGGCTTCGCGCCCTGCGCCATTTTGATTTGGATTTCCTTCGCGTTTGTCAGGTAGTGACTCGTCACGCCGAAACGTCCCGATGCAACTTGCTTGATCGCGCTGTTCTTCGAATCGCCTTCCGCGTTCGTCCAAGTAAAGCGCTCGGGGTCTTCGCCGCCTTCGCCGGTGTTCGATTTTCCGCCGATACGATTCATCGCGATTGCGAGCGCTTCGTGCGCTTCACTCGAGATCGAGCCGTAGCT
>CANIWM010000151.1 GCA_947471505.1 Chthoniobacteraceae bacterium | reverse complement strand
TTTTGCTCCACCCATCGGGTTCGTTCGCGTGCCGCTCGTCTATGATCGCTGCAATTTCCGGTAGTCCAAGTTTGAGTTTCACTCCCGCCATTTCGTTTTTTTGCCTTTTTACTCTAAAATGTCACTTTAATTATGAAATTTAGTATAAGACCACCACCGCGCTGATACCCGACACATTCGACCGATCCCTCAGCGGCGGACGATTAGCAGTGACCGTCGGCGAAGCGCGCTCACTCCCTTGCAAGCACGGTGCTCTCACTCGTCCCGTCGTTCTTCAAAAGTAGCAGTGTGTCGTGATATGTCTTGAGCGTGGACCGGTGGCCCACGCTGACGTATGCGATACCGGAGGCGCGAAGTTGTTCGTAGAGAAATTGTTCGTTTTCCTCGTCGAGGGCGCTCGTCGCTTCGTCGAGGAATGCGATAGCAGGTTTCTTCAAAAAGAGACGTGCGAAGGCGACACGCTGTTGTTCCCCGAGGGAAAGGACGTTTGTCCAATCCACCACTTTACCAAGGTCGCCGCCGACCCTGGCGAAGATGTCGTGGAGATTCACCCGTTCGAGGACGGCGGTAATCGCGTCATCTTCCGCGTCATCTTCGCCGAGTGGGTACATGAGCTGGGTCCGCAGGTTTCCCGGCACCATGTAAGGTTTTTGCGGGAGGAAAATGAGGTGCTTGTGCGATGGTCGATCAATCGTGCCGGTGCCGGATTGCCAAAGTCCGGCGATGGTTCGGAGCAGGGAACTCTTGCCCGAGCCGCTCTCGCCCATGATGAGCAGGCTCCCGCGTGGAGGGAGCTGAAAGGTGAGGTGCTGCGTGAGTGTCTTACCGCCGCCGGGAGTCTGCACGGACACATCTGCGAGACTGAGCTGAAGCGCGTTTTCGTGGACTTCGCCCGTCGCCTCAGCGGCTTCGCGTACATCTTCCGCGTCGAACTCATCGAGATTGTCCCACAAGTCGCCGAGCCGTCGGATTCCTGCGGTAAATGAGCTGAGCCCTTCGATTTGCGCAATGATGATGGAGAGCGCGGCGAGCACTGCGGCAAAGGCGCCCTCCGCTTGCGTGACGACGCCAAACTCGACGCTGCCTCGCATGAACATCGGGCCGACGATGATGCCCGGGATGATGAGGGCGAGGTAGTTATATCCGTTGGCAAAAAAGCCGAGATTGCGCGTCCAGCCGATGATCCAAAAGGTGTTTTCAATCGTGTCGTTGAGCCGCTCGATGAGATCGCGGTGCTCGCGCTTTTCCCCACGGAAAAAGGCGATGGATTCCGCGTTGTCTCGAACCCGGACGAGACCATAGCGGAACGTCGCCTCTTTTTGATACTGGTTGAAATATAGCCCGACCAGTCGCCGCCCGAACAGCATGGAGACAATGGTGCCGATGGTCGCGTAGAGAAACAGAACGCCCACGAGCTTTCCCGAGACGACCCACAGGACGCCGAGAAAACCGACGAGAGTTACGATCGAGTTCACGATCACGAGGAAAAAATTCAGCACCCCGGTCGTGAAAAGTTTCACGTCTTCCGCGATACGCTGGTCCGGGTTATCGACGGTCTCCGATGCGCGGATGCGGTAGTACGCGCGATTGAAAAAGTAGCGTTTGATGAGAACCTGCGTGAGCCACCGCCGCCATGCGAGCGACAGGCGTTCCTGCGAGTAACGGTAGTAAACGCCAATGGGCACGGAGATGAAACACACCGCGATGAATTTCCAAATACCACGCACCCATGCGTCGTGGTCCCGTTGAGCGAGCGCCGTGACGAAATCGCGCATGGCGTAGCTCAGAAATACCTGCACCACTCCCACGGCGATGCAGAGCCCGAGCAATGCCCCGAGCCAGAGTCGCGCCTGCCGCTTCGCTCCGCCGTTAAAGAACGCCTTGGCGAGGGTGAAAAATTTCTTCAGCAGGACAAGGTGTTTCGTTTCATCTTCGGGCATTAACTCTTTTCGTGATTGGAGAGTGTGCTGGATGTATCGTGCTCCGTCTTGCTACTTGATGGTGACTTTCCCTTCGCGGATGGCGGAAGGGAGAATGTGGGCGGCGGTTTGCTTGAGAATACCGCTGGATGCGCCGAACTGTGTAGGGTTTCACCCCATACCGCCGCGTCGCTGTCCGCCGCACCCTCCGCCCTATGTCCAAAACATCCGCAAGCTGTATTGCGACGTTTCGCACTCAAGCGAACCATCTCGAAGTCGCGGAGTTCTCGCGCAACTCACAACTCCAAATTCCGGGCGCTTCGAAAAGCGTCCGACACCTTTCCAATAATACACACATGAAACGACACATCACAAAATCACTCATCCTTTTATCCTTATCGCTCTCCTCGCTCGCTCTCGGGGCCGGCAAAGACGACGCGGGCGGCACACTCGGTGTTTATATCGAGAACGACGCTTTTGCCGGTACCGATCGCTACTACACCAGTGGCGTGAAGCTCACTTGGAGCTCTCCGGACCTTGAGAAATACAGCGACACACGCTACGCGAGCCCACTCCTGCCGCTCTTTGACATCCTGCCTTTCATTAACGAAAAGGCTTACCAAAAGAACCTCGTTTTCGCCCTCGGGCAGAACATCTACACCCCCGATAATACGGAGGCAACTGGCTTGCTCACCAACGACCGTCCCTATGCGGGCTGGCTATACCTCGGCGTCGGCGTCGTGTGGAAAAACGCGGAGGTGCGCAATGCACTCGTGCTCAATATCGGTGTCGTCGGCTCGTATTCCTATGCGCAGGAGGCACAGCGTATCGTCCATGATTTGCGCGGGCTCGGGCATCCGAACGGATGGGACAACCAGCTCCACAACGAACTCGGTGCCACGCTCGTTTACGAGCGTACCTGGCGCTGGCCCAAACAGCCGCGCCGCATCGGGCTGGATTGGGAAGTTCTGCCACACGCGGGCGTCGCGCTCGGAAATGTGCAGACCTACGCAAACCTCGGCGCAGAGGTCCGTTTCGGGCTGAATCTGCCGGATGATTTCGGCACCGGAGCAATCGGCCCAGCAACGACGACATCGACACCTGTGGACGGTCGGATGGGCGCAGACCGGGCGTGGTTTGACTTCGGGCTCTACGCCTTTGCTCGCGTGGACGGGCGCGCTGTGGGGCACAATATTTTCCTCGATGGGAATACCTTTGGTAACAGCACCTCCGTGAACCGCAACGTCTTCGTCGCCGACATCAGCGTGGGCGCCGCCGCAAACTTCAAAAACACCAAAGTTGCCTACGCGCTCGTTTACCGGACCAAAGAATTTACCGAGCAAGAAGCCGCTCAAGTTTTCGGAACGGTATCGCTGAATTGGACGTTCTAAGCGGCGAGGCGCGACAGTAGTCTCTGGCTTCAGCCGGAGGGGCTTTTCAGTGGAGGCGGGCGCGGGAATACACAACGGTGCTCCACTTCGCGAGCGATCGGTCGGAACCCAGAATCAACCTAAAAACGGCAGTTGAACGGATTTTCAGAGAAAAATGAGCCTTGGACGGGTGAGTGATTTTCAACTGCTCCGCAGTTGGCAATTTCCAGAGTAAAATACCCTATTTTTCGGCCTCAAAAACGGGGTCAACTGCCGTTTTTA
>CANIWM010000150.1 GCA_947471505.1 Chthoniobacteraceae bacterium | reverse complement strand
TCGTTCCGCAAGTAGCCCCGGAAGGATGGATGCCCGCCAAAATGCGATACATTCGGTCTCAAACTCAAAGAAGGGCTTTGCTGCGTGCCTGAAAGTTTCACTCTTCCCGCTCCCGCTGTCTGCGCTCGCGACAATGTAGAGATTCCCACGAGTGAACCGTTCCGGACCGGATTGGACCTGCAAGCCGCGTCCGATGGATGCTGAGAGAAAGCCCAGCACGCAAACACCTGCAAGAGTTTCCGGAACTCGCTCGGTTTTGCAAATTGCGAGGGCCATCGCTTGAGCCTTAGAGGGAAGGCAGTGAAGCGGGAATGGCCTTATCGGCTCTTCAATTTCGGGCCGAACGATAATCGGACTGTTCGTAACGAACGGGATGATTCGCGTATTACTCATGGCAGCAGGCCCTTCAATTGCGCTGCATCGTCGGGGTGGATTTGCGTGCAGTCGTTGAGATCATTTACGGGCGAGCCGTCGGCCTTGCGCAGGCCCGCGAAGCTGAAGTAGTCCACTTTCGCGCCGATGGCATGAAGCTGGGCGGCCCATCGCTGCGCGCCTTTCTGCCCGGCTGGGTCAACATGCGTAAAGACACGCACCTTCTTCCCGGCAAGGAATGGCAATGCATTCTCGTGGATGCGCTGACTCGCACCGAGCATCGCCAGCGGGCAAACGTCCGCCAGTCGCTCGCCGCGCTTCGCAGCGGGATTGTCGCCCTTGACGATGAAGTGGAGTGCCGCAAGGAGATCGGGTCCACCTTCGCAGAGCATGAACGCCGGATAGTTCGCACCGAGGACTGCCCCCAAAGGCCAGCCCGCCCAGCATCCGGGCAGGGTGTATGCCTTCGCTCCGTCGAGATGCTCCCATGTTCCGCCGTCGAGCCTGCGGGCTTGTGCGTTCAATTCATCGCCGTCGGTGACGATCCATGCTCGATGCCCTTTGAGCGTCGCGAAGCGCAGGAGGTCCACGCCCCGAGCGACTATCGGAGCGCCAAGGTCGAGGTGGCGTAACTCTGCGAGTTGGAGCAACTCTTCATCCGAGCCGCCATCGAGTGCTGGCAGCACCGGCTTTTGGCGCTCCTGTGGCGCTGGTGCTGGGCTTCGCGGCGTCAACCGGGTATTGCATCGCCCGCCGCTGGCGAGATCAATGAGCTTCAGACACGCAGACTTGCGGGAAAGGCTCGTGGCGAGCATGAGGAAGTCCACGACGCTGCCCGCATGGCCGGTGCGGAGATCATTGAACGCCCGTCCGTCATTGAAAACGGAGAATGCTGGCTTGCTGGTGCGTTCATAGAACGGCGAGTGACACGGGTTCTTTCGGCAGTCGCCGGGGAGGTTGAGCATCGCCCACAGGTCCGGGATGCGGAGACGATCCTTTGCGTCGTCGAGGTTCATAGCCTTGCACCTCCCGCGAAACGCTCGCTGACGATTTGCCACACGGCCGGACGGCCCTGACGAACGTCTTCAAGAAACTCGCGCCTCTCGGCTTCGTCTAGCCGCATGAATAGGACCGTGATTGCAAGGTGTGGGTCGGTGGAGCCGTGTGGCTCCCCGGCTGTTGCCGTGAGTGGTCGAGAGTCACCCGAGCGAATCGCTTCCGGATTTTCGGGCACTGAATGGGGCAGCCGATGGGGCGCTCCCGTGGATTTTGTTTTAATGAGTTCGAGCATGGTTTCCTCCTTGCCCTGAATCCCTTCTTCTCGTAGCTTTCCGACGACTACCACGTCATCAGCAGCTTCGCGCCGAAAGGTTCGGGGCTGTTGTGTTATTCGGGCGATTCCTCGAAGCTCGCGATGTACGCTCTGACGCTGTCGGCGAAAATGAGGCGTCGGCCCGATGCTCTTCCGGGACGGCGAATGCAAACCGACCGCAATTTCCCCTCCTTCAGGAGGACGTAAACTGAAGACCTGGACAACCGGAATAATTTCGGCACGTCGGATACTTGCAGCCATTCCGCTCCGGGCTGTACGGGTGCAGTCGTTTGATGCGCGACTGCGGACGCTGATGGTTTGTGTTGTATGTCCATGTTGACGGGTGGACAGAAACACATCGAACTGGCCGTGAGGAAAAAAACCACACTGATCTGTCAGCTTGGTTTTTTCGGTCCTATTTTGGCATCATGGCCCACGCAGTTTTGACGACCCTTTGCTTCACTTTTATGAAAAGTTTGGCTTCGGTAGTCACACTCTTATCTCTGCCTGATCGAAGCAGGCTACGGAACTCGCGGATATCGCTGATTCTCCTGAAGCAATGAACCCCATTCGCGTATGTTTTGAGCCATCGATTTTTCCTTTTTGATAGATCAATACCGAGCTTTGAAAAGTCGCAGACTTCCACTTCTTTGTGCGCTCTTTCGGTATTCTCGTACCAGCTCATCAGCGTCGCTCGGTTGTATTCTTTCGCAAGATCCATCCGTTCGAGCTTGGAACGGAACCAACCCTCCGGTGCCTGATGAAAATCCATGTGAAACTCGATTAGTTTCGCCCACCCGGATTTGTTGGCGTCGCAAAAACGCAGTTCTTTGTACTTAGGATATGCCGTTTCGTAGATATTGTCGGGCTTTCCGAAGCTGCTCTGGATGGTCTCGACGATTTCCATTGCCATGTGGGCTTCGGAAGAAAGTGTGCGTTTCGGATCTACTCGGTAACTGCGGACACCGAGTTGAAGCGATTCAAGAATCATTTTCTCAAACGCTTTGTTCTCAGTCCCAAAAATTGATACAATTGATGGGAAATCCGTTCGTTTTAAAGCGACTTTCCGAACGCTTGCCCACTGGTCCGGTTTTTGAAACTTCCTGTAGATGTCGTCTGTGCCGGAAACTAAATGCTCCACCATCCGATTGAGCACTATTTCCCTCGTCCCAGACTGCGCTTTCAATGCCGCCTTGGAAAGTAATTCAAATACCTCCGCGATGAACTCAAAAGTATCATCCAGAATCTCGTTCGCAACGACCCTGTCGGCCTCCGCATCTTTGCTTTTAACCTCTGGCTTTGAGAGAACACCGGCGGCCCACAAAATGCGCGCGGAGACATCTGCGAAATAGGTTTCAGAGAGCAGATTGCTACGGTACATTCGCCGACGATTCGCAATCTTTTTGGCCAGAGTCGCGTCAGATTTTTCAGGAAACATCGCCCGCAATAGTGCAATCCGATTCTTCATTTTCGTAATAGTCCTGCCCATTTTTCAAACCAGGGAGCGACGGCGGACCGGTAAGAAATCAGACCCGAATGCAAACGCATCCGGCGCGAATGAATGGAGTGCTCTGTGCTGGGCACCGGTCTATGTGATTCGATTTCCCGCACAAACCTTAAATCTCCTCCCTACGAATCAACCCTTTTTGAGTCCGAAGCGTTCCCGAGCAGCGCACCATAAGAAATCCTCCGGGAAGGCGTAGTGCTCGTCGCTTTCGATCAGTTCAAGTCGCACAAGCGGTCGGCTTCGGTTGAAGCGAAGCGATCCGTTCGCCGGTTGCGTCGTTCTTTTTTCACGCTGCATGCACGGAATATGTCGGAGCCAGCGACTCACGCGCAACGAAAAATACAACGGTGGATTCGTTTGGAATCTCTTGGCCGTGGTCTTACTTACTGGTCTTACTCGCCGCTTTATTTGGCTGAAAATGCCCTAAAACCCTGATGAATACAGGGGGGAGAGGCGGGAGCGGGAATCGAACCCGCGGATAGGGGTTTTGCAGACCCCGGCCTTACCACTTGGCTATCCCGCCGTGAAAGGAGGGCGGTAGATAGGGGACTCGCGGCGCGGCGTC
>CANIWM010000149.1 GCA_947471505.1 Chthoniobacteraceae bacterium | reverse complement strand
CTAAAAACGGCAGTTGAACGGATTTTCAGAGAAAAATGAGCCTTGGACGGGTGAGTGATTTTCAACTGCTCCGCAGTTGGCAATTTCCAGAGTAAAATACCCTATTTTTCGGCCTCAAAAACGGGGTCAACTGCCGTTTTTAGGTTTATCTTCGGTAGATATTCCACGAGCCCTTATGAAACACTTCACCACTGCATTCTTCGCTGCCGTCGCCCTCCTCATCACTTCCGGTTGCACCGTTAAACTCGACCACAAGCCACTGACGAAACCAGCGATGACCCAGAGCGGCGCTGTTCATGTCAGCCCAAAAGCGTCCGGCGTTTCGGAGCGCGTGGGCTGGGGCACGTTTACGGTATTCGCCATCCCGGTAGCACCGGCGTATTTTGAGCCTGCTGCCGGGGAGAACGTCATGAAGGGTATCTCCGACGCGCTCGCCATTTCTGGCTATAGCCCGAGCATCACCGGGATGGTTGAGGGGAAGAAGCGGATCGTTTGCGAAGTGAAGGAGCCATCTTTCCGCAACTACACGTATTTCTTTCCGATCGTGTTCACATGGGGCGGGCTGACGCTTGATGTCCGCGTCGTGAACAGCGCGGGAGCCACGGTGTGGAATCGCTCTGCCGAGGGTGGAAATTTCAACCTCTATCCTTTTGGCGGGTTTGAAGCGGCAGGTCGTTCATCGATCACAAAAGCGTTGAATGCGCTGGCGAACGACTTTTCGAGCGCAGAGTTTGCCGCAGCGATCCGGTAGCGGATTGAGCGGTTAAGCCGCAGCACTCATTAGTTGGCGGAAGACTTCTCGGCTTCAACGGCTCCGGATTTCTCCAAGATGCGCATGGACACGCGGGCGATGAGCGCCAGCGTGATGGCGCTCGGGATGATGACGGCGAGCCAGATGAGCCAGTCGGATGCGGTGATGGTTTTGACGCCGTGGATGGCCTCGATGCCTGTGCGCGAGATGCTGCCGAGGTAGGTGTAGAGGAGGAGGCCTGGGGCTTGGCCGAGGGCGGTCCAGAAGAGGCATTGGGCGACGGGGACGCGGGTCGCGCCGTAGAGGTAGTTGAGGAGGCTGCTGGGGGCGAGCGGGTGGAGTTGGGTGAGGAAGATGATGCGCCAGCCTTCGGTGGCGATGGCGGCGTCGAGCGCGGCCCAGCGGGGTTGCTGGAGGAATCTGCGCTCGATGAAGCTGCGAGCGAAAGTGCGGGCGATGAGATTGGCGACCCATGCGGCGAGGAGCGCACCGATGAGGTTCAGCGCCCATCCTTTCCAGACGCCGAAAAGGAGCCCGGCCCCAACGGCGAGGAGGCCGCCGGGGAGGAGCAGGATGTTGCACATCGCCAGGAGCAGGGAGTGGAGCAGGGGAGCGACGGCGGGCATCGTGGCGAGGCTGCGCTGGAGGTCGGCGATGCGCTCTGCGATGGGGAAAAAGCGGGCGAGCGTGATGATGAGAACTGCGACAAAAAGGAGGACGCTAAAGTGCGTGAGGATGGCGCGGTTGGTCTTGGTCACGGGGCTTGAAGTGCGGCGCGGAGGCTCTCGATTTCGGGGTGGCCGGGACGGAGAGCGTGCGCTTTCTCGATGGCTTCGAGTGCGCCGGCGCGGTTGCCGAGCTTGCTGCGCGATTCGGCGAGGAAGAACCACGTCTTGGCATCGGCGGGGTCGAAGCGAAGGGATTCGCTGAAGTAGCGTTCGGCTTCGGCCCATGCTTCGCGGCGGGTGGCGATGATGCCGAGATTCGTCAGCGCGCCATCGTGGCCGCGTTCGGGGTTCGCTGCGATGGAGAGGGCGAAGGCGCCGCGGTAGCAGGCTTCGGCGCGGGGGGTGTCGCCTTTTTCCATCCAGAGATTGCCCATGGCGAAGACGAGGTCGGCATTTTCGGCGACGTAGGCGTAGGCGGTTTCGAGGTTGCGCTGTGCGCGGTCGAGTGCGGCTTTGTCCTTGGTGGCTGCGGCAGTTTGTGTGGCGCGGATTCCCGCTTTGTAGAAATCGAGCGCCCATCCGACATCCACGCGGCTCTGCGTGCAGAACCACGCGGCCCCGGCGAGAGCCGCGATGGAGAGGAGTGCCGCTCGCCAATCGCTTTGGCGGAGGCGGTCCCAAAGAATCGCGAGGCCGCCGACACCGAGGAGAATGAGGCCCGGTGCGGCTGCGAGCCGGTAGCGTTCGGTGATGAAGACGGGCATGAGCGAGCCGATGTGCAGGCAGACAGCGCCGATGACCCAGCGGCTTGCTTTCCAGCGCGCCCAGCAAAACGGCAGCCCCGCCAGCCCGAGCGCCGCGATGAACCCGAAGCGTAGGCCGGGCGGCACTGCGCCTTCGTCGCGGAGGAGTTTGAGGATGCTGAGGTCGTCGTATTGATACACGTTCCAGAAGTTCTCGAACTTCACCCAGAGCAGTCTCAGCCAAGCGCCGGGGTGCTCGCGCATGAAGGTGTGGGCCTTAGTTTTCCAATAGGCGGAAATCTCCGAGCGCGGCATTGCGCGGCCATTTTCCTTCTGTGGGATAAGTTCGGAGTCTCGCAGCATCCCCTCTTGCGAGGAGCTCATCGTGGACGGGATGCGTGTGTAGCCGTTGGACTCTGCGTTGTTGCCGATGTAAAGATTCAGACCATCGTGCGCGGAGAGGAAGACGTTGTCTTTTGCCACGAGTCGGTTGTGCAGCCAGACGGGTGAAGTGGCGAGATACACGCCCGCCAGCAGCAGTGCTGCGCGGGCAGAAATCGCGCGAAATTTCCACATCGCCGCAACCAGCCCAATTGCCGCCAGCGCAGTCGCCAGTCGCGCTCCGCTAAAATCAAACGCCGCCGAAAAGCTGGACGACACGGCGAATGCGCCCGCGAGCGCCGCGAGGATGGAGGGCACGCGCTTTTCGCCCCGCCCGCTCGTCACTGCGATGCACAGGAGCATCAGCGGGAGCATCATGAGGATCGTGGCCACCGTCGCTGCGAGCAGGCCCATTCCGAGTCCCACGAGAAGCCATGTTTTTCGTTGCGGTGCTTGCTCGGATTGCACCGCACGCAGGATGAAGAATGCAGCGCCCCAATATCCGCAAATGACCCACGACGTAGGCATGAGGATGGCCGTAAACACTTGCGCAGGGGTCATCGCCAGCCAAACCACGGAGGCTGTGATTGCGAGCTTTTCCCTGCCGAAAATGCGCCGCCCGATGAGGAAGATGAACGTCGAGGTAAGCGCGTGAAACAGGGCGTTCAACTGCCCTAGGAGAAACGGCGAAAACTCGGGACTGTAGCCTCCTGTCACTGAATAAATCGCAGCCAGCGCGTAAGCGAAGCCGGGCATTCCGTAGAACGCCTTGCCATCGGACCATTGCCCAGAGCCGATGCGCAGCGCCCAGTCGTTGTAAAACTTCATGTCGTCGCTGTCGGGAGGGAAATAGCGAGTCTCCGCGATGGAGTAGAGGATCAGGAACTGGATCAGGAAAGCGCCCGTAAATACCCAGATAGCCGCCGGGATTTGCTTTAGACGTGAGGCGGGAGTGTTACTCATTCAGATGAAGGTCCTGCTATTTGTATAATTTTCATAATTGGCCCGCAGGCTTGGCACTGCGGCTGCTTAATGTGGATTTGTTGCGGGGAACCGCAGCTAAACTAAATACAAAACAAACAAACGAAATAATACAATGCTACAGAAACTAAACACCAAACGCGGGGGCTTCACGCTCGTCGAAATCATGATCGTGGTCGCCATCATCGCCCTTCTGGCGTCGATTGCCGTCCCGAACTTCCTGCGCAGCCGCCGCCG
>CANIWM010000148.1 GCA_947471505.1 Chthoniobacteraceae bacterium | reverse complement strand
GAGGCGGGCGTCCCGCGCTGATGCGCGCCCGTTTTTGCCCATTCCGCTTTTGTTCCGTCTCCATTCCGCTTTTGTTCCGGCCCCGACAGCGCGGTTTTTTTTGCAAGGTGGATTGCCGAGACCGCATGGGCAAAATCTGGTCATTCGCGGGATCGAGTGCGCGATTTCACATAAAGAGAACGCGATTTCTCATGGCGGATTGAGGACTTCCCCGGCAACCTCGCGGCTCTTTTCCATTCACCATAACTTAATATGAAACCCATCTTCGCACTAGTTGCGCTCCTTTCGCCGTTCGTCGCATTTGCTGATGAAACCGGCCGGCTCGAAGTTCTGTTCCTCGGCGACGACGGGCACCACAAGCCCGACGTCCGCTTCTTTCAAGCATTGCCTGCCCTGCATCCGAAGGGGATCAATCTGACCTACACGGACAAACTTTCCGACATCAATCCCGCCAACCTGGCGAAGTATGACGCGCTGGCGATTTATGCCAACTGGCCCAAGATCACCCCGCAGGCGGAGAAGGCGATGATCGACTACGTGCAAGGCGGCAAGGGACTGGTGCCGATTCACTGCGCGAGCTACTGTTTTCAGAATTCGCCGGAGTTCATCCGGATTGTCGGGGCGCAGTTCAAGAGCCATGGAACGGGCGATTTCGACACAACGATTCTCGCGCCGGATCATCCGATCATGAAGGGCTTTGTTCCATTCAAGACGTGGGACGAAACGTACGTTCACACGATGCACAACGAGGCCGGTCGGACTGTTCTGCAAAAGCGCGACGACGAGCCATGGACTTGGGTGCGCAACGAGGGCAAGGGGCGCGTATTTTACACGGCTTACGGGCACGACGAACGGACTTGGAGCAATCCCGGCTTCCACGATCTGCTCTTCCGCGGAATCCTATGGAGTGTGGGTGACGAAGCTGCCGCACGTTTCAAAAAATGGAATCCTGCGCCGCTGGCATACGATGCCTCGAAGGAAGTGCCGAACTACGAAAAACGGACCCCTGCGCCGCAGTATCAGCTCCCGCTTTCGCCGGAGGAATCCCGCAAGCGCATCCAGAAGCCTGTGGATATGGACCTCAAGCTCGTGGCGAGCGAGGCGGATTCATCGCAGCTCAAAAACGTGATCGAGTTTCAGTGGGACGAGCGCGGGCGGTTGTGGATCGTCGAGACCGTGGACTACCCGAACGAAATCGCCCGTCCGGAAGACATCGCGGCCGGGAAGGTTGGCAACGATCGCATTCGAATCATTGAAGACACGGATGGAGACGGGATTTACGAAAAGAGCACGGTGTTTGCGGACAAGCTGAGTTGCCCGACTTCGCTGTGCTTTGTGAATGGCGGAGTGATCGTGCAGCAGGCACCGCACACGCTCTTTTTGAAGGACACGAACGGCGACGACAAAGCGGACGAATCCAAGGTTCTCTTCACCGGTTGGGGCTCCGGAGATACGCACGCAGTCTCATCGAATATCAAGCTCGGCCTTGATGGCTGGGTCTATGGCTGCGTGGGCTATAGCTCGTTCAGCGGTCAGGTCGGCGGCGAGAATGTCAAGTTTGGCTCGGGCTTTTTCCGCTTCAAATCGGACGGCACGAAGATGGAATTTCTCGGGAAGACTTCGAACAATACGTGGGGATTTGCATTCAACGAAAATGGCGACATTTTCGGGAGCACGGCGAACAATCAGCCGAGCGTTTATGAGCCCATCCCTCGCCGTTACTACGACATGGTCGATGGTCTGGAGCAGCCCACGAATCCAGGAATCATGGCCAATTTGAAAGCGCCCAAGCACATGGAGCGCATCCGGCAGGTTGACGTCATGGACGGCTATACCGCCGAGGCCGGGCACAACTTCTACACGGCCCGCAGCTTCCCTCGCGAGTGGTGGAACTCCGTGGCGCTCATCTGCGAGCCGACCGTCCACATTTTGCATAAAGGAATCGTTGAGCAACAGGGCACACACTTCGTCACGAAGAACGGCTGGAATCTACTCGGCAGCGATGATGAGCATTTCGCGCCGGTCTTTGCACAGACGGGGCCCGATGGCGCGATTTGGGTCGCAGACTTCTATTCGTTCATCATTCAGCATAACCCGACACCGAGCGAACAGCGTGGAGGGTTCGCTGCGAAAAACGGACGGGGCAACGCGTTCGTTAGCGAACTCCGAGACACGCAGCGTGCCCGCATTTGGAAGCTCTCGTGGAAGAGCGGAACGCCGTCGAAACAATGGAAGCTTTCGAAGGATGATCCGAAGTCGCTGCTGGAGGCGATTCAGAGCGACAACCAATTCTGGCGCTTTACCGCGCAGCATCTGCTCGTCGAACGCAAAAATACCGATGTGGCACCCGCGCTGAAGGCGATCGTCGCCAGTGGCAAGCCCGACGAGGCTGGGGTCGCCGGAGGCGCCCTTCACGCGCTCTGGACGCTGCATCAAATGGGTGCAGCCGATGCCGCTACGCTGACGGCTGCGCTGAAGCATCCGGCATCGGGTGTTCGTCGCGCGGCGGCGCAAATGCTGCCGCGTTCAATGGGCAGCGCGCAGGCGATTTTGGACGCCGGACTGCTGATGGATAAAGAGCCGCTCGTCCGCCTGACCGCGCTTCTCTCGTTGGCCGACCAGCCTGCGTATGACCCCGCGGGCGAAGCGCTGGCGAAGTTGACCAACGACGCGGAAATCAAAGCGGATAAGTGGCTGCCAACCGCGCTCACGATTGCCGCGTCCCGCCACGGCAATGGTTTCCTATCCGCAACGATCAACTCGGCCAAACCACTCGCGGCTGCCGACGTACCGAAGGTCGAGGTCGTGAAGACGGAAAATGCGATCAAGAACGGCACGCTCGACTCCATCAAAGACGGCAAACCGGAAGCATGGAGCCAACGCACGTATAGCGGGAAGGGCGAGTTTAGTGTGGCCCCGAGCGGACGCGGCGGTGCCGGGAACTGTCTGAAAATTGAAAGCACCGACGGCGGCGACCTTGGTTGGGCGCAGGAAGTGGCGCTGGAAAAAGGAATGGACTACGAAATCTCCGCATGGGTCCGCACCGAGGGGCTCAAAGGCGCGACCGGAGCACTGCTGAATATTCATTCATTCCCCACCGGACAGCCAAGAACCAACGCGGTCACCGGCACGACAGACTGGACGCGCGTCTCGATGAAGATTGCATCCGGTTCGGTCGATCACATTTTGATCAACTGCCTCTACGGCGGCTGGGGATTGGCGAAAGGGCGCGCTTGGTTCGACGACATCGCCGTTCAAAAGCTCGGTAAATCCACCGGAGCAAACCTCACGGATACGAGTGCCGGGGCGGATACAAGTGCCGTGGCGCGCAGTTTCGCCCGCTACGCAACGCCTACGCAACTCACGGTGCTGAACACCCTGATTGCCAGCAAGCCGAGCGTGGCTTCCCGCGACATCTCGCTCGCATTGAAAAATCCGGGCAAGCCCAAAGTCGCCGAGGATCTCGGTGCTCTCGCCAAGACGCATCAGGTTATCAATCTGAAGGCCATTGAAGGCATGAAATACGACCAGATGACTTTCACGGTGAAAGCCGGGAAGTCGTTCGCGATTGTCTTCGAAGATGCCGATTCGCTTCAGCACAACCTCGTTGTCGTGAAACCCGGCGCAATTGAAGATTGCTGCAAAAAAGCCGATGCCGAAGCCGCGAATCCGGACGCCATCGCGAAGAGCTACATCCCGAGTTTCGCCGACATCATTAAAGCCTCGAAACTGCTGAACCCCGGTGAAGTGGAAGTGCTGAAATTCGACGCATTGCCTCCTGGCGAATACCCGTATCTTTGCACCTTCCCCGGTCATTGCCACATCATGCGCGGCACGATGAAGGTGGAGCTTTAACCTAAAAACGGCAGTTGACCCCGTTTTTGAGGCCGAAAAATAGGGTATTTTACTCTGGAAATTGCCAACTGCGGAGCAGTTGAAAATCACTCACCCGTCCAAGGCTCATTTTTCTCTGAAAATCCGTTCAACTGCCGTTTTTAG
>CANIWM010000147.1 GCA_947471505.1 Chthoniobacteraceae bacterium | reverse complement strand
TTCCGCGCCTTCTTGATCTCGGCTTCAATCATCGCTTGGCTCACCTTCCAGCGCTCTGGATCGGCCGCCGTGCTCCCTGCATGAATCGCGTTCACGCAGATGTTCAGGATGTCCCCACCACCGAGGCCGCGTGATAGCTCCGCGAGAACCGCTCCCCCGTCCACGAGCCACGTAATAGAATCGGGCGTGGGCGTCGATGTCCAGCTTAATCGGTTGGTGTGTTCATAGGTCGGCAATATTGGGGGTCGCACGCCCGCCTGACAAGCCCATGCCATCTAGCAGGCGATGCGCTCGCGTTCTACCAGCGGCTGCGTGAGGCGAATCGGGCGTTGCGATGCGATTTTTTCGAGGGGGTCGTGATGAAGCGGGCGGAGTCTATTAATCCGGCAATGAGATAGCACCTCAAGCAGCATACTGAGTGGTATCAGAGGTGAAGAAGGAGCGGATGATCTCGGGTTGTTTATGGCAGGAGCGAAGCTGGCCAATGGTCTGTTTGTGCAATGCCCGCTCGTCTTTGGGTGCCGGGAGGTGGCTGAGCTTGCTCTTGAGCGAACGATTGAGTCTTTCGTCGGGGTTGGGTTCAGGGGCGCTCGTTGACTCCAACAGCCTGGGCAATATCACGATCCTTCCAGCCCTTACCCTCCAGAATCATCGCTCGGCGACGTGCTTCGATCTGCTGTTCCTTGCTCAATCGACGTGCATCTTCTTTCATTACGCAACAGCTACGTCCTCAACCATTGCGGCGCTATCTATTTGCCGGATTAATAATTATCCTTTGCAGCGCAGGAGCGCGACGGAGGAATGCAGGGGGTGGTGCAAGCATCGGTTTGTGGCGTGATTGTGTAACCATCGCAGTAAGAGCACGAGCGCAAGGTCAGAGATGCGGCACGGCTAATTCGCTGGAAAATCCCACACCCAGTCGCCGAGATATTTGTCGTCGTGAAACTTGGTGTTCTCCGGCTTCTTCTCATCCAGCACGCGCTTCCCGCCGTCGTCCTTGCCATCGGGGCCGACGCTCCAGAGCGCATATGTTCCGTCAGCGGTTTTGCGATAGCCCATCGGTTTGTTGTTCATCACATCGAGAGGCAAAGCTTGGCCACTCGCGAGCTTCACTGAAGCGAGTGAATCGGGATAGCTTCCCTTCTCAATCCGATGACGCGCGACCGCGCAGGCGATGATGGCCTGATTTACCCGGGCCTCCGTGTAGTCGATGCGGCTCATCACTTGAGTCATGGCGGGGGCCATGAGCGAGACCATGATGTAAGTTGGATTTGTCCAGATTTTGCCGCGCATTTCGGCGAGTTCCTTGTCCCAGTCTTTCGCTGCCTGACGCGCCTCCGGCCATCCGTAGTCCCGCAGCGGTTTGATGAGGTATTTGAACTCGGCTTCGGAAATGACAGAAGCGCTCGCATCGAAGTAGCCCGGCGGGATCGCACGAAATGCGATAGAGGGCAGAGTGCCGCCAACCGGCTGGCCGCTGCCATCCACCGTTTGCATCAAGCCAGGCCCGCGCGCCGGATTGCGCCGGATATATTGGAGCGTATTCACACCAGCGGCCATTTCACTGCGGCACGCTCGCAAGGCAGCACGCTGAAAATCGAGCGCCGCAAGCGCAGACTCGAGTCTGGCGAAATCCTCCGCCGTTCCTGCCTGAACATCGCAGAGTTCCCAGATGCTCCCGCAAAGAACCGCTGCATCCGATGCCGCCACCAGCAGGGCGATGAGAAACGGATCGTTCGAATCTGCCTGAGTCAGCCGCGCCATGATCAGCGCGGACTCGTGTGCTTTCGCCGCATCACCCGCACGAGCCGCGGCGATGGCACGCAATGCCAGCGTTTGATTCAAGTTCCGGACGCTCTGGTAGTGCGGCAGAGCGATGGCAAAGAGCATCTCCGGCAGCTCGCGTGTCTTCCACTCGGGTATCCACTGTGCCTTTGGGCGACTGAGACCGGCGGCGAGTTCCTGCACGACCGCGTCGTGCTTCGACAGTGCGGCAACCACCTCGCGCGCGGAGTTGGCGGAATCTGCAGCCGTGGTCGGCGAGCCTTCGTTGCGCAGCCATTCCGCCCACGCCTTGAGGTCCACGGCTTTTCCAACGCCCTGATTGTTGAGCTTGGGGCGCACACTACCCTTCTTTCCGTCGGGCAGCTTGAGCGCATCAAGATGATTCCGCTTCTCGGCGGGCTCGCCTTTGTTCACATCGTTGTCCACGGCGAGCGCCAGATCTTTGAGCAAAGGAATCGCGCAGAAGTTTTCCGTCTCAGGAACCGGATCGTTCATCGCGGCGCGGAAATCGAGCGTCTCTCCTTCGGCCTTCAGCATGGCCACGGTCGTGGTCCATTGCCGGCCCCAGTTCCAGTTGAGCCAGCTGCACAGCAGCACATAAAGAGTCACAAGCGTCACCGCTGTCCACGCGAGACTGCGGAACCAGCGTTTCAACCAGAGGCGTTTGAAGAAGTTCATTGAGGGAGATCAAGGTTGAGGTTCATGCGTTGATGGAAGGCGAACAAGGTCGGCGCGGTGGAGTCAGCCGGTGGCACCCCCTTGGGCTCAGGCTTCGAAGCGGGCACGCCGACGAAGAGATTTGTCTCCGGTGCTGGATTCGACGGAGCCGTGAAATCCATCACAAGGATCGCAACCCATGCTGCGGCCCAGCCGAACATCAGCGAGCGCGGCGGCAGCGTTCGTTTGAATGGAATCGCCGCCGCTTCGCGACGGGCGCGCGCCAGGATTTCCGCCTTCCACGCCGGAGTCGGATCGGGACGGTGCAGCGCACCGGTCAGAGTGTGCAGCTTCTTTTCGAATTCGTCGTCGTTCATTGCAGTTCTTCGTAGAGAGGGCGTAGCAGCGTCCTCAGTTTTTCCAGCGCGTAACGGTAGCGGCTCGCAGCGGTGTTCAGCGGGATGCCCTGCGTTTCCGCGATCTCCTCAAATGTCAGGCCGTCCCAGAGCTTGAGCTGCACGATGGTGCGCTGTTCGTCCGGCAGCGTCTTCATCGCGTCCGCGAAGCCGCGCGCGAGCAGCGCCGCATCGGGGTCGGCGGCGCGCTGTCCACTTCCGTCGAGTTCCTTCAACAATTGCTCCTCGGAATCCCATCGCGCCTTGCGCCGCCGCAGCCAGTCGATGGCGAGATTGTGCGCCAGCCGGAAAAGGAATGCTTTTTCGCTCTGCAAATCCATCTTCGCGCCCCGTGCGAGCCTGATGAAAAGCTCCTGCAGCAGATCGCGTGCATCGACCTCGGTCTTGGTGAAAGCGACCAAGTAATGAAACAACCCCGATGCGTGGGCATCGTAGAGTCGTTTCAGGCTGTGGTCTTTCATGATTGGGAGGACGACAGGCGTCCGGTCTCCTGTTAAGACGCATGAGCCCGATTTTTTGTCTGTGAAAATCAAAACGTGCCGTGCTCGGGGTCGTGATGAAGCGAACGGAGTCGATTTACCCGGTGCAGTTGCACACCCTCTCACACCCCGTCTCCGCGCCACGCGAGGGCCAGCTCGACCCGGCCCCTTCAAAAGCCATTTCCTAGCAGATGATCGTCAAATCCCGCCAGCAGGCCGCTGGTCGCAAGCGCTGCCAAGGCCATGAGGCCACTAGGCATGAACTTACGACTCACCCACCAGCGGCAGCCAAAGAGGCAAAAGAGACACCCGACCATGAATCTCGCGACCGAGCGGGAAGTAGTTGCGCCGAAAAATCCCAATGCGGCGAACGCCAGGAGAGCCGCGATAAGGCTACTCGTAAGCAGCGACACACGGCTCCCAGCTTTGAAGTAACCGACCAGCCCCCCAGTGAGAAGCACCACGATAAAGCCCCATAACACTATATCAAAATTGGCCATGATTGGGAGATTTCCAGTTTCACCAATTCATTGCAAGGAGAAAGGAATGCTGGCCGAAAGGGACTGAGATGGATTAGCTGCCGTCAGCTTGCGGGTGTGGGTTCTTTGTCTTACGAGCCGGAGCTGGCTTTGTCACAGCGGAGGCCCACTTTACGCCACAAGACCGCGCAGACGGCCCCGGAAACAATGCCGGGGACAAGGAAGGCCACAGCCATAAGGGCGTGATCGTAAGCAAGGACTTTCTCGGTGAAGAGAAAAGCCC
>CANIWM010000146.1 GCA_947471505.1 Chthoniobacteraceae bacterium | reverse complement strand
CTCATCGCGGGCAACTCAGACGGAGCAAGCGATCCGGTCATCTTCACGTTCGGCATTGAGGCAAGCGGAAGCGTGCGACCCTCGGGCGTTCTCGAAGTCTATATCGATCTGCTGACGCGCATGGTTTCGCTGAACCCTCAAAACTTCGGTAGCGCCGGAGGCAAAGACAGCGGGCCGTTGTTCTGGACCAAACGCGGCGACGATCTGGTTTTCCACGTCACGTTTCTCAAAGGCGGCGTGGTGGCGGACCTCGACATCACCGCGCTCAAATTCGCGCTCAAGGAACTGGAGCCGGAGTCCGTGCTCGTGGAAGGGGATGATTGGCGCAAACTCGGCGAAGGCGAGCAGACGGCGTTTCGTCTGCATGTGCGGCTCGATAGCCCCGACCTGACATCGGCGCTCACCAACTACGAAAAGGACGCGGGCACACTTTTCAACGCACTCGGCGAGTTCGAGTGGATCGAGCTCAACAACTACGATCCGCAAGTCGGGCCGCCGCTTCTCCGCAACACCACGCGCACGTTCCTCGTCGAGGTGACGCGCGATTTGATCGCCGACACTCAGCAACTCGAACTGCCATGAAAAATCTGAATTGGTTTCAGGCGAGGAGCATCGCGCGCGACGGGCGCGCAGTGCGGCGGGAGTTGTGGCGCAAGTGGCTGACCGTTGAGCACTACGTCTGGCTCATCAGCCAGCCCGTGTGGGAGACGCAGCTCGCAGATCGTCGCGTCGTGCAACAAAGTGATTTTGGCGCGGAAGAGTTCATGGCGCGCGATTGGACGGATGAGCCGTGGCCCAATGGGCCACAGCCACCGGACCCGCCCGATCCTCCGAATCCTCCCGACCCGCCGCGTCCACCAAAACCTCCGCTGCCGCCAAAACCTCCGCTGCCGCCAAAGCCGCCTGGCAATGGTGGAAGCGATCCGGCCAACCCGTCCGATCCGGCTGATCCGCCGAATCCACCGATCTCCGATCCGGTGGGTGGTGACAGCGATGGCGGCGGCCCAGGCGGCCACACCGGCGGCGGATGGGGAGGATGGGGCTCCGGCGTCGATGGCAATGGTGGAGGCGATGGCCCGAAACCTCCCGTGCCACCAAAGCCTCCGCGACCACACCAGCCTCCGAATCCCAACGTGCCGACGATCACCGTAGAGGTTTTAGCCGACCTCGATACGGATGGCCCATCGTGCTTCATCGTGCCACCGGCGACTTGCACCATCTATGTGACTGTCAGCATCGCGGGCGGCCCGGCGGGCGTTGGCACACTCAGCGTTTCCGGAGCACTCAGGCCTGCGCAACTCAGCACCGGTTGGCCAGGGATGAATCAAAGTTTCACGTTCAGGGATGTCCCGGTGAATCCCGGCGGCACGGTGACTTTCTTCGCGGACTACGGTGCGCCGGGAGTCGTGCCGTTCATTCACTACATCGGCTCGGGCAGCTTCACGTTTCCGCCGAACTGTCTGATCGCGACGCTGACGTGGACCGGTGATTCGACCGAGGTCAAGCGGTGCAATCACGGCCCGCAGACCTACGGGGGGCCGGCGACGGATGGGTTCGATTTCACGGCGAACTATTCGGTTACGGCCGACTACGCGATCCATCCGGAGCCCGGCGCACATAAGACCGGCCGTGACACGGGCGTGAAGTATGCGGACGGCAACGGGAACAACGCACACGGACATTACACGCCGCATCCGGCAGGCGCAGCAACGGACACCGATTGGTTCATCGCGCCGCCGGCGTCGATCACGGCCGACGTCGGGGAGGACCACACGCTCGCGAATATCGCTCCAGCGACGCTCAGAATTTTCGGCCTCGATGACCACGACTCGACACCGCCCTGCACCTTTGATCGCACTTCGCATGAATCCGGACCTTCTTAATATCATTACCAGCCAAGCCGCACGGGCCAGCATCGGCACGGTCGGGCTCGTGGGCTCCCATGCTCGGGGCGAAAGCCGACCGTGGCATGACGTGGATCTTTTCGTCACCGTTCCACTTGAGCGGGCAGCGGCTTTCGGAGCGGCGCTGGCGGCCGCGCTCAATCGGGTGGTGCATCTACACGATTTCGCCCGAACCCCTTGGTTTCATCCGTATCATCTCTGCGCACGGTGGCTCAACTGCACGGCGCTGCCAGTTTGCCCGTGCCCTCCCAATGCGCGCATCCGAACGGCACGAGGCCAGGGACCATTCCGAATCGAGGCGGATGCGGCGCAAATTCCTCACTTCGCTCCAATGCGGGAACTGCCGGCGACTTCACACGGAGCCGATTCACTTCGGTTCGTCCCGCCGCCGAGAATTCCTCCACTTTCGCGCGAATCCCATGCGGTGTCGCCGCCGAAACCGCATGTAATTCCAAGCGAACCGAGCCACCCGATTCTGGTCTTCTACCACCTCGCGAATTTACCTGGGTGGGAAACGCTCTTTGCCGAGCAGATGCAAGCATTGCAGGACAGCGGCTTGCTCGATGCCGCCCACCGCATCGTCATCAACAGCGCACTCCCCACCAAGACGCTCAAAGCTGCGGTGCGATGGCTGGCGCGAAAGCGTAATGTCGTTCTCCGGCACGACACTCTGGCGACTTTGGCGGAGGGCGAGATCGGCACGCTCCGGATGCTCTGGGAAGACGTGCAGGCGTTCCGCGAGGACGCATTCGTCCTTTATTTTCACGGCAAAGGTTTGAGCCATCCGGGCAACCTCGCCGTTCGCGACTGGCGGCGTGTGCTCGAGTATTTCTGTGTCGAGCAATGGCGGGGTGCGGTGGCCGAACTGGAGGCAGGAACGGACATTGCCGGTGTGAACTGGGAGGAACACCCACACCCTCATTTTTCCGGAAACTTCTGGTGGGCGCGAAGTGAATACATTCTCAGTCTGCCGCCATTGCAGCGCCACGCGTTGATCGGAGAGGTTGAGCAGTTTCCTACCGCGTTGTTCAGTCCCCGTCACGACGCGGAAATGTGGCCCGGTTCCGGCCAACCGCGCGTCGTTCAACTGCACCGCACTGGATTTCAGTCCAGCCAGCACTACGCCTATCCGTACTTTCGCGAGCGATACGCGGCACGCAAACCAAACCCGTCCCTGCCGCTCGCCTTTCACTATTACCACTTGTTTCTGCCGTCTGGCGCAGAGCGCCGTGGTCTGGATATTTTTGATGAGCACATGACGGAACTGCTGATGTCCGGGCTTCAACAGAAACTCGAACGGATGATCGTCATCGTGGTGTCCCGCTGGGCGAATGCCCGTAACGAAGTGCTGCGTCGCGCACCGCAGGTTCAAGTCTGGCAGGTGGCTTGCGGGCACGAGATGGCGACGCACATCCGGCTCCAAGCCGACCTCGCTACGATTCCGGACGAAGCGCTCATTTTCTACGCGCACTCCAAAGGGGTCACCTATTCCGAGAGAGATCCACGCGGCCCCGATGAACTCCGCAAAGCCACCGATTGGCGCCGGACCATGACCCGCATTTGCGTCACCCGCTGGCCCGAGGCGGTCCGACCTCTCATCGACGACGACTTTGACGTGAGCGGTGCGTTCTATCTCACCCCCGAGCGTTGGAAGCCCCACTGCGCGGCCATGGGGATTGAATTCGGTGACTGTCCGTTCTTCGGCGGCAATTTCTGGTGGGCACGCGCGGGTTTCCTCAAAACCCTGCCCAAAGTGGAGCTCAACGCCGATCGCTTTTTCGCCGAACGCTGGATCGGCATGATGCCGCACCGCGCGGCCAGCGCGTTCTACAACATGTGGCCCGGCGAGGACGCTTATCGGAGCGTGCTGGATACCGCACACGCGCCATGCCCTGAAAGTGCCGTGGCGGGATGTACCGGGAAATTCTGAAAACCCGCGTTGCTCATTTGACGCCGCACGCTGGGCATGGACATCGACAAAGCAATTCAAGCCGTAGATCACGCAGCGCATCAGGACGACCGCTGGATGTTCGTCGCCTTGCTCGTCATCGGTCTCGTGACCATCTACTTCCTCACTCGCTACTTCATGCGACAGATCGCTGAACTTCAGCGTGAGATTGCAGCCGTGCGCACCGAGTTCGAGACGCACCTGCGCACCGCCAACGCCGACATGGTCGCGGCGCTTACCAAGAGCACCGAGGTCATCGCCCACAACTCGGCGATCATCGAGCAGATCCATCGGAAGCTGATGCCCTAGTTGTTGCCGGGCTTTGGCTGTAACGAATCGCGCGTGACGCCCATCGCAGCAAGGAGTGCCTGCGCCATTGCTCGTGTTTCGGCGGGCGGCTCCACCGGCGGCAACATTCCCGCGAACCTCCCTTCAATACCATCGAACTGCGGTAAGTTAGAGTCGCCAAAGCCAAAGAATCCGCCTGCGTCGGTTCGCACAATTGGAAGAAAGCGTTGCGTCTTCCTTCCGGCAGTCTCACCCATCACTACAACGAACTCCATGCGGTCGAACGCCTCAGATGGCGGTGTCGTCGGATCGAGCGGTGCATCAGG
>CANIWM010000145.1 GCA_947471505.1 Chthoniobacteraceae bacterium | reverse complement strand
TTCCTCGTGGTTTTCTTTTTTCCGGCGTATTCGGCTGCTGCAAAGCTCAATTGTTTGTCCATCGCTGTTTGTGCTTTCCTTAGATCAGCATTTTCGCCCGCTGTCCCGCTATTTTACAGGCGTAGCCGATTTCTTCAGCCTTTCCCTAAGACTGGTTTCACCATGAAAACAGCCCAACCTGCCATTCTAACGTGCGCCTTTTTGGCCGCACTCCCTGTAACCACCTTCGCTCTCGGTCTCCGAGTCCCAGAGCAAGACACCCGAGCGATGTCCCGCGCTAACGCCTTCGTCGCTACGGCGGACAATCCGTCGGCGGTCTTCTACAATCCTGCGGGAATCTCGATGCTCTATAACGGCGTGGACCTCGCCAAGCACTCCGTCTCACTCGCACCAAACGGGAAAGGTTACGTCGCTGCGGAAGAGCCAAGCATTTCCTCTGACAGCGGGCTTCGCTCACGGCTCAATGTAATGGCCATCACGCTCGAGTCGGAGTTTTCACCAAAGGGCGGCGGAGCAGGCTTCGACATCAAGCGCACCGCCCAAATCGTCCCCTCTTCCTACCTCACATACCGCGCGCCGGGCTCGCGGTTCACCTTCGGTTTTGGCAGCTACGCGCCTTATGGGCTCGGCATTGAATGGCCGGACAACAGCCAATTTCGCCGCCAGTCAATCAGCGGTGAGTTGATGTATCTGACTGTCAATCCCGTCGTCGCCTACCAAGTCTCCGAGACGTTCTCCGTCGCAGCGGGCGCGACCATCAACTACGGGCGCGCACAGCTCAAGCGCGGCATCTTCGATAACGGCGGCCTCTTCCGGCACGACAAATTCGAGTTCGACGGCGAAGGCTACGCCCTTGGTTGGAACGCGGGCCTCATGTGGCGACCCACAGCACAGCACAGCTTCGGCGTAAACTACCGCAGCCAGACAGACATCGATTTTGAAGGCGACTCCCACGTCTCCATCCCGACGGCAAACCTGAATATCGGCCCCCGCACCATCAAAGTCGGCGGCGTGGAGACCCGCGAAAACTCAGATGTCGGCATCAAATTCCCCCAACACATCGTCTTCGGCTACAGCTACCGCCCGACGCCCAAGTGGAATCTTGAAGTCAACGCTGACTGGACGGATTGGGACAATCTAAACACCCTCTTCCTCCACCAAAAGAGTGGCGACATCGCTCTCGACTTCAATTACCAATCATCGTGGATGTACTCCGCAGGCGTGAGCTACCTCTTCGACAACGGCCTCACCGCCAGCGCTGGCTACATGTATTCGGAAAACTCCGTCCCTAGCCGTTCGTTCAATCCCGGCGTCCCCGACAGTAATCGCCACATCTTCTCCACCGGCATCGGCGGAAACTATCGCGGCTGGGACTGGGACCTCGCGTATTCGTGGGCACACGGTCCAGAGCGCACCATCTCCCAAGGCACGCTCGCGGATGGCACTTACGAATTTAACTCCCATGCTATCAGCCTCGGCCTCGGCCAAAAATTCTAGCACCGTGGACCGCAAACCAACCCTCCTCGTCGTCGATGACGAAGAAGGGCCGCGAGCTTCGCTCAAAGTCGTCTTCAGTCGCGACTTCGAGGTCCTCATCGCTACCCACGGGCGCGAAGCCGTCCGCATCGCCAAAGAGAACACCATCGACGTCGCGATCCTCGACATCCTCATGCAAGGAATGTCCGGCGTCGATGTCCTCCGCGAGCTCAAGGAGATCGACGAAGGCATCGAAGTCATCATGCTCACCGCGTTCGAGACCCTCGACACCGCTCGGCAAGCCCTCCGCCTCGGTGCCCGCGAATATCTGAACAAGCCCTTCGACATCCCCAGCCTCCGCACTGCCGCCGCCAAGGCGCTCGAAAAACGTCGCGCCAACCTCAACGTTGCCGAAATCCAAGCTCAATTCGCCTCCCTCCAGCGCGAACTCCAACATCGCGGAGAACAAGCCGACATCGCAAAGGAAACAGGTGCCATCTACGGCAGCGTTCTCCACGATTTAAACAGCCCCCTCACCGTCATCAACGGCTTCATCGAACTCCTCCACCGTCAGGTGAACAACACCTCCTCCGTTGAAGGCAATGAACTCGAAAAAATGCGCAGCGGCATCGCCCGCGTTCACCGCCAAGTCATCCGCTGCATCGAGATTTCCCGCCGTTATTTGGGCTACCTCCGCTCCGGCCAGACGGACCTCGACAGCTACGTAGCCATCAACCAAATCCTCGCCGACCTGCAAGAACTCCTCGTCAAACACCCGAGCTGCGAAGGCAACGAACTCACCGTCCAAGACCTCGACCCCGACGTCGTCGCCCTCGTCCACGGCACCGACCTCCTTCAAATCCTCCTCAACCTCACTATCAACGCCCTCCAAGCGTGCGATACCCCGCACCGCGTCGAAGTCGTCGCACAATCGCTCCCCCCATCGTTTGACCTGACATCGTTTAAAGACAGCCCCAGCACTCGTTTCGTCGCCGCGGAGAAATTCCAGCCGAACGAAAAATTTGTCGCGATCAGCATCCGCGACAATGGCCCCGGCATGACCGACACCTCGCTGGAGAAAGCCTTCAACCAACAGTTCACCACCAAGCCTGTTGGGAAAGGCACCGGCCTCGGCCTCGGCATCGTCAAACGCCTCGTCACACAAGCACGCGGAGCCATCCTCCTTTCAACCGGCCCGCAAGGAACAAAATTCACCGTCTTCCTTCCGGAAAAGCTTTTGTGATTTACGATTTGTGATTGTTGGAGGCTCGCGCTTGCGACAAATCACAGATCGTAAATCATAAATTCAATGTCCGACACCGCCGCACTCCAAGCCGAAGCCCAGAAGTTCCGTGACGACTTTGCCCGCCTGCGCGACAGCGTAGGCCGCGTCATCGTCGGCCAGCAGCGCGTCGTCGAAGGCGTCCTCACCGCCATCATCGCCGGCGGGAACGTCCTCCTCGAAGGCGTCCCCGGCCTGGGCAAAACGGAACTCGTCAAAGCCATGTCCCGCGCGCTCGACCTCGATTTTCGCCGCATCCAATTCACCCCCGACCTCATGCCAGCCGACATCATCGGCACCACCGTCATGAGCGCCGGTCCCGACGGGCGCTACCAGTTCGAGTTCCGCCGCGGCCCCATCTTCACCCAGCTCCTCCTCGCCGATGAAATCAACCGCGCCACCCCGAAAACCCAGTCTGCCCTCCTCGAAACCATGCAAGAAGGCAGCGTCACCGCAGGCGGCACCACCCACATCCTGCGCCCGCCCTTCTTCGTCCTCGCCACCCAAAACCCGCTGGAGCAAGAAGGCACCTACCCGCTCCCTGAAGCCCAGCTCGACCGCTTCATGTTCAAGCTCGTCGTCCCATTTCTCAACCGCGCCGAGCTGAACGAAGTCGTCCGCCGCACCACCCTCGGCGGCAGCACCGACGTTCCCCGCATCATGGGCGGCGACCGCATCATGGAACTCCGCACCATCTTGGAGAAAGTCGTCGTCGCCGACCCACTCCGCGACTACGCCGTGCGCCTCGTCCTCGCCACCCACCCCGCCGCCGAAGAGAGCGGCGAGACGGTGAAAAAATTCGTCAAATGGGGAGCCTCGCCTCGCGCCGTACAAGCCCTCATCCGCGCCGCCCGAGTCCGCGCCCTTGCCGAAGGCCGCGTCCACGTCGCCTTTGAAGACATCCGCACCTTCGCCCCCGAAGTCCTCGGCCACCGCATCCTCCTCAACTACGACGGCCTCGCCGAAAGCCTCAGCATCCCCGCCCTCGTCCACGAGATCGCGGCAGGCGTGCCCGAGCAGGCGTAGTGATCATAATTCGCCAGCAATGCGGAGGACATGCTGCCGGAGGCGGGCATCCATCCAGAATCTAGCGCCAGCGGAAAGGCTATCGAGGAGTGGGAGCAAGGCCGGGACAAGTTGGCGGCGCTTTCCTTCGATCAAAATACCAAGGAGGCCAGTGACGTGAAGACCGAGGGAGATTGCGGCGGCGCGTCCGCTTGATTCGTCAATCAGCACGTCGGAGATACCTCGCGCTAGAGCGAGCGCGATGGCAGCGATTTCACCGGGATCGAGGTCCGGATTATCGGTGAGAGCAGCTGGAATGACGGTGGTATTCTCGATCGCGATGAAGAAGGGAAATCGTAGTCCGACAAAGCGCGGGTCGGTCACCGCTTTGCGCTCAAATTCTTGCCGGACTTGCTCGGGAGCGAGGACGTCTTCGTAGATGGCTGGGAGCAGAGACTCCAACCCGAGCCAGCAGAGATTCAGGACGACCGAAGTATCCGTGACGACGATCACTGGCGATGGAGTCTTTCGAGCGCCGCGAGGTCTTGCTCAAGCATCTCCTCGGTGAAGGTCGGGATTTTTCGGCGATAGAGTTCTTCGTCGAACTCGAAGGAAGCAAGCCCGGCGATGCGGGCGCACACACCGCGCGATACTCGGCCCGCAGCGAAGAGCCCGCAAGCGAGGTCGAGCTTCAACTGCGCTTCGTCGAGGTGCAGCAATGCAGGGTCGTCGGGTAGTGTGATCGTCATAGTGCAGGATGATAGACGTTTGTTTCTGGAAGCGCCAATCCGCATTTTGCCCTATGGCTACCGCGGGTGTGATTAAAAGTGGAACAGCGTGAAGGTCGCGATAGCGACCTCATGCGAGCGAAGCGAGCCAAGGAGCGGCGGCATTCCTGCCGCCGTCCTAAAAGCGCGAAGCGCCCAATTTCGAGCACCGTGCAGTTTCCCAGAGCCGCGCGAAACCGAT
>CANIWM010000144.1 GCA_947471505.1 Chthoniobacteraceae bacterium | reverse complement strand
TAAAAACGGCAGTTGACCCCGTTTTTGAGGCCGAAAAATAGGGTATTTTACTCTGGAAATTGCCAACTGCGGAGCAGTTGAAAATCACTCACCCGTCCAAGGCTCATTTTTCTCTGAAAATCCGTTCAACTGCCGTTTTTAGGTTTACTCAGACACTCGTGAAAACCAGCCGTATTTTTATCGTGGTTGAAGAATGCCATAGAAGGGGCGGTTCGTATTTGTGGTGTCCGCCATTCGCGCCAATCGACGCAGCTACACCGCATCACTCGTTTCAGTCGAATCGTCCGAAAACCATTCGCGCATCTTCGCTTTTGCGCTCTTTCGGTGTTCTGGCTTGATGTGAAATGCGACCGTGCCAAAAGCCGCAGCCAAGGCTCCTGCATCATCTGCGTAGCCAGCGCCGGGGATGAAGTCGGGTATCGCATCAACGGGAAATATCAGGTAGCCGAGCGCGGCGAGGATAATCCCTTTAGCCCACAGAGGCGTGTCACTGTCTTGAAGAGAGTAGTAGAGCATCAGCGCCTTCTCTACGATTTCGCTGCCTATGGCCGCAGAATACCGCTTGAGCTTGTCCCAAAAGGAATTGTCGTTGAAGTCCTTGGAGTAGTCGTGTGGAGCGTCGTCGTTCATTGGAGATTAAGGAGTTTCGCGAGTCATTGGAGAAATCGGAATCGCAGAGCAAGATTTTTCGCCTTCGACATCAGTTTCGTATGGCGCTCGGAAATAGGGCGATCCTTGGGCTTCGCCGCCCCGCTCAGCGCGGTTCGTGGTACATCTCCGAGATGCGCTCAATGCGCAGCGCCTTGCCGGTTTGCTCGTCAATTTCGATCAGCGCGCCGCACAGCCGCACGGGGCCGTTGGCGACGGGATATTGGATAGGCCGCCCGGTGAGGAATTTCGTGATGATCGGCTCGACCTCACGCCCGAGGCAACTCACCGCCGGGCCGCACATCCCGGCGTCGCAAAGGAACGCCGTGCCACCGGGGAAAATCTGCTCGTCCGCCGTCTGGGTGTGCGTGTGCGTGCCCACGACGGCGCTCACTTTTCCATCAAGGAAACGCCCCATCGCGATCTTCTCGCTCGTCGTCTCCGCGTGCATATCGACGAAGATGACGCGCGTCTCCTGCCGCAGTCGCTCGACTTCCTCCTGCATGGCGAGGAAAGGATTTTCCAGCGGGGGCTGCATGAAAGTGCGGCCCTGCACATTGATCACCGCGACTTTGCCCTTCGGCGTATCCAGCACGATACTGCCGCGCCCCGGCGTGGCAGGCGGGTAGTTGAGCGGGCGCAAAAGACGCGGCTCCATGTCTATGTGCGGGACGATCTCCTTCTGGTCCCAAATGTGATCGCCACTCGTGATGACGGCGACCTTCGCGCGCAGCAGGTCCGTGCAGATTTTCGGCGTGATGCCGCGCCCGTTGGCAGAGTTCTCGCCATTTACGACGACGAAATCTATCGCCCGTTCCTCCTTCCAGCGCGGCACCGTTTCAATCACGGCCCTGCGACCTGGTTCCCCCACAATATCCCCTAAAAAAAGCAGTCTTAACATGTCCCGGCACCATTGCGGGAAGGGAACGGCGGTGCGACAAGAAAGTTTTCCGAGCCATATAAATAGCGTAATCCCGAGTCGAAGAACCGTTTAAGGTTTCCACATCCGCGCGCGTTCGGATACTCCGCGCCCGTCACCATGCGCATCACAGAAGTCCACGTCCATAAACTCGCCATCGCCGATCCGCCGATTCGGAGCAGCTACGGCCTGCACCAGCCCTACGCGCTTCGCACCGTGCTGGAGCTGAAAAGCGACAGCGGCTTCACCGGCATCGCGGAGACTTACGGCGGCGAAGCACCCGCTGCGGCGCTGGAGGAATTGCGCCCGCGCCTGCTCGGCGCGGACCCTTTTAAACTCACGGGCACCCTCGTGGATATGGTCGAGGGACGCGGCAGCGGCGACGACCGTTCGCAGACGATGCTCGTGCCGGGGGAAAACCCGCTCGACGCCACAGCGCGCACATTTTCCGCAGTGGAGACGGCGTGCCTCGACCTCATCGGCAAAGCGGTGGGCCAGCCCGTGTGCGACCTCATCGGCGGGCGAGTGCGCGATGCCGTGCCGTTCAGCGCGTATCCTTTTTATAAACATGCGGGCGGCGGCGGGGAAGGGGACGATGCCCGCGAGGACGAATACGGCGAGGCGCTCACGCCCGAGGGGCTCGTCCGGCAGGTGCGGCAAATGGTCGCGACCTACGGTTTCAAGGACATCAAATTCAAAGCGGGCGTCCTCCATCCCGACATCGAGATCGAGACCGTCCGCCAGCTCCGCGCCGAGCTAAAGATGCCCGTCCGCATGGACCCAAATTGCGCATGGAGCATCGAGACGAGCATCCGCGTCGGCAAGGCACTGAGCGTCGAGCTGGGCCGCGAGACAGGCGGCTATCTCGAAGACCCGACGGCCAGTATTCCCGGCATGGCGAAAGTCCGCCGCGAGCTGATGGAGGCTGGCTTCGACGTGCCGCTCGCCAGCAACGTCGCCGTGACGTGCTTCGGCGATCTCCCGTCCGCGTTCGCACAAGACGCCGTGCAGATCGTCCTCTGCGACCACCACTATTGGGGCGGGATGCGGCAAGTGCAGCAGCTCGCGAAGATTTGCGCGACGTGGGGCGTCGGCCTCTCCATGCACAGCAACTCCCACCTCGGCGTCTCCCTCATGGCCATGGCCCACGTCGCCGCCGCCACCCCGCACCTCAGCTACGCCTGCGATACGCACTACCCGTGGAGTCAGGAAAAAGACGAGATCGTCCTCGGCGGGCGCGTCCCCATCGTCGGCGGCAGCGTCCACATTTCCGACAAGCCCGGCCTCGGCGTCGAGCTGGACTACGACCAGCTCGCCCGTGGCCGCGAACGCTACGCAAAGTGCCCCTACCGCAAGCGCGACGACGAAGCCGAGATGCGCAAACATGTGGACCCCACTTGGCGGCGGATGCTGCCGCGCTGGTAGATGAAAGCGCTCATCCTACTCGCCTCCGCCGCGCTGCTGACAGGCTGCGCCGTCCGCTCCACGGGCATCTCATCATCGCTGGAGCGCGAGCTGAAAACGCGCTCCATGCCCGCAGAGCAATTCGGCGTCAACTTCACCCCCACTGGCCAAGAGATGCAGGTCTTCAGCGCCGCACTCTCGCGCGAGCCTGTATCCGTGCCGATGGAGCGCGGCCTCGTCGGACTCCCCGCCGTCGAAGTCTCGCTGAACAAATCCAAGCCCATCCCCATGATCCTCGATACCGGCGCGCAAATGAGCGTCGTCGAGGCCAAGCTCGCCGCCAGCGGAAAAGCCCACGTCTTCGCCAGCGAGACGCGCCCTTTCCGCGTCGTCGGCGTCGGCGGCGAAGAGCTGGCGTGGCTCGCCCGCTTTGACAAAATCCACATCGGCCCGATGGCCCTCCGCAATTTCATCACCGTCCTCCGCCGCTCCAAGACGAACATCGTCTTCGCCGGCGTCCGCGTCGGCGGGTTGGAGGTCAACCTCCTCGGCAGCCCCACATTCTCCGGCTTCAACTACGTCACCCTCGACTACCCCGCCAAGCGCGTCACCTTCTCCCCCGCCACCGATTTCGTCCCCTGCTACGGCGCACGCGCCATCCCGCTCACCATCCGCGAGGGCCTCTTCTACGTCCCACTCCGTGTAGGGAAATACAGCATCCCAGCGATGGTGGACACCGGAGCGAAGGACCAGATTTTCATCAACCGCGACATCCTCAAGGCGTGGGGAATGGACTCCATCGCCGCCAAGGGTAACACCTACCGAGCCGCAGGAATCGGCGGCGAAACCACTGGGCTACAATTCAAACTTCCCCTCGCATTTATTGGCGAGCAGCCCATCCGCGACGCCACGATAGACACCGCGCAAGGGCTCTGGACCGCCCGCATCGGCACCGAACTCCTAGAGCGCTGGCGGGTCACGTTCGACTTCCGCCGCCGCGTCATGTGGCTGGAGTGAAACCAATGAAACCCGAACGCCGCGATTGAAACCGCAGATAAACGCAAATCAACGCAGATGGATGGCACATATGGATTGTCCTCTATTTTCCTGAATAGAGGGCGCGCAATCCTCCGTTATCTGCGGAGATGTGCGTTTATCTGCGGTTCAGAAGCGGCGGTCGGGTTTAAATCGGCGGTTCACTAAAAGCGGACGGCATCACTCCGCCTTTCGCCGGGTCGCTAGGTCGAGCGTCTCGCCGGGGGCGAGGAGGAAGTAACGTTTGCCGTCGGCTCCGGCGGTGTAGGCGCTGTCATAGACTGCGATTTTGCTGGCACCGATCACTCTGGCCCGGTCGCCGCTTACTACGATGGCGGTGCCTTCATCGATGCCGATGCCGAGGAGCTGCGGGTGGGCGACGAGGACGCCGAGGAGGTCTTCGAGCCGACCACGAGCGATGACGTGTTGGTCAATGGCGGTATTTTTTAAAAAGCCGAAGCCTTCTTCGTGGCCCTTCGCCATCATGACGTGGTTGCCCTCCGGCGCACCGCGCACCATGTAGCTGCCTTGGATGGTCGCGCCCGCGCTGCTGCCGCCGATGACGCCGCCGCGGGCGAGGAGGGCGTGGAGTTCTGCCACGACGCGTGTGCCGAGGTAGGCGTCGGCGAGTCGCCATTGCCGCCCTCCATCGAGCCAGACGCCGCGTGCTTTTGTGAGGGTTTCGACAAATTGCGGGCTGTCGGCGACGGCCCGATCGCGGGTGTGGAGGACGGTGACGTGTGTGCAGCCGGAGCGCGTGAGGAAGCCCTTCTCTATATACTGTGCGCCCCAGTCGTCGTTGGAGTCGGCGGTGGGGATGATGACGATTGGCGCGTCTTTTCCACCAGCGAGTCGGATGAATTCGGCGATGGTTTCGCGGTTTAACGAACCTCCGCCGTGAATGAGCAGCGAGCCCGCAGGTGGACCGACTTTGGGTTCATCGGCAAAGGCGAGCGTCGTGAGTAGGAAAAGGAGCAGAGAGCGCATGTGGGGAGGATGTGAGGGAGGAGGCGCTGCCCACAAATCAAATCTCGCGGGATCGGGAACACCGGACATGGGGAAACGCTGATTAAACCTAAATAAAGCAGTTAGCCGGATGTGAAAATGGCGGAAGTCGTGCAACAACAGAGAGATGCACGACGAAACGAGCGCGAAAAACGTTCACCTATTGGGTGAGGCCGCAGTGGTGGGCAAAATCCTGCCGCCGGACCTGAC
>CANIWM010000143.1 GCA_947471505.1 Chthoniobacteraceae bacterium | reverse complement strand
GTCCTAAAAGCGCGAAGCGCCCAATCAGATTCGTGCGGCTCTCGAAAACTGCACGGTCTTCAGATCAGGCGCTTCGCGCGTTTGGGGACAGCGACAGGAATGTCGCCGCTCCTTGGGCGCTTCGCGCCATATTCGACTTTTAATCACACCCGGGACTCGCGGGCTACTTTCCCCTTTTCATCACGCCCGGTTCCGCAATTTGGGGAAAATGAACCTTGCCACTGAAAGGGGTTCCTCACATATTCCGCCCCCTTTTTTCAAAGTATGATCATTCTCGGAGTCTCATTAATCGGCATCACGACCAAGCTGCTCGTCGCAGTGAACGTCGTCGTTTGCCTCCTGCTCATTTTCGTCGTGCTGCTTCAGCGGCCCAAGAATGAGGGTCTCGGCGCGGCGTTTGGCGGGGACACTGCCAGCAATATCTTCGGCGCGCAGACGACGAATGTGTTGGCGAATCTGACTCGCTGGCTGGCGGGCATCTTTATGGTGGTGACGCTGCTGCTTTCGATCCTTTATTCGAAGAACGAGGAGTCGCTGACTGCGGTGTCGAAATACATCGAGACGGAGCGCACTAAGAAGAAGGAAGACGAAGCCCGCAAGAGCGCGGAGGAGGCCGCCAAGGCAAACGCCGCGAAGACGGCGCAGCCAGCCGCGGTATCCGACCCAGCGAAAGCACCGATCGAGGCGACGCCCGCTGTGCCCGCGCCCGAGGTAAAGCCCGTCGAGCCCGTGAAGCCGGCAGCGGAAGCGCCCGCTCCCACCCCGGAGCCAGCGAAGCCTGCGGAAGAACCGAAACCCGCCGAGCCTGTGAAGCCTGCGGACGCACCGACTCCAGCGCCAGAGCCCGCAAAGCCGGAGCCTGCTCCTGCTGGGAACTGAGCAATCCGCTTTCACGAGCGATTGTGGATTCTCTGTGAGAACTCCACGAACAGTTGCAGTGCAGGCAGACGAATACTAAGAGGCTGCCTCCCAAACGCGTTGATACCGACTGAACATGCCAACCTACGAATACGAGTGTGCCAAGTGCCGTAAGGCTTTTGAATGCGTCCAGTCCATGAAGGACGACGCATTTTCTACCTGCCCCAAAGACCTGTGCCAGATGAAGAAGTGGGGCAAGGGAACGGTGAAGCGGATGCTCGGCAGCGGGGCGGGGTTGATCTTTAAGGGGAGCGGTTTTTATATCACGGACTACCGCAGCGACGGCTACAAGACCGCGGCCAAGAAGGATGCGAGCGATTCCTCCGGTACGAAAAAGGCTGAACCGAAGGTGGTCGAAACAAGCTCCAAACCGAAAAAGAAAGACTGATTCCGATGGCCAAAAAAACCGATTCTCCGACCCTCAAATGCGCCTCTTGTGGACATGAAAATGAGCCCGAGCGCGTGTATTGCCAAAACTGCGGCTCGAAGCTCGACCGCTCGCTCCTTCCTAAAGCCGAGGACACAAAGGGCGGGGACTCGGCGGATGCAGACCTCCGTCGCGTTAAGAAGATGATGAATCCAAGGCGTGCGGGCGCTGGGTATAATGATGTGAAAATCGGGGTTCAGGTGGTCATTTTCGCCATCATCGTAGCGGCGATGTTCCTCCTGTGGCAGAAGCCGGATTCCGTGCCAGAATCTCGGAAGGACTATCTCCCTGCCCGCCCTGCGGCGGAGCTGTGGGACCTCCTCATGGGCGCGAAAACGGCGAACTCCATCACGATTTCCCAGGACGACATGAACGCCAGCATCAAGAACACGCTCAAGGCGGGTGAAGGCACCGCGGGCATCAAGTTTGTCCGCGCTGTCGTGGAGCTGAAGCCAGGGCTGATCACCGTATTCGTCGAGCGCGATGCTTGGGGGCTTTCGCTTTACAGCAGCGTGACGTATAAGCCGGTCGTCAAGGACGGGAAAGTCGCCGGCGAAGTCGTGGACATCCGCATGGGGCGCCTCGGCATCCATCCCGCCGCTGCCGGTGCGGTGGCGAACTGGTGCGTCAGCGGAATCTGGAACGCATACGACAAAGAAATCAAACAGGCCGACCGACTCGCCGAGATCAAAGTCGAGGACGGGAAGATCCTGTTCATCACCAAGCCACTGTAATGAGACTTCCCCGGCTAGGGGCGTTCGTTTTTGCCGCGCTTTCGCTTTTGGAAGCAGCGTCGGCTGTGGACCTGAAGAACCGCAGCACCAGTGCTTCGGGGCAATTTATCATCTATTGCGACGACCGGGATTTGCGGGGCCGGGTGGTGCTGTTTGTGGAGGAGACAAAGGAACGAGCGCTCAAGCTCATGCACGCGCAAGACGGCTGGAAGCTCCCCATCATCATGACGCTGGAGCCTGCGGTGCCGGACCAGACGGATCCGGGCGTGAAGCTCACCCTCGTCCAAAATCCCGCTGGTGGAAAAGTCGAGCTGAACGTCGTCATCGGCGACGATCCGGCGAGCATCTATCTACAAAAGCACATCCTCCGGGCAGTCCTCATAGAACTCGCCTACCGAGCCCGCCCCGTCGTGAATGGGAAGCCCATCGTGGACGCACCGTGGTGGGCCACTGAGGGCATCATCCAGTCCTTTCGCCGACGCGATGGCGAGCTGAACTCCGACGTCTTCAAAAGCATCTCCGACCGCTCGAAACTTCCGCCTTTAGAAAAGTTCCTCACCCAGCCACCGATTCTCCTGAACGGAGTCTCCGGCGAAGTGGACCGCGCATGCGCCATGTGCCTCGTCGAAGCGCTCCTCAGCCTGCCCAACGGCCCCGAGGCGTTCGCCCGCTTCATCCGCGACTGGCCTGCTGCCAGTAATGATGCAATGGGCGCCCTGACGCGCCAGTTTCCCACCCTTGCCGATTCGGAGAAAAGTCTGGCGAAGTGGTGGAGCCTCCAGCTCGCCCGATTCGCCGACTCCGAGCGCTGGCAGGGACTCTCGCTCGAAGACAGCGACAAAGAACTCACCACCATTCTGAACCTCCAAATCACCGTGGACAAAAAGGGCCGCACCGAGCAGTTCGCCCTCGCCGACTTTGAAAAATACCTGAGCCTCCCCGGAGCCCAGCAAACCCTCCGCGCCACACAAGTCCGCCTCGTCGCATTCAGCGCACGCGCCAATCCGTTCTTTCGACCCGTGGCCGTTGATTACGAACAGATCGTCTCATCTCTCCTCGCCGGAAAAACGAAGGACATCGCGCCAAAAGTCACTGCCACCGAAGCCTACCGCAAAAAGCTCACGGAGCGCATGATGCTCATCACCGATTACCTGAACTGGTTTGAAGCCACACAAGTCGCCGGACGCACAGACGCCTTCGACGGCTACCTCCGCGCCGTCAAAGAATCCGCGCCCAAGCCACCAAAGCCTGCGGACCCTCGGATCACCGATTACCTCGATACGCTCGAAAAGTAATTCGCCCCAATCCGCCCGATCCAGCCCGACCCCGCCAAAGGTGCCGTGATGCGTTGAGTTGCAACGCGGACGACATGCGCTAACGTCGCGCTTACAACTATGAATGACAACGAAGTCGCGAGTAATGCGTCGGAACCGTCAACGAATCCCCCGAAACGAAAGAGGCGACTGCGCGGCGTGCTAGTCGCCATTGTGGGCTCTCCGTATTTTCTACTGCGGTGGATTTTTCGCCGAAGTAAGCCGGTGGATGAAGTCGTCGTCTTTTCTGCACCGCCTGCATTTTACCTTTGGGCGGTGATCGCCGTCGGGTTTACGCTGGGCGCGCTGGTTCCCGGCATCGTCAATGAACGAACTGCGGCTTGGGCTTTCCTCGCGGTGTTGTTCTATTTCCTCATCGCGATTCTGCACGATCTCGGGCTGAAAAAACTGCTGCTCGTGACGCTGCTCATCGCGCTGCTGTGGCTGTTTGCGCGCTACATGGAGAACTTGCACCACACCGTCATCATCGGTCGGGTGCTGAAGCATTTTGCCGACCTCGATCCTCGCTTCGACCGCGGGACCGTGCATGTGCTCTGCTGGCTCCTGCTCATCCCGTGGAGCGGCGCGATGCTGGAGATGGTGTTCGATCGGAAGAAAAAGTTCAGCCCGAATGAAATCGCGGAATTTCACTTCGGCGAAGGCTCGGAACTGACGGACCGCTCGGGCTTGCGGTTCGTGACGAAATACCGCGACGTGCTGGAGACGATCCTGAGCTTTGGCGGCGGCGACTTGATCGCGATTGATAACCACCAGACGGTGATCAAGCGGTATGAGAATATCGTCGGGCTCTGGTTTTACTGGAGAAAGCTCGACCGCGTCCTCCATCAACGCGCCACGCTCGTGGACGAAGAAGAAGGTAAAACGGAGAAGGCCCCCGACTCGCCTGCATAGGGCGTGCGTGAAAAAAGGTCACCTTTCGGCTTTGACCAGTTCGCCGAAGTCGCTACCAACACGCGCTTCGATGAACACACGCATCCTCACTCTCGCCCTCGCCACATCCATTATACCCGCGTCTTTCGCACAAGACCCGGCCAAACCGGCGCCTGCCGCCAAGCCAGCGACCGCTGCAAAACCTGCGGCCGATGCCGACCCGCTCGCCGGCGTCCCCATGGACATCGTCAGCTACTACATCGGGCGCAACATCGGCTCGAACATGAAAGAGCAGGGCTTCATGCCCAAGATGGAAAACTTCAACGCCGGGATGGCCGATGGCACCGCTGGCAAACCTGCCAAATATCCCGAAGACCAGCTCAAGGACGCGATGACGAAATTCCAAACCGCGATGATGGCAATCGGCGAGCAAAAGCGCGCCGAAGCTGGCAAGCTGGGCGAACAATTCCTCGTGGATAATGCCAAGAAAGCGGGCGTGAAAACAACCGCCAGCGGCCTCCAATACGAAGTCCTCAAAGCCGGTGCAGGCGCAAACCCAGCGGCGACGGACACGGTCAAAGTTCACTACAAAGGCACCCTCATCAACGGCGAGGAATTCGACAGCAGCTACTCCCGCAACGAGCCAGCCACCTTTCCGCTCAACGGCGTCATCCCCGGCTGGACGGAAGGCGTACAACTCATGAACAAAGGCAGCAAGTTCAAGTTCGTCATCCCCGGCAAACTCGCATACGGCGAGCGCGGCAGCGCCCCGAAGATCGGGCCAAACGAGACGCTCGTCTTCGAGGTCGAGTTGCTCGAAATCATGGCCAAATAGGCTATCTCCAGCCAACGCCTTTCCCCTTTCAATTCATAGCGACACAAGAGCTACGAGTGGCTTGTGTTTTGCCTGATTCGCGTCTAATCCTAAAAACGGCAGTTGAGGGTTGAGGGCGAGGGGGAGCGGCGCGGGTTGGATTTCACGGTGGCGGCAGGTCGATGATGCTGCGCGCGGTGGTTGCGCGGTCGCTGTTTTAGAAAATCAGCGCGTTTTGTTTGGGTGGGGAGGGG
>CANIWM010000142.1 GCA_947471505.1 Chthoniobacteraceae bacterium | reverse complement strand
GAGCGCTCCTTCGGCTGGGCCGCCCGCTTCCGCAGGCTCGCCCGCGACTACGAACGCCTCGCCTCCACTCTCGGCGGATACCACTGGCTCGCCTTCACCTCTCTCATGCTCAATTCCCTCCTCTCCAAATGTGCATGACAGGCTCTAGGAAAAGGATCGTCCGTCATCTGGCGACGGGACGGGATAGAAAACCGCAGCGGAGATCAAGGGGGGAATCATGTGCCGTGCCGGGCAACCACGACTGGCTGCTCCGCTTCAATGGTCGAGCCGACTTATATCGGCAGTTCCATCTGATTTTCCTGCGCCAGCGCCCATGCTTCCACGCCTCGGCGGCGGAGGTCGGCGGCAAACTCGGCGGCGAATCCGTGGACGGTGAGCACGCGCTTGGGCTGCACGAGTTCGACGGCGCGGAGGAGTTCGTCGTAGTCGGCGTGGTCGCTCAGGGGGAATGCGGCGGCGCATCCGTAGCGAAACTTTGCGCTGCTCTCGACGGCCCAACCGGTGACGGCGGCGGCGCGGTATTTCCCGAAGCGGCGGTCGAGTTCGCCGGTGTCGCGGGTGTGGGGCCAGATGACGACGTGGCCCGTTTGCTCGGAGGGTTTCCAGCGGCGATAGGTGGTGGGGAACGCGGGCAGGAATTCGCGGTAAAGCTCGCACATTTTCCACGCGGCCTCGTGGAGCATCGGCGTGAGGCCCGCAGCGATGAGGGCGCAGACGAGCTCCTGGGCTTTGCCGAGCGAGTAGGCGAAAAGGATGGGCGTCGCGCCATCGGCGAGCTGCTCGCGGCACCATGCGACGATCCCGGCGAGCACGTCGGCAGTCGGCGGCATCCGGTATTTTGGCAGGCCGAAGGTCGTCTCCATCACGAGCGTATCCGCCTTGCACCACTGGGCAGGCAGGACGCTGAGGCTGGGGCGCAGTTTGAAATCGCCGGTGTAGAGCATGGAGCCCGCGTCGCTCTCGAAAAACATCTGCGCCGCGCCGAGGACGTGGCCAGCGGAGAGGAGCGTGGCTTTTCCCCCGCAAAGTTCCGTGCGTTCGCCGAAGACGGCGGTCTGCTCGCGCCGGTTCCCGCCGAGCCTCTGGCGCATGATGGCGGCGGTCTCCGGCGTGGAGAAAAAGGCCTTGTGCCGCGCGGTGTGATCGCTGTGCCCGTGGGAGACGTAGGCGAATGGCTGCGCCTTCTGCGGGTCGAGCCACAGGTCGTGCGCGGGGAGGTAGAGGCCGTGGCGGTGGGTGATCTCCACCGGCTAGGGTTTCTTCGCGTAGCCGGAATACGGAGCCGTGTGCCCATCTGCGCGGGCGATGGATTTCGTCTCCGCGCCGCGTGTCTCTCGGACGCGGATGGGGAAGGGCTCGCCGTTGTAGCACACCTCCGCGAAGAACGCCCATACGGAGGAGTGATCGTTCACGAACATCGGCGCGAGTTTACCCCCGGTCGTCGTGTAGCTAAAGCCGCCGAGCATCTCGCTGCGCCCTCCGCCGAGGGTGTGGAGGAGCGTGCCGCCGCGCTCCGTCTTGTAGCCGAGCGCCCACACATCGCCGCCGTCGTTGGTGAGGTGCGTGCCGAGATTCTCGATGTTGAGCTGCCTCGCCCACACGCGCTGTTTGCGGAAGCGGAAGTCGTCGCCCACCACATCCTCGAGAAAGACCTCGCCGCCCTCCGCAGCCGGCGTGCTCTTGATCGTGTGCGTCTCCATACTCCGCAGGACGACGGTGCGGCACGTCGCAATCTCGACACCGCCGCCGAGGTGTCCGAAGTGCTCCAGCGTCACCACCGGCGCAGCACCGTCCTCGATGCGGAAGTTCAAAAGGTCGCGCTTCCCGTAGTTCAGAAAACCGCTGATGCCGACCACGCTCCGCACTTTCCCACGCACGAGAATGGGTGCGACGGTCTTGTAGTTGCCGGGGAAAAAGACCGTCGTCGCGCCGGAGTCCATCGCCTTTTGGATCGCAGCAGTCGAGTCGTTCTTCCCGCTCGGGTCCGCTCCAAACGCGTCCACCACCGCCCACTTCGACGAGACTTCCCAAGCCGTGCGCGGCGTCTCTTTTACAGGCAGTCGCAGCGACTCCGGCGGCGATGGAAATGCGCTCGTCGCCGCCTGCGAGCAATACTCCGCGATGAGCGGCCCGAGGCTCCCAGCCTTGTCCTCGCCCTTGATGCGCAGTACCGCGACCCAGTCCGGCGTGGCTACATCGCCGAGCGCGCGCTGGTAGCCGGAGGTCTTCACGTCGCGCAGGAAAATGCGGCCGCCATTGTAATTGATCACCGCTGGAACGTTCGCCGCGCCATCGCGCCCCGTGAGTGTGGAATCCACCAGCAGCATCGTCCCGTAGCTCCGCAGCGCGGGCACCGCATTCTCGCTCACCAACCCGCGAATGCTGATCGCCTGTCCTTCATTATCGAAGCCAAACTGCGACTGCCCGCGCAGCGTGATGCTCTCAAACGTCTGACTATTCACCGAGCGCGCCGTCGCGATGCCTCGCCGAAAGCCCACCACCTCGCACCGACTCACGAGCAGCGGCCCATTCATATCCCGATGCGCAAGGTCCAGCCCCACCGCGCCGCTCCCTTCGCCTGCGATGAATCGGCAGTCCCGCACCGCACCCGTATTATTCGAGTAAAACTGCAACGCCGTCGCGCCGGGATTCCCGTTCCCGACATCAAAGGTGAGATTCTCTACGTAGTTGAAGAACCAATCCGCCGAACCAAAGCCACCGCACCACATCATCGCTTCCGGTTTCTTCCCATCGGTAAAAGTCGCGTCCTTGAGCCGCAGCACCGTCTTATCTCGCTCCTGCCCTCGCAGCATCGTCTTCCCCCAATTGTCGTGTGCGCCGAACTTCTTCGGCCAAGTGAGCGTGCGACTCACGAGATACGTTCCATTTGGGAAAAAGAGCACGCGATGGTGCCCGACGTTCTCATTCAGCGCCTGCTGAAGCGCCTCCGTATCGTCCGCCTTCCCATCACCGACCGCCGAGTAGGGCGGTCGCGTCACATCCACCACATTCGCGTGCGGCGGGTAAGTTTGAGTCTCCGCGCGCAGATGTGCGAGGGCGCAAAGAGTGAGGAGCAGGAGTAGTTTCATAGAGTGTAAAATGGCTGGGCCTTTTGCGGGTCGAGCCACAGGTCGTGGGCGGGGAGGTAGAGGCCATGTCGGTGGGTGATTTGCACGGGAGGTCGCGGGAGAACCTACTTCCCGCCGAGCAGCTTTCGTAGTGCGGAGAGGTTCTCCTCTTCGTCGAAAATAGCTCGCACGGAGATGTCGAAGCCAGGCACGACATCGCTCGAAAGGATGGCGTCCTTTTGCGCAGCGACGGGCGGATAGCTGTCCTCTTCTAAGCGGTAGGCTTCCACGGTTTCCGCTATTGGATCTACGATCCAATACTCCTGCACACCATGCAGCCCGTAGTCCTTAAATTTGATGCCCCGATCTCGCCCTTCGGTGCTGGGCGAGAGCACTTCGATGATGAAGTCAGGGATAGGGAATTTGAGCGTGTCGGGCTCGATGGATGCAGACTTTGCGGGGCCGAAAAATACCACATCCGGCTCGTAGTCGTTGCGCGGAAAGACGGTCATCGCTTTCTCCATCCGCACCTGCCCGATGCGCTGGGTGACGACGAACATATTCAGCAAACTGAACACTCGCTGTGTGGCAAGCAGATGCCGATTGAGCGCAGGCGAGTGCATGATGACTTGGCCTTGGATGAACTCCCATTTGTGCTCGGGCGTGATGTCCGCGTAAAACTTCTCGCGCAGCCTGCCTTCACGTCCCAAGGCACGCTGTGCCTCCTGGATCAGTTCAGGCAACACGGGAGAATCCAGCATGGCATCGAGAAGTTCGGATTTCATACCGCGTGAGATAGCACAGGGCGCAGCGATGGTAAAGCGGGCTCCATCACTTCGCCGCCTTGATCTCTACGATGTCGTGCGGGGCGCTCTCGCGCTGGCCGGCGCTGGTGACTTGGATGTAGCGCGCTTTTTGCCGTAGCTCGGTGAGGTTGCGCGCGCCGAGGTAGCCGAGGCCGCTTTGCACGCCGCCTGCGAGCTGGGCGAGGACGGTCTCCACGGGCGGGCTGACTTCTTTCACCGCCTCGATTCCTTCGGCGGTGACTTTGCGCGTCGCGTCCTTGCCCGTGTGGCCGTAGCGCGCGGCGCTGCCTGCTTGCATGGCGGCGAGGCTGCCCATGCCACGGTATTGTTTGAAGAGCTTGCCGTTGATTTCCATGATCTGTCCCGGCGCTTCCGGGCAACCGGCGAGGAGCCCGCCGCACAGCACGGCGTTGGCGAGCGTGAGCGCCTTCACGATGTCGCCGCTTTTCACGATGCCGCCGTCGGCGATAATGGTCGCGCCCTTTGCGGCTGCGGCGCGGCTGGCGACGTAGAGCGCGGTGAGCTGCGGGATGCCTACGCCGGCCACGACGCGCGTGGTGCAGATGGAGCCTGGGCCTTGGCCGATCTTGATGATATTCGCTCCGCAATCCACGAGGTATTCCACGCCCGCGCCGCTGGTCACGTTGCCCGCGATGATGGGCAAATCTTTGTGCTCGGCGCGGATCAATTTCACGATGTCCCCCACCCCGCTGCTGTGCCCGTGGGCGGTGGAGACGGCGATGGTATCGCACCCTCGTTCCACGAGCGCGCCGACGTGGCCGAGGATGCGCTCGCCATCCAGCGAACCGTCCGATTTCCTCATCCCCACAAGGCTGGCACCGCAGAGAAGGCGGAACTTCGCATCGCGTGCGGGCTTAAACTGCGAGCCGCGTTCGTGCAAGATGCGCTCGATGTCCGAGAGCGTGAACAGCCCGCGAAGGATGTCATCATCGCCCACGACGATCAGCTTATGGATGCCCATGTGCTCGGTGAAAAAGCGGTCGGCCACCGCGATGGGATCGTCGCCCAGTGCGCTCTCGTGGATCGTCTGCACTTGCGAGCGCGGCAGCATCGCATCGCCCACCTTCCGCGAGGCATAGCGTGGGCGGACGGTGTGTCCGGGCAGCAACCCGATGAGCACGTTCTTTTCATCCACCACGGGGAATGTGCTGAACCCAAATCGCCGCTCATCGATGATCGCAAGCACATCGCCGATAACCTGCGAGGGCTGCACTTTGATCGGGTCTTGGATGAGCCCGTGCACATTGTTTTTCACCCGCGAAACTTCCGAGAGCTGCTGCCGCTCCGACATATTGCAATGGATGAGCCCCAGCCCGCCCGCCCGCGCCATCGCAATCGCCATCGGCGATTCCGTGACCGTATCCATATCCGCCGAGAGGATGGGCAGATGGAGCTGAAGCCGCTCGTGCAGCAGCGTATCCAGCTTCGTATCGCGCGGGATCACATCGCTGAAGAGCGTCGCCAGCGTCACATCATCATAAGTCAGCGCAGTGGATGCGACGGACGGGAAAAACTCGTCGGCATTTTTGTAAAATTGAGCGTCAAGAGCAGCCATGACGGACAGTGCCAGAACGCACCGCCGTGAGGGAAGCGATTTTCCAAACGAGTCGCGACTCCCCGCTAAAACGCCACGCTGGCCTGCACGTAGCCGAAGTCGGCGTCGTCGCTCGGACCGGTGTCGCTGAGGTAGCTGCCAGCGAAGAAGTGGCTGTAGCCGCCTTCAATGGTGAGGTGGTCGGTGGCTTTCCATTTCACCGTGAGGTCCAGCTCGTGTCCGGCGAAATTACCCTAAAAACGGCAGTTGACCCCGTTTTTGAGGCCGAAAAATAGGGTATTTTACTCTGGAAATTGCCAACTGCGGAGCAGTTGAAAATCACTCACCCGTCCAAGGCTCATTTTTCTCTGAAAATCCGTTCAACTGCCGTTTTTAGG
>CANIWM010000141.1 GCA_947471505.1 Chthoniobacteraceae bacterium | reverse complement strand
TCCTCCGCCAAATCCTCCTCCGCCAAATCCTCCTCCGCCAAATCCTCCTCCGCCAAATCCTCCTCCGCCAAATCCTCCTCCGCCAAATCCTCCTCCGCCAAATCCTCCTCCGCCAAATCCTCCTCCGCCGACTCGCCGACAATACAAAAGCATGGCGGCTAGAAACGGACGGCAGCTACTCCCTCGTCGTCCGCGCCAACCAAGAGGCAAAATGCGACAGCCAATCCGAGTTCATGGCCCTCGCAGTCGGCGAGGCAAAGCCCGGCAAAGGAAAAGTCGGACGCATTCGCCCGAAGCCCAAGAAGAGCAAGGGGAAGAAGTGATTCAGCCGCACTTACCACATGCTGAATCGAGCGACTCAGCGATTCGAAACACTCCCCACATCATCCTGAGTCGTGATTTTTTCGCCTTGCTTTGCCTCCATCCGAACGAGCTCGGAGGCCTCGCTTTTTGAGACTCCAAGCAACCCGTGATAGGATGCAGCGTATAGATTGAACTCCAAAGTTTGCTCCGGAATCTCGCTGCAAAGATAGCCCTCTCGGAATTGAAGCAACGCATACCAGTCCACCAAATACCGGCGAACCCTTTGGAGCTTCTCGCGTTTAGCCGTCAGCTCACGAGCCTGATCAACTTCGCGATGCTCCGAATTCGCCTGAAGCGTCTGCTCTTTCAGTGTCGTCTGGATGACATAAACAAGCCTTGAAAAGAACGCCCCTTCTTCCGGGCAATCGCGGATTCGGACACCCAATTCCCCAATAAATGGCAACGCGAGCGAAAGCGATACAGCGCACATTCCTGCTCCTATTCGCGAGCGATCCCAGCGTATGATCGCGAAGACAAGCTCCGCGCCGGGGCAGGTCGCCACCGCGGTGCGGGCAGTTCCGCGCAGAGCCGCGTCATCCTTTAAAATCCGACGTCTCCCCATTATATTGAGAAACAATGCGATTACGGCAAGTGTGAGGGCGATAATCATGGCGTTGCAGCGTGCACGGGTTTTTCCGGAGTGAGATCATGGTCGAAGCGCAGGAAAAACACGAGGCCCATGAGGATAAAATACGGGGCATTCGTCAACAAAGACCACAGAGCAACACTGAATCCCGCGTGAATGGACGCCGTGACCAAACCAACAGCCGCAAGTCCAGTAAGACACATCACCAAAGTCGCACCGAGAAAGCATTGATCCGTAAACCGATCGCGCCACCGCCGAAGCTCCAAGAAGAAGAGCTTCGAAATGACCAGCACGCTCGCAATGCTGACCCACGCTAGGGATCGAACGGCTTCGATGCGCGAAAACCCATCGTACACTGCCTGCGCGACAATGACTGCGGCGAGCGTGCGAAGAAACGACCGCATTTGCGGCAATCCCGATTGCAGCGCGTTACAGAGCGCCGCACCGGCGAGGGCCGTTGTGGCAAAGTGGAAAAAGTTGGCCGTGAGCAGCCTTCCGAAAGCGTCCTCCAGTCGCGTGAGTCGGCAAAACTGAAGGTTTCCCTCCAATGCAAAGCCAAGTCCGACACTGCCGCAAACAATCAGCGTCTCCAACGGATCCCGCCTCGACAGCAATGTTGGGAGGAAAGGGAGGAGCAGCACCAGTTTAAGCACCTCCTCCCGCGGAGCGACCACTCCGGCGAAATATCCGAAATCCGCGAGAAACTCACCGGTTTGGGCAACGCCAAGCAGGTTGTCCTCCCATGCCGCGACGAAGTTTACGACGAGCGCACCGGCGGCCCCAACGCAAAGTGCAATCAACGGCACGACGGTCCGGTAGCAAAAGTATCCGTTCGGTTGGCCGCAGTGCAGCCCGATGATGAACCATGCGAGACCTGCGGCGAGCGCCAGCACCAGCGGAAGGAAAGAAATAGAACGGAGTTCCATCTCGGCGATCAACGAGGCAACGAGACCCCAATCTCGCAGATGCAGTGCAATTTTCAGCCTGAGTTCGAGCGGGAAATACGGCGAGAACGCGGGATCGGAAAACAGCGACGAGAGCGCGCTCAAGTCGCCGTCACGGGCAAATAGCCCGACTAACTTCGCCCGAAGCGCCTCGGACGAATGCCACGCCAACTCCCGACGGTAATAATCCGCCGCGCGGCTCACTTTTCCAAGCCGCGCATACATGTCCCCTATCGCCTCGTTTGCCAAGCGCAGCGGGTTGACTTGATATGCAAGAATGAGGAGTTCGGCGGACGGCTCCGCTGGACTTCCGTGCAGGCTATCGCACACAGCAAGAGCGAGTTCCTTCGGCTTTTCCGCCAGCGCTGAACTGAGAATCCCGTCATTCATCACTTTCGTCGGAGCCGAGTGCAGCGAGAGCATCGAGTGAATCAGCGCGTCGGAATCCAGCGCAGGCGAGGCGAGTAAAAGCCTGATTTCTTCAGGCGCAGACCTCGGTAAGGGCGCTACGTAATCTTCACCGCGCATCGCCCAGGCAAGGCCCGCCGCCACCACCATGACTGCACCGGTGAATAGAGCCAGAAGGCGGAGATCGCGGCTCGCGTCATAGAGACGGACGTTGGCACCGTGAAAATTCGCGACCGTCCGATCTCTACCTCCGGATTCCTCAACTTTATGTGAATATATAAGCATTTAGAATTCGCTCTCCCCAGCTAAGAGCAGGTTTCGTACGCTGGTCTGTTTCGGTGATTCAGTGTTTCCGCTCAAAATAACCCTGAGAACATCTGACCAAATTCAGGCGGCTCGCCCGCTTCAAGCGCGCCCAGCCAGTTGTCGGCAAAGGCAGCGTCGGGCTTCTTCATCTTAAATCGCAGGCTCCTTCACGGCTACGGCTTGCAATGTGAAGTTCAACCGCTCCGCAGCCGCAATGCCGAACGAACCGTTGCCATCGCCCCTCCCCGCTCTTAGCGTCTGCGGCGTGAAAATGACTGCGACAGACAGGCTGCTCTCCCGCACTGCGAACCGGCTCCGGCTGGTGGCATTGGGAGCGTGCTTTCATCGTGCGCTGCTCGTGCTTGCAGCGGTGGCGGCGGGGGCGTTGCTCGGCTCTCGGCTGCTGGGCTTGTTTCCAGCGGGATGGGTTCGGTTTGAACTGCTGCTCGTCGTCCCGGTGGTGGCGCTCTTTGTCGCTGCGATCTTTGCGCGAAAGCCGGGTGTCGAGCGAGCGGCGCGGGTGGTGGATGAGCGTTCGGGGAGCAAGGAGTTGTTCTTGTCGGCTGCGTTGAGTCGGCAGAGCGCATCGGAGTTTGCCGCCGTGCTCCACGAGCAAGCGGAGCAGACGGCGGCGACGCTGCACCCGGCAAAGCTCGTCCCTTTGTACTGCCTCCCCGGCTTACGCAATGGGCTCCTCGCGCTGGCCGTGCTGGCGGCGGGTGTGCAGTGGCTCCCGCAGCTCGATTTGCTGAAACTGGAGCAGGGCCGCAAGGCCGTGACGGTGCTGGAGAAGAAGCTCGAAGAAACCAAGAAGCTCACCGAACTCCGCAAGGAAGAGCTAAAGGAAAAGAGCGGCGTGATGAAGGAGCAAGTCGAGCAAGCCCTCACGAAGCTCGATAAGACGCTCAAGGACATGAAGCCTGTGGAGAAAGCGGAGAACGCGAAGAAGCTGAACGAGCAAGCGCAGGACTTCTCCGAACTGTGGAAGAAGGCCACCGCCGACCTCCCGAAGATGATGGAAAACGTCGAGCGCGCCGCGCAGCAATTTGGCGCAAACGAGCAGGCGCAGGCCATGAAGCAGATGCTCGACAAGCTGAAAAAAGGCGACGCTTCCGAGCTGAAAAAAGCGCTCGAAGAGGCGCACAAAAAGATGGAAGCGCTCGCGAAGATGCCCGAAGGCGCAGACCGCGAGAAGCAGATGGAGCAACTCGCCAAGGAGCTGGCCAAGATGTCCAACCAGATGCGCGAGCAGCTCGGCGACAAGGGCGCGAACGAAGCCATGAAGCGTGCGCTGGAGCAGATGAGCATGGCCAAAAACAAGGACGCCGCGAAGGATGCGCTGCAAGCTGCGGCGGATTCGCTGAACCTCACGAAGGAGGAGCTGGAGAAGCTCGCCGAGAACTTCAAGGACGCCAACAATCTCGAAGATGCGCTGAAAAATTTGGCGAAAGCCAAGCAACTCAACGAGGACGGGAAGCTCGACGGCGCTGGCGCTGGCGATGCGAAGACGATGGCCGACTACGAGAAGCTCTACAACGACCTCATCGCACAGGGGCAAGGCCAAGGTCAGGGCCAGGGGCAAGGTAAAGCGGGACAAAATCCCGGCATCGGCAACGGCGGCACCGTGGGCGAAGACCCCAATGCGCTGACGAAGACGAAGGACGAGAAATCGAAAACGAAGATGGGCGCGGGTAAATTGCTCATGCAGTGGAAGGAAGAGGGCGTCGGCGAGACCGGGCAAAAAGTGGAGGACTACCAAGACGCCGTGCGCGCGGTGAGAGAAGGCGTCGCCGAGGCCATCCGCAACGAGCGCATCCCGCCGGGCTACCACGGGGCCATTCAAAAATACTTCGACCGCCTGCCGGAGAAGGGGAAATAGTCCGGCGTGATTTTACGTCTTGCTCTCTTACTCGTCCTGCCGCTCGCGGCGTTTGCGGAAACCCAGATCGAGCCCGTCGCCGGGCAGCCCGACTACTCGGTGGAATGGGACGGCTCGACGGACCTCAGCGCGATCACTTGGGTCGGAGACAATCGCTTTTTCGTCGTCTCCAATCGCGAGAAGGCACTCTTTCCCGTGACACTGGAAGTCAGCGACAAGTCGGGCCGTTTATCGGGCGCGGAGTTTGGGAAAAAGATCGCGGTAAAGACGGACGAGTCGGACTTCGAGGGGCTCATCTACATGGCGTCGAAAAACCGCTTTTACGTCAGCACCGAGACCCGCAGCCGCATCGTGGGCTTCGATCTCGATGGCGACGCGAGCTTCAAAGTCGAAGTGCCACGCGTCTTCCGCCAGACGCGGCAAAACAAGAGCCTGGAGTCGCTGGCGTGGGACGATGTGCGCGGCGAAATGTGGACGGCAAATGAGGACGCGCTGGAGTGCGATGGCTCGGAGAGCGATGCGAAAAAGGGCGCGCTCGTGCGGCTGCAAAAGTTCAACGCGAAGTTCGAGCCCGCCGGTCAATTTGCCTACCGCACCGAGCCCTCACTCATCCGCATCGGACACCAAGGCACCGGCGTCACCGACTTGCTGGCGCTGCCAAACGGGGAGCTGCTCGTGCTGGAGCGCGTGCTGACGGTCGGCTTTTGCGTCCGCATTTTCCGCGTGGAGTTTGCCGATGCGACGGACATCGCGGAGGTGGATTCGCTGAAGGATGCGAAGGAGGTCGTGCCGGTGAAAAAGCACCTCCTTTTTGAAAGGCTCACGGGCGCAGTAAATTTCGAGGGCATCACGCTCGGTCCCAAACTCGCCGACGGCACGCACAGCATCATCCTCGTGGCCGACAACGGCGGCGGGACGACGCACCATTTCATGCCGCTGACGGTGCGGATGGGGGAATGACGAATCCGCGCAGCTCTCACGCTTGCGTTCGTCATTCATCAAGTTCGTCGTAGAGTATCTCCGTGAGCACACCACTTGCGAGGCCGCAGGCGAGGAGGATGCCGAGGACGAGCGCGATGCGGCGGAGGAGGTCCGCGTGGGGGCGGAGGAAGGGGACGAGGAGGACGACCTCGACGACGATAGCCGAGCAGTAAAGGAGGTTCGCGACGGCGGCGAACCAGACGTAGCTACCGAGGTGTTCGCTAGTGAAGAGGATGCGCGACTTCGGCCACTTCACGAGAACGAGAACAAGCGTAAGGAAAAGCTGTGCGCCGTTGTAATAGAGCAGTCCGTTTCGCCAAAGTAAGCGTCACGCCGGGCACCGTTGAACAAGAGTCGCGTTACATCGGCGCTGAGGTATAAACCTAAAAACGGCAGTTGAGGGTTGAGGGCGAGGGGGAGCGGCGCGGGTTGGATTTCACGGTGGCGGCAGGTCGATGATGCTGCGCGCGGTGGTTGCGCGGTCGCTGTTTTAGAAAATCAGCGCGTTTTGTTTGGGTGGGGAGG
>CANIWM010000140.1 GCA_947471505.1 Chthoniobacteraceae bacterium | reverse complement strand
TCCTCGTGGTTTTCTTTTTTCCGGCGTATTCGGCTGCTGCAAAGCTCAATTGTTTGTCCATCGCTGTTTGTGCTTTCCTTAGATCAGCATTTTCGCCCGCTGTCCCGCTATTTTACAGGCGTAGCCGATTTCTTCAGCCTTTCCTTAGACGAATCACTGAAAAATACCTACGCCGCAGCATCATCCGGGAATCCTCGCAGTCTCTACAACAGTTACGTCCGTGCGTTCCGGTGGGCCAGTGACCGGGTCGGCAAGTGCGGCATCGTTGCATACGTGAGTGATGGAGGTTGGTTAAGCACGAAGGCGGCAGACGGCCTCCGCAAGTGCGTAGTGAATGAGTTCGACAGCATCTACGTGTTTAATCTTCGCGGCGACGCACGAACTAAAGGTGAGGAGCGCAGGAAGGAAAAGGGTAACGTCTTCGGCGAAGGCACTCGAACCCCCATCGCAATCACACTGCTCGTGAAGAAAACGACCCCGCACCGCGATGGATTCATTCACTACAAAGACATCGGCGACTATCTCGACCAGAACGAAAAGCTTCGGATCATTTCCGAGTTCGCGTCTGTGTCAAAGATGACTGCTGATGGAACTTGGAGTGTCATCCACCCCGACGAACACGCCGATTGGTTGAGCCAAAGAGATTCCGCATTCGGAAACTTCATCGTCCTTGGCGATAAAAAGCAAAAAGACGGGATTTCCATTTTTGGGAAGAGTTATTCGAGCGGCGTCAAAACGAACCGCGATGCGTGGGCGTACAACTTCTCTGCCTGCGGCCTCAAAAAGAACATGGACAACACCATCGCATTTTACAATTCGCTCATCGAGCAGAGAACGGCGCAGAATGGCGTAGACGCGGGGAGTACAGCAATCAACGACCCTATGCGAATTAGCTGGTCGTGGGTCTTACGAGAGCGATTTCAAAAAGGTAGGGTGGCAGATTACGATTCGAGGCGGATAGGCGTCGGTATGTATCGTCCGTATACAAAAACAAACTTGTACTACGACCGGATGTTCAATGAGAATCGGTACCTGATGCCGATGGTCTTTCCCGATGCTTGCGCTTCAAATTTAGCGATTTGTATTTCTGGCCCCGGTGGAGGAAGTAGCTTTTCAGCATTACTCACGAGCTGCATTCCTGACTTGCAACTTCTCGGAAACGCACAGTGCCTCCCAGCCTATGTGTACGACAAGCCCGAGGAAGGAGGGGAAGACGAACTATTCGCCGCGGGAGCGGGCGGGGTGAAGGCGACGCGGCGCGACGGCATCAGCGACGCGGGGCTGGCGCATTTCCAGGCGGCGTATCCGGCCAAGGGCGAGGGCGGGAGCATCACAAAAGAGGACCTCTTTTACTACATCTACGGCCTGCTGCATTCGCCCGACTACCGCAGCCGCTACGCCGATAACCTCGGCAAGGAACTCCCGCGAATCCCCGCCGTGAAGACCTTCGCCGACTTCCGCGCATTTTCCCAAGCGGGGCGCGAACTCGCCCACTGGCATCTGAACTACGAAACCGTCGCCCCCTACGCAGGCGCAAAGCTCGACACCGGCAAAACCCCGCGCACCGCCCTCACCGATGCCGACTACCGGGTGACGAAGATGAAGTTTGCCAAGACCAAGACCGAGGGCAAAAGCGTGGCCGACAAAACGACGGTGATTTACAACGAGCGAATCACCATCACGTGCATCCCGCTCGCCGCCTACGACTACGTAGTGAACGGCAAACCCGCCCTCGAATGGGTGATGGAGCGCCAATCCGTAACCACCGACAAAGACAGCGGAATCGTAAACGACGCGAACCTCTGGGCCACCGAAACGATGCAAAACGCCAAATACCCGCTGGAACTCTTCCTCCGCGTAATCACCGTAAGCCTTGAGACGATGAAGATCGTGAACGCACTGCCGGCGCTCGGGGAGCTGAAATAGCACGCTTGCGAAAGTAGTCAGCGGCTTTAGCCGTAACGACGTAGCAAGCATGGGCAAGGCGGGGATTTGCGCGCGGTGCTGATTTGCGAAACGACCCTTCCCGACGCGACGAAGGTTCTACGGCTAAAGCCGCTAACTACTTTCGCAAGCGCCTCGCCATGACTGCCGACGCTCGGGAAGCCGAACTAGCTCGCTCGGAATTTTGCTTGTGCATCCAATCGCCTCCGCTATCCGAATAATATTAACCGCCGTAGAAGGCTGGGGATGTCTGGGCCGGATTCTGGGGGGAACAACTGGCTCGGCTCCCCAGCCTTCTACGGCGGTTTTTTTCGTCGCAGGCGTTCCTCGGTCTGTGGAACATTTCACTGGAAAATCAGGTGGCGCGGGCGGTTTGACGGTGCTTTTGGGCGGTGAATCAGGGGTTTTCTCTGTTGCGAGGCCGAAATCACGCGCTGTGCGGTACCGCCGAGATTTTGCGCGGCCCCGCAGAGGATCTGTGCGGTACCACTGCGCGGCCGTGCGGTACCACAGCGAAGCTGTGCGGTACCGCAGAGAGGCTGCGCGACCCCGCAGCAACGGTGCGCGACCCCGCGAGGAGGCTGTTTTCCTTCAAAATGGCGGCTGTGTGGCCCCGCAGAGCGTCTGTGCGGTACCGCAGAGATGCTGAGTGGTGCAGCGGAGCGGTCGTGCGGTACCGCAGAGAGGCCGTGCGGGGCCGCGGCGAGGCTGATTTTCGTGGAACAAGAAAAAAAACCTTGCGCGAAAGCGGCGCTTCGTCAAACGGGGCACCTTCACGTTTCCACTCGCAGACTATGCCAGCACCTAAAGGCTTTTTCTATGACAGTCCAACGGCCTTTTATGATGTCGGCCTCGTTTATGACGGGGACATAAACCCAACCCAAAATACGAAAAAACACAAAATGGCATCGTTCAACTTAGGTCTCTCCCGCAAAAACCCGACACAACTCGTCGCCCTTGGCGAATTGGTAGTGCCGAAACTCGCGCCAGCCGCTCCTGCGACTCCGCCCGTGCCAAACATGGCTGCAAAAGCGGCCACGCTGGCGACGAAAACCACAGCCGCAAAAACGGCCAACGACGAATACGAAGCCGCGAAAGCGCAATTGGTCGTGCTGAAACAACTCCGCGATGCAACGGCGGATGACCTCCGCGATGAGCACAACTCTGTGGCAAAAGCCGTGGAGAGCGAGGCGAAGGGCGATCCGGTGATGCTGGCAGCGAGCGGATACCCGCTCGCGGCGGATAGCACCTCATCCACCCAGCCGCCCGGACAGGTGAAGAATCTCGCGCTGACTGCGGGTGACAATCCAGGCAATCTGGATGCGACGTTTGACCCGGAGGATTTTGCGAAGGCGTACGAACTGCAAATCACCACGGTGGACCCGGTGACTGGTCCGTGGGTGACGCATTGTTCGCAGACGGCCTCGCGGTGCGAGATCACCGGCCAGACGAGCGGCCAGCGTGTGTGGGCACGGGCCCGCGCAATCGGCTCGAACGGCCCCGGACCTTGGAGCGACCCGGCGACGAAGATTGTTCCTTAATCTATCGACTATGCAGGGCGGGCCCGGATGACGGGCCCGCCCTTCTTTCTTTCTACAACCTACCTTTATTCTTTTTATGCCATTCGATCCTACGATTCCTCCCGACGGTGCATTCGCCACGGGTGCCGCATTGCGCGCTCAATTCAACGGTCTCAAAGATCTCATCGACGCAATCCCGGCGGGGCCTGCTGGTCCTGCGGGGCCGGAGGGGCCGCCGTTTGTGACTATCCAAGTCGGCTCGGTGATCACGGGGATGCCGGGGACGGGTGCGGCGGTTTCGGTGAATGTGAACGGGAGCATTGTGGAGCTTTCGTTCACGATACCGGCGGGAGACACGGGGCCGATGGGCGAGGTGTCGAGCGCGATGCTGGCGACCGAGATCACGGGGACGGCGCGGGATCCGAGTACGGTGTCGGAGTTGTCGCTCGCGCCGGGCGACCCGCCGACGCAGAACGATTTCCTTCAACTCGTGGAGAAGCTGAATGAGCTGATCGTTGCGCTGCGGCGGTAGGCAGCGGCGGCGTCGAGTTCCAGAACCACGTCGGCACGCGCGACTACGGCGACCGCGAGTAAGGAAACGACGCAGAGTTTCATGGCTCCGCTGAGTTACTCCACGATAACCACGGGCGAGCCGAGCACATCCATTTTCGGCGTAATGCCGAGGCCGGGGGCGGTGCTGGCGGACATGAAGCCGTTCACGCGCTGCGGTGCGCCGTCGGCGGTGGAGACGGTGACATAGCTGTTGAAGTCGGTGCTGGTGAACCGGAACTCCTCGGGCGTGCTGTGGGCGAGGTGGGCGATGGCGGCGGTGGTGATGTCGCCGCCCCATGAGTCTTCGAGCGTCATGGCGATGCCCATGCTGGCGCACAGGTCGCGCGCCTGTTTGATCTTCGTGAGGCCGCCGAGCTTGCTGATTTTCAAATTCACCACGTCCATCGCGAGGTCGGCTTTGGCGCGCAGGAGCATGTCGAGGCGGTCCACATTTTCATCGAGCACGAACGGATGCGCGCACTGCCGCCGCACGGCGAGGCACTCCTCGTAGGTGAGGCACGGTTGCTCGATATACACGTCCACATCGCGCACGGCTTTCGCCACGCGCACGGCTTCGTGCTGCACCCAGCCGGTGTTCGCATCGGCCACGAGGCGGTCGCCGGGCTGGAGCTTTTCCGCGACGGCGAAAATGCGCGCGATGTCCACATCGGGGTCGCCTCCGACCTTGAGCTGGAAACGCGTGTAGCCCTGGGCGCGATAGACGGCGACCTTCGCGGCCATTTCCTCGGGCGACTCCTGCGAGATGGCGCGATAGAGTCGCACTTTCTCCCCGAACCGCCCGCCGAGCAGCTCGCAGACAGGCATCCCGGCGAATTGCCCGAGGATGTCCCAGCACGCGATGTCGATGCCGCTCTTCACGTAGGGGTGGCCTTTGAGCGCGGCGTCCATGCGGTGATTGAGCTTCGTGAGCTGGCGCGGGTCTTCGCCGATAAGGTGTGGCCCCAGTTCGCGCAGTCCGGCGCGCACGCCCTCGGCATACGCGGGTAAATAGAACGGCCCAAGCGGGCACACTTCGCCGTGGCCGACGATGCCCGCGTCGGTCTCCACGCGGATGATCGTGCTATCGAAGACGGTGACGGATTTTCCGCCGGACCATTTGTAGGTCGTCTCGTGAAGTGGAAGTTGAACGCGGTAGGCGAGGATACGTGTGATTTTCATACAAAAGATTAAGTGCGAGTGTGAGGCAAACAGCCTACACGCAGGACACCGCCCGTCTTGGCGCGGATGCATATGCACCCATGAAACTCAGCACAGCGACCCTTTCTTCCGTGGATATCCGACTGCTCGAACAACTCTTCGACCACACGCCGGACATCGCGTTTTTCATCAAGGATGCGGCGGGCTTTTACGTCGCGGTGAATCACTCGCTGCTGGAGCGCCACGGCTTGCGCGACAAGGCGCAGATGCTCGGACGCCGCCCGTGCGACGTGTGCCCCGGCGACTTCGGGCGCATCCCAAGCGAGCAGGATGCGTATGTGCTGCGCACGGGAAAGCCCATCGTCGAGCGGCTGGAACTCCAGTGGTATTCGCCCCACAAGCCCGTCTGGTGCCTCACCACGAAGCTGCCAATGCGCGACACTGCGGGCGCGGTCTGCGGCATCATCGGCATCTCGAAAGACGTGCGCTCGCCCGTCGCGCCGCAGGAAATCCCGGCTGGAGTCGCCGCCGCGCTCGCACGGCTGGAGACGAGCTACGCGGAGTCGCTCACGCCCGCCGGGCTGGCCCGTATCGCGAAGCTCCCGGCTGCGCGATTTGCGCGCATCATCAAGCGCATCTTCGGCATCACACCCATCCAGCTTATTTCCAAAACGCGCATCGCCGCTGCTTCGCGCCTGCTCCGCGAGACGGGCCGCTCCATCGCCGAAATCGCACACGAATGCGGCTTCTACGACCACAGCGCCTTCACCCGTGCCTTCCGCGCTGTGACGAGCGTGACGCCAACGCAGTTCCGCGCCGGGTAGCCCGAATATCCTTCGTTTTCAGGCTTAGGGAATGCCTGAATAAAGCGGCGTGATTCTGGCGCGATTGCGATGAGACGCCTCGTTGAGCGTTCCGGGTGGTGTTTTTTGGGCGAAATCGGGTTAAAGCCGTCGTTTTTGGTGAGTTCCGTA
>CANIWM010000139.1 GCA_947471505.1 Chthoniobacteraceae bacterium | reverse complement strand
TTTGAGTTCACTCACGGTCTTCTTATTCTTTTTATGGGTCATGGTTGTTTTTTAGGTTTGGGTTGCTTGATCGCTCCCTTCCTTACCATGACCCGCTTTCTTTTTGCTGAACTCTTCGCACTCTACCTCCACCCGCCCACGTCCGCGAAAGTGATGCGCCTTTTGATAAGTCGATCCCGTAACAAAATACGTCCCTGCTTCCCCGAGCATGTGCGTAGGGGCATGAGGCCAAGGCGTCTCTGGTTTGTTCATGACAAGCAGGGTGCGCGACCTTGTAGTGCGGTGGCAAGCGTAAGCGCGACACCGCCTTCGCTAGGCGAACGACGGTGCGAACTACCGGGCGACGTCCCACTCTGAAAACCACCCGCGCCCGTAGCACAGCGCGGCGCTTACAAGGCGGTGTCGCGCTGTCGCTTGCCACCGCACTACAAGATCGCGCTGTGACTCAGTCACCGTTTATCCTTTTGCTCGGTGGACAAAACGTGACGCAATTCCGCGTCTCGCTCGATAGGAACCGTCTGTTTCGGCACCTGCAAGGGTGGCTGGAATGTTCTGGAAAGCCTCATGGAAAGTGGAAAGCGGCTCAGTGTGCTAAACGCGATAATTCACCCTCCGAAATAAACGACACGAACCACAATGGCGCTTAATTTCATCCCGAAAGCTCCCCCATTTCCCATCGCCTCAACGGACTCGGCACGGTGCGCGTGCAGCCCAATACGTATGACGATGGGGGGCGTCCGGTGAGCCATGCGTGCGAGGCTTCAGGTCGCTCTTAGCGTCTGCGCGAGGATGGTCGCTGCCTCGTCGATCTGAGCGCGGGTCACGTTCAGCGGCGGGAGCCAGCGCAGGGCGTGCGTGCCGCTGGGGATGACGAGCAGGCCGACCTCGTGCAGGCGGTCCACCATCCACAGACTCGGTGCGCGGTCCGTGCCCGTCGCGAAGTCTGCGGCGAGCTCGATGCCGAGCATCAAGCCGATGCCGCGCACTTCTTTGATCTTCGGCGAGGCCAGCCCGCGCAGAACGTCGAGCGCGTAAGCTCCGACGGTGCGCGCATTCTCCAGCATCCCTTCCTCTTCGACGACGGCGAGCACTTCGTTCGCGCCGATGCAGACGAGCGGCGTGCCGCCAAATGTCGTCCCGTGCGTGCCCGGCCCGAGCAGGTCGCAGAGCTTCTTTTTTGTGCCGTCGTTCAGCGTCAGTTCGCGGTCGCACACCCAGATCGCGCCGAGCGGGAAGCCGCCCGCGATTCCCTTCGCCCACGAAATCGCGTCGGGCATCACGTCTGGCGCAATCGTCCGCCAGCCGCACCAATCGCCCGTCCGCCCGAGGCCGCACTGCACTTCGTCGAAAAAGAGCAGCAGCCCGCGCTCATCGCACAGCTCCCGGGCGAGGCGGAGAAACTCCGGCGTCGCTGGGTGGATGCCGCTTTCCCCCTGCACCGGCTCGAACATCACTGCCACCACGCCCGGCTGCGCGACCGCAGCGCGCAAGGCGGCGCAGTCGTTGTAAGGGACGTAGCCATCTTCCGTCGGCGCGACGGCAAAGCCAGCGACCATCGGCTCGAAGCCTTTTTTGACTTTGTCCTGCCCCGTCGCCGCGATGCCGCCGAGCGTGCGCCCGTGGAAGCTGCCGCGCATCGTCACGATGGCGATGCGTGGCGCACCGGCCGTCTCATTGCCAAACTTGCGCGCCAGTTTGTACAGCGCCTCATTTGCCTCCGCACCCGAGTTGCAAAAGAAGACCTTCCCCGGCTCCCCCACGAGCCGCACGAGCCGCTCGGCCAGCTCGCCTTGCGGGCGCGTGAAATAGAGATTCGAGACATGCACGAGCGAAGCGATCTGCTCCTGCATCTTCGCCACCACGCGCGGATGGCAATGCCCCACGCTCGTCACCGCGATGCCCGCGCCGAAATCGAGATACCGCTTCCCCGCCTCATCCCACACCTCGCAGCCACGACCACGCGCCAGCTTCAGCTCAAACCGCCCGTAGGTCGGAATCACGTATTGGTCGTAAAGTTCGCGTGTGGATAATGTGCTCATTTTTATAGGGCGCGGAGATTCCTTTCACCACACGCGATGGCGAGCGAAAAATTCGCATCTCTCCTGCGCCCGTCACTTCGCTCCGGTACAGGTAAGCGTCTTATTGCCGCGAATGTAGATGTGGCCAGCGCTGACGGCGGCGCTGGCTCGGTTGTCTTCGCCGAGGTCGTTGGTGGCGAGGACTTCGAGTTTGTCGCCGACTTTGAGCACGTAGGTCTTCCCCGCACTGGCGAAATAGATGAGGCCATCGGCTGTGACGAATGGGCTGGCGTAGGTCGGGATGCCCGCGAGGCGCTCGGAGAATGCGAGCGTGCCATCGGCGATGCGGATGGTTTTCAGGATTTCTGGCGAGTGGGTGCGCCAGACGAGGCCGCCCGCGATGGTGGGCGAGGAGAGGCCCTCGGGGATTTGCGGGTAAGTCCAGAGCGGCTCTATTTTCCCCGTGCCGGGCTCCACGCACACCGCTTTTCCGCCGCGCCCGCTATCGGAATAAATACGCGTACCGTCGAATGCGGGCGAGGCAGCGTCGCCGGGCGAGGGGCACGTCCAGAGGACCGCGCCGTTCGCCGGGTCGAGCCCTTGCAATGCACTGGTTGCCGCGACGAACATTTGCATTTTGCCCGCGACTTTCGCGATGACGGGCGTGCTGTGGGCGAAGCCTGTCTCTGGGCGTTTCGCCTCCCAGCGCACTGCGCCGGTTGCAGCGTCGAGCGCGAGGAAACTGGATGTTTTCCCCGTCTGGTCGCAGTTCAAAATCACCGTATCGCCAAACACCACAGGGCTCGCGCCGAGTGCTACGTCGAACGCGAATTTCTCCAGCTCGTGCCGCCACACGAGCTTGCCGTCGAGGTCCAGCGCGGCGACGACTGCCGAGCCGAATACGACGAACACGCGCTTCCCATCGCTGCATGGAGTCGGCGCTCCGTAGCCGCCGCGCAGGTCCTTCAAAATCCACGGCCCAGGCGGCACCGCCGTGTCCCAGAGCTGCGTGCCGGTTGCGGCGTCGAAGCAGAGCACGAGATGCTTGGGCGGCTCGTTTTGCACACACGTCACGATGACGCGCCCACCCACGACGATGGGCGACGACCACGCATTGTCGCTCTTCGGCAGCGCCACGCGCCACGCGATGCCCTCGCCGGTTTTCGCATCCCATTTGAGCGGAAGGTCGCGCTCCTCTGTGGTGCCGAGGCCCGTCGAGCCGCGAAACTGTGGCCAGTCGGCGGTGCGCGAGATGTTGGGGAAAAGGAGTAGTCCGAGAGTAAAGAGAAGGGTGGTTTTCAACGTCGGGTCAATCCGCAGTGTGGTGCGTGATTAGGCGCGATGGCGACATCATCCGCCGGGCGCTTGTGAAACTTTTCACAAATGGCTTGCCCGACTCGCACCGTCCCCGCACTTTCCGACGTAAATTATGGCTGCCAGCACTGTTGAATTTGAAATGCCCGATGCTCTCACCAAGACCCAACAGGGTCTCGAAGGGCACGGCGACGCTTTAGGCGAGAAACTCATCATCAATATGGGTCCGTCGCATCCTGCGACCCACGGTGTGCTAAGGCTCATCTTGGAGCTGGACGGCGAAGTCATCACCAAGGCCACGCCCGACGTCGGCTTCCTCCATCGTGGCGACGAAAAGATCGCCGAAAACATGACCTACAACCAGTTCGTGCCCTACACGGACCGGCTCGATTATTTAGCCCCCGTCGCCAACAACGTCGCCTACGCGATGGCCGTGGAAAAGCTCATGGGCTGGGAACTCCCGCCGCGTGGACAAGCCATGCGCGTGCTCGGCTGCGAGCTGGCCCGCGTCTCCGCCCACCTGCTCGGCCTCGGCTGTTTCGCGATGGATACCGGCGCGATGACCGTCTTCCTCTACACCTTCCAGCAGCGCGAAATCATCTACAACCTCATGGAGCAAATGACCGGCGCACGCTTCACCACAAGCTGGACGCGCATCGGTGGGATGGTCCGCGACCTGCCCGACGGATTCCTCACCGCCGTGCGCAAATTCTGTGACGAAGTTCTCCCCGTCGTGGATGAAACCGACAAGCTCCTCACCCGCAACCGCATCTTTGTGGACCGGACAAAAGACGTCGGCATCATCACCAAAGAAGACGCCATTTCCTACGGCCTCAGCGGCCCGAACCTCCGCGCCAGCGGCGTGGACCATGACCTTCGCAAAAAGCAGCCCTACCTCGGCTACGAGCAGTATGAGTTCGACATCCCCATCGGCAGCGTCGGCGACAGCTACGACCGCTACCTTATGCGCATCGAGGAGATCAAACAAAGCGTCCGCATCATCCGCCAGGTCTGCGACACTCTGCCCGGCGGCAACTGGTTCATAGACGATCCGAAAAACTACCCGCCGCCCAAGACCACCGTGCTCACGAAAATGGAGGAACTCATCCACCATTTCATCCTGCACACCGAAGGCATCAAAGCGCCCGCCGGCGAAGTCTATTTCGGCGCGGAGAACCCCAAAGGCGAACTCGGCTTCTACATCTACAGCAAAGGCGGCGGCACCCCGTATCGCCTGAAAATCCGCAGCCCCTCGTTCATCAATCTGAGCATCCTGCCGAAGATTCTGCCGGGCCACATGATGAGCGACGTCGTCTGCATCCTCGGCTCGCTGGATTTCGTGATGGGCGAGTGTGATCGGTAAGGAAATATGGACCTGACAGATGCCCTGCAACTTTACCGAGCCTATTGGATTGGGTCTGGAGCGGTTTGGGAACATTTGCCGGAAGTTGTTATCGAGCGTGATTCCTTTTTCTACTTCTCAAATCCCGGCAGGGTATTCGGTCGCAACGGAGCAATCGTGCCAAAGTCAGACGGGCAAATCAGTGTTATCGGGAGCGGATTGAATGCGGAGTCGGCTGTATGGGCGTATGAACGCGGAATAGTCCAAGGACCATGTGACCTCACAGTGACAGCGTTTGCCGGGGACATGGATTCAGTGATAGATGTTCTCACCAAGACGCCGCCATCCCAGCGAGGGATGAAAACTCCTGGTCCAGGACGAGAACGGTGGTATCGGCGGCTATCAGTCCTTCCATCGTTAATCTTCGAAAATGCGGATATTGTCAGCTACGTTGACGAACTAAAGACAGCGGAGGAGAAGGGCATTTTCCAATTTGAAATAAGGGCTTCGGTAGCGTGAAGTGACGCTGCTGCGCGGTAAATGTCAGAGCCAGACGCATTCACCGCAACCGCATTCACACACCGAGCCGTAATCTCAGCGCCTCATCCACGCGCGACATTTCATCGCCCGTCAAAACACCCAAGCGGCGCATCAGCTTCGCGCCGGAAATGGACTGCACTTGTTGAAGGAACAAATCCATTGCGCCACATCTCGTCGCTCGTTAATTCTCCCGCATGATTGCGCTCGAAACGATTCAGGAGTTACCGCTACAGGAGAAACTTTACGTCATGGAGATGCTTTGGAGTGAGCTTTGCCGGGATGAAGGTGATGTGGAGGTTCCACAGTGGCACAAGGATTTGCTCGATGAACGTGAGAAGCTCGTAGCTTCGGGACAGGCAACGTTCATTCCTTGGGAAGAGGCCAAGAAGCAAATCCGACAGGCCGTGCAGTGAGCATCGAAATCCTTGACCTTGCGAAGCAGGACCTCATCGAAGGTTACGCGTTCTACGAGGAAAACGATGTGGGCTTGGGGGACTACTTTCTCATCAACCTTTTCGCGGATATTGAGTCCTTGCAGCTTTACGCAGGGCTGCACGCTAAGCCTCACAAGCACTTTCACCGTGCCCTTTCAAAGCGGTTCCCGTTCGCGATTTTCTATACGTTGACGCACGACGGCATCCGAGTTCACGCGGTAGTGGACTGTCGCCGTAGGCCAGCGTGGATTCGGAAGCATTTGCGGCAAGCTTGAGTTAGAGAAACTGTGTCTCCAGACCTCGCCGCGTTCAGCGCGCACGGTCTTCTGATTCCATTTGGTCTAGCGACTGCGCTGCTTCGAGAGCCGTAGCGTCGCAAAGAGCGATGTCCTCATTCTCTTCACAAAGCTCGACCAGCTTTCGCCGCACCGCCCGCAAATCCGCCGAAGTCATCGTCGGGAGTTCGTCAATAATTTGAGCAACACTCATAATGTCAAAGTCTCATACCATATTTCTAAATTAACGTGACACATTGATTCTGAGCGAAGCGTTTAGTTGAACCTGTAAGCACGAGCGACCGATGAGGCGCAAAACGCTCGCGGGGCCATCCCAAAACCTTCGCAAGGGTGCCTTCATTGCTGCGCGGAGTTTAGCGAGCGTTGTGTGAACTCGATTGG
>CANIWM010000138.1 GCA_947471505.1 Chthoniobacteraceae bacterium | reverse complement strand
CCAAAGGCGTCTATACCGTCGCATTCCCGAGCAAAGAGCAGAGCCCCGTGCTCACCGCCAGCGCCTACCCGCAAGGCGACGGCTACGCCACGCTCACCCTCACGAATGCAGGCACCATCACCGTCCTCGGCAAACTCGCAGACGGCACCCCGTTGAGCGCATCCGGCAACCTGCGGGCCGACGGCACCCTGCCGCTCTTCGCCACGCTGTATAAAAAACACGGCCTCGTGGCTGGCGACCTCACATTTGCCGACCTCGCCAACAGCGACCTCAGCGGCAGCGACCTCATCTGGATTCGCCCCAATCAACGCACTGCCCGCTACTACCGTTTCGGCTGGGAAACCGGCATCCGCATCGACGCAGTGGGCGCGAAATACATCACGCCCGCCGCCCTCGACTTCGGCCAAGGCGCAGTGGAAATCGTGAACGGCAACGCCGCGCTCGTCTTCACCGACGGCCAGCTCGCCGCGACCATCACCCACAACGTGAACGTGGCCCCGACCACCGGAGCTGTGACGCTTATCCCCGCCACCGGAGCGCCCTACAAGCTCACGCTCACAGCGAGCACCGGAGTGTTCACCGGCACCTTCACCCACGGCGCAGACACGGACCAATACTACGGCGTGCTCATCAATAAAGGCGCGAATAAAGGCGGCTTCGGCTACTTCCTGAACACCGTCCCGCTCATCTACGGAGCCAGCGGAGAAAGCGGCGGCGTCTCACTGCAACCGTAGTGCGCCTCGCCTGTCGGCTACGGCGCGATAGCCGATAGCAAATAGCAGATAGCAAAAGCCCCGCTCTCGTTTTGAGAGCGGGGTTTTTTGTTTGCCGGCGCACCTTCGCCGAAGCGACGGAAGCCATTTTGCCCGCCATCGCCTTGCTGCGGCGAGGTGATTTGTGTGATGACTTCTGGCTTGAGGATTGGGCCTTTCTAAAATGAGAACTGCCCGCTATTTTCGCCGCCATGCTCAAAAATGAATCCACTCTCCGCGTCGTCCTTTACGAAGGCGAGGGCGCGACTCCGCTCGACGACCGTCTTGCTACGATGACGGCGCTGCTGGAGCGCGGCTATGCGGTGACGCGCAGCGTGAGCCGAGGCGCGGTGGCCCCGCAGACACGGGGCTCGCTTGTGGTGCTGGGGAAGTTTGGCGCGGCGAAACCGGACGACGAATCCGGCACGGTGAACGTCCGCTTTCACGACATCTCGGGTCGCGACATCGCGAGCATCACCGCGCTCGTGGAGGAGCAGCGCACGGCTACGGGGGCGGCGCAGCACGGGGCGTGGAAGCCGTGGTTCCCCGTCATTGATTACGACCGCTGCACGAACTGTATGCAGTGTCTCAGTTTCTGCCTTTTCGGCGTGTATGGCGTGGACAAGGAGAGCCGCATCGAGGTGCAGAATAACGACAACTGCAAAACGAACTGCCCCGCCTGCTCCCGCGTGTGCCCGGAGGCGGCGATCATGTTTCCAAAGTACAAAGCGGGGCCGATCAATGGCGACGCGGTGAGTGCGACGGACCTTCAGCGCGAGAAGATGAAGATCGACATCTCGGCGCTGCTCGGCGGCGACGTTTACTCGATGCTCCGGGCGCGGAGTGAGAAAAACAAAAGCCGCTTTAGCAAGGAACGCGATGAGGATAAGGCGCTGACGGAACGGCAGAAATGCCTCACGAAACTCGCGGCGGCGGGCGACATCCCACTGGAGGTTCTCCAGTCACTGCCATCGCCGGAGGAGATCGCGCGCCGGGCGGATGAGGCTCGGGCGAAGGCTGCGGCGGCGCTTCAGGCTCTCAAGCAATGAAGGTCTTCGTCGCGCTCTTTATTGCTGCCACGATCTCGGCGGAGGAACCGCCAGTCAAAAAGGCGAGCGAACTCATTGCCAAGCAAGCGCCGCCCTTGGTGAACGAGGACATCGCCGCGCTGATCACGCCGGACAATTCCTACGTCGTCATCTCCATCGCGAAGCAACGGGCGTGGGTGATGTGCGGGCCGGAGGTCGTCTATATTGATACGCCCATTTCCAGCGGAAAGCGTGTGGGTATGACGCCGACAGGACGGTTCACCGTGCTGCAAAAAGACAAGAATCACCGCTCTAGCGTCTATGGCGATTTCGTGGATGGGCGCGGGCGCACCGTGCGGCGCGGCGTGAGCACCAAAGTGGACTCCGCTCCCGGCGGCACGCACTACGTGGGCGCGCCGATGAAGTTCTTCTGCCGACTCACGGGCGACGGAGTGGGCTTCCATGTGGGGAAATTGCCCGGCTATCCGGCGTCGCACGGCTGCATCCGATCGCCCGAGGAGATTGCGCCGCTGATTTACGAGAAGGTGAAGCTCGGCACGCCGGTGGAAGTGCGCGCGGATTGAAGAGAGCCTCTGACTATGCACCTCGTTTTGTATGATGATGAATGTCCGCTCTGTATTTTCCAAATGCGCGTGCTGACGTGGCTGGACTGGCTCCACAAGCTCTCGCTCGTCCCGCTCTCCAGCGAGCGCGCCGCCGAGGCCGCGCCCACGCTCACCCGCGAGTCGCTGCTGGAGGCCATGCACTGCGTCGCGGAAAACGGACGCCTCTATCGCGGCGCACGCGCTATCCGATTCGTCGGGCTGCGGCTGCCGCTGCTCGTGCCGCTTGCCCTTTTCCTATGGGTGCCGGGCGTCATCTGGATCGCCGAGCGCGCCTACATGATGATCAGCCGGAACCGCAAAGTACTGAGCCGCTTCTTCGGCTGCAAAGACGCCTGCTCCATCCTCCCCGCGCGGAAGCGGGAAGGCGATGAAGTGAAGTAAATGTCGCGCCTGCAAAACGCCCTTCGCATCGCCACGGATGCTCTGCTTGCCGAGCTGAACGAGCGCGGGCACTGGACGGGCGAGCTGTCCTCCTCCGCGCTCTCCACGGCCACTGCCGTCGTCGCGCTGAAGACGATGAGCACCGACGCAGCGCTCGTGGAAAGCGGCACGCGCTGGCTGGTTGCCAACCAAAACGCGGACGGCGGCTGGGGCGACACCACGCGCTCAAAGTCGAACCTCTCCACCACGGCGCTCTGCTGGGCCGCGACGGGCGATGAGCGCGCCGCCGCTTACCTCGGCGACCTCACCACGCTCCCTCAGCGCATCGCCGCGCGCTATGGAAAGGACCGCACTTTTTCCGTCCCCATCCTGATGACCCTCGCCATCGCGAGCCGCGTGGATTGGCGCGTGATCCCGAAGCTCCCGTTCGAGCTGGCTGCTGTGCCGCATTGGCTCTGGGGCGCGATCCAGCTCCCCGTCGTCAGCTACGCGCTGCCCGCGCTCATCGCCATCGGGCAAGCGATTCACCACCACGCGCCGTCGTGGAATCCGCTCCGCACTTTGGCGAAAAAGAAGACGCTGCGCGTGCTCGCCACGCTCCAGCCGAGCAACGGCGGATTCCTCGAAGCCACGCCGCTCACGTCGTTCGTCACGATGGCTCTCGCCTCGTGCGGACTGGGCGAAAATGTCGTCGCGCAAAAGGGGGTCGCATTTCTCCGCGCCAGCGTGCGAGCCGATGGGAGCTGGCCGATTGATACCGACCTCGCGACGTGGACGAGCACCCTCGCCATCAAGGCGCTCCCGCCCGGCGCGCTAAAGCCCGAGCAACGCCTCACCCTCCGCGAATGGCTGCTCGGCCAGCAGTGGACGCGCGCGCATCCCTACACCCACGCAGCGCCCGGCGGCTGGGCGTGGACGGACCTTCCCGGCGGAGTCCCCGACGCCGACGACACACCCGGCGCGCTCCTCGCACTGCTCAAACTCGGCATCCTCGACGGCCCCACTACCGCCGCCGGGAGCGCCGGAATCGCGTGGCTGCTCGGCCTGCAAAACCGCGACGGCGGCATCCCGACATTCTGCCGAGGCTGGGGCGCGCTGCCGTTCGACCGCAGCTCGCCAGACCTCACCGCGCACACCATCCGCGCATGGCTGGCGTGGCGTAAGATCGTCCCGCCCGAGCTGAAAGTGGAGCGCGGCATCCAGCGCGCGCGCGCCTTTCTCATAAAAGAGCAGCGCCCCGACGGCTCATGGCTCCCGCTGTGGTTTGGCAATGAGCACGCGCCCGACGAGGCGAACCCGCTCTACGGCACCGCGCACGTCGTCGCCGCCTTCCGCGAACTTGGCGACGCCGACATCGCCCGCCGTGGCGAAGCCTGGATCGCCGCCGCACAAAACGACGACGGCGGCTGGGGCGGAGTGCGCGGCGCACCTTCGACCGTCGAAGAAACTGCGCTGGCCGTGGAAGCCCTCGCTTTAACGAGCCACACCGCCGCCACCGAGCGCGGCGTCGAGTGGCTCTGCGCGCAAATCGAGTCGGGCACATGGCGGACGCCGGCGCCCATCGGCTTTTACTTTGCGAAGCTTTGGTACCACGAGCGGCTCTACCCGCTCATCTGGATGGTCGGCGCGCTGGGGAGGGTGGGGGAATGACGAAGGCCTGCCCACTTTTCCGTTGTCGCCACGCGGGTGCGACGCTCAACTCCGCGCGTGAGTTACACAGTCTTCGCCCGTAAATATCGCCCGCAAAAATTTGAAGATGTGCTCGGCCAAGAGCACATCACCAAAACGCTGCGCAATGCCATTGATCAAAACCGCATCGCCCATGCGTATATCTTCGTCGGGCCGCGTGGGACGGGGAAGACTTCCACAGCACGCATCTTCGCGATGGCGCTCAATGCGACGAACGGACCGAAGGCGGACTTCGACCCTGAGGACGACATCTGCAAAGAGATCGCGCAGGGCCGCTCGCTCGACGTGATCGAGATTGATGGCGCGAGCAATAACGGCGTGGAGCAAGTGCGCGAGCTGCGGGAAAACGTTCGCTTTTCACCCGCACGGGGGAAGTTCAAAATCTACATCATTGACGAGGTCCACATGCTCACGACGGCGGCGTTCAATGCGCTGCTGAAGACGCTCGAAGAACCGCCTGCGCACGCGAAGTTTCTCCTGGCGACGACGGACGTGCAGAAGGTGCTGCCGACGATTTTGAGCCGCTGCCAGCGGTTCGATTTGCGGCGGATTCCCACGGCCACGATTGCGCGGCACTTGCTCTGGATCGCTGAGCAGGAGGGCTTCACGCTGGAAGTCGCAGCGGCGGCGACGGTGGCACGTGGCGCTGAGGGCGGGCTGCGGGATGCGGAGTCTATGCTGGATCAACTCGTCGCTTTTTGCGGAGGCACGATCACCGAGGCGGATGTGCTGAGCGTGTTCGGCTTCACGGCGGCGGATGCGGTCTTCGGGCTCACGGATGCTATCGTGGATGGCGATGCTTCTGCCGCGCTGCACGCGGTGCATGAGCACGCGGAGGCAGGGCGCGACCTCGGGCGGCTGATGAGCGATTTGATCTCCCACATCCGCAATTTGCTCGTGCTTAAAGCGGACCCGTCCGGCCTCGGCGAAGAGCTGCTGCCGGAAACTATCGAGGCACTGCAAGTGCAGGCGGACCGTGCGCCGATGGATAAGCTCCTTGATCTCATCGAGGCATTTTCCGCCGCTGAGGGCCGCATGAAATGGGCACCCAATAAGAAGATGCACTTCGAGGTCGCCGTCATCCGCGCCATCCAGACGCTGCAAAGCGCAACGCTCACGGAGGTGCTCGACACGCTCACCGCGATTCGCGGCGGCACGCCTCCGCCGCAACCGGCAAAGCCTATCGCACGTCCCGTCGCTCGCGCCGCTGCGCCCATCGCGCCGCCCGTCGCCAAGCCCGCGCCTGTGGAAAAGCCACCCGTCGTTGTGGAAAAAGCACCCGAGCTACCGAAGGCCGTCGAGCACCCAAAGCCCGAGCCCGTCGTGGTGGAAGTCGCGAAGCCTCAGCCCGTCGCCGCGCCGCCGCCAGCGCCGATGAAGCCCAAGGCGTCGCCTGCCGAGTTCTGGCAGTTGTTTTTGGACCGTATCAAGCGGGATAGAAATCTCATCATCGGCCTCGTCCGCAACGGCGTGCTCATGGGCACCGATGGCGGCACGGTGACGCTGGCATTTCCCCCGGAGCGCGACTTCGACAAGGGGATGCTGGAGACGCATGTGAAGTTCATGGAAGAACTCGCGACGGAACTGCTCGGCAGCCCGACGCGGGTAAAACTAGAGATTCGCGAGGGAGTCGTCGCCGCGCCCGTGGTGATAGACAATCGCGACCCGATGGAGATTTTCAAAGACGACCCGAAGATTCGCCGCGTGCTGGAGCTTTTCCAAGGGACGTTGCAGCCGGGTTAGGCGTTGCGGCGATTGCGGAGATGGAAGATGCCATAAGCGAATGAGGTGATGGCTGTGAGAGTCGCTGGGATGAAAAGTGCCGAATAGCTGAGGCGATAGAATGCCGCAGCGCCCCCAACGCCTCCGCACAGAAAGCCGGTGATGATGAGAAAGCAGAGCCGCAGCCGCCTCATGTCCACCGGCACGCCGCGCATTGAGTGGCCCAGAAAGATACCGAGATCGGTAAACATGCCTGAAAGGTGAGTGGTTCTGACGACTGCGCCGCTGTAAGTGCTCACCATTGCGTTCTGGAGGCCACAGGCGCACGAAGCGGAATAGATGCCGAAGATGCTGTTGCGATTGAGCAGTGGGACGGCGATGCAAAGCAGACTAGACTCCAAAAGCAGGGCGATGCCGTAGCGGCGTCCGAGCTGGAGAGTGCTATCCTGGATGAGAAAGCCACTCAACCTAAAAACGGCAGTTGACCCCGTTTTTGAGGCCGAAAAATAGGGTATTTTACTCTGGAAATTGCCAACTGCGGAGCAGTTGAAAATCACTCACCCGTCCAAGGCTCATTTTTCTCTGAAAATCCGTTCAACTGCCGTTTT
>CANIWM010000137.1 GCA_947471505.1 Chthoniobacteraceae bacterium | reverse complement strand
CTTCCCAAACCGAGGTGGTAAAACTGGGGTGTAGGCTTTGGCTTAGCCGGATTTCCTCTTTGACGCGTTCCGATTCTAGCACCTGCCGGAGAGTTGGCAGGGCTTTTAAAGCTTCCTGTAGCTCGGGCCCTGGGCCTAAGAGTGATCTTTTCAGACGGACAAAGAATCCCTCCTCTTTTTTGGCAGGCATCGCACGATTATAAAGTTCCTGCAAGCTCCTCAAAAACGGAAACGGGTCATCCTTGCCGGAAAGGCAGTCGTCGATGTGGTGCTGTAAACGGACCCGTTCAAGGAGCTTCTTTTGGCTTTCGGGCCGTTGCACGGTATCAATGCGAACCCTTACTTGATCTTTTGCGGCTCGCAAGATTTTGTCGGCAGCAGCTTTCACCATCGTGGTGGTAGTCTCTCCGGCCCCGTCAATCCTCTGCAACTCCCATACTGATGCCTTGCAGAGTCTCGCGATATTCTCGTAGCCGCTTTCTCTGATGCGATCGAGGATGCTTACGCGTACATTTGTGAGGATACCCATCTGCTCTATATCGATCTGAGAGAGGCATCGCTCGATCGCTTCAGTTTTCGCTTCCTCGAAAGCTTCTCGTGCTTGACATGCCGTCTCGTTACGAAGGGTCTGGGCCTTACTCAGGTCGGCAATAGTCTTTGCCGCTCGATCCAATAGAGCACACACCTCAGGGCTTCCCGGCTCGAAAGTTGCGTCGCTCATTGTGGCGTCGATTCTGAGGTTCTTGCTTTCATTTCATTACGGCAGTTGGCGGTTGTTGAGAGATCGTAACTGCAAGGAATTTGCTTTCGCACCCGCCGCACCGGAAACGGTCAGAACGCGGACGGGCGTCGGGGAGTGAGGGGTGGAGGAAGGGTGAATTCGGAAGGATGAAGGACGAATGGGGAGTTTCACGCGGTTCCGGGAAGAAATTCTCCGGCTGATCTGCGCTCGCAATGAAATAAATGTGCTCATCGGGTTGTTTCGAAGCTTGGCGATCCGATCCGCGTTGCCAAGTCTTTTTTGGCAGCGGTTCTTTTCGTGCGGCGCTCTCCGTGGTCCCAGTCCAAATCGAGGACGAGGATGGAACCGCCTTCGCGGAGGATCTCGACCGGCTTGCCGGAGTTGGGGCGCTGGTCGAACAAGTCGCCGCCTGGCTCCGCATCGTCGTCCGGAATCCATTCGCGGATGGCCTGCCACGGGGCTCGATGGGCTCGAAGGAACACGAGTAGTGGGGCCGGATTCCACGTTTATCAGCCTGATTTGCCCTTCGATCTCCGCGCCGAGAGTGGAAGGATGGGCACTCGTCTCAAAGGCACGTTGATTCCAACACGCGTAACGCCCACCGGCTCACGGCCAGCGGGCGCTTGCGTTCAGCCTCGACTGCTCAACTCCCTGCCAAATCATCGAACAGCCCCGGCTGGAATGGGTCCAGCGCCCGCTGCTCCTCGCGGAAGAAGTCGGACTTCGTCTTGCCTTGTCGCTTCCCCTTCAACGTATGGCAGTCGAAGGCGTAATCGGGGATGGGTTCGTGGTCCGCTGCGAGTAGGTCGGCGGCGAGTGTTTCGAGGTCGAGGCCGGCGAGGGCGTCATAGACGAAGTTTTGCAGGTGGTCGGCGTCACGGTTCTTCTTTGCGGCGCAGAGCAGGATGACGGCTTTGCTGGTGAAGATGCATTATAACGCAGTGACGTGGCGCTACATCGCGAACTGCTTGCCCACGTTCTGCGCGATCTTCACGAAGCGCTCTTCTTGGATGCTCAGCCGCCGCGACTGCCAGTGCAGCACGCCCCAGCGGCGCTTGAGCTTTCGCTTTCCTAGCGGGATGGAGACGAGCGTCCCTGCAGCCGTCTCATCCGCCACCGTCCATGGCGCGAGGATGCTCACGCCGATGTCGAGTTTGACCATCTCTTTGATGGCGCTGATGCTCCCCATCTCGATGGCTGTCCGCAGCACGATTTCCTCCTCGCGGAAGTAGTCGTCAATCATCGCGCCCGTGTAGCTCTTCCGCGAATAGAGGATGTAGTTTTGCATCGCTACGTCCTCGCGTGGCACCCGCCCGTTCACGGCCCACGGGTGCGTCGGCGCGACGATGAATCGCATCTCGTCATTAAAGAGCGGGCGGAACTCCAATGGCTCGCGGCTCGGCGGCTCTAGGTTCACGGCGAGGTCAATTTTGCCGCCGCGAAGTAGCTCGATCATTTCCGGCGTATCGCCCGGCTCGATGGTGATGCGGCACTTCGGGAACTCCTGCCCAAACTCCCGCAGCACCGGCGGCAACACATGCTGGCAGGCTGTTGCGCTGGCCCCGATGCGCAGGCGGCTCTGCCCCCACTTGCCGAGCTTCTCCAGCGCAGCCCGAGCGTGCGCCATCTCCGCGAGGATGCGCTCCGCGTGGACGAGGAGAAGCTCGCCCGCCTCCGTCGGCGTCGCCTTTTTCCCCGTGCGATCTAGGAGCCGACAGCCCGCCTCTTGCTCCAGCGCTTTCATCGCGTGCGATACCGCGCTCTGCGTGAGGTGAAGCTCCGTTGCAGCCTTCGTGAAACTCCCCGTGCGAGCGAGCACGGCGAACGCGCGAAGCTGCCGAGTATCTAGTGTTTGTGAACCCATGAGGCGACTTCATCACAAAACGGCGAACGCCCCAAACATTCATTTACGAATCATCACCCGGCACAGCTCGCGCCCCTCGCGCCCCGGATGCGTCCCCGCTGGGACCCACTCCGCTACCGTCTCGAACGCGCCGCCGAACTGCTCGTCCAGCTCCTCCGTCGTGCTGCCGAAGGGCGGGCCCTCCTCGCCGGGGTCCATGTCCGGGGTCAAATAAAAGATCGCGAAAAGCCGCCCGCCCGGTGCCAGCGCGCCCGCCACAGCGGCCACGTAATCATCCCGGCGCTCCGGCGGGATGGCGCAAAAGCAAGTGTGCTCGAACACCCAATCGAACGCCCCACGCATCGCCGCTGGCAGGGCAAAAAGATCGCCCTTCACGTAGCGTTCGCCGCCGACGGAGGGATGGTTTTTCGCGCCAGCGATGGCCGACGGCGCGATGTCGAGGCCCACCACTTGATCCGCAGTCGCCGCCACCGCCCGCACATCGTGGCCGAAGCCACAGCCCGGCACCAGCACGCGTCCGTGCAAGGGGCAGCGGCGGAGAAAAGCGATCAGCTCCGGGTGTGGCGTGCCTTTTTCCCACCGCGTCTCGCCGGATTGGTAGAGCCCCTCCCAGTCGCTCATACCGTGCGCCTCCAGATGCTCGCTTGCGCCACGCTCCATTGATACTTCCGCGCGTGCTCGCGGATGAGGAACGGCAAGTCCCTCGTTTCGCGCAGCGAAAATGCAGCGCCTAGCGCCTCCGACAGCCCCTCCAGCGTCGAGCGCCCATCGCGCCCACCCAGCCACTTCTCCCTCGGCGTGAACTCCGCCAGCCAAGTGTACGGGCTCGTGAGGATGAGCTGCCCGCCGGGCCGCACCAGCCCCGGCAACGCCGCGAGGAACCGCTCCGGCGCGGGCAAGCGGTCCACGAGATTCGCCGCGAACACCACATCGAACGCCCCAATATCCGCCCGCAAAGCGCACGCATCCCCGCACTCAAACTGCACCCGCCCAGCTTCGATTCCTGCCGGAATGCGCGCCGTCAGCGACGTGACAACCTCGCCCTCATCCGCCCGGCTATAGACCAGCGAACCGCGCGATTGCAGCACTTTCGCCGCCTCGATGAACCGCGCCGAGTAGTCCACCGCCACCACCTCCGAGCAATGCCGCGCAAGCTCCAGCGACGAGCGCCCCACCGCACAGCCCACGTCCAGCGCCCGTGCATTCCCCGGCAGCGCCGCGACCTCCAGACACTCCGCCACACACCGCAGCGGATAGTCCAGCGCCTCGCGCGGCCCGCCCGGCCACGGCAGGACTTCCTCGTCCGCGCCGTAGTGGAAAAGCAGGTATTCGTTTAAGAGTTTCTCCGTTTCGTAAGGATTCATCGTCCATCGTTCTACGCGAGCCGTGGACAGGGGCGACGATATTTTCATCGCAGGAAGACGACTCCGCTTGCGCCGCTCCTTCGGACGTTCTACGTCTTCTGCGAATGAGATTTTTCGCCGTATTGTTCACTGTTCTGTCGCTCGCGCTCACATCCGCACACGCAGCAACTAAGGCCGCCCCGACAAAACCCGCCCCGACAAAGCCCGCTCCGGCGAAACCCACCCGCGCCAGCACTCCGACTCGCCCCGAGACCCCCGGCGTTTTCAAGCCGTTCGCCGAGTTTGACCCAAGCGTGTTCCCCGGCACCTCGGCGGAGTCTGTCGTCGTTTGCGACGCCGCCACGGGCCGCGTGCTCTACGAGAAAAACGCATCCACCACCCGCGCCGTCGCCAGCACGCAGAAGCTCATGACGGCCCTCATCATTGCCGAAGACGGCGACCTTTACACCAACGTCCGCGTCTCTGGACCAGACGCCCAGTGCGAGCAGACCAAGCTCGGGCTCAAAGAAGGAGAGACTTACCGGCGCTACGATCTCCTCCGAATTCTCCTCGTAAAAAGCATGAACGACGTCGCCCGCTGCCTCGCCCGTGACAACGCCGGCAGCATCGAAGACTTCGCAAAAAAGATGAACACCAAAGCCCGCGAACTCGGGATGCGTCGCACCAATTTCGTAAACCCGAACGGTCTCACCGAGCCCGACCAATACAGCACCGCGCACGACATGGCGCGCCTCGCCCTCCACGCCTACCGCAACCGCGTCCTCCGCGGAATCATGAGCACCAAAGTCCTTCAATGGAACTACGACTCCGGCAAAACCACCACCTTCGATAACACGAACAAACTCCTCAAATACTTCGGCCTCAGCAACGGAATGAAAACCGGCTACACCGAAGCCGCCGGCCACTGCCTCGTCTCCAGCGCCACGGATAACGGCAAGCACGTCATCTGCGTCCTCCTCGGCGAACGCCGCCGCGAGAACATCTGGACCGACTCCCATCGCCTCCTCTCCTGGGGGCTCAACCAGCTCAACCAATAATCCATCCGCTCCCGGCACCGCGGCTCGGCGGGTTTTCTAGGGTGTGATTAAAAGTGGAATCGCGCGAAGCGCAAAGTAGTTCGCGAGTCCCTTCGCGACTTCCACAACTTCCGCGAAGCGGCACTTCCATTGATTGGTCGCTTCGTGAGTGACGTAAAGTCGCGAAGGGACTCGCGAGCTACTTTCTCCGCGCTTCGCGCGATTCCACTTTTAATCACACCCCGATTTCTATGGTTTGTGCGAACCCGCGAACATCGCTCGCGGTTGAGCGGAGCTGTGTGGAGTGGTGGGCGGTTGATTGGCTTGCGCGAGCGGGATGAGACTTCCACAGAGCCACGCTGCGGCGATGAGCGCCAGAGTTGCGATGCCAAGGGTGATGCCGACGGAGTTGGGATTTGTTGCTGGAGTTGGACTGTTCATGGTGGTTGAGCGACTGTAGCTCTCGGACTTTTCGAGCGGGCCGCAAGTGGACTTTTCCGACGCGCGCCGCGCAAATGGTAACGGTTTGGTTGCTTGATGAAAGGAGCGTGCGCAAAAAGTCGGATGCGCGGCGTAGCTCGACTTTCCAAAGTCGAGACTGGGCGTTCTCGACAGTGAGAACCTTTCCCAGTGAGAACCCCAAAACTCGACATTGGAATGTCGAGCTACGTTTTTGCGCCCGCGTCAATAAACCCGAACGCCGCGATTGCGTGTCGTAGCTCACGCGGCCCTCCGCGTGATTCTCCTCACGCGAAGCGCAGATTTCCACAGCGCTCCACCCGGAAAAAATGAGCGCTTCGCGATTGATAAATCACGCGGAGGGCCGCGTGAGCTACGACTGCGGCCTGCGCCGCTCCTTTGGCTCCTCTGTTTTCCGAGTCAATCGCGGCGTTCGGGATAAAAGGAGCGTGCGCGAAAGGAGCGTGAGCAAAAGGAGCGGGGCCCTCCCTAAGCTCCGTTGCCACGTCGGTGTCACAGCGCGTTGCCGCTAGGGCGGCAACGGGGCTTGGGAAAGCCCCGCTCCCATCCCATTTTCTCGTGCAATCCTCAGAAACTGGATAATTTCCAACCATTTAATTAATCTTTTTAACTAGATTTGTAATCTTACTGCCTTGTTTTACAAAAATATAACCTATTCACGGATTAGCACTGTCTGTAAACAATGCCGCAGAGTATTAAAGCAAAGCAATAGAACCTTGTTTTAACAAAATTGCACCTGTTTGCATTATTGCATTGACTTTGCGCTGTGCAATACCGTATTTGCCTGCGCACAAATGCAGTGAGAAATAGTTTTTATCTGTTTCTGGACAGGCGATGGCTCAATTTCTTCACCGCATTTTTTCACAATACTCTAATCAACCACACTTCAAGCAATATGCCGATTCAAGGACCCACTTCCTACTTCACAGTAGTCCCGCTCTTCATAAACCACTGGAATGACGCGAACACCGCGAACGGTGGTGTGCCGATTTCGCTGAGCAAGGAGGAGACGGGGCTCACGGTGGACCCGGTGGTAGCGGATTTGGAGGCGCTGTTTTCTGCGCTGGAGCAGCATCGGGATAATGTCGAGAATCTGGCGCAGGATGTTTCCATCCAAAGCGCCGTCGTGACGGGAATGAAAGAGTTCATGCTCGCGAAAATGAACGATTTTAACACGAAAATGCGTGCTGACTATGCTTCGAGCCCGTATGGTAAGAATCTGTCGGACGTGCCTCAGGCAACCTCGGGGCGCGATGCGTTTTTGAAGCCGATGCGCGATACGAACCGGCTTTGGGCAAAGGTGAATCTGTGGCTAGTTTCGCTAGGCAAGCCGGAGCTGAGATTGAAGGGGGAGTTTCAGCAGGCAGCGTTTAATACCGCCTTGGATAGCTTGCGCACGGCGTGGAATGATTGGGAGTCGCTGGAGCAGGATTGGTCGCTGGATATTCAAAAACGGAACGATGCGCAGGATGTTGTCTATCCTATATTG
>CANIWM010000136.1 GCA_947471505.1 Chthoniobacteraceae bacterium | reverse complement strand
CCACCGAAGCTCCGACACGTCAGCCAGAGATTCTGGCTGGCACCACCGAAGCTCCGACACGTCAGCCAGAGATTCTGGCTGGCACCACCGAAGCTCCGACACGTCAGCCAGAGATTCTGGCTGACGCCGCCGAGGCTCCGACGCGTGAACCAGAGATTCATCCCTCTGTTCCCCGACATCACCCCCGATGCAACAGAGTAAACACACCATTTCGAGCGGCCTACCCCTGTCGTTGAGCGCAAAGTCGGGGACTACTTGCGCTCGTTCAGTGCGGGCAGCGCGTTCACGAGCTTCATCGTCTCCATGCTTACGCGGGTGACTCGTTTGATGAGGTCGATGATGTAGCGCGGCTGTTTGTGTCCGCGTGCCCAGTCGTTGGGGTCGTTGCGGATGCCGCTGTCCTTATCCACCGTCACTTGGTAGCGCTCCATGAGCCATTCGAGGGCGGGCTTGCCGTTCACCACGTAGTCGTAGGCGGCGAGCGGGATGCCGGAGAGGGTGAGGTGGGCGTTATAGACGATGGCGGCTTTATCCACGGCTTTGTCCTTGCGGGCAAAGGTCATCTTTTGCACTAGGAAATCCTTTGCCGGGTCCAGCGCCAGCGGGCGCCCCGCTTTGCTAAAGCGCCAGAAATCCGCCGTCTCCCGCTTCGCGTTTTTTTCCGCGCCTTCCTGCATCATATTTTGTCGGCTCTTCCAAGAGAGACATCTGACCTTCCTCCTGTCGCTCGTGCCCGTAGAGGACAGAAACTGAATCCTCAAACTTTTCAGCCGCGTTTTCATGGTTCTTCAAAAACCATACTTTGTGGTTTTCAAGATACGCGTCCCTGTAGTCTTTCTTTCGGAGGTCAAAAGGAACCCGCTCCATCCTTGGGTCCACGCTATCGAATCCTTTGAAATCCTTGGCGAGTCGCTGCTTGGTCGCTTCCACGTAGTCAGGGTTAATCTCGATTCCGATGCCGGACCGCGAAAGCTGCTGACACACACGGAGCGTCGTCCCGCTGCCACTAAACGGATCGAGCACCGTGTCTCCTTCATTCGACGATGCGAGCACCATTCGCTCAATCAACCCCTCGGGTTTTTGGGTGGGGTGCGCCTGTCGGTTTTCGTTGCAGTAATGAACGTGCGAGAACTCCCAAACATCGCCAGGATTCGCCCCGCGCATGTTATTGCGGTCCCGGTAATACTTTTGCGGAACGCGGATGTCATCGAGATTGAACACAAACTCCTTGGACTTCGTGAACATGAGCACGTCGTCGTGGCGGGGCGAAAACCCCTTCGTCTTGCCCATACCCTGCGTGTAATGCCAAACGATCCAACTGTTGAAAAACAGGCGCACATCCCGGTCGAGAATGTCGAAGAGGTACGAGATAAACCGGAACCCCATGAACACATACATCGTCCCGTTTGGCTTTAGTTTGGACGACGCAAGGCGAAGCCACGTCCGCGAAAATTCCAGATACTCGTCGAATCCCTTGATGTCGTGGTTATTGCCGTAGTCCTTCCCGAGATTATACGGCGGGTCCGCGATAATGAGGTCCACCGAACCATCCGGCACATTTTGCAGTTCGATGAGCGCGTCGCCCAAAATCAGGCGTTGTTCATTCATCGGTCTTGATCCATTTGAATTTGGTCGCGAGTTCAAGCCATTGCTCCAGCGATTTTTGCCCCGAGTTTAGATACTTCCGGTCCAAAAGCTGGCAGAACTCCCAAGTCGTCTTCTCCTCATGCTCTACGTAGTGAATATCGCGGACTTGGATTTGCCCGGTGCCGAGCGCGGGATTGTAGCTCAGGTCGCGGGCCGTCAGAAATTTCAAATCGTAAGCGTTGTAAGCGACAACCTCCATGATCCCGTCCATCAGCCCCGACTCCGGGTTGCGCGTCGAATAGACGCGATGCTTGAGGGAGAGGATCACGAAAATATAGTCTGGGTCGGCGACGTAGGCAGTCCGAATGCGGGCAAACGAGGTCAAGTTCGGCGACTTCCCGCTTCCTTCGATATCCTCAGCGGTCGCCTTCACATCCACCTCAGCAGTCACTCCGCTTTCCGACGGGCGCTTTTTGCGAAACTGCAAAATGACATCTGCCATGTGCAACCGCTTCACCGCCTCCACGTTGATCAACTGAAACCGATTGGCCTTATCCTCCAGCACCTCCATGAAAGTCTGCGCTGCCCACGCCTCGACGAACGGCCCGGCAATCTTGTTAATGTTCTCCATCGGAAGCCCGAGTTTCAGATTCGTGTTGATGACGATTTTATTTTGCCCCTTCGCGATGGCATCCTTGATGATTGCATCAATCGCAGCCGTGACAAAACGAGAACACTCCGCGTAGTCGGGCGACTGGATGGGGATTTTGAATGGTTGAGAGTCGTAGTCCATGAAGTGCGGTGCTTGATTTTATCTACCGATGCTTTTTCTCGTTAGAGAAGCGCAATTGAAATCTGACGAATAGATAATCGAGGGCCGGCAGTGCAAGCGCACACCGGTTGCCCTGAGACGGGAATGGGTGGGGAACGATCATGATGTTCGGATACTGTCTTTGGCGAAGGAGTCGCTGAGGGGCATTTCAGCAGGTGCGGGTAAGCGTGTTTTTCCAGCCCCATTTGCGCCGATCACCACAAGCATCCGATCTCGAAGAGGCAGTTGGTGCCCGTTTGGGTATTTCCCGGTCGGTGGCATTTTGACGTAGCGCATGGCTGTTTCACTCATGTGGATTTACGGTTTAGATGTTTTGGATTCAATTGACTAGTGGCAGATGAGGCGCTCGAAGTAGGTGCCTCTTTCTTTCTCGGTCTGGGAGGCTGCGCGGTAGTCTGCGAGGATGCTTTGAGGTGCGGTTATATTGGGAAATCGGTCCGGCGAGGGGTGTAGGGGGGCAGGGACTACGATAGCAAGGCGCACGGTAACATCGCCGCTGATTCCTCAGCGCGGTTCAACTCACTACGTCCCGGTTCGCTTGGCTCCGACGACGGAGTTCACTGAAATCCCGCACACAGGCAACCGGGAATCCGCTCGCCTGCGATGCACGTGCGGCCTCACCATCCGCAGCTTATGAAACTTCTCACGCTCGCGACGATGCTGCTGGCGCTCACCTCTTGCAACGAACCACCCCTCTACGAGTCGAGGGCGCGCACCACGTTGCAAGGCAAAGGCACCGACCCAGAACTCATCGAACGACTGGTGACCAAGGGGCCTTTGTCCGCGAAGGAAGCGGAGGCGCTCCTGGCAGACGCGAGTATCCCCGTGCTCCACTTGCTCGCGAGCAATCCCACGACGCCGCTGCCTATTCTCCTGCAACTTGCGAAGCACAAGAACTTCGAAGTGACCACCGGCCTCGTCATCAATCCGGCGACCCCCATCGACATCGTCCTGAGCTTTCGCACACCGGGGAAATACACGACCGTGAATGACGCCATCATCCGCAATCCGAATGTGCCGCACAAAGTATTCGTCGAGATGTTCGACGCACACGAAACGGGCTACGTCAGCCCGGCGCTCAACCCGCGCTGCCCGCCCGACATCCAATGGCGGATCTACCGGGAAGGCGACCACATCGCGCACGTCTGGCTCGCGGCCAATCCAAACCTCCAGCCCGCACTCATCGAGCGCCTCGCCGCAGACAACGACCCGCTCGTGATGCAATACCTCCGCACCAATCCCGCCTACCGCACCCACACAGAAAGCCAGCGCCGGAAGGAGGCCAGGTGATCGACGTCTTCACCGCCGCCGGATTTTGAGCGCCCACGGCGGGGGACGTGCCAGCCTGGGGCGTTGCTCTGGGATTGCGGATGGGAGCGGCGACACTCTTGTCGCCGACAGTGCTCCGGAGCCTGGAAATCGCTGATTCTTGAGAAGGGTTCGCTGTCGGCGGCAAGAGTGCCGCCGCTCCTGCTTAAACGGACGCTACTTTCGGCAATCGCTCTATCTACGCACCGCGCCGGGTGCTCCGCTTCGAGATCGAGCGGGGAGCGGCAGGGATGCGGAGTTCTGCGCTCACTTTACCGTCACAAGCCGGTCCTCGGGATTCGCCGTCAGGACGAGGCCGCGGAACCGCCACTCTTGCGGCTGTCCGTTTGCGTGGACTTGCAGGCCGATGGGCGACTCTTTGAGCATCTCGGGCTTGTCGGTGAAGTCGAATACTTGCGCGCCATTTGCCGCGAAGCGAATGCGGTCGCCGATGACGAGCACTTCGATGAGATTCCAGTCGCCCTTTCGTTCCGTGGGATTGGCGAGCGTGCCGTTATGTCCGGGCGGCACGGTGCGGTTGCGGCGATACGCGTCCCAGATGCCCCAGTCCTGGCAAAACATGAGCAGCGGTCCTTTGAATCCAAACGCGTTTTCTCCTTTGTCCGCGAAGCGTTCGCCGAGCACGCACACTGCGCTGTGCATCGTGGAATGCTTCGGCGAAATGGTCTGCTTCACTTCCAGAAGCAGGCGGAAATTGCGGTAGCTGTCCTTGGTGAAAAGATAGGTGCTCGACGCGAGCGGTTTGTCGTTCGCGCCTTTGATGACGCCGTCTTCCACCGACCAGATGCCGGGGAGTCCATCCCAGCCCGTGAGATCTTTCCCATTGAAGAGTGGTACCTGCTTTTCCGCTGCGGGGACGGTTTTCAGAATGTCTGCGAAAGCGGGCGTGCTCTGGGCAATAGCGAGCGGTGCAAGAGCTAGGGCGATGGCGGAAAGAATGGCGAATTTCATGGGACGCGTTGTGGGCGGGCGGGAGCGCGTTGGCAAGCTGACAGCATGAAGCGGCGAGCGGGTTTGCATTTCGAGGGTTCAGCGTTTTGTATCTCGCCCTGCAATGAATCGCACGACTCACATTTCTCGCCGTCACTTTCTGGAATCCACAGTCGTCATCGCGTTGGGGCTGCCGCTCGTGGGCCGTGCGGAGGAAAAGGGACCGCAACAGGCTGTCGGGACGAGGGCAGGGGAGGTGACGGATTCCACAGCGATTGTGTGGACCCGGCTCACGCAAAGCGCGGCGCGCAACGCGGACGGCGTGAAGTTTCACGCAAAGGGAAAAGGACGCAACGTTGCTGCGCAAGAGGCGCCCGCAGATGTGTCGCAAATCGAAGGAGCGTGCCCGGGGAGCGCGGGGCGCGTGCGGCTCCGCTATGGACTCGCCGAGGACCTCAGCGGTGCGGAAGTCACGGAATGGGTGGAGGTCACGGCTGCGTCGGATTTCATCCATCAGTTTTCACTCACCGGGCTGAAAGCGGGGAGTCTCTACTTTTACGCCAGCGAGGCTGCGTCGGAAGGCGACGTCGTAACAAGCACGGTGCGCGGGCGCTTTCACACCGCACCTTCCGCGACGGACCGTAAGCCGGTTAAATGGTGCGTGATGACGTGCCAAGGCTACCACGACCGCGATCACGCGGACGGGCACCCGATTTACCCATCCATGATGGCGTTGAACCCCGAGTTCATCGTGATGACGGGCGATCTCGTCTATTACGATAACGACCCGCCGGAGGCTACCAGTGCTGCGATTGCGCGGGTTCATTGGGAGCGGATGTTTAGCCTGCCGCGAATCAAGGCTGCGATGGCGAGCACTTCGACCTACTGGCTCAAGGACGACCATGATGTCCTCAGCGACGATGCTTGGCCGGGGACGAAGCACGGCGACCTGACATTTGCCGAAGGGCTGCGCATTTTCCGCGAGCAAGCGCCGGTCGGCAAAGTCCCGTATCGCACGTTCCGCTGGGGGCGCGATTTGCAGATATGGTTTACCGAGGGGCGCGATTTTCGCTCGCCCAATAAGATGACCGACGGACCGGAAAAAACCATCTGGGGAGCCGAGCAAAAGGCGTGGTTCAAACGCACCGTCGCGGAGAGCGACGCGACGTGGAAGGTGCTCGTCAGCCCGACCGCGCTCGTCGGCCCCGACCGCGCAGGCAAAGCCGACAACCATGCGAACAAGAGCTTTCAGCACGAGGGTGATGAGCTTCGCGGATGGATTAAAGCGAACGTGCCGGACCATTTTTTCGTCATCTGCGGAGATCGCCATTGGCAGTACCATTCCGTGCATCCCGCGACCGGTGTGCAGGAGTTCAGCGTCGGCGCAGCGAGCGATTCCCACGCAGGCGGCACTCCCGGCGAAGACCCAGAGTATCACCGCTTCCATCGCGTGAAAGGAGGCTTCCTTTCCGGCGAAGTCCGCACCGATGGCACAGAGAGCGTGCTCACGCTCCAACTCCGCGATGTGGATGGGGCGGTCGTTTATGAGCTGACGAAACGGCGGAAGGTTTCGTGAATTTTCGCTGCACTTTCGCGGGTGTGATTAAAAGTGGAAAGTAGCCCGCGAGTCCCTTCGCGGCACAAACCAAACGGCGAAGCCGCACGAATGAAAAAGTGCCGCTTCGCGGGAGTCGTAAGGCCGCGAAGCAACGGTGGTAGAGTCAAAAGAAAAAAGGAATATTTTTAAGGGCGCGTATTTGAGGGGAACAGCGACCCCAGATGAGCTTCGCTCAGCCGGGGTGGCCGCACTGGGGCTTGGTTTGCAGCGTGAAGGTGGGGTTTTTGAGCATGTGGTTGAGGAGGACGATCAGTTTCCTCATCGCGGCGGTGAGGGCGACGATGGGCTTTTTCCCTCCGGCTCTCAGCCGTGTGTAGAAGGCTTTGAGCACGGGGTCATACTGCACGGCGCTCATGGCTGCCATGTAGAGGGCGCATCGGATTTCTTTACGCCCGCCTCGGATGCTTCGGGTGCCTTGCCGGGGGCCGCTGTCGTTGTTGTAGGGGGCCACTCCGGCGAGCGCTGCTGCGGCTTGGGCGCTGAGGGTGCCCAGCTCGGGCATGCAGGCGATCATTTTAGCGGCGATGACGGGGCCGATTCCGCAGACTTCTTGCAGTCGTTGGTTGCGGGCGCTCATCTCCGGGTCGGCTTTGATGTGTCGCGCAATGGCTTGGTCGCATTGCTCGATTTGTTTTTCCAGCAGTGCGTGGATTTTGCGGTTTTGTGCAAGGGCGAGTTTGCCCGTGTAGTGTTCGGCGTAGTTGGTGTGGGCCACTTTGGATTCTACGAGCTGGCTGCGCCGGGTGATGAGCTCGGCAAGCTGGGTGAGTTCCACGCGGACGGGCATCGCCGGTGCGGGGCGCACGGCGTGGCCAAAGGCGGCGAGCACGTCGGCATCGATCTCGTCGGTCTTGGCGTGCTGGTTCATCGCGCGTCCAAAATAGCGCACGCGTGCGGGCTGGATGACGCTCAGTCGCACGCTGGCTGCGTGCAGCCGGGCGACGAGTGGTGCTTCGTAGCCGCCGGTGGCTTCGATGATGGCGTGGGCCGGAGCGCCCGGTGTGTTTTGGAGAATGCCGAGGAGCTTTTCGTGCCCCCTAGCGTCATTGGTGATGCTGTGGCGCGCGCCGCCCACGCTCAAATCGAGCTTGGACTTGGCGACGTCGATGCCGGCATATACGGTGGTTGTTGTGGTGTTGTTCTGACTCATACTTGCATAATGCGAGCCCCGCCCGGTGCATCCGGGCGCGCTCATTCAACGGTTCGAGTTTGGAGCAATGGATGCAGGCACCGATTTGCTTCGCGACGCATCACGCTCTCATTGCGAGAGCGTATGCACGGGACTTACGCGGCTGCCCACATCACCGGCGGTCGGGTTGCATCCCTTCCGCCGGTCCTCTCTCCCTTTCAGTT
>CANIWM010000135.1 GCA_947471505.1 Chthoniobacteraceae bacterium | reverse complement strand
AGCCATCAGCCGTATCGTGGGCGTTCTGAATGCTGAGGGCTTTTTGGATTCGGAGCAATAACCTCCAAAGCGAAATCAACGGCTACTTTCTCGGCGACACCGAAGCCGGGTTGGCGTTGCGAGGGGGCGGATGGGTTGATTCTGTGGGGTTTACGCTAGGCGGAGGGGTTTTCGGGCTTTGCAGAGTGGTTTTGTGGGACGACAGGGAGGGTTTGTCGTCCGACAGAGGCGTTTTGTTCCGTCGCAGGATGGTTATGCGGGGCGACGGAATCATCCTGTTCCGCGACCGAATGGTTCTGTCGCCCAACAGAATGGTTTTGTCGGAGCGCAGAATCGTTCTGCGAAGGAACAGAATCGTTCCGCGGTGCGACAGAGCGGTTCTGCAAAGCAACGGAATCATTCTGCGAAGGAGCGGGGCGGTCCTGTCGGACGACGGAATGGTTCTGTCGTGCGACGGAATGGCCCTGCAAAGGAACAGAACCGCTCTGTTTTTGCCCGGCGGGATGGTTACGGGCGTTTGGGCTTTCCTGCTTCATCGCACGCTTCACCGGCTGAAGCCGGAACTCCGAACGATGGGCACACTCTGTTTGCAATTGTTGTGCTCTTTCTTCATTAGGGCTGCGCGCCATCTCGAAACCACTACTTTCCAAATGAACAACCGCCGCCTCACTCAACGCCTCCGAACCACACTGAATAGCGGATTCTTGCACCCAGTAGCTGCGATTTTCACGCTCGTGGCGCTGTCATCTGCAGCGTTTGCGCAGGATGCGCAAATCCTCGAAGCAGAAAATATCGTGCAGGTGGCGAAGGGCGGGACGACGGCGTGGGCTGCGGCGACCGATGCGCAGTCGCTCGCAATTAGCGACCGTATCCGCACGCGGCAAAAGAGCCGGGCGACGGTGAAGCTCACGGACCTTTATACGATGCGGATGGAGCAGTTCACGACCATCGAGATTTCGCCGAAGCTGGTGAGTGGGGGGAAGCCGCAGCTCGATATTTCCGGCGGTGCAGCGTTCATCTTTAGCCGCGAGGAGGGCGGCGAAATCGGAATCAAGACTCCGGCGGCGAACGGTGCGCTGAAGGGGACGCAGCTTTTTGTGCAAGTGTCGGGGGGGCGCTCTTTTTTCCAAGTGATCGAGGGCAGCGTGGAGATGGGGAACTCGCACGGGCGCGTCTTGCTGAAGGCGGGAGAAGCGGGCGAAGCCGCGCCGGGCAGCGCGCCGAAGAAGACGGCGTCCATCTCCGCGAAGAACATCCTGCAATGGGCGCTCTACTATCCCGCAGTGATCGACCCGTCGGAACTCGGCATGGGCGCGGCGGAGGAACGGGCGGTGGCGGCATCGCTGGCGGCGTATCGCGAGGGCAACCTGCTCGGCGCGCTGGAAAATTACCCGAACCGCACGCCGGGAAACACGGGCGGCAGGCTGTATAAAGCGGGCGTCCTTCTCGCGGTGGGTCGCGTGGATGAGGCTGCTGCGATTTTGCGTACCGTGGATGGGAGCAATCCAGGAGGCTACGCCCTGGGGCGGATGATTTCTGCGGTCAATTACACACCATCAGTCGATGGCAATGCGGCAGGCCCGCTCGTGCTACCTCCGGGCGCGAGTGTGTCGGGAGAACTGGGGGAGAGCTACTTCCAGCAATCGCGCGGCAACCTCGAAGCGGCACTGGCCTGCGCACGCAGAGCCGCCGCTCGCGGGTCGCAGAATGGTTACGCTTGGACGCGCGTGGCCGAGCTGGAGTTTTCGTTTGGCCGCACTTCGGCGGCGCGGGAGGCGTTGGAGCGCGGGCTCTCGCTGACGCCGAAGAACGCGCAGGCCCATGCGCTGCACGGGTTCATCCTCAGCGCCGATAGCCGCATCTCGGCGGCGCACGATGCGTTTAGCGAAGCGATCCGGCTGGATGGTGCGCTGGGGAATGCGTGGCTCGGGCGCGGGCTGGTGCGAATCAAAAGCGGGCGGACTGCGGAAGGCCGCGCCGACTTGCAGACGGCGGCGACGGTGGAGCCTACGTCGGCGATTTTTCACAGCTATCTCGGTAAGGCATTCAGCGCGGAGGGACGCAAGAGCGATGCGCGCAAGGACCTCGACCTCGCAAAGCAGATCGACCCGAACGACCCCACGCCGTGGCTCTACTCAGCGGTGCAGAATCAGCAGGAGAACCGCTACAATACGGCGATTGGCGACATCACGGAATCGCTCCGCTTAAACGACAACCGCCGCATTTATCGCTCCCAGTTTTTGCTGGATCAGGATCGCGCCGTCCGTAGCTCGAACCTCGCGAAGGTGTATCAAAATGCGGGCATGACGGACTTGGCCGTGCGCGAGGCGACGCGGGCGGTCGAGAGCGATTACACGAACGCTTCGGCGCATCTTTTCCTGTCGAACAGCTTCGACGCGCTGCGCGACCCGAACCGCATTTCGCTGCGCTACGAGACGGTTTGGTTTAACGAACTGCTGCTGGCGTATCTGCTCGCGCCGGTCGGCGGCGGGCCGCTCTCGCAGTTTGTCTCGCAGCAAGAATACTCAAAATTGCTGGAGGCCGACGGCGTGGGCGGGAGCTACTCCGGCGAGTGGCGGGATAACGGGCGGCTGGACCAACGGGCGTCGGTTTTCGCGACGTATGGGCGGCTGAGTCTGGGCTTTGATTTCTCCTATCTCTACGACAACGGCGACCGTCCAAACAGCGAGACTTCACGGGAGGAGGTGTATTGGCAGGCGAAGTATCAGGTGTCGCCGGACGATGTCTTTTACACGCTGGGAAAATGGCAGGACCAAGAGAGCGGCGACCTTTTCCAGAACTATCGCAATCAGCCGGGAAGCCTCGGCTTGGACTTCGAGGAAAAGCAGGAGCCTGGGCTGCTGCTGGGCGGGTGGAACCATCGCTGGGCTCCCGGCGTGCATACGCTTTTCCTCGGCGGGCGACTGGCGGCGGAGCAGGTGCTCACAGACCCAGCCACGAGGCAACTCCTGCTCGGGCGCGTGCCGAATCCGAAGCTGGATGCGTTTTTGAATCAGCCCGCCGTCCCCGGCCAATCGCCAGCGGTGGTGCAGAATCCCGACCAATCGCTCACCTACTCGCCTGAGTTCCTGCGTGGCCTCGCGCCGTTTCTCGGGCGTGGAACGGTGGCGTCCGCAAGTGGGGATCAGTTCAGCTTTGCGACGCTGCGGCAGTTCGAGATTTATACCGGCGAGGTGCAGCACATTTGGGATACGAAGCACAACACGCTCATCTTCGGCGGGCGCTGGCAGAGCGGCGAGTTCGAGACGGATACGCGCCTCGGGGTACTGACTCCGGTGAACCGGGGGCTCTACCCGCTGCCAGCCGTAAGCCAGCATGTGAGCGTGGATTTCGACCGGCAGAGCCTCTACGCCTACGATTTCCTCAAGCCCGCGCCGTGGATTACGCTCATCGCCGGTGCGTCGTGGGACCACATCGACCACCCGGAGAACTTCCGCAACCCGCCGGTGAGCGACCGGCAGGTGGAGGTGGAGCGGCTGAATGGGAAGTTTGGGTTCACCCTTTCGCCCTCGCGCTGGTTCACGATGCGCGGGGTTTATACGGAAGGGCTGGGCGGTGTGACGTTTGATGAAAGCGTGCGGCTGGAGCCCACGCAGCTTGCGGGGTTTAATCAGGCTTTCCGCACGCTCATCTCCAAGGACATCGCGGCTCGGTAGAGACGCCGCTTTATAAAAACTGGGGCCTCAGCATCGAGGGCTCGCTGCCGACGCGGACGTGGTGGGGCGCGTCGTTCAATATCTTGGAGCAGGACGTGGAGCGCACGCAGGGCGCATTCGATTTGATCAATCATCCCATTTTCCCAGCCGGCGCGGCATCACTCCCCGGTGGAACGACACAGACGCTCGCCTACCGCGAAGAGGCGCTCAGTGCGGGGATCAATCAGCTCATCGGCAGCGAATGGGCCGTGGGCGTCGGCTACCGGCACACTTACGCGGAGCTGCGCACCATTTTCACGCAAGTCCCGGTGAGTGTCGCGACGGGTGCGGATAAATTTGACCAAGCCGTGTTGCACGAAGGCACCTTCTACGCGAACTGGAACTCGCCCTACGGCTTGTTCGCCCGTGCGGAGGTGAACTGGTATTCGCAGGAGCTCGATGGCGCTGAGGCAGGTGCGCGAATCAACGGCAAACCGGGCGACGACTTCTGGCAGGCCAATGCGCAGGTCGGCTACCGCTTTCACCGCAACTTGTGCGAGGTCAGCGCGGGCGTGCTGAATGTGACCGATACGGACTACCAGCTCAGTCCCCTCACCTACCTGCGCGAGCTGCCGCACGAGCGGACGTTCTTCGTGCGGTGCCGCTTCAGCTTCTAAAAAATGCCCGCATCCAAGCAGTCACGCCGCAGGTTCCTCAGTATCATCCAGACGACGGAGCGGCGCACACGCGTCGTGGCGGCGATCATCGGACTGCTCCTTTCCGTCGCTTCGGGTGTGCTCGCTTTGACGCGACTCGGCGGCGGGGTTGTCACCCTCAGCTACGACCTCCCGTTCATCTTCCACCGGGTCGGCACGCCGGACAACATCGCCATCATCTACATGGATGAAACCGACGGGGATGCCGTGGACCGCAAGGCGCAGCCCAAACTGCTCGATATGCTGAGCGAAAATGGCGCAACCGCAGTGCTCTACGATCTCGATTTTCAGTCGGCGTGGAAGGACCCGAAAGTGGACGAGGCATTCGCAGCCTCCATCCGCAAGTTCCGGGGCGTGGACGCTGAGAACAAGCCGCTCGCCGGGCAGAAACAACGCCCCGTGTTCTTCGCTTTCGTCCGCGAATCCATCCGCAAGACCGGCATCCAAGGCGAGCGGCTATTCCCGCCCACCGACGTGATCGCCGACGCCGGCGATCCGTCTGGCGAAGACAAAGGGATCGTCGCTTTTCTCCACGACGAACGATTCACCGTCCGCGAACTCACCACCGGCACGCCGGATGAAGCCTCCATGACGTGGAAGGCCGCCGTCGCTCTCGGCGCGAAGCTCGATGAAAGCACGCGCCTCAAGCCGCGCTGGCTGAACTACGCCGGGCCGACACCGGACCCCGCCGACCCCAACGCCACGCCAGCCATCGCTTCCTATCAGTGGAAGGATTTGAAGGAGGGGATCGCTCCCGGTTTGCTCCGAAATAAGATCGTCATCGTCGGCGGGTCGCCGGGAATTGTCGGGGCGGCGGCGGGCGAGGATTTATTCTCCACGCCGTTTCACCGCTTCCATCACCGGAGCAATCTCCCGCTGATGAGCGGCGTCGAACTTCAGGCCAACGCACTGGCAAACCTCATGCGTGGCAACTGGCTCACGCGCACGCCGGTTGGCGTGGAATACGCATTTATCATCGGCGCGGGCATCGTCGCCGGGATGCTGCTGTCGTGCTTTCGCCCCTTCAAGGCCGTGGGCGTCGCCACTGCCGTCGCCGTAGCGCTCATCACCTACGGGGTTTGGAAAGTGCATTTCGCCGGCATCTGGTTCCCGTGGAGCGTCCCGGCATTTGTGCAGATTCCCGTGGCGCTCGTGTGGGCCATCGGGAGCAACGCCTACATCGAACGCTTTCTCAAACTCCGCCTTTCGGAAGAGCAAGGGCGTCTCAAGGAGGCGTTCTCTCGCCTCGTCTCGCCCAAGGTTCTCCAGCAGCTTGAGCAAAGCGGCTACGATGTGAAACCGGGCGGCAATCGCGTCATAGCGGCGATCATGTTCACGGACATCGAAGGCTTCACCGAGATGAGCGAGAAAGTGCGCAACCCAGAGCAAATCGTCGCCACGCTCAACGACTATTTCAAGCGCACGACCCGCCACATTTTCGACTACAACGGCACCATCACCAAGTTCATCGGCGACGCCATCGTCGCCGTGTGGGGAGTGCCGGTCGCGGACCCGGAGGCGGCAAAAAACGCCGTCCACGCCGCATGGAAACTCCACGAGTCCGACAAGCTCGTCGTGGACGGACAGGAGATGCGCACGCGGGTCGGCATTCACTTTGGCGATGTCGTCGCGGGCTACATCGGCACCGAGCAGCACAGCGACTACACCGTCATCGGCGACGCCGTGAACAGCGCCGCGCGACTCGAAGGGCTGAACAAAATGTTCGGCACCAGCATCCTCATCACCGAGGAAGTGAAGCAGCACATCGGCACCGACTACCGCACCCGCCGCGTCGGCAAATTCCGCATGAAAGGCCGCAGCGAAATCAGCATCGTCCACGAACTCCTCGGCCCCGCCCGGCAGGAAGCCGAGCCCGACTGGATCATCGCCCACCACGAAGCCCTCGCCGCCCTAGAAAAGAACGACCGCCCCGCCGCACAAAAGCTCTTCGAAGAAGCCAACACCCGCCGAGGCCGCAAAGGCGACCCCGTCGCCGCATACTACCTCGCACACCTTGCCGACGGGAAACCGTGTGTTGATGGCGTCATTGATCTGCTGTCGAAGTAGCAGCGCCAGGCAGTATTTACCTGTCGCGCAACGCACTGGCCCCTGCTACTCTCCGCACGATGAAAACTGTCGCAGCCATCTACGAGAACGGAGTCTTCCGCCCGCTGGAAAAAGTCGAACTGCCCGAGGCATCGCAAGTCAGCGTCCTCGTGCCAGATGAACCGCGCGCGGAAATGCGACCGACGCTTGCGGCGGTTTATGAGGTTCTGTCCCGACGGGGAGACTCAGGATTCCACGATCTCGCGGAGCGGCACAACGAGCACCAGCCATGAACGAGGTGTTTCTGGACACCGTCGGCTTGATTGCCGTTTGGGACAGACGGGATCAATGGCACGATGCCGCGACAGCAGCATTTGCACTTCTGTGTGCTGAGGGAGCGGTAATCATCACCACTACGTTTGTGCTCGCTGAATGTGGCAATGCGCTCGCTCGAACCCGACTTCGGCAAAATCCCGTCGATCTGCGCCGCAGCCTCGAAACCGATGGTGGCCTTATCAATCCTGCCGACGCCGACTGGCACGAGGCGTGGGTTCGCTACGAAGCCGGACACCCCGGCTCACCGGGGCTGGTGGATGAACTCTCCTTCGCCGTGATGCGCCTCCTCGGATTGCGCCGCGCTTTCACAAACGACCGCCACTTTGCAGATGCCGGATTTGAGACGTTGTTTTGAGACCCGGAACGCCGCGATTGGGAAAAGGTCACATGAGGCGAGGCGAGCCACGGTGCGGCGAGGAGGGGAAACTTCGGACTGGCGGAAGTAAGCGGTTGCGAAGGGCGAAAGCTGTGCAATAAAACTCGGACGTGGCAGGGTTGATATTCTGCCGCCTCATCCAACGCTTCACATTATGAACTTCCCAGCCTTTATCCGCCGTTTCCAGGCGTTTGCTCTCTGCTTTGCGGCGTGCTTGCGCCTGCTCATGATTCCCGCTTCGGCTCAGGTGTATGAGAAGATGTTCAGCTTTACCGACGCGCGTGCTGCGGAAGCGGCGGTCCCGTCGTCAACCGGCTCGTACCCAGATGGAGAATTAGTGTTGGGAAATGATGGGAATTTTTACGGGACGACCATCGACAACGGATTTGTAAATTACGGCACTGTCTTTCGGGTGACGCCCGCAGGGGTGATTACTACGCTCGCCCAATTTACAGGCGTGACCGGAGCAAAGAAGGGCAATCGCCCGATTGGCGTCACCTTCGGCAGCGATGGTAATCTCTACGGCACGACCTATTCCGGTGGCCAGGATGATGGCATGTCTGGATACGGCACTATTTTCCGTCTTACGCCGAGTGGCGCATTCACGACGCTACTGAGTTTTTCTGGTGGTCCCATCGGTGGATATCAGCCCGACATTCCGTTGACGCAAGGGGACGATGGATTCCTTTACGGTTCGGCTTCGAATGGACTTTTCCGTATCACGCCGAGCGGCGCGTATTCTGAATTTTCGCAGGGCGTTGGGTCCTTCATTCCCCCACCGATTGGCGGGCGACTCATTAAACCTAAAAACGGCAGTTGACCCCGTTTTTGAGGCCGAAAAATAGGGTATTTTACTCTGGAAATTGCCAACTGCGGAGCAGTTGAAAATCACTCACCCGTCCAAGGCTCATTTTTCTCTGAAAATCCGTTCAACTGCCGTTTTT
>CANIWM010000134.1 GCA_947471505.1 Chthoniobacteraceae bacterium | reverse complement strand
GGCGCAAAACCCGAACGTCGGCACGTTTAACATCGCGCTGAGCGATCCGCCGACGCGGGCGGAGGTGCAGGCGATCCTCGATTTTGTGAACGCGCTGGTGAATTCGCTGACGCGGGTGTAGCGGGGGCGGCGCAGAATCCGATTACGGTGTCGGAGTTGTCGCTCGCGCCGGGCGACCCGCCGACGCAGGACGATTTCCTTCAACTCATCCAGAAGGTGAACGAGCTGATCATTGCGCTGAGGCGGGAACCGTGAGGGAGTTGAGAGCTGAGAGTTGAGGGTTGAGAGACCGCGCGGTCGTTGCTGCGACGCCTCGTCGCAGGTGGTGCCAGCGGCGCCTCGCCGCCGTTGTCGCTCCATTGCGACGGGGCGTCGCAGGCACTTACTGCGACGAGGGCGTCGCAGCTACGGCTAGTTGAGCGTTGAGAGACTGCGCGATCTCGCAACGCTCAATTTATTCGTCTTCATCGCTCGCACCCTTCACCCGCACGAGGCCGCGCAATTTTCCCTCGATGAAGCCGCCGATGTCTCCATCCATCACGCCTTGGATGTCGCCCATCGCGGAGCCGCTGGCTCGGATGATTTTGGAAGGGCGGATGCGCGGGGCGATTCGGGCGAGTGTACCGGGCGGAGAGGTTGAGCTTGAGGTCCGATAGCACGCTCGACGTTTGTGCCGTATTCACAGCAGGTCAGGCGGCAGACCCACTGCGCCCATTGTGAATCCGCACTCGCTTTGTTGCGCCGGTCTCCGCATTCATTCCCCGCACTCACACATGCCCACCTACGACTACGTCATCGTCGGCAGCGGAATCGCTGGCCTCAGTTTTGCCCTCAAAGCTGCGCGCCACGGCACCGTCGCTATCGTCACCAAAAAAGAAAAGGCCACGAGCAATACCGCTTGGGCGCAGGGCGGCATCGCGTCCGTCACCGACCAGACGGATTCGTTCGATGCGCATGTAAAGGACACGCTCATCGCCGGGGCGGACCTTTGCGATGAAGCCGTCGTGCGCAGTATCGTGGCCGATGGGCCGGAGCGCATCCGCGAGCTGATGGACATCGGCGTGCAGTTCGACCACCACGCCGATGGACAGCCGGACCTCACTCGCGAGGGCGGGCACAGCGCACGGCGCATCTTGCACGCGCGGGATGCGACGGGGCGCGAAATCGAGCGGGCGCTACTGGACGCGGTCGCTGCGGAAAAGCGCATCACTTTACTCGAAAACCACATGGCCGTGGACCTCATCACGCACCGCAAGCTCGGCCTTGGCGCAGTGGAAGACCGCGTGCTCGGGCTGTATGTGCTGTGCGAGAAAACGGGCGCGGTCCTCACGCTGCGGACCGACCGCGTCATCCTCGCGACGGGCGGCTGCGGGAAGGTGTATCTTTATACCACGAACCCGAATATCGCGACGGGCGACGGCGTGGCGATGGCGTGGCGCGCGGGGGCGAAGGTGGCGAACATGGAGTTCATCCAGTTTCACCCGACGTGCCTTTTCCACCCCAGCGAGCGGAACTTCCTCATCACCGAAGCCATCCGTGGCGAAGGCGGGAAACTCATCGACCGCGACGGCGTGGAGTTCATGCCGCGCTACGACGCACGCGGCGCGTTGGCCCCGCGCGACATCGTGGCGCGGGCGATCGATGCGGAGATGAAGCGCACCGGCGCGACGTGCGTGTATGTGGACATCACGCATCGCGGCCCGGAGTTTATCCGCGCGCACTTCCCCACGATCTACGAGCGGTGCCTCGCGCTCGGCATAGACATCACGAAAGTGCCCATCCCCGTCGTCCCGGCGGCGCATTATCAATGCGGCGGAGTGCAGACCGACGACCACGGAGCCACCAGTCTCACCGGCCTCCACGCCATCGGCGAAGTCGCCTGCACCGGCCTCCACGGCGCGAACCGCCTCGCTAGCAACAGCCTCCTCGAAGCGGTCGTCCTCGCCCATCGCGCCGCCGCTGCGCTGGCCGTGTGGCAGCCGCCCACCGAGCCTTACATCCCCGACCTCCCCGCGTGGAAAAGCGGACGCGCCAACGACGTGGACGAGCTCGTCGTCATCTACCACAACTGGGATGAAATCCGCCGCCTCATGTGGGATTACGTCGGCATCGTACGGACGGATAAGCGGCTTCAACGCGCCTCCACGCGGCTCCGGCGTTTGGCGGAGGAAGTGGACGAGTTTTATTGGGACTTCAAAATCACCACCGACCTCCTAGAGCTGCGCAACCTCGTGACGGTCGCCTCGCTCATCGTGGACAGCGCCCTCCTCCGCAAAGAAAGCCGCGGCCTCCACTACAACCTCGATTACAAAGAGCAGAGCGAAGTCTTCCACAGGCCGACGGTGCTGCGGAGGTAGGCGGTTGGAGGAATGTCGAGGCGCGAGAAAGTAGCGGGGCCGTCTCGGCCCCGATGTCCACAGGGACATCGCGCGTTGCGCGCCTCTGGAGACCGGGGGGCGGGACGCCCCGCTACCTCGCCGCGCTTGGTTTCCTAGAGCCCCCTAAAGGTTATTCCGTAGTCCGTGGTTGTGCTCTCGCCGAACGGCCTCACATTCGACGGCAGCACCACCACCATGAACACTCTCACTTCCTATCTCCGCCTCGTCGTCGCTCTATTTCTTACAGTCGCCGCACAAGCGCAGACACCGCCGATTCGTATTTTGCCGATGGGCGATTCGATCACGTTCGGCTCGGGCGGGACGGCGAACCTCGGCGGGTATCGCTCCAAACTTTATGCGTCGCTCACCACCGCAGGCTACAACGTCGATTACATCGGCTCGCTGACGACGAATAGCTCGGGCATCCCGGACCAAGACCACGAGGGGCACGGCGGGTGGCGGATTGATCAGCTCGATACGAATGTGCCCGCGTGGTTTGGCTCGTTTGCGGACCCGGATGTGATTTTGCTGCACATCGGGACGAATGATTTCGGGCAGGCGCTGGATACGCCGAATGCCATCAATCGCATTGACGCACTCATTTTGAAAATGGCGACGCTGCGGCCTTACGCGCACATCATCGTGACGAACCTCATGGAACGCGATGCTGCGCGAGACACGTTGATTCAAGCGCAGTTCAATCCGTTCATCCAAGCGCGAGTGGACGCCCACGCGGCGGCCGGGCGGCGGGTGACTTTCCTCGACATGCGCTCGGCAGTGCCGCTGTCGGATATGCCGGACCAGCTTCACCCAAACCAAGTGGGATACGATAAAATGGCGGATGCGTGGGTGCCTGCGATTCAGGCGGTGATCGGGACGCTGGGAGATTCGTCGGCACCGGGGATTTATCGGGCGGTGGGGAGCGGCGACCTGACGCACGCAGCGATCACTTTCAGCAAGCCGGTGACGGATGCCTCGGCGGGGATGGGGAACTTTTCTATCGCGGGGCTAACGGTCACGGGCGCGGCGCTGGATGCGACGAAACGCGTGGTGACGCTCACGACTTCGCCGCAGACGCGGGGCGTAAATTATACGGCGACAGTGAATGGTGTGGTGGACCGCACAGCCGGGGCAAACGCGCTGCCGGCGAACAGCACGGTGTCGTTCTACGGCGCGACGCAGCGCGGATATTTGAACAACGTGCCGGAGTCTGGCGGCTACACGCTCGTGCAGTCGCTCGACGTTCCAGCGATTGCGAACTACGGCACGGCGGCACCGGCTTACAGCGTGGATAATCGGGCGTTCGTCGGGCCGTTTAGTCGAGTGGCGTATTACGTGGAGCTGCAAAGTGCTGCGGGCGATTTGCAGTATTTGTGGGCTTCGATGAATGCGTTCACGGCGGACGTGAATAAAGTCGGCGTGCCTACGCTGGGCAGCGGGGCGGTATTCCAGCAAGGCGTGGGAAACCTGAACGTAGTCTCGAATGTCGCGGGCGTTTCTTCAGGCTCGGGGCTGGCAGGGAACTTGGAGTTCTGGCCGACGAACTATAACGCGACCAACGGCGTCGGTGTGGCTGGAGCGAGTGATGCAGCTTTCGACTTCGGAGATACGGCAACACCGGGAAGTTACGGCTCGATGCAGCTCCACAACGCCGCCGCCGGACAGACGATCTTCGCATTTAATAACTGGGGCGGCACCGCCACGGCGACGAACGCTGACCTCGGCATCGGCAATGGTGGAACGAACCCAGACTGGACGTTCGCGAACAATTCCGCGACTTACACGATCAAGACCATTCAAGTCCTCGTACAGACGTCAGGCGACACGACCGCGCCGACGATGGCCGTTGCAACGGCGAGTTTCGGGCGCTCGCGCGTGACGGTCACTTTCTCCGAGCCTGTATCCGCAGCGTCGGTAAGTGCGGCGAACTTCTCGCTGAGCAACGGCGTTGTCGTCCTCGGGGCGACGCTCGCGGCGAATCAGCGCGACGTGATTCTCGCGACGACGCTTCAACCTCCTGCGACCACTCTGACGCTGACGGCGAGCCAGGTCCGCGACACTTCGCCCAATGCGAACCGCATGACCAGTGGCTCGATTTCCGTCGCGCCCGCTGCGCTTCCTGCGGAAGTCACCACGAATATCGGCGCGGCAGCGAACGGCTACGAGTTGGTCTATTCCATCGACCTACCAAGCACGGGAAATCTAAACGCCCTCGGCGCGGCGGCGTATCGCGTGGATGACTCTGCGGTGCCCGGCACGTTCACGAGAATCGCGTATTACTTGGAGCTCCAGACGGGCAGCAACCCTGTGCAATACGTATGGGCGGCGATGGATGCCTTCACCGCTTCGCGTGCAAAAACGGGCGTCCCCACGCTGGCGAGCGGAGAGATTTACCAGCGCAATGTGACGAACCTCACCGTGCAGTCGAACGTCGCAGGCGTGGTGAACGGCACGACGGCGACCGGCGGCAACATCGAGTTTTGGCCGAACAGCTACACGGTTGCGAACGGCGTAGCGGTCCCTGGCGCGAGCGCCACGACCTACGATTTCGGCGACACTCGCACGACCACGGCGACGACCGGCTACGGGTGTATGCAGGTCCACAATAACAGTGCAGCGCAGACGGTGTTCGCTTTCAACCGTTTCGGGCTGGATGGGCAGGTGCTCGATGTGGGCATCGGCAACAATCCCGCGCCCGTGAGCAACGGCGTGGACTGGACCTTCGCCAGCAACGCTCCGAGTTTCTCCCGCCGCGTACTGCACGTCATGGTGCTACCCGGCACGACCACGGCCCCGGCGGTGGTCGCCAACGTCCCCGAGGCTGCAAACTACCAGCTCGCGTATTCGATCAATCTTCCCACGACCGGCAATCTCGTGAGCGGCGCGGGCTTCACGAATTACACCGTCAACAACGGCACGGAGCTGAGCGCCTTCTCGCGCATCGCCTATTATATGGAGCTACAAAAGACGGGCGACGCCGTGCCGCGCTTCGTGTGGACTTCGATGGATGCCTTCACCACGAACCCTGCGCGCATCGGCATCCCAACGCCAGCGAGCGGCGCGGTCTTCCAACAAAACGTCGCCAACATGAACGTCGTATCGAACGTCGCGGGCGTCGTGAACGGCACGGGCATCGCCACGGGAAACATCGAGTTTTGGCCCACGAACTACTCGCAGGCAAATGGCGCGAGCGTCCCCGGCGCGAGCCCGGCAAACTTCGACTTCGGCGACACGCGCAGCACCACCGGTGCACACGGCTCGATGCAGGTCCACAACTACGGCGCAGCGCAGACGCTCTTCGCGCTGAACAACTGGGGCACCGCCGCCAGCACCACGAACATTCTCTCCATGGGTATCGGCAACAACGCGAACGCAGCCCAGCAGGATTACACCCAGAGCGCCAACGGCACATCGTGGGACATCAAGCGCGTCCTCCACGTCTATGTGCTGCCTGTAAGCAGCGACACCACCGGCCCGGTGATCGCTCGCGCCATCGGCTCGACGACACTCAACCGCCTCGTCGTGACCTTTGATGAACCCATCGCCGATCCTTCCGCAGTGCCTGCAAACTTCAGCATCGCCGGCCTCACCGTCACGAGCGCCACGCTGCTCGCTGGGAATAAGGAGGTGGCGCTTATCACCAGCGCGCAAACTCCCGGCACCGCCTATACCGTCAGCGCCACCGGCATTCGCGACCGAAGCGCCGGGGGAAATCTCAGCCTCGCCGGAGCGTCCGCCAATTTCACCGCCTACACCACGCCCGCCCTCGTCACCGGAGTCGCCGACGCCGCTGGGTACGACCTCATTTATCGACTCGCGATTCCCAGCGCCACGCCGCAGTGGAACCTCAACACCATCCCCTACAACCTCGACGAGGCGAAGTATGGCGAGCGCACGTTTGACCGCGTCGCCTACCTGCTAGAGCTGGATGGCAACTGGGTCTATGCGTCGTTTGACCGGCACACCAATGCGCTCGCGAAAATCGGCGTCCCCACGCTCGGCGTCAGCGCCACGCCGTTCCAGCAGATCGTCGCCAATATGAACGTTGCCTCGAATGTCGCGGGCATCGTGACCGGCAGCGGCATCGCGACAGGCAACATCGAGTTCTTCGGCGGCGACTACTCCGCGCCCAACGCGCTCAGCATCCCGAACGGAAGCGCCACGCTCTTCGACTTTGGCGATACGATGTCCGCAGCGGGCGGGCACGGCTGCTTGCAAATCCACAACTACGGAGCCAGTCAGACCCTTTTCTCCTACAACAACTGGGGCGCAGTGAGCGCGCAAATCAGCGCCCTCGGCATCGGCAACAACCCCACCGCAGGCAGCGCCGGGCAAGGCGGCACGCAAGCCCCAGACTGGACATTCACCGCCAGCGCCAGCGCCTACACCGTGCGCAATCTCTACGTCCTCGCCCGTCCCGGCGGCACACCCACCGGCACCGCCCCCGTCGTCATTGCGCACCCGACTTCGCGCCTCGTGAACCCCGGCGGCACGACCACCTTCGCCGTGCAGGCGAGCGGCGCGAGCAGCTACCAGTGGCGGAAAAATGGAACGTCCATCGTGGGCGCGACGCAGCCGTGGCTCGACCTCTCCGGCATCACCGCCAACGACGCGGCAAGCTACGATGTCGTCCTCAGCGGCCCTACCCTCGTCACCACCACCAGCCTCGCCGCTACCCTCACGCTGAACACCGCGCCGACTCTCGCGGGCTACACCATTTTCGCGCAGCGCAACGTCGCCGCAGACACCGCAGCCAGCGCCATCCTCACACGAGCCAGCGATGTCGAAGGCAGCGCGATTTCCCTCAACGCCGTCAGCCCCACATCCACATCCGGCGGCACCATCTCCCTCGGCGCGGGCAACGTCCATTACGTCCCGCCCACCGGCTTCGTGGGCAACGACACATTCACCATCACCCTCACCGACGCGATGGGACTCAGCGGCACCGGCATCGTAAACGTCTTCGTCTCCCCCGATGGTCAACCGCCCGTCTCCGCCAGCGTCGGCATCCAGCAAAACGGCACCGTCGCCGGGCTCTTCATCGGCATCGTGGGACAAGCGTATGAAGTGCAACGCAGCACCGACCTCGTCACGTGGACCGTGCTAAAAACCGTCCTCCCTGCCTCCGACGGCACCATCCCGCTTCTCGACGCAGCACCGCCGAGCGACAAAGCCTTCTACCGCATCAAAGCGACGCCGTAGTCTAGCCCTGCTTCCGCTTCTTCTCCGCTTTCGCGAGCTTCTTTTCCTTGGGCGTGAGGAGTGGTGCTTTCTTTTTCTCTTTTTTGGCGTCGTTCGATTTCATGCCCGAACGGTCTAGCGCACTCTCGATAAAGGGCAACGTTTTTGCGCAGAGTTAGTCGCTGGGATATTGCAAGTTTCGCCTACTCTGCCGCAAAAAATTCCCGTGCCCTTCGCTGTGAAATCGCTACTCTCCGCACCATGTCCGCACAAAAACAAATTCGCACGATGCTCACCGCCGAGGAATACCTTGGGCAGGAGAGAGTCGCTGAGTTCAAAAGCGAATACATGAATGGTGACGTGACGGCGATGGCTGGCGGGAGCAGCAATCACGACGCCATCTGCGCCAGCCTCGGCGAAATCATCGGCTCGCAACTGCGAGGCCGCCCGTGTCGAGTGTTCACCTCCGATTTCAAAGTCCGCATCGATAAAGCGAACGGCTTCCGTTACCCGGATGTCTCCGGCCTGTGCGGCCCCATTTTGTATCACGACAAGACCCGCGACGCTTACTGCAACCCAGCCGTGATTTTTGAAGTCCTCTCACCCTCCACCGAGTCGTTTGATCGCGGGGAAAAGTTCCGCCTCTACCGCCTGCTCGATTCGCTTTTTGAATACATCCTCGTCCGCCAAGACCGCGTGGAAGTGGAAGTCTGGACCCGTGGAGCCGACAGCGTTTGGACCTCGGTCATCTATAACGAAGCCACCGACAGCATCCGGCTAAAGACGCTCGATTGCTCGCTCACCCTCGGCGACATTTACGAAAAGGTGGAGTTTGGTGTGGAGTAGCATGACCACCGAGCCACAGAGCCCGCTCTCTCCCGACGAACGCACACAGTTCGCCGTTCTGCTGTTCACGGACATCTGCGACTCCACCGCGCTCAAAGCACACCGCTTTCGCGGTGACGTGCGGTTCGTCATTCGTCATTCCCCATTTCCCGCTCGCCCTCCGTCCCCGTCTCCGCCATAGCGAACCCATGCCCAGCCTTTCATGGAATGAAACACGCGACCGCGCCATCGCCTTCGCCCGCGAATACAAAGACGCCGCCCACGAGGAACGCCAGAAACACCAGTTCTGGATCGACTTCTTCCAGTGCTTTGGCGTCCCCCTCAAAGCCGTCGCCGTCTTCGAAAAGGCCGTCGAAAACCTCCGGGGCAACTACGGCTTCCTCGACCTCTTCTGGCCCGGCGTCCTCCTCGTCGAGCACAAGAGCCGCGGTGCCTCGCTCGACAAAGCCAGCTCCCAAGCCTTCGCCTACCTCTCCGACCTCGCCCGCGAGGG
>CANIWM010000133.1 GCA_947471505.1 Chthoniobacteraceae bacterium | reverse complement strand
TAAAAACGGCAGTTGACCCCGTTTTTGAGGCCGAAAAATAGGGTATTTTACTCTGGAAATTGCCAACTGCGGAGCAGTTGAAAATCACTCACCCGTCCAAGGCTCATTTTTCTCTGAAAATCCGTTCAACTGCCGTTTTTAGGATTATTGCTGTCCACGGGGGCTGTGAAGTTTGGAGCGGCGGTGAGGCTGCTCGTGATGATTGCTGCGATTCCGGCGGCTAGGATGAGTGTTGTTTTCATGGCTTGTGTTGCAGATGGATCGTCAGTCGCCATGACGTTGGCTGTATCTTGCCCCTACCGATTGCATGAGAGCGATAACCCGCACGCTCAAGGTCGCGAGAGCGGATTATCTCATCCATCCTCCGAATCGTCCTGGTTCGAGAAACGAACCGTTCTCGTCGCCTTTGGCACCACCCCGGCGCACTGCGGGAGGCTGGGGAGCCGAACCAGTTGTTCCCCCCAGAATCCGGCCCAGACATCCCCAGCCTGCCGCAGTGCGTGGGTGTGGAAGTAGAAAGGTCGGGCGCGAATGTCACGAAAAAAGATCAATTTTTTTGCATCTCCAAGACGGCAGTTCTTTTCGCGCCATTCGCGGTGGGGAGTTTCGTTTTCCAGAACGTCCGAAATGGAAAAGGGGTGTGCGTTTTTGTTATTGTCTATTCGGCCCATGAAGCCCTTTCACTACGCGGATGAAATCACGAATCATTGTTACGGGAGCGAGTGGAAGATTGGGCGCGGCATTGGTCCGCGAATGGCGGGCGGCTGGTCTGGAGGTTACGGGCTTTGGCCGGAATGAACTGGATATTTCTAAGGGCGACGCCATCGCTGCGCGGTTGGATGCGGAGGACTTCGGCGTGCTGGTGAACTGCGCGGCGCAGACGAATGTGGACCGTTGTGAGACGGAGCAGACGGAGGCGTTTGAGCTGAATGCGGCAGCGCCGACGATCCTCGCGGATGCCTGTAATCGCAAGGGCGCGCGGATGATTCACATCTCGACGGACTATGTGTTCGATGGGGCGAAAGAGGGCGCTTACACGGAGGAGGATGCGGCGCTGCCCATCAGCATTTACGGGGCGTCGAAGCGGGCTGGGGAGTCCGGCGTGCTCGCGGCCAGCGAGGGGAGGGGACTCGTGGTGCGGGTGTCGTGGGTCTTTGGGCCGGACCGTCCGAGCTTCGTGGATCAGATCGTCAAGAATGCGCTGGAAAAAGAGGAAGTCGCAGCCATCGCCGACAAGATCGCCGTGCCCACTTACACCCTCGACGCGGCGCGCTTGCTCCAGCCGTTCCTGTTTGAAAACGAGGCGAGCGGCATCCTGCATTTGTGCAATGGCGGGAGTTGCACTTGGCAGGAATACGGTCAGTGGGCGCTAGACTGCGCTGCCGCTGCCGGTGCGCCGCTCAAGGCCCGCACGGTCGCGCCGCTGAGGATGGCCGACCTGAAGGCGTTCATCGCCAAACGCCCGCCGAATACCGCGATGAGCACGGCCCGCCTCACCAGTCTTACTGGGCAGACGCCGCGCGATTGGCGCGAGGCGGTGAGCGAGTATCTTGGTAGGCAGTGTGTCGTGGGCAGTGGGCAGTAAGTTGATTACTCCGCGCTACTCAAAGACCTGATCGCCGCGCTGAGGCGTGCCTTTTACGATGTCGGCGGTGACGTAGGGCCGCCGCCGCTCTTTCCCCACGGCGACGATACCTGTCTCCACGCTATCGCGCAGGCATTTGAGCGCGACGCCGGGATCGAGGTCCGCGCTTTGGTTGCTCTCGATGAGGACGAATTGCCCGTCGGTATTGACCATCGAGATGATGCCAACGAGCTTCGGCACAGCGGCTTCTTCGGCGTGGGCTTTTGGAAAATGGCGGACGAGGGGCTTGGGCGGCTTGGGCTCGAAAAGCGAGCAGCCACACAGCGCCGCAGCAGAGAAAAGGACGAAATATCGAGCGAACATCATGAGCCATCCATAGCGTGTTGCCGACGTGAGGGAAAGGGACGAGGCTGTTATCTGCCGGAAGGCGCTTTGGACTGTTGACACCGCTATGCCTTGTGTTAAACCCGCGAAAATTCGTGCACAACCCACAAGATGTATTGCTCTAAATGCGGTAGCCTCGACGACAAAGTCATTGATTCACGGCTCTCTAAAGATGGCCGTTCCATTCGTCGTCGCCGCGAATGTACGGGATGTGAAAGCCGTTTTACCACCTATGAGGAGGTCGAGCGGGCCGTTTTGCGCGTGGGGAAACGGGATGGGCGGAGTGAGCTTTTCGACAAGGAGAAGCTCTTGGGAGGGATGCTCAAGGCGTGCGAAAAACGGCCCGTCAATGTCGAGGCGCTGGAGAAGATTACGGACGAGATTCAGGCGACTTTGGAGATGGAGTTTCGCAGGGAGGTGCCGAGCACGGTCATCGGGGCGAAGGTGATGCAGGCGTTGCATGATCTGGATGAGGTCGCGTATGTCCGCTACGCCAGTGTTTATCGGCACTTTCAGGACATCGGCGAGTTTATCCACGAGATCCAAAAGCTGGAGAAACGACCGAAAAAAGGAGGGCCCCAGCAGGAGCTTTTCAAATGATCGCCTTTCGGGACAATCTGCCAGTCATCACCCTCGCCAACGGCCAAATCGTGGCCTTTGAGCGGGAGTGGCTGCGGCGTGCCCTGAGTGTGGCGGCGAATCGCGCCGGGTATGCCGATTGGTGGCTGGCGGACCACGTCGCGCGGAGCGTGCAAGTGTGGCTGGAGCAAGTCGGTGAGACGAAGACGACCGTGCCGGTGACGCAGCTCACGCGCGCGGTGCGCGGTGCGTTGCAGGTGATCGGGTATGCGGAAATCGGCGAGCGATTCGAGGCGGCGGCTCCGTTCTCGCGGGTGTCGCTGCTGGAGCTGGCGCAGGAGGCGGGCGATGGCTTCGAGCTTGCGTTCTTTTTTGCCCTGAGTCGGCGGCTGCGCGATGTGATGCAACTCGGCGGGAGCTACTGCGAACTGCACGGGCTGGAGCATTGCGTAAAGGTCTTGCGCAGGAAGCGCGCGTGGAGCCGGGAGTGCGCGGTGCTTCAGGCAGAGATCGTCACTTTCGCCCGCGAGCACACACGCGCGGACACTGCCGGAAAGCCCGGTGAACTCTTTCTCTACGTCGCATAGCCATGACTATTTTCGAAAAAATCGCTACTCGGGAAATCCCCGCTTCCATCGTCCATGAGGAGGAGGATTTTATCGCGTTTCACGACATCAGCGCGCAGGCCCCGGTGCATGTGCTGATCGTGCCGAAGCGCTGCATCCCGCGCATCGCGCTGGCGGCGGCGGACGATGCGGCACTGGTCGGGCGGATGCTGCTGGCTGCGCGCGAGATCGCGGTGAAGCTGGGCGTGTTGGAGAGCGGCTATCGACTGGTGATTAACAACGGACGCGATGCGGGCGAGAGCGTGCCGCATTTGCACATCCATCTATTGGCGGGTCGGCCTTTGGGCTGGCCGCCGGGGTAAGCCGATGAACCATCACCAGCAAAACCGCTATGAACTTGTCCGCCGCGTGGTGGTGACGGGCATCGGCGTGATCGCGCCCAATGGCAATACGCTGGAGACTTTCTGGGGCAGCGTCGTAGCGGGAAATAGCGCTGCGGCTCCGGTGGAGAAATTCGATGTTTCACGGCTCCCGGTGAAGTATGCGGCGGAGGTGAAGGACTTCCGGCTCAGCGACTTCATCGACGCGAAAAATGGGCGCTTCGACAGGACGATTCAATACGGCTTGGCGGCTTCTGCGCAGGCGCTCCAGCACGCGAGGCTGGACTTGAAAACGGTGGACCCCGAGCGTGTCGGGATTGTGGAAGGGACGACGATCAGCGGCTCGGAAAGTGTGATGAAAACGCAGAAGATTTTTCTGCAAACACGCGATTATCGGAAGGTCCACCCGTACAACGTCGTCGCCGGATATTGCGGCGAGGGGAGCAGCACGATCAGCCAGCACCTTGGCATCCAGGGCGCGGCGATCGCTTACTGCTCGGGGTGTGCGTCGAGCAACGACTCGATCGGCCATGCGGCGAAGTTGATCCGCCACGATGAGTTCGACGTGATGCTGGCAGGCGGCGCGGAGGAGATGCACGAGATGCTGTTCGTGGGCTTTTGCAAATTGCGCTCGATGAGTGAATGGACGGGCGCACCGGGGCAGTCGATGCGGCCTTTTGATCGCTCGCGGGATGGGTTCGTCCTTGGCGAGGGGGCTGCATTTTTAGTGTTGGAAGAACGCGGACATGCGCTTGCTCGCGGGGCGACAATTTTGGCCGAGATCCTCGGGCATGGGCGGACCTCCGAAGCGTATCACCCCACCGCGCCTCACCCAGAAGGAGTGGGCTACAAAGCGGCGATGGAGCGTGCGCTCAAAGATGCGCGCATCGTGCCGGAGCAAGTGTCGCACATCAACGCGCACGGCTCGGCGACGAAGCAGAACGACCCCATCGAAACGAAGGCCATCAAGGCGGTTTTTGGGGACCATGCGCGGCGGCTTTCGGTGACGGCGACGAAGCCCATCACGGGGCACTTGATGGGCGCTTCCGGGGCCGTCGAAGCGGCGGTGACGGTGCTGACGGTCCACAAGCAAAGCATCCCGCCGACGATCAATTTGAATGACCCCGACGTGGGCTGCGATCTCGACTACGTGAAGTCCACGCGCCCTTACCCGGTGAAGACTGCGCTGTGTGTGAATGCGGGCTTTGGCGGCCGATATTCGTGTCTCGTGTTTGGCCAAAATGAGGGCGCGGCATGAACTTCGTCGCTAACGCCGCCATCTCCGCCGCAGTGATTAATGCTGCACTCGCCGCGTTCGTTTTTTACACGAACCCGCGGTCCACGCTGAACCGCGTTTATGCGCTGTGGGGTGGGTGCGTCTCTCTGTGGAATTTCGCCGCTTTTTTTAAGAGCTTCCCGTATGTCACGGAGGTTCAGGCGAGGGTGTGGGTCGGCATTATTCAGGGCGCCGTGATTTTTCTCCCATTGGCACTGGCGCACCTCTGCCAGCTCATCGTTCACAACCGCACTCCGAAGTGGATTTACCCGTTTTACGCGCTCCATTTTGGGCTCATTTTGAGCCTCATTTTCACGCCCCACTACATGCAGGGCGTCCAGCGCGTTTCGGTGCTCGGTTGGTGGTCCGTCGCGGGGCCGCTTTTTAAGGTATATCTCGCTTCGTATGCCATTCTGACGATCCCGCTGGTGTTTGGGTTGCCCGTTTATGCGTGGAAGGTGAAGTCGGACCGGCGCTCGCAGATCCTCGTGCTCTGGTTCTCCATTCTCACCCTATGGGTCACGGGGACGAATGATATGATGCCGATCCTCGGGCGGACTTACTATCCCGGGACGAATCTCTCGTTTATCCCGCTTGGGAATTTCGGTGCAATTCTCTACGGAATCGCAGTCGCTTACAGCGTTCTACAGCATCAGTTGCTGGATATTTACTATGCCTTTGGCAAGGCCACTTCACTGTTGCTGCGTGTCTGCTTTGTCGTCGCAATCTGTCTCCTTCCGCTGTTCGTCGGCTCTGCGATCAAGCCCGGCAGCTTCGATTGGTATGAGATCATCATGGCGTTGGCAGCGTTCGCAATTAGCACGCTCATCGCGACATTCCTGTTCCCCAAACTCCTAGGTGGCCCGGTCGGGCGCCTCGAACGCGCGATGCTCGGCGACCGCTTCGAGCTTCCGGATAAAGTGCGCGCTTTCATCGAGCAAATGAAATGGCAACTCGACCTCAACACCGTCCTCGACGAACTGGCGAAGTTCCTCGCAGGCACTTTCCGCCTCCGGGGCTTTTCCGTTGTCCTTCTCGGGGAAACGCGCCGCGATTTCTCCGTCGTCCGCTCTCTACCGCCGCGCTCGCCGGTTTCACTCCCAAACCTACAGAACGACGGTTCGCTTTTCTCCGTCCCCGATTCTGGTGAAAAGTTCATTCTTCTTCAGGATAAACCTTTGGACGGCGGAGAAGACCCGCAGGCCAAACTGCGCAAAGAAATCCAAGGACTTGAAGGCCGAATCCTCTTTCCGTTTCGGGTTGAAGAGCAGCCTCTGGGCTTCTTGCTCATCGGTGATAAACAGAACGGTTCTCCGATTTCTTCAGAGGAAGCCCAGCTCCTGAGTGAAATAGCAGTAAATATAAGTCTTGTGGTAAATCAGATTTCCCTTAAAAACCAGATTGCGCGCGCGCAAGAGCTCGATCTCATCGGGCGCATGTCTCAAGGAATGGCTCACGACCTGCGAAATCTCACAACGCCGATCTCCACCCTCATCCAATTGCTGGAAGAGGGTTCCCTCGACGATTTGATGAAGTCCGACTTGGTTCCAGTCTCTAAACGGAACATGCAGAAAATGACCGACTACATCCAAGAGTCGCTCTTCTTCACAGAAAGTCTCGGGCTCAATATCCACCCGCTCCGTCTCGATGTGCTGGTTCAAAACGCGGTCGCAGACGCTGAAGTGGCCAAGCGCAAAGGGAAAACGATGCGCTATGAAGCAGACATCACCAACGAAGTATATGCGTCGCTCGATGCCGTGCTCATTCAGCGCGTGCTGGCAAACCTTATTGCCAATGCTGTGGATGCCTCGGAGTCGGGTGCCTTGATCCGGGTCGTGCTGACCCGAACCAATATGGAGAAAGGCCGCGAGTGGGTTCGCATCCAAGTCATCGACAGCGGCTCCGGCATCCCTCCGGAAGTGCGCAATCGGATATTCGAGCCGTATTTTTCGACAAAAAAAACCGGCGATTCCGAACGCGGCTTCGGGCTCGGGCTCGCGATTTGCCGGAAGATCGCTACACTCCACGGCGGCACGCTCACCCTCACCAGCGAAGTCGGGCGTGGGACGACTTTCTCCCTCGATTTGCCCAGTCACCCTGTCGCCCAAGGAGAAACCGAGGGGCTGACCGAACCCTACTCAAAAATCGCGTAACCACGATGCACACCATCCTCGTCCTCACCTACCAACCAGGCTTCGGGAGCGCCATCACTTCGGCACTCGACCCGATGCACTGGCGCGTAATTGTGCAGGAAGACGCTGCCAGTGCTGCGCCGCTCTTTGCCCGAAAGGCCATTGATGCGGTGTTGCTCGATGTGGACCTAAACGACGCCCGGATCCTCCAGGTTTTCAAAGAAGTCCGCGAACGCGCCAGCACCGTCCCGCTCATTGTCTTCTCTGCCGGTGGACATCGTCATTGGGAAGAGGAGGCCTACCTGATCGGCGTCGCAACCATCCTCGAAAAGCCCGTCCGCGCCCGCCTGCTCAACCACTTTCTCGACAAGCTCGTTGGCATCCCCAACGAACCTGCTTCCCAGCAAACCTCCGCCATGGTCCCGCCTGCGCAACTCACCGTCTTTCCGAAGCAATCGCACAGCCAACTCGACAGTCTCCGCCGCTTTTCCTCTTTGCTGATCCATAGTCTCGACGCGAAAGCCCTTCTCCAGCAAGCCGTCCAACAAGTCCGCGAAGCACTTGGAATCAACCGCGCCGTCGTCTTCCTCCGCAAGCCCGACAGAATCGCCGACGATGATGACTCTCTCCACGCCATGCAGGCCATCGGCCACGAGCCGAGCATCCTCCAGCAGTTCTCCCTCTCGCTCCGGCGCGGCCTTGGCGAACACCTGCACTACAACCGGCGTATCCTCCGCAATACCAGCCGCGAAGCAGTCGCCAACCGCGACATCTTGAGTGAGTTTCACACCCTCGGTAGCTCCATCGCTGTCCCGATCATGGACCGCGATACCTTTGTCGGCATCCTCCTCCTCGACGAACGCATCACCGGCGGCACATTCGGCGACGAAGAGCTTCTCCACCTTTACCACTGGCTCGAAGAACTCGGCACCGCCCTCCGCAACTGCTGGAGGCACGAGCAGCTCTCCATCGGACACGGTCTCATCGATGAAATCATCGCCTCCCTCGGAAGCGGATGCGTTGTCGTCGGCACTGACCGCGAGATCGTTCACACCAACGCTGCCGCGCTCGCAATCCTCTTCCCCGAAGACAGCCGCCAGCGGACAAAAAAGACGTTCCTTTTCAACGAACTCACCCAGCAACTCGGCAGCCAGATATTCCAAGTCATCCAGACCGGCCAGGCCGCGGCTCCCTTCAAATGGACCCCGCCGCATTTGCCGGGAACGATTATCGGCGTCCGGATCGTCCCCTTCCGCCTCGGCGCAGACCAACGAGCCGACGCCGCACTCCTCGTTCTCGATGACATCACCGAGCACGAGCGCGCTGTGCAACTCGAAGTCGAGACGAACAAACTCCGCCTCATCCGCCAAATGTCTTGGCACCTCGCCCACGAAATCGGCAACGCCCTCACGCCCATCTCCACCTTGCAGCAAATCGTGGATGCGGATGAAGACGAAAGCAGGAAAGAAATCACCGCCGCTGCGGGCAAAAGCGTCCGCCGCATCACACGCCTCACCCAGCAGATGAACTTCCTCAGCCGCGATTGGGACCGTCAAGGTGGTCAGACCGTCAAAATCGCCGAACTCCTCCACAGCGCATACCAAGAAGCCAATACTCTGTGCTCCGGCACCCGCCCTGCCCGGTTGGAGCTCGATCTAGCAAACGCCACCACCGTCACCGGCGACACCAAAGCCCTCCGTCACGCCTTCTCCGAGCTCATGCTCAACGCCCTCCAGGCCAACCCCGAAAACCCCACCGTCACGGTCCGCATCTAGCAAAGCCCGGAGCATGACATCTCCGTAGAAGTCCAAGATTCCGGCCCTGGATTCCCCAGCGACATCGCGGAACAAATCGGCTCACCCTTTCACAGCACCCGAGCCGTCGGCCTTGGTCTTGGCCTCACCGTCACCCGCAAAATCATCGAAAACCACCTCGGCACCCTCGAAATCCCTGCGTCCGGAAAAACCGGCCCCGGCATTATCCGCGTGAAGCTGCCCAACTCATGAACCACCCCCGCGATCCGCTTCACGGCATCACGCTGGAAACCATCCTCACCCAACTCCAAGCCCAATACGGGTGGCAAGAAATGGCCGATCGCATTCCCGTCCGCTGCTTCCAATTCGACCCCAGCATTAACCTAAAAACGGCAGTTGACCCCGTTTTTGAGGCCGAAAAATAGGGTATTTTACTCTGGAAATTGCCAACTGCGGAGCAGTTGAAAATCACTCACCCGTCCAAGGCTCATTTTTCTCTGAAAATCCGTTCAACTGCCGTTTTTA
>CANIWM010000132.1 GCA_947471505.1 Chthoniobacteraceae bacterium | reverse complement strand
GGTTCAGGAACGGGGCCATCCCAGAAAAGGCCAGGCATACCCCAGGTCAATGGATTGCCCTGAGCGTCCGTTCCATCCCAAGTGGCCGGTTGATTCGACATGTTTGTTGTTGGTTTTCGGTTTTTGTTGGTTGATGGGGGAAAAGTGGCATCCCGACCCGCCCGGACCTCGGCTCTCGTGCGGGAAAAGCGCAAGGGCGACCTTGCGACTCGTGGTGGACTGTGATTCGGGCAATCTCCCCAGCAAACCGCGCCGCATCAGAGACGGGGCGCATGGTTTCGCACCTTTTGTGGCTCCTACGGACATTTGTCCGCCTCGGAGTAAACCTTGTCCAGCTCGGACAATGGCTTTGCCTGGCTGGACAAGCATTAATCCGCACTAGATGGACTTTTATCCGCCCGGTTTGCGGCTTTTCCACGATGGAGTGACTTTTATCCGAACCGAATGAGCCATTATCCCGCCCGGATAAAACCTTGTCCGATCCGGATAAGGTTTTGCGCGAGCCGAAAAGGTCTTATCCGTGGTGGATAAGGTTTTGTACCGCGTGGATAAAAGTCCGTCCACCCAGGAGTAAAGCCAACCCGAGCCGGAAAACACCGTCTCCAGTCTGGATAAAGGTCTGTGGGGGAGGGAGTTCATTTTTGCGGGGCGAGAGAAAGTCCCATCGGAGCTGGAGAAAAAGCCAACCGTGCGGAACTAAAGCCCGTCTGCCTCAGCGCAAAGCCCATCCGAAGTGGAGCAATGCTTTTGGGTTCCAACGAAAACCCTAACCGTGCCGGAGAAAGGCGCTTCCCAATGCGATCCGTACGCACGAAAACCTTTTTGGAAGTAAAGGCTGGAAGATCGAGCATTAACATTTGAGGTAAAATGGAGTGGTTAAAACTGCTGCGGACAATTCGTCGGACAGCGAGCCGTTTTTGAATGATCAATAAAATGTTAGGATTTTTTTAGGGGGCACGCTTCAAATACGATTTCTCCAATCCGAAAATCCTCCACTCCCCGCGATCACTTCTTCTTTACACCGCTCCACGGTTCACCGTTTATCGCGCCCATGTTTGACTGGTTTTCAGACCCTAATGCTTGGATCAGCCTTTTGACGCTGACCGTCCTCGAAATTGTCCTCGGTGTGGACAATATCATCTTCATCTCCATCCTTGCCGGGAAGCTTCCCGCCGCCGAGCAAGGCAAGGCGCGGAATCTCGGGCTTATCCTCGCCCTCGTCACCCGTATCCTCCTCCTCAGCTTCATCTTTCTCCTTACCAAGCTCACCGAACCGCTCTTCTCCCTCCTCGGCCACGGCCTCTCGGGCAAAGACCTCGTCATGCTCATCGGCGGCCTCTTCCTCGTCTGGAAGAGCATCAAGGAAATCCACCACGCCATGGAAGGCCAAGACCACGAGAAGAGCAAAAAAGTCACGCCCACTCTCGCCTCCGTCGTCACCACCATCATCTTCGTGGACATCCTTTTCTCGCTCGACTCCGTCATCACCGCCGTCGGCCTCGTTGGCGGCGAGAGCGGCCCAAAACCCGGCACTCTCGAAGCCGCAGTCGCCAACCTCCACGCCGCACTTTATGCCAACGGGATGCCCGCCGCCCCGATCGCCGAGTCTATGGCCAAAGTGCAAGTCCTCGTCGGCGAACCCGCCGCCACAGGCCACGGCAATGGCAACCTCACCATCATGATCCTCGCGATTATCATCTCGATGATGGTCATGCTCGCCGCCGCCAAAGCCATCGGCGACTTCGTGAACCGGCACCCGACCGTCAAAATGCTCGCGCTCTCGTTCCTCATCCTCGTCGGCTTCGTCCTCGTCGCCGACGGCCTCGGTCACCACATCCCCAAAGGCTACATCTACGCCGCAATGGCATTCTCTTTCGTCGTCGAAGCCCTCAACATCCGCGCACGAGGGAAAGCGAGCAAGCCTGTGGACCTCCGGAGCGAATACTGAGGCTACGTGGCCACCCCTTCGAGCCGTGCGAGGAACTCCCGATTTCCTTCGCCACCGAGGATCGAAGAGTCGATGCAGTCTCGCCAGACAAGCCGCTGACCTTCGGGCGAAGGAGGCATGGACGCAACGAATGCACGCACCTTTTCCACCGCTGCCGCGTGGAGAAGCGGGTCGCGAACGACACCGCGCCCGACTTCCGCGCGACCAAGCTCGAACTGAGGCTTGATCAGCGGAATGATGGTCCCGCCGGGCCGGAGCACGGTAAGGGCAGGCGGGAGAATGAGCGAAAGCCCGATGAACGAGACATCAATGACGATGAGGTCGATGGCGTCGGGCACATCGTCGCGGGTGAGAAATCGAGCGTTGAGCTTCTCGCGGACGACGACACGCGGGTCGGAGCGGATGCGCCAGTCGAGTTGGCTGTGACCGACATCGATCGCCCATACTTTCGCCGCGCCATGCTGGAGAAGGCAGTCGGTAAAGCCACCAGTGCTCGCCCCAATATCGAGGCAAGTGAGTCCCGCCGGAGAGATGCCGAAATGGGCAAGCGCGCCCTCCATTTTATAGCCGCCACGCCCAACATATTTCTCGGGGGCGGCGACCGTAATGTCCGCCTCCTCCTCGAACGTACTGCTCGCTTTATCCACCACCCGGTCGCCACAGCGGACCTGCCCGGCCATGATGGCACGGCGGGCTTTTTCGCGACTCTCGAAGAGCCCGCGCGCAACAAGGAGCAAGTCGAGACGGAGTTTGGACACGCCGCCATGGGTAGTCAGGCAGTCGAGAAAACGCAACTTCTCGCAACGTGAAGCCGTTCCCCATTCCATCCGCCCGCCGAGCGAAGGGCTACTCTACCTCGTGACCTTCACCCGCAAATACTGCTGCGCGTTGCTCGCTTTCGCCGCCGGGTGCCGGAAGATAAACGTCTCGGTGCCCGCTGCGTTGTAAATGGGATTCCCGACCTGAACTGCGGGCGTCCACGGCTGAGCGAGATCGGTGCTACTTTCTACAGCAAAAGCCACCTCGTCGTTCGCGATCCGGCGGGTGAATACGATCGTTAGATACTCTGCCGGAACCCCGAGGACGCTGATAGTCTGGACGCTCGTCGTGGGCACGCCACTGTATTGCGTCGGGCTCGTGCCGAAGAAGTATTCGAGCAAGTTTGCGAGGCCATCGCCGTCATCGTCGCCCGAGCCTAATGTGTCGGCGACGCCATTCGCGGCGGCCCAAGCTGCAAAGTCGTAAGCGTCGTTCACGCCCGGCGTGCCGCCGCTCGCTGCGCTGGAGCGCCAATTAACTCCGAGCGTGTGGTCGGGGTTGCTGAGCGGGTCGATGAGCACGAGCACAGGACCACCTCCGTCGGCACTCGCGGGCCAAGTCACATCGTTGTTGTAGGTGAAGTCTTTGAGCGTCGTGCTGGTCGTTCCCACGACGCGGACGATGCGGATATTTTCACCGCCGTTGCTAAGGTTGCCAACAAATGCTGTCGGCATCAGGTTTACGGGTGCGGCGCTACCGTAACGCGAGATAAAGCTCGTGACGTTTCCGGCGACCTGCACGCGTCCGCCGGCGGGCAGGATGGTTCCGGACGGGAAACTGAAATCGACTGCATTGCTAATGCTCACGTCGGTGAGGTCCACATTATCGGGACCAATCGCCATAAGTTCGATCCACTCGAACGTGCTTCCGCCAATCGGATTGTAGGCGACCTGCGTGACGACTAAATTCGATGCGCTCGCCGCCACAGTGTTCAATGTGAAAACTGCCGAATCGAGCGCGCTCCACTCACCGCCGGAAAAGGTGCGCGTATTAACCGTCGTCACCCCATTGATTGCAATCGGCGCGGAATAAACCTGCGCCGTTCCGTTGAGGCCGTAAGGCGTGGTGGTTGCGGCGAGTTCTACGTTGATGAGGAAGTCATCGTCGGCCACAGCGACGTTCAGACCCTGCACGGCGATTACGTTCGTCCCCACCGTGAGAAGGCCCGCGTTGGCGGTGATGTCGATGGTTTCCCAAGTGAGCGCATCAGCGTCGTTGTGTGCCGCGCTGGCGGCAGATGTGCCGTTGAGCACGCCGAGCGCTGGCGCGTTTTTACGGGCGACTTCCACGCCGTTTAGATACGCGACGTAGCCATCATCGTATCGCACCCGGAGCAGCAGATTCTTCACGCTCGCGATCTGCGTGCTGTCGAGCGCGACACTCTTCCGAAGCTGGAGCGAAGTGCGGACATTGTAGAGAGACGCTTCAATGTCCGTGGTGATTGCAGGGTCGAGGGTGTTCGTCGCATCGCGCTCGTAGCCGATGCCCCCGGGGCTTGTGGTCCAAGTGCCGGCAAGCGTTGCAGACGGTTGCGCCCAGTCGGCGCGGTTCAATCCGGCAACCGCGGCAATCTGCGTTGCGGTAAGCGCGGTGTTGAAAATCGCGACGTCGTCGAGTTGTCCCGTCCAGAGGCGTCCCGTGCCCGCGCCGTTTGCGCCGATGGCCCAACCGGAACTGCCGCCGGCAACTGCGACTGCGCCGACAGGGTCCACCTTGGTGGCCACGAGCTGGCCGTTGCGATAAAGCCGCCACGCTGTGCCATCGTAGGTTCCCGCGATATGGACCCATGTACTGAGGTCGGTGTAAATCGGGAACGACGCGTAGTGATTCGTACCATTGTTCGAGCCGACCTCCCAATCGCCGCCGTTCATCCGCAGATAGATCTCGCCGCTCGTGCCAGCACCTTTCGCGAGGATGTTGCGGATGGCGTTGGTTGGGGCCGCAGTCGTGCGAACCCACGCAGCCATGGTGATTTGGCCAGTGATTTGCAGCGGCACAGGATCGCCGATGGTGATGGATTGCGCAGTGCCTGAAAACGTCAGCGCAGTGTTCGCCGTGCCGTTGCGGTTTGTGCTCAACGCTGGAGCGCCAACGACCGTTCCATTTTGTGCCGCGCCATCGCCGAGCCCCGTGTCGGGGACCGATGTTCCCGCGGGTGGAGCAGTGCCAAAATCGAGCGCGTAAAATGCGTAAGAAGCCACCGGGTTCGTCAGCGCCGTGTAGCCATCGGTCGCGGCGGTTGGGACATGCCACAAACCATCTGCGCTCGCGGGCAGAAAAGTGGTGAGCGTCGGTGCGGCGGCAAGCTCGGGACGCGGGTCCGAGCCGTTCGTCGTGTAGTAAATCGTCGGTGCACCGCTCGCCGTGAGTCGGAGCGCAAATCCCGGAGCGACATTGCCGCCGTGCTGCGGTGTCCCCGTGGCGTCGTTTGCCATCACCGCAGGTTGCGCGACGGTGTAGAGCCCGTCGCGGATGAGTTGGTCCAGAACGATGGCGGTGCGCGTGGACATCCAAGTGTTCACATTCGTCACCGCAGTTTCAAAGTCCGCGACCGTGTAGCGGGCCACGTGGCCGCCGGGCAGTCCGGTGATCGTCTGTGCATCGCCCCATCGCGCCTCTTCCATCTTCATCGCCTTGCGGACTTGCGCCGCGCGATTGTTGAAACGCGCCTGACATTGCGCCGTCGTGAGCGCGCCGTTGTTGAAAAAATGCTTTTGCACCTGATCTGAAAACCGCCGCCGATACGCCGCACTCGCCAGCAAATCCTGGTGCATCCGCTGATGATTGCTGAACTGCAAACTGCTCACATTTGACCCACCGAACGGCCCCGTCTGATCCGGCACCGAAGAACTGGCCCCGAGCGAATGCTCTGCATCGTGGATGATGAACTTGAACCCGCTTTCGCCGTTCCGCTTGTAGTAGCTGAACCAATTGTTCGGCGTATTGCGCGAGAGGAAATTCGACAGCACCGCATCGCCATCTCCCGAGTAAAAAATGACGAGCATATCGCCGATGAGGCTGTCCACGTCGAGCAGCACGGGCAGCGCGAAATTTCGCGTTCCGTCAGGATTGCAGCCGAGGAGCTCGAAGTATTTCTCGTCGCTCGCGTTCTGCGTGCCGATTGCGCGGCACTTGTTCCAGAGGTTCGTCCAGGCAATGAGATCGCCGTCCGTCGCCTCGGTTGCAAATGTCGGGGTCACTCCGCGATTGCCGCATTTTACAGCATCGTAGTCCGTGTCCGAACCACCGTGATAACTCGCGGCGTAGTCGGCTACGGGCCGCTCATCGGTGTAATACACGCCCCAGTAGTGCCCGTTGAGCATTACGTGATAGAAGCGACTGCGCGCGTATGGCTGGCCGAGCGCGCCCTGCGTATCGCGGCAAAACATATCGCGGCACATCGTATTCTGACTGCCCGTTCCGTAGCCCGCCTCGCGGTACCATGCGTAGTTCGATGCCGTCGCCAAATCGATCACACTAAACTTGCTCGCCCCCTCGTCGCCAAACATCCGGTAGTTCAATTTCCCGTCGTAATCGCTATTAAAATAGAGCCGAAGCGCGTGCTTGAAAAACCCATCACCGCGACTCGCTCCGCCGCGAATGCGCACGCCGGCGTTGCTTTGAAAACCCGTCGCATTGCCGTCCGGCGAGACATAGCCCGGCGGATGAATCAGCTCCACCGACATCGGGCGCTCGTAAAATCCACCATGCAAATCCGCATTCGAATAAATTCCAATCGTGGGGTCCACCCAACTCGCCATATCGGAAACGATCGAGATCATCGGCAGCGAATTGAGTGAATCCGTGATGTCCGTCGGCGGGTAGGCCGCGATGGCGTTTGGGTCGATTCCGTAGTTGAAGACCTGCCCGTTCACCGAGGCAGACGGCCACCCGCGCGTGTTTGCATCCGCGACCGTCTGCCCGAGCATCTGCTGCGCAAAAATATACGTCTGCGTATCCACATTCGTCGGCGCGAAGTCGTCTTTGAAAACCGCCGCCCGTAGCGTCGTCACCCCGCCAATCGACGCTGCATTCAAGCCCGTCGCGCCGCCCGGAATCGCGCCGGGATGAATCGTCATCGTGAATGTCGGTGCAGTGGACGCATTTAGCGGCGGAACTTGCGTGCCATTCGTCATCGTGGGCGTCGAGCCATCGAGCGTATAGACCATCATCGCTCCGAGCGTAGCACACGTCACCGTCGTCGTTTGCGCAGTCGTGTAAAAACCACGCTTCACCGAAAAACTTGTATCGTCCGACTTATCAAGAAAGCCGAGCACGCCGAGCGGGCCGTTTGCCGCGCCCGGAGTCGGCGCACCCGTCGGCACGCCAAAATAGCGAAATCCGTTTCGCGGCTGCCACCATCCGTAAGATGTATCCGCGTACTGCTTCGGAAACGGCGCGAACTCCGTCACCGCCACAAGGTCGCTGATTCGCACCAGCGCCAAATACTCGCCTTCGGAATCCAGCGTGAAATTTGTGTGCAACGCGACCACCGGATTGTTGAGATTCTTCCCGTTTGCAAAAATGACGCGGTAGCCGTTTGCCGCAATGCCAGAGCCGGCTGGGAAATCCCACTGCGCCACATTGTTTTTCAGCCGGAAGCCCGCGAGGTCCATGCCGAACGGGTTCGGATTAAATATCTCGATCCAGTCCGGATGCGCCAGCGGATCGGTAGGATCGACAAGGCCTGCCGTGTTGTTCGCGACGAACTCATTGATCGTCGGCGGAAGCGCTGCCGCCCCAACATGCACGGTGAAAGCCGCGCTGGCATTCCCGCCGCTGCCCAGCGCAGTGAGCGTGTAAGTCGTCGTGACCGCAGGGGCCACAACCACCGAACCCGACGCAGCGCCGGGCGCAGCAAGCGCGCCATTGTCGATGCTCACACTCGTTGCCGCAGTCGTCGCCCAGTTCAGCGTAATCGGCGCACCCGCGCTCGGAGAAAGGATTCCCGTCGGCGATGTCACTCCGCTCGCCGTAGTCCCAGTGAAACTATTCACCACCGCAAACGGCGGCGTGAAATTCGTCGGCAGATTGTACTTCGCCTGCAAATAATAGCCGACCGCATTGGTCTGCGTGGCGTTGAGCGTGCCTTGATACACCAGCACCTCGGCAATTTTTCCTGTCGGGGCCGGAACAAAAGCGGAATGGAGACGGAACAAAAGCGGAATGGGCAAAAACGGGCGCGCATCAGCGCGGGACGCCCGCCTCGGAGGAGGCCGGAGCGTAGCGGAGGCCGACGGAGAGGCGGGCGTCCCGCGCTGATGCTCTTTTTGCTCCGGTGGGGCGGGCGGTGGGGCATCTTGGTGGGATGAAAAGAAGCAACTTATCCACCGCCTTCCACCCGAGTTTGTCCGCCGCATCCTCGCCGATTTTAATGCCGCCACTCTCGACGCTGCCTCTGCTGCCGCGCAGCTCGGCATCGCTAAAACTCGGCTCTACGAACTGCGTTCCGCTTGGCTCCAGGGGCGGGAGGCCCTCCGCTCCATAGCCAGCGGCGGCGCGCATCGCGGTATCTGGCCCCCTGATGTCCTCGCCTTTCTTGCCCAGTTCGTCCCGCTCGCCACCCCGCCCAATTTTCAACTCATCGCCGATGAACTCAAGCGCCTCCACGGCTTCGTCCGCGCTCGTTCCAGCGTGGAGGCTTACCTCAAAAAACACCTCCCTCATCTGCTCCCAACTCCGCCGCCCCGCGTTCGCACTTACCGCCGCTTTCGCAGGGCTCACATCGGCGAGCTTTGGCAGCACGACAGCTCCATCCACCAGTGGTGGCCCGCGCCGCAAAAGCAGATTCTTCTTCTCACTGTGGACGACCACTCCGGCATCAACATCGCCGCCCGTTTCGTCTCCGCCGACACCACTTGGAACCACTTCTGCCACTTCCGCTTCGCCTTTGAAAAACACGGCATCCCCGAGGCCATCTACACCGACGCTTTGAGCCTCTTCGGCCCAAGCTCAAGCTCCGACCGCAGCGATCCAAAGAGCGAATTTCAGCGCGCCCTCCGCGCCCTCGGCATCGCCCACCTCGTCGCCCCCAGCCCACAGGCAAAAGGCAAAATCGAACGCCGCTTCGGCACCTTCCAGCGCCGCATCGTCACCCTCCTTTCCCACGCAAAAGTCACCACTCCAGAGCACGCCGACGACATCCTCCAGATGGAGCTCCAGCGCCAAAACCTCACCCGCCAGCGCAGCACCGGCCTCGTCCCCATCACCGTCTGGGATAACTCCCTCCTGGCCCGCACACAGCGCCTCCGCCCGGCACCCGTTACCGCTCTGCTCGACCTACACCTCTCCCTCCGCCAAGCGCGTCGCGTCAACAACGACCACACCATCGATTTCGAGGGCCATAACTACCAGATCGCACGCACGGCTAAATCCTCCGTCACCCTCATCCACCACCCAAAACTCAGGTTCTGGGTCGTTGAACATCCTCCAACCAACATTTGGCCCCCTATTCTCGGCGCTTTTTCTCTGTAAAACACGGTCCGCTTTTGTACCG
>CANIWM010000131.1 GCA_947471505.1 Chthoniobacteraceae bacterium | reverse complement strand
TCCGGCGTCGCACTTTGGGATCCCCGATTGAGGCGGCGGATGTCCGGCGTCCCACTTTGGGATCCCCGATTGAGGCGGCGGATGTCCGGCGTCCCACTTTGGGATCCCCGATTGAGGCGGCGGATGTCCGGCGTCCCACTTTGGGATCCCCAATTGAGGCGGCGGATGTCCGGCGTCGCCTTGTTTAATCGGTGATTGCGGCGCGGCGAGTTGCGAAAGTAGTCAGCGGCTTTAGCCGTCAGAGCGTCCGAACAGAGAAAAAGAGAACGCTTCGCAAAAACGCATCGCCTGAGCCGTGGCCTCGGTGTGCCGACAGGCCGTGGAGTGCTACAGCCTGCTGTAGCTTTCCGCAGCCAGCCTGCTGGCAGTGAGTAGGACGGACGCCCCTCAACACTGAACGCCAAACGCTTCGCACACACGACAGCCTCTCTGCTTTTGGACGCAAAAAGACTCAGCGCCAGCAGGCTGGCTGGGGAAAGCGGCAGCAGGCTGCCGCACTCCACAGGCTTTGCCGGATTCCGTCCGCTCATTTGAGCTTTGCAGCGAGGGCCCAGATTTCGGCGTCCTTGGCGTCGATGAGCGGGACGAACTTCTCCAGTTCCTCCGGGAACCAACGCTTGCTCGGGTTGAGGTGGTCGCGGCTGCTGGGTTGGTTGGTGCGGTCCCCGGCGAGGAACGCCCAGTTTTGCGGGCGGTAGTAGTGGAACCAGAGGCGGTTTTTGGCGGCGACGAGGGCGGTTGCTTTATGGAAATTGGCGCTGGTTCCGCCGAACCAGTCGGTCATTGGCAGGTCGATAACGCGATCCAGCGTGAACAGGACAGACTGCGCGATTTGGTAGTGGCCTGCTTTGCCGAGGTGGATGCGGTCCTGTCTCCAAATCTCCTTCGGCGCACGTTTCGGTAAGCTTTGTTTGAAGGGCTTTACTCCGTCGCCATCCGGCACGTCGTGGTTCGCAAAACTCTCCACCACTTTTAGAGAAAGCCGCTCGGTAATATTTCGTGTCGCGGTCAAATAGTCGTTTCCGGCATCGGTGATGAAAACCGGCTCGACCAGTGCCACTCTCCTTTTCCCGCCGCCCCGCAACCGCCCTATCAACTTCTCATAAGCCGCCACAAACTCTGCGACTTTCGCCTTCCGCGCTGCGTCGGCTTTTTCATGGACGGCTTGGACTTTATGGACTTCTTGGACGGCGGTGGCTCCCTTTGTGGCGTCCACTTTGTCCATAGCGTCCATCCTGTCCATGCCGTCCACCGCAGCCGCAGCCGCGAGACTCTCCATCTGCCCGAACTGACAAATCACCACCGTCGCGCCCATCTTATCGAGCTGCGCTTCGAGCGACGGGTAGTTGAGGTCGCGGCGTTGCTCGAAGACGGTGTCGCCTTCGCGCGCAAGACTCCTGAATTTCAAACGATGGTCCGGCAGCGCAAGCTGGATGAGGGTTTCGAGGTAGCCGAGTTCAGCGGCGACGACCATGTCCTCGCCGCCGACGAGCGCGATGACATCGTTCGCTTTGAAGAAAGGTTCTTCCGCACGGGCGGCGGGCTGGAGCGTGAGGATGATGGCGATGAGGAAAACGATGGTGCGCATGGGGGAGGGATAGGAAGCGGGGGCGGGGATGGCAAGGGTGTTCTCGGGCGGAGCGCAGTTCACCGGGCGATGCTCACGGCGAGCCAGTCTTCGTGCGTATCCACATCGCGCAGCTTCGGCAGGAGATGCGTGGGCGCAGCGCCCGCTTGGGCGAGCGTGTCTGCGAGCGTGTGCTCGGTGCTCCAGCGGATGTTTTCAAACAGCGCGGGCGTCGGGCGGCGCAGCGCGATGAGGTAGTAGCCGCCGTCGTCCGTCGGGCCGAGAACGACCTCCGCGTGGTCGAGCCGCTGCCACGTTTCCGCAAAGATCGCTGGCGTGATGTCCACGCAATCGCTGCCGATGACGGCGACTTTCGCCGCTCCATTCGCAAATGCAGAGCTCACCGCGACTCGCAGTCGCACGCCGAGGTCGCCTGCCGCTTGCGCCTCGTAGAGGGCTGCGCCGGGGAGCCAAGCGCGCACTTCTTCGCCGCGCTCGGCGGGGTCGTAGCAGACGGTGATTGCAGCGTCGGCGGGCAGTTGCGCCCAGACTCGGGCGACGAGTTCTTTGTAAATCGCCGTCGCAGCGTCCGCGCCTACCGTCGCAGCGATACGGGTCTTCACGCGGCCTGGCTGCGGGTACTTTACGAAAAGCAATATCGTGTTTGGCATCGCGGCGACCCTAACGGCGAATCTGCGGATGGCAAATCTCGCTGCGGGAAGGGAAATGCTCCCCGGTGCGCCAACGTGACGCGTCACGTTGGCGCAATGTGTGCCATTTGCCGTGCGATGTCGCAGTGCTGCCCTTAGCCGGGAAGTCGCATCTCGCTGTAAATGAGTGATTTAACTATTTCGCGCGCCGTGGCCCGGCGATTGCAAAAGGGCTGCGCGAACTTCTAACAGCTCAAACAAAAACTTTATGGCTAAAATTCTCGGTATCGACCTCGGCACGACCAACTCCTGTATGTCCGTCATGGATGGTCAGGAACCACTGGTTCTTGAAAATTCGGAAGGCGCACGCACGACGCCCAGCGTTGTCGCATTCAGCAAAACAGGCGAACGTCTCGTCGGCCAGGCTGCAAAACGCCAGGCGGTGACGAATCCGACGAACACGATTTTCTCGGTGAAGCGCTTCATGGGACGCAAGTTCGACGAAGTGCAGGACGAGCTGAAGCGCGTGCCTTATAAAGTGGTGAAGGCCGCGAATGGCGATGCGCACATTCAGGTGCAGGTCGCAGGTGAGACTAAGACGTTTTCGCCACCGGAAATCAGCGCGATGATTCTCGCGAAGATGAAGTCCGACGCGGAAGCAAAGCTCGGCGAAACCATCACGCAGGCCATCGTTACGGTGCCCGCTTATTTCAACGACTCGCAGCGTCAGGCTACGAAGGACGCGGGTAAAATCGCGGGTCTCGAAGTGCTCCGTATTATTAATGAGCCCACGGCGGCATCGCTCGCTTACGGCCTCGACAAGGCGAAGGACGAAAAAATCGCGGTGTATGACCTCGGCGGCGGAACGTTCGATATTTCCGTGCTGGAAATCGGCGACGGCGTCTTTGAAGTGAAGGCCACCAACGGCGACACGCACCTCGGCGGCGACGATTGGGACAATGCGCTCATGGACTGGATTCTCGCCGAGTTCAAAGCCGACTCCGGCCTCGACCTCACGAAGCAGCCCGACGCGATTCAACGTATTAAAGAAGAAGCGGAGAAAGCGAAGATCGCGCTCTCTTCCTCACAGCAATACGACATCAATCTGCCGTTCATCACCGCAGACCAGACCGGGCCGAAGCACATCCAGAAGACGCTCACCCGTTCGAAGCTGGAGCAGCTCACTGACAAGCTTTTCGAGCGCACACTCGCACCGACCCGCGCTTGTATGAAAGACGCAGGCATGAGCGAGAAGGACATCAACGAACTCGTGCTCGTCGGCGGTATGACCCGCATGCCGAAGGTCATCGAGACCGCACGCGCCATCATCGGCAAAGAGCCGCACAAAGGCGTGAACCCGGACGAAGTCGTCGCCATCGGCGCGGCCATCCAGGGCGGCGTGCTCAAGGGTGATGTGAAGGACGTGCTCCTGCTCGACGTGGCCCCGCTCACGCTGGCCATCGAGACCGCAGGCGGCGTCGCCACTCCGATGATCACCCGCAACACGACCATCCCGTCGCGGAAACAGCAGATTTTCTCCACCTACTCGGACAACCAGTCCGGCGTGGAAATCGTCGTCATCCAGGGCGAGCGCCCGATGTCGAAAGACAACAAGACACTCGGCAACTTCAAGCTCGACGGCATCCCGCCAGCCCCGCGTGGCACGCCGCAAATCGAAGTCACCTTTGACATCGATGCCAACGGCATCCTCCACGTCTCCGCGAAAGATCTCGGCACCGGCAAGGAGCAGAAAATCTCCATCACCGGCAGCTCCGGACTCAGCAAGGATGAAGTCGATCGCATGCAGCGCGAGGCCGAGCTCCACGCCGACGAGGACAAGAAGGCGAAGGAATCCGTCGAGATTCGCAACAACGCCGACAACCTCGCGTATCAATGCGAGAAGCAGCTCAAGGATCTCGGCGACAAGGTCCCCGGCGACAAGAAAGCGGAAGTCGAAAAACTTATCGCCGACGTAAAAGAAGCGCTGAAAGGCAACGACGTGGAAGCGATCAAAACCGCCTACACCGAGCTGCAAAACAAGTTCCAGGCAATCAGCGAAGACCTCTACAAAAACGCAGCAGCCGGAGCCGGTCAGCAGACCACGCCCGAAGACTTCGCACAGTCCGCAGGTGGAGCCGGCAACGCCGGAGCCGCCAAGAAAGACGGCGACGTCGTGGACGCAGAGTTCGAAGTCGTGGATGGGGATAAGAAGAAGTAAGCAGTCATGAGTTTTCCTTACCAAACTATCGATGTGCCCGGTGCCAGCGCGCTGGAGGTTTTCTGGAACCTCAAGCGCGAAGGACGAACGCAGGGATTTACCCCTGTGATCGTTGGTGCTGGTCGTGATATGGAATTGGTCAGTGAGAACTTTGAGGTGAATGGAGAATCCATCGAAGATGCTCTTTCCCAATTCTCCACGCGAGCTAACAGCGCAGTTGAAGTATTTCAACGGCTACGCGGCGAATACGAGGGTGATTTGGATGAGCCATACGATGATGGATTTCATACCGTGTCAGTCGCGGATGTCCCGGATGCAACCTCTCCGAAAATGGGCATCACATCCCATCTGGATATCAGCAACAGAAAGCCTCTCGCGTCTGTTCGGATCGCGAAAATTCCGACGCTCGAAACTTGGCTGGTGCCGATTTACTTAAAATGCGGCGGATGGAATGCGTGCCCTGAGGCCGTGGACCATGCGGTCGTAGCAAAGTATTGGTTCGACAAGTATGGAGCCGAAATTGTCGCAGCAACTGGTTCGGTGATGGAGTTCGAAGTTGCACGTCCGGCGGCGACAAAAGAAGCAGCGTTGGAACTCGCCAAGGAACAATATGTGTACTGCGGTGACATCGTTGACCAAGGAGTTGGAGACATCCAATCGTTGGCAGCGACAGTGCTCGACGACAAGAATTGGTATTTTTGGTGGGACTAATCTGAAATGACCTACGAACCAAAAGAACGCGAAATCCTCGACCAAGTGGTCGCCGCCCTTCACGGGTATTACGGCGAACGCTTGCGCCGTGTCGTGCTCTTTGGCAGTCGCGGCACGAAGCTGGGCGATCTGTGCGTCAGCCCGGAGGGCTGCTGGAGCGTAGCCGGGGGTCAAGCGAGTGTAACGAGCGACACCCCCGGATCGTGCGCCAGCACGATGCACCCCGGATGGGGTGGTGGAGCCGCGCCACATCGGTCCGCGTTCGCAACGATTCCAGCACCCCTGCCGGGGTGCGCCGCACATCGGCCGCAAACCGGGGGTATCGCTCGCTATGCTCGCTCAACCCCCGGCTACGGTCCATCAGCCCTCCGGGCTGCATATTCAAACGTATTCATCCTTAAACTCGATCATGTGCTTCTTCAAAAACCGGACGTATTCGTCGCGGAATGTCAGGACGCGGTGATGCTCGTCTTGCTTTTGAATGTATGCGCGGACTCGCGAAACTTGGGAGCGGCTCACGGTGAATGCGCCATATCCGTCCTGCCAATTGAACGCGCGTTCGCCGATGGTGTTGTGAATCCACTCGGACGATTTGTGTTTCACGTTGCGCATGACTTCGCTGATTTGATGGGTCGGTTTCAGGCTGACAAGCATGTGAACGTGGTCGGCTACACCGCCGATTTCCGTTGGCACGCCGCCGAGCGTATTGATGCAGCCGCCAAGAAAGGCTTGGAGACGATCTTGCCATTCCGGGACGATGAGTGGGCGACGATCTTTGGTACCGAAAACGAAGTGGTAATAGAGAGAGTGATGCGTGGAAGACATCGCAGCATTTTCCCACGGCCTGTGCGTAGGGCGAGCCGAAATTTGATGCGTTGTTCCGTTGATGAACGTCTCCATCACCCCGTCCGGGGTGCATCGCACGCTGCGCGTGATCCGGGGGTATCGCTCGTTACACTCGCTCAACCCCCGGCTACGGTCCGGCAGCCCTCCGGGCTGGCGCGGCAACTCCGTTCGGACGACCATTTTGCGGACGTGCGCAAAATGGTTCTCGCAAACCAACCGGCACACCTCTCTTCCACCAATTGACCATGAAACGCAAACTCACACTCGCAATCGGCTGCCTCGCGGCGGCGATGCCCAACATCTCGAACGCGAGCACACCGGCTTCCCGCATGGCAAACGTCTCCCAAACTGAACGCACCATCAATCTCGTCGGAGCCACGCAAGCGGCCCAAGGCGAACTCGAGCGCCGCGGACTGGCGACGGAGCACTCGATTGCGAGCGTCGTTTTCCTCAAAGGCGTGCAGCCATCCGAGAGCCACTACGACGTGCGCATCGAACCGCCCGCAAAGCTGACCGACGGACTGCGCCTGCGCGGTTTCTCCGTAGCGATGGATGGACGTGTGGAGCCCGTCACCGGCTTCCGCGCCACGGCGTAACCCCGCCACTTTTTCAACTCATGAAAACCTACCTCGTATATCAGAAAAACGGTCGCGCAATTCGCGTGCAGGCATCCACCATCGGCCTCGTTCGCGATGGCGTGGTCGTCCTGCATAACGCGGAAGGCCAGGCCACCGCAGTATTCCCAATCGCCGAAATGGCTGGCATCGTCGAAGAAGCTGCGGTCACCGGCGAAATTGCCGAGCCGAAAACTAAAGGCAAAGCTTCCGCCAAGGCGGAGGGTTGATAATCACCTTCGCCGCTTCCGACACCCGGGGACCACTGTCACCGGGAGACGGACGCGGCGATTTTCACCAAAAAACAAACAACATAAACAACCAATAATATGGCAAAAGTAAACGTTCGTCCTCTCGGGGACCGTGTCCTCGTTCAACACATCGAGGAAGCAGAAACAAAAAAAGGCGGCATCATCATTCCTGACACCGCCAAGGAAAAACCACAGGAAGCCAAGGTCGTAGCCCTCGGCACCGGCAAGCGCGACGACGACGGGAAGCTCATCCCATTCGTCGTGAAGGCTGGAGACAAAGTCATCGTCAGCAAATACGGCGGAACAGAAATCAAAATCGACGGCGAGAGCTACCTCATCATGCGTGAGGACGACATCCTCGGCATCGTCGGCTAAACAACAACCAACTCAATAAACACACACAACTAATATGGCAGCTAAACAACTCCAATTCGACGAAACAGCGCGGCAGGCACTCCTCCGCGGCGTAGAAAAACTCGCTCGCGCGGTGAAAGCCACGCTCGGACCATCCGGTCGCAACGTCATCCTCGACAAGAAATTCGGTTCGCCGACCATCACCAAAGACGGTGTCACGGTCGCGAAGGAAATCGAACTCGAATGCCCTTACGAAAACATGGGCGCCCAGCTCGTTCGCGAAGTCGCGAGCAAGACCAGCGACATCGCTGGTGACGGCACCACGACGGCGACCGTCCTCGCGGAAGCAATCTACCGCGAAGGTCTGCGCAACGTGACAGCGGGTGCAAACCCAACGTCGCTCCAGCGCGGCATCCAGAAAGCAGCAGAAGCGCTTTCCAAGGAACTCGCGAAGATCAGCAAGAAGGTCAAAGACCGCACGGAAATCGCGCAGGTCGCCACCGTCTCCGCTAACTGGGACGCAGCAATCGGCAACATCATCGCTGACGCGATGGATAAAGTCGGCAAGGACGGCACCATCACCGTCGAAGAAGCGAAGTCCATCGAGACAACGCTCGACGTCGTCGAAGGTATGCAGTTCGACAAGGGCTACATCTCGCCTTACTTCGTCACCAACGCAGAGACGATGGAAGCGAACCTCGAAGCCGCTTACCTGCTCATCTTCGAGAAGAAGATCAGCTCGCTCAAAGACATCCTGCCGATCCTCGAAAAGGTCGCCAAGACAGGCAAGCCGCTCCTCATCATCGCCGAAGACGTCGAAGGTGAAGCCCTCGCGACACTCGTCGTGAACAAGCTCCGCGGCACGCTCAACATCGCAGCCGTCAAGGCACCTGGCTTCGGCGACCGCCGCAAAGCCATGATGGAAGACATCGCCATCCTCACCGGTGGACGTCTCATCACCGAAGACCTCGGCCTCAAGCTCGAAAACCTCGGGCTCGAAGACCTCGGCAAGGCCAAGCGCATCAGCATCGATAAGGAAAACACGACCATCGTCGAAGGCTCGGGCAAACCTTCCGACATCGCAGGCCGCGTGAACCAAATCCGCCGCCAGATCGAAGAAACCACCAGCGATTACGACCGCGAGAAGCTCCAGGAGCGCCTCGCCAAGCTCGCAGGCGGCGTCGCAGTCATCAACGTCGGTGCAGCCACCGAGACCGAGATGAAGGAAAAGAAAGCCCGCGTTGAAGACGCCCTGCACGCAACCCGTGCAGCCGTCGAGGAAGGCATCGTCCCCGGGGGCGGCGTCGCACTCATCCGCGCGCAGAAGGTCCTCGACACGCTCGGCCTCACCGGCGACGAAAAAGTCGGAGCCGAAATCGTCCGCCGCGCAATCGAAGCACCACTCCGCCAGCTCGCCGACAACGCGGGCCTCGAAGGAGCGCTCATCGTCGCGGAAGCCAAGCGCCGCAAAGGCAACGAAGGTCTGAACATCGCCACCGGCGAGTGGGTTGACCTCGTGAAAGCCGGCGTCGTTGACCCGACAAAGGTCACCCGCAGCGCGCTGCAAAACGCAGCATCCATCAGCGGATTGCTCCTCACCACCGAGTGCCTCATCACCGAGCTCCCGGAGAAGAAAGCACCTGCAGGCGGCGGCGGCCACGACCACCACGGTCACGGCGGCGGCGAGTTCTAAAAACTCCCGCTCGTTAAAGAGCTAGCCACATTCACAAACCGCCGCGTTCCGAAAGGGGCGCGGCGGTTTTGTTGTGTGAAAAGAACAGTGCACCCGTTATTTCCGTTGAGACCTTCCGAACGAATAACGTGACGTTCTTTTGAATTATTTACTTGAAGTAGTCTTGGAGAGCCTTAGGGAACGCGCTACTGGGTCGTCAAACCTTGAACTCCAAAACCATCCCATGAAACGTCAACCTAAATAAAGCAGTTAGCCGGATGTGAAAATGGCGGAAGTCGTGCAACAACAGAGAGATGCACGACGAAACGAGCGCGAAAAACGTTCACCTATTGGGTGAGGCCGCAGTGGTGGGCAAAATCCTGCCG
>CANIWM010000130.1 GCA_947471505.1 Chthoniobacteraceae bacterium | reverse complement strand
TCCGACGCTCCGACGCTCCGACGCTCCGACGCTCCGACGCTCCGACGCTCCGACGCTCCGACGCTCCGACGCTCCGACGCTCCGACGCTCCGACGCTCCGACGCTCCGACGCTCCGACGCCCAACACCCAACTCGCAGCGAGTGCGGTGCTTGGTGTCGTTCTGGAAAAGGCGATTTGCATTACGAGCGCAGAAACTAGCGAGCGCGCTTTTCGTGTGGCAAGCAGTATTTGAACTGGGTTTCGTCTTCCCATCGCCCCGTGTTCCCGGCATCTCCTGCGGCCACCTTTTCATGTCAGATATTACCAAACTCACACTCGGCCACTCGCCGGACCCGGATGATGCGTTCATGTTTTACGCGCTCGCGGAGCACAAGATTCCTTCGGGGCGCTGGCGCTTTGAGCACATCTTGCAAGACATCCAGACGCTGAACGAACGCTGCACGCGCGGCGAACTGCACATCTCCGCGATCAGCATCCACGCCTACGCCAGCGTGCTGGATAAATACGCGCTGCTCCCGTGCGGGGCCAGCATGGGCGAGGGCTACGGGCCGATGCTCATCGTGAAGCGCGGCAGGGCGCTGTCGGACCTCTCGGACTTTGGCGCGATCCGCGAATGGCTCCAGCACCAGCGCATCGCCATTCCGGGGAAAATGACGAGCGCCTTCCTCGCGCTGAAGCTCTTCTTTCTCAGCGAGCCGATGCACGTCGTGGTGCCGTTCGATCAGATTTTCGAGTTCCTCGAAGCGGGTAATGCCGACGTGGGCCTCATCATCCACGAAGGCCAGCTCACGTATGCCCGCGACGGCTTCGACCTCGTGCTCGACCTCGGCGCGTGGTGGATGGCGGAGACGGGCCTGCCGCTGCCGCTCGGCGGCAATGTGATCCGCAAGGACATCGCTCCTGCCGACCGCTCGGAGATCAATATCATCCTCCGCGAGAGCATCCGCTACGGGCTGGAAAATCGCGCCGCTGGCGTGGAGCACGCGCTGCCTCTCGGTCGTGGGCTCGACCGCACGCTGGCGGACAAATTTATCGGCATGTATGTGAACGACCGCACGCTCGACTACGGAGAGACGGGCCGCCTCGCCATCCGCGAGTTCCTCGGGCGCGGATACAAGCTCGGGTTTTTGAAAGAGCCAGTGGAGCTGGAGTTCGTGGAGTAGATGAATCGGTGGCTTCTCGCGCTCGTCGTGGCGGTGCTGGTGTGGTCGGGGATTGCGCCGTTTGATCGCGTGACTTGGTGGCTGGAGGTGACGCCCGTTATTGTCGGCATCGCCGTCCTTTTAGCGCGGTGGCGCAAATTCCCGCTCACTCCGCTCGTCACGGTGCTCATCGCGATCCACATGATCCTCCTCGCTGTCGGCGGGCACTATACCTACGCGCTGGTGCCAGTGGGCGATTGGTTTCGCGATTGGTTCCACCTTTCGCGCAATCACTACGACAGGCTCGGGCATCTCGCGCAGGGCTTCGTGCCTGCGATGATTACGCGGGAGTTGTTCGTGCGGCTGGAGGTGTTTGCCCGGCGCACTTGGATTCCATTTTCAATCCTCTGCGTCTGCCTCGCCATCAGCGTGGTGTACGAGGTCATCGAGTGGGGCGCGGCGCTTTGGCTCGGGCAGGGGGCCGAGGCATTTCTCGGCACACAAGGCGACCCGTGGGATACGCAGACGGATATGTTCCTCGCAGGAGTCGGGGCAGTCTGCGCGCTGGCCTTCCTCTCGCGCTGGCACGACCGGCAGATGGCGCGGCTTACAGCATCCCAGCCCGCTTGCGCAGAATCCACTCCAGCGTGAGCAGGCCGACGATCACGGCAAACCAAGGCCAATCCTGCCAGAGCACGGTGTCGCGCTCTTCGATGCGGCCATCGCTCAGCCCTTTAATCGCGGCCACGAGTGCGTCCGATTGCTCCTCGCGATAATACTCGCCGCCGCTGGCCGTGCTGATTTGCCGTAGCAGGTCTTCGTTCAGCGAAAGGAGCGTGCGCTCGCCGCTCTCACGCGCTGCGACTTTGAACTGTGTGCGCGCTTTGAGCTGCCCCTCGGGCACGACTGCGCTCTCAACCGCCATCTCGTAATTCCCCGGCTCCAGCGCCGCCGACTTCCCGCGATAAAGTCCGCCCGCATCCGGCGAGAGCGAGATGGTCGCCACCTTTTGGCCATCGCGGAAAAGCACCGCCGACACGGCGGCATCCGTCACCGGCTTGCCTTCGCCGTCGCGGAGGCGCACGCGGAAGTTCGCATTGTCGCCGGGGGTGTAAGTGAGCTGCCCAGCGTCGAGCGCAACGAACTTATCCCGAGCAGCGAACGGAGGCTCGGCGACGAAGCTCGCGAGCTGGTTCCAGAACTTGACGTGAAACTGATCCGCCACCTCGTAGCGCCAGCGCCACGATTCATCGAACCCATGATAATACACGCGCCCCGCGCCGAAGGGCCGCAGCACAGCGGCGGGAATCTTCGCCGCGCCCGTGTCGGCCTCCAGATAAACCTCAGCGCCCGGCAGCGCCTTCACGTTCGCTAGAAAGTGCGGCGGCTGGAGTTTCTGCCACGTATCGGCATTCGTCGCCAAGTCGGGGCTCAGCGAAAATGCGCCCACGCCATCGGCGCGCTGCGTCACCCGCAGCGACTGGATGCCGCTGCGGATGCCGTCGCCCGCCCACTCCACCGGGAAGACCGCCGCCAGCGGCGTATCGCTGTATTCTTTGAGCACACTGCGCGCGCCATCAATGATGAGCATCGCCGCCCCGCGTTTGCCGACAAAGTCCGCGAGCCACTGCATTTCCTCATCACGCAAATGCTGGCGCGGCACCTCGCCGAACACCACGAGGTCGAACGCATCCAGCACCTTCGCATCGTTCGGAAAAGTCCCCGATTTATCCCCGCGAATGAACCCCGCCTCGCTGCTCGAACCCGCGATGACCGTGCTCACCTCCCACTTCTCATCGCGCTCGAAAAGGTTCTTCAAATACCGCGTCTCCCACCGTGGCCGACCGTCCACGATCAGCACGCGGCGCTTCTGAGTCACCGCGCGGAACCGCATCGGCAGGCTGTTGTTTGCCAGCTCCCGGTCGCCCTCCAGCCCGCTCACCGATGCCGTCAGCTCCAGCGCCGCGCCAAGGACTTCGTAGCCCTGCGCGCCTTGCTTCAGCTTCCCTTCCGCGATGTCTTTGATCGCAAATTCAAACGGCACTTTCCGCAGCGCCTTGCCCTCCGTCACGAGCTGCTTTTCCCACACGACCTTGTCCCCGTCGCGCACCGTGAGCGTGAACGGCATCCCCGCCGTCACCTCTTCTTTTAAGAGCACATCGCCGCGCAGTCGGTCTTCAAAAAACACGGCCTCCGGCAAATTCACCGCCATCACCGCCAAGTCGCGCGGCGGCAACTGACTGCCGAAGCCCACGGTATAAACAGGCATCTTCTTCCCCGCCAAAACGCGCGCCGTATCCAGCGGAGCCTCGCCGGAGTTGTGCTGGCCGTCGGTGAAAAGGATCACCGCTCCACGCTCCGCCTTGCTCTCATCGCCCACGGCAAACTTCAGCGCGCTCGTGAGGTTCGTCACCTCGCCTGCGGGCTTTGGCAATTCCGTCGGAGCTTTTGCTCCCTCTTTTGCCGAAGGCTGCCAGAACGATTTCACCTCGCCATTCTCCATTAGCACCACCTGCACGTCGTGCTGCTTCGCCAGCGTCTCCATGATGCGCTGCTCCGGCTTTCCTTCCATTAAGAGCCCCTGCAACCGCTGCCAGCGCGGCATCCCGTCAAATTTCGCCAGCGCGACCTTTAGCCCCGCTTGCTCCGGGTCGTTATCCAGCTCGTGCTGGAACAACTCCGACACATCCCGCGACCACCGCCCCGCTGCATCGCCCAGCTTTGCCAAATCAATCGCCGTCCGCGTCCGGTCATCCACTGCCGAAAGCTCCCGCTTTGCCAGCTCCGCTGCTGGCTTCACCAGTTCCTCGCGCATCCGGTTCAGCACTTCACCATTGCGCCCCGATTTTGCGAACGCCCCATCCGCCGCGACTACTCGGCTGGCAAACTCCGTGCGCAGCTTTTGCAGCGTCGCAGTATCCGGCGTCTCCAGCGCCGCGAGACTCGCCACCAGCCCGCGTGCATCCATCAGCTTCTCCGCAGCCGTGGGCAAATCGAGCCTGCCCTGTGCCCCGTCGAGTATCCCGAGACGGCGTGCGATACTGATCTTCCGCCCCGATTCCATCGCCGAATCCGTGAGCTGCATGGACTCCGAAGTATCCACACACACGATCAACCGCGCCAAAGTCCCCACCACGCTCCGATGATGGAGCACGGGCCCGCTCAGCATTAAAACGATCAGCGCCACCGCCAGTCCGCGCAACGTCGGCAACAAGAAGCGCAAAAAGCGCCCATTCCCCGCCACATCCCGCCGATACAGCGCCATCGCCGCCACCCCGAGAACCGCCGCAGCCCCCACGCCCACCATCCAAGGCCAATCGCCAACCCAGCGCAGGGTCGTTGTCACGGGTTCGTGATTCACGACCAGCCCTCCTCAGAGACGCAAAGAGGCAGGGAACGGTTAAAATGGAGCGCGAGAAAAGGCATGATGAGAATGGCGCATTTTGAATCCCGTCCGCCGCGGGATGTTAGCCCGCATTTTCCGCCACGAACCACTATCGCGCCACCAAAGCCGCTACATCAATGCGCAGTTCAGGAATGGCGATGCACTGGGCGACGGCAAGACTCTCCATTTTTCCATATCCCTGCTCTCCGGGGATCGTGCGGACTTCGACGAGCTTCTCATTCACGAGAACGATCCAAAACTCCTTCACTCCGGCGCGGGCGTAGGCGATGGCTTTGTTGCGGTCATAGTCTTCGCTGGTCACGGCGATTTCGATGACGAGTTCTGCGGTTGTGGGGTGCGAGGACCAAAACGCCTCCGGTTCTCCGTGAATCACTGAAATATCCGGCTCCGGCTCAGAGTCCGTTGCGATACATGTTATGGGTTGTTCGCTCATCGAGAAATATGCGGGGCTCAATGCCGCGCGAACATGCTCTACAAGGCGGCGAAGGACAGATGCGTGTAGCGGTGACTTGGGTATTTTCGTGAAGACAACTCCGTAGAGTAGTTCGGTATTTTTCCCAAGATGCCCCATTTCACCGAGCGCCTGATACGCCGCGATGCTCAACGGATGAACGTAATCCGTGTTATGTGGGTCTGGCAGAATGACGGTGCTCATTTGCGCGAAAGTAGCGGAGGAATCAGGTGTGGCAATGCTGCAATTCTGCGGCGCGCTCCGATCAGCGCAGGCTTGCATTGCGGGCTGTGCGGGTCCATTCCGCTGGGATGAACCTATCGCACCTCCGTGCCGGATTGATCGGCACGGGTTTCATCGGCCCTGTCCACCTCGAAGCACTCAAGCGCCTCGGCGTCCAAATCACCGCAGTCTGCGGCTCTACCAAATCCGCCACTGCGCTCGCGGAAAAATGGGGCGTCCCCGAAGTCTATGGCGACTACAACTACGAAGGGCTGCTGAAGTCGCCCAACGTGGATGTCGTCCACATCACCTCGCCGAACAAACTGCACGTCGTGCAGGCGCTCGCCGCCATCAAGGCCGGCAAACACGTCGTCTGCGAAAAGCCGCTGGGCATGACGACCAAAGAAACTGCCGCACTCGTGAAGGCGGCGAACAAAGTCAAGACCGTCTTCGCCGTGAACTACAACTGCCGCTTTTTCCCCGCCATCCTGCAAATGCGGGCGATGGTGCAACGCGGCGAGCTAGGCCGCATCATCCATGTGCAGGGGCATTTCTTCCAAGACTGGCTGCTCAAAGAGACCGACTACAACTGGCGGCTCAAGGCCAGCGAAGGCGGGAAATTGCGCGCCGTCGGCGACATCGGCACGCACTGGATGGACGCCGTCTCTTTCATCCTCGGCGCGAAAGTGGACAGCGTCTTCGCCACGCTGGAGACCTTCCACAAAAAGCGGATGCGGCCCGAAGGCGAAGTGCAGACTTTCGCCAAAGTGGACCCGAACGACATGGTGCAATACACCGTGGATACCGAGGACTTCGCCAGCGTGCTGTTACAATTTGCACGAGCGAAACACGGCTTCGCCGACCGTGTCCACGCCAACGCCAGCATCTCCCAAGTCGCCGCTGGCTGGAAGTGCAGCCTCGCCATGGGCATCTACGGCACGGAGGGAAGTGTGCGCTGGGATTTGCAAGACCCGAACGTCCTCCACGTCGGGCGGCGCGACCAGCCTAACGAAGTCCGGCAGAGGTCCGCGCCCGGCTTTTTGGAAGACATCGCGCACTACTCCGACTACCCCGGCGGCCACGCCGAAGGCTTCCCCGACAGCCACAAAATGCACTACCGCTGCATCTACGAGCACATCGCCAGCGGCAAAAAAACCGAGCCCCTCTTCGCCAGCGCCGAAGACGGCCACGAGGAAGTGAAACTCTGCGAAGCCATCCTCCGCGCCGACCGCGCGCAGCGGTGGATGAAGGTGTGAGTTCAGCATTCCGCATTTCCGATTGATTCTCCGGTCCCGTCTCAAGATGATGCCTGCATGAACTCGACAGACATGGCCAATGCGCGGGGAGTCAACTTTTCCACCCTACGAAACTGGGTAGCGGTATCTGTGCTGATAGGCTTCTGGGCAGGGCCCATCGCCCACGGACAAACGGTGGCACCCGCGTCTGAAGCTATCTTGAAACGAGTCTCTGGCACCGTGACCGTGCAGACAAAAGACAGCACTCCCAAACCTGCAAAAGAAGGTGCGCGACTGGCAGCGGGCGACACTTTACGCACCGATAAAGATGGGACAGCGGAGCTAGAGATGGCGGGGACTGGCGGCGTGCGGGTGGATTTCGATACTGAGGCCAAACTCCCAACTGCCGATGCAAGCCTCCAACTGCTGAAAGGTAGGCTGTTTCTGAACATTGACGCCGCTGCGCTGAAAAAGAAGGGCCAAGGCGAGTTTCAGCTCAAGACGCCCGCGACCATCCTCGCGGTAAAAGGAACGCGCTTCTTTGCGGCGACCTCCGCAGAGGGCGAGAGGGTGGGTGTGCATGAAGGGGAGGTGAGCGTCACCGAGCCGATTTCTGGGCAGACACAGGCCGTCAAAAGTGGCTCGGCGGTGGATGTGAGTGCAGGGAAAGTCTCTGTGGCGAGGACGCTGAAGCCCTCGGAAAGCGCCATGAGTATCCTGTATTCTCAGGGCAGGAAAACGTCATGGGTGTTCCCCATCGGCAACGGGGACCGCTGGCTGACAGTCGGCAGTGTATTTAAGCCAGGCGGGAAGGAGTGTTGTATCGCGGGCCAAGGGATATACGGCCCGAACACGTCTAACAGCAAACGTTTGATCGGCGCTGCACGGCTCCTTGAAAACAAACAGTTCACCTTCGACAACACCATGCCGCTCGCCAACCTAGCCATAGATCACGACGGAAACTTGTTCGCCAGCCGTGCGAAAGAGTCGTTTGGGGAGATATACCGCATTTCTGTGGATGGAAGTGACCGGACCAAAATCTGGACGAGTGGGATGAGCGGAGCTTTGAAAGGGAAAATCACAGGCGTCTTTGCCTTCGGAGTCACGGCAGAGGGGGCGATGGACGTGGATACGCTGTACTTGGAGGCAGGGAAACTTTCTTCTGGTTCGAGTTCGTCTTCTGGGCTTGGGACACTGTGGCAAATCAAACGAGTGAACGGAGTTTGGGGGCAATTGGCGAAAGTAGCAGACCTCTCTGACCATGTCCTTTGCCCGACATTTCACAGTCCATATCAGCCGGATTTCGTCCCTTCTCAGCTCCTCTCGATGGTGATTTCTGGGCCGGATGAAGCCTATTTGTGCATGGCGGGCTCGGATGGAAAAGGCGGGCCTCGCGGCATGAAGCTCTACTTCGTCCAAAACTGGAAAAACGGAATCAGCTTCTCCCAAGTCCTGCCTCTACCGGTGCCTTACTCCCCGCCTTCCCTATCAGTGGGTGGAGTGCCGCTCTCCAAGTAAAGCCACGCCTATGAACTCAACCAGAACACCGCAGTCGAACCGCAGTAGCTCTCCATCCGTCTGCGGGTCGTTGCTTTGCCTCATGGCGCTCCTTTTCAGCGCAATCTTCTGCCGGGCGCAGTCCGTGGTGGAGGTGGCGCAAATGACCCTTACTTGGAACAAAGGAGATGTGAAGGTGGTCGCTGGCGACGGTGCCACTCGGGATGCTTACTCAGGCAACACGCTGGCCGCAGGCGACGTTTTGAAGACAGGGAAAACAGGGAAGGTGGAACTTAATATGCAGAGCGGCGGAACGGTACGGGTCGAACCAGATTCTGAATTGAAGCTGCCGGAGAAAAAGACAGACGCGCCACAACAGAGCTTGGAATTGCTCAAAGGGAAACTCTTCATCAGCGTGGAAGCCGCCGCGCTCAAAGCGAAAGGGAAGCAGGAATTCCGCATCAAGACTCCGGCGACGATTTTGGCGGTGAAGGGGACGAAATTCTTCGCGATGACTTCAGATACCCAAGACACCATCGGCGTTCATCAGGGCGAGGTTTCGGTATTCGGGCTTGTATCCAAGCAAACCCAAATGGCTCGTACGGGAACCGTGGTCGAAGTGAGTTCCCGCTCTGTTCCCGCTCCACGAAAATTCACCACGGCAGAAGAAGCGCAGGAGGCGATGTACCCGATCTCCGAAACGGCCCTCGATATCGCGCCTTCTGCCACGTTCTCAACGTGGTCCACCGACTTTGTCGGTGCTATGGAAAAAGCCAAGGCGAGGAAAAAGCTCATCCTCCTGTATTTTTGCTCATCAACCGCGATGGGTAAGGCAAGCACGAGAGCGGTTATCACTGCGGAACCGGCTTTCAAAAAGTATGCACGCGAAAATTTCATTCTGGTGGCGTTTGATTTTCAGGGTGCAAAAGTGCCCAATAAACTCGCGGACCTGAGTAAGCAAATGATGAAGCAGTTTTCGCCTGACGGTGGGGGAGAACAGCTAGTGATCATTGATACACATGGAGAGGTTGTTGGTAAAACGGGTAATGTTTCTGAAAATGGCGACAAGCTCGTCGCGGACCTGAAAGCCATCGTAGAGAAGGCAAAGTAACACTCGTAAATGAACCACCGCCTTCCACTCCGCACTCGCCTCCTCGTCGGCCTGATCGTCGGCGTCTTGGCGGCGCTGGTGCAGTTGAGCGGGTGGGTGCGTCCGCTGGAGGAGTTGAACGTGGATGCTCGGTTGCGGTGGCGTCCGGTGGGGCGGGTTTCGGAGCAGGTGCGGCTGGTGGGGAGGTAGTGTCCGTCAAGATTCAGCAAAAGGCGCGGGTCAAAGATGAGGAAAGGAAATGTATTGTTGTGGATTCTGGGGGGGAACTAGGCGGCTAGTTGAAGTGAAGGTTTGAGGAGGTCGCGGAGGGGTTGCATGTCGAGATAGACCG
>CANIWM010000129.1 GCA_947471505.1 Chthoniobacteraceae bacterium | reverse complement strand
TGTTTGGTCCACCGGAGTTGCTGCTGCGTAGTTGCCTGCGCCTGCTTGCGAAGCGCGCACGGTCACATCGCCTACGCCGGTGATCGTCACCGTGTTGCCCGCGATGGTCGCGGGGCCGCTGAAGATGCTGAATGTCACCGACTGCCCGCTCGCTCCGCCCGTAGCGGATACTGCGAATGGCGCGTCGCCGAATGTCTTCCCGCCGAGCGGCGCGAAGCTTATCGTCTGCCCTGCCTGCGCCACGGCGAAGGTCTGATCCACGTCAGCCGCCGCACTGTAGTCACCAGCGCCCGCTTGCGAAGCGCGCACCGTCACACTGCCTGCGCCGGTGATGGTCACCGTGTCGCCCGCGATGGTCGCCGGGCCGCTGAAGATGCTGAATGTCACCGATTGTCCGCTCGCTCCGCCAGTAGCGGAAACTGCGAATGGTGCATCCCCGAACGTCTTCCCGTCCAGCGGGCCAAACGTGATGCTCTGCGGGATGGTCACGGCGGTGATGCTCACGCTGAGGTCTTCTTCAAAGAACAGGTTCCCCGCACCGCTGTCCGTCGCACGGATGCGGATGGCGTAGCTGCTCTTGGTCTCAAAGTCAGCACTGTCATTGATGGACAGCGTCGCACCGGTGATGGTGAAGGCCGCATCATCCGCGCCCCCTGCGAAGGTGAACGTGTGCGTGTCCGCAAGGTTGGAGTCTGTCGCGGTAAGCGTGCCGACGGTGGCATTGGCCGCATTGTTCTCCGAGATGTGGGAAGGCGAGAGCGCGATGGCGGTGGGTGCGGTATTTGAAGGCGGCGGCACGCCGATTAGCACTTTGAAAATCGTGCCATTGTCGCCCACCCCGCCTCCGGAAGCGGTGCCATAGAGGGTTCCGGGGCTTCCTTCGACGAGGCTACCGAGTGGTTTCTTACCGGACGTTGCGCTGTCGAAGTCGGCGAGCTTTGTCAGCACGCCGGCGGGAGTCATGCGAAAGACCGTTCCCGCGCCACCCGCGCCGCCTTCCGAAGTGAGTCCGTAGAAATTTCCATCCGAAGCCTCGACGAGGCTGCCATCCGGGTATTTTCCGGTGGAGACTGACTCGAAGTCCGCGAGTTTTGTGAGCACACCAGCGGGCGTCATTTTGAAGACGGTGCCAACCCCGTTCGTCCCACCGGTGGTGGCGAGGCCATAGAAATTCCCGTCACTACCTTCGATGAGGTCTTCTTGGGGATAAGCACCGGTCGTATTGAAATTAAAATCGACCAATTTGGTAAAAACACCCGCCGTCGTGAACTTGAAGACCGTGCCCGCGTAGTTCGCGCCGCTCTCGCTGGTCATGCCGTAAAGAGCGCCATCGATGCCCTTGATAAGACTGCCATTGGGGTGTGTGCCTGTGGTGGCGTTGAATGTGAATACCCGAGTGATGATACCCGCGGGAGTCACGCGGAATATGGTGCCGTTGTTGTCAATTCCGCCGAAGCGTGTCAGTCCATAAAAATTCCCGTCATCCGCCAGCACCGGGCTCCCATAGATGCTGGAGGAGCCCACAGTACTAGCCGAGGCGAGTAGAGTGAGCACGCCAGCGGGAGTCATGCTGAAAAACCGACCACCGCCAGAACCGGCAGTGAAGCCGTAGAGCAGACCGCCCGGACCATTCACGAATTCGCCATAAAGATCACTTCCTTCAATCGTCGAAAGCGCGGCGAGCGGGGTGATTGTGCCAGTAGGCGTGACCTTGATGGCTGCGCCTCCACCGCCTTGTGCACCGTAGGTCGTCATTGCATAAAAGTTCCCTGCGGCGTCGGGGAGAAGATCGCTACGTGGATAAAACCCCGTTGCAGCCGGATCTGGAAAGTCGGCGACCTTCACCAGGCGACTGACGCGACCATGCACCTGAAACTGGTAGCTCGGAGTGGTCACCTCGTTGCTGGCCACCGTCACCGTCACGTCGCCATCCGGGAGCGGTGACAGGTAGGTCATCGTGAAACTGTGCGTGCCATTCGGCGCGAGCGTTACGGGCAAGCCTGAGACATTCAGCGCGATGTTGCTGGAGCCGGTCTTCGTCACATTATTCACCGTAACAGGCGATGCGGTGAGGTTCGTTATCGTGTAGGTGCGGGTCGCCGCAACGGAGGACTCAGTTTTAATCAGCGTCCCATTTGTCGCATAAGCCCCGGTGAAGGCCGCCGGGATGTAGCCGCCAGCGCCAGTCACGAAAAAGCCGGTGGTCGGAGCGATGAAAGTGCTCAGCCGGAAGATCGTGCCTTTTCCGCTTGGACCACCGCGCCCGGCGACACCTAGCAGCGCCCCGTCATCTGTCAGCGCCAGACCCTTAAATTCCGTGCCGCTAATCTCACCGAAGGCGCCAGTAGGACTACCATATTGCTGCTGAGCGTAGGCGACCACGGACAGCGCACCGGCGGGAGTGAGGCGGTAAACCACACCTCCTGCCTGGTTGGGGCCGCGAGACGTTACCCCGTAAAAACTTCCATCGCCCGCGAGGACCATCTGCCCGTAGGGGTCAGCGCCGCTCACGTTTTCCGAAAAGTCCGCCAGTTTCGTAATCGCGCCGGAGGTCGTGACGCGGATCGCCGTGCCATTGCCAGTCGCGCCACCAGAGCGGATTCCGCCATAAAGCGCACCATCCGGCCCGACTGTGAGCGTGCCATTGGGATAGCCGCCCGTGGTGCTGGAAGCGAGATCGGCGATTTTTGACACCGAACCAGCACCTGCTGTTGTCACCTTGAATACCGTGCCCGCCCCATTCGCACCGCCCGAACCCCCCAGCCCGTAGAGTCCGCCATCCGGCCCCGCCACGAGGCCGCCCTGACAGGTGGAGCCGACGGCATCGGACAGGCTCCCCACGACCGAGAACGTGCCGGATGTCGTCACTTTATACACCACCCCTCGGTCTTCCGTGCCACCCTGCTGGGTGGTTCCATACAGAGCGCCGTTTGCAGCAAGGGCTATCTCGCGACCTGGAAAGCCTCCATTCGTCCTGTCAAAATCTACCAGCTTGGTAACCACGCCCGCCGGTGTGATGCGGAAAACCGTACCCATTCTGTTCGCCCCCCCCGGCGAGCGCGCATCCGTAAAAATTTCCATCCCCAGCCATCACGACTCCCCCCTCAATCTGAGATCCTTGGGAGCCATCCGGGCTGAAGGTTGCGAAGCTCGTGAAAACACCGGCGGCTGTGAGTTTGAACAGCCCGTGATTTTTCGTCATGCAGTAGTAATTCCCATCCGGAGCCCGATTGATGGCCGACGGTGAATGCCCGTTAGTGCTGTTAAAAGCCACCACCGTCTCCGAAGGTGCGTAAGATTGCGCGGCAACCGGAAGGTCCAGTGCGCACGAGGCAAGAGCCAGAATGATGGGTGAAGCGCCCGGTAAGGCGCGCGTGAGCAGCCCAGCGGTCGCCGAAAGGAACCGTCGCGCGTGTTTGAAAATGCCCCTGCCGTTGCCGGTGGAGCGTGGATATGTGGTGTTCATGAGTTTGTTTTTGGTTGAATTGAACAGTGGTTCGAAGGGCTATACGGAAGTGCGCGGCGGCGATAACAAGTTCCTAGAAGATTCTTTTCACACCCTCATCAGCCGTGGCCGCTGGGAGGATATAAAGATTACTCGGCTTTGTCCACAGAATCACGACTCTGTCCCGAGAAAGTAACCTCGCCTTTGCCCCAACAACCCCCAAAGACGCCGCCGTGATCCCCCCCATAGACGACGCCGCGATCTCCCATAGACGGCACCGTGATCTCCCATAGACGCCATCGCGATCCCCCATAGACGCCATCGCGATCCCCCATAGACGCCACCGTGATCCCCCATAGACAACAGCGACGACCCCCATAGACGCCTGTTTCGCCTATGGGGGTCTTTTTCTCTGAAGATGCCCCTGTTTACGCAGGCCCGATGCTGGTGCCGAAGACGCCAAGGAGCCCGAAGAGATCGAGACAGCGGCGCGCCCGATGGCCGCGCAGGTGGCGGCCGGGATCGGCCCCCAAGGAGGGGGAACGTCCCGTTCCCCTGAACCACGAAGTGGTTCCCGAGACGCTCGAAGTTTACGAGCGGCGCTTCGCGCCTCAGGGGAACGGGACGTTCCCCCTCCTTGGGGGGCTACTTTGTGGCGGGGCCGCGGGTGCCTTTTTCCCCATCGCCGAGGGTGGTGGTTCCTGCGCGGTGGTTCCAGTCGGGGCTGTGGACGGTGTAGTCGCCGTTTGGCAGGGGATTGACTCCGCCGCTGCCGACTTGGTCGTGGGCGGTGGTGCCGGTGAGCCTGTTTTCGGGGGCGACGGTGCCGACGATGCCGACGGTGCCGTTGGCCCAGGTGACTGCGCCTACGTTTGGGGTGGTGCCGTGGTCCCAAGCGGGGCTTCGGACGACGAAGTTGCCGTTGGTCAGCGCGGTCACGCCGCCGTTGCCCACGTAGTCATAGGCGGTGGTGCCGGTGAGGGTGCTGATGAGGGCTCCGGTGCTCCCATTAAATAGATAGACGGCGCCGCAATCGGTGACGCCGCCGAGGTCGGCCTGCGGCGATGTGATGACGACGTTGCCGGTGGTGAGGGCGACGATGGCTTGGCCGAAGCCGTTGTTCTCCGAAGGGTTCGGGTCCACAAATTCCGGCATCACCGGCGGTGGCGCGGCGGGACCGGTGGCGGGGGTGATGGTGATGCTGACGGTGGCGGGGGCACTTTCAAACCCGCCATCATGTACGATGAAGCGAAAGCTGTCCGCGCCGAGGGTGCCAGCTTCCGGCGTGTAAACGTGAGTCGGCCCGGTGCCGGTGAGGGTGCCGTGCGCGGGCGGGGCGACGATGGTGTAGCTCAAAAACGTGCCGGGATCGGCATCGCTGCCGCTGAGCGTGAAGGGCGTCGCTTTGCCCTCGTCAGGGAATTTGCCCGGTCGCAGCGGAAGGTCGTGGACTCCAAACTTCCTTGGGGCACGAAAACGCCCCGCGAGCATCACACTCGCGGGGCGTTCGTGGAAAGTCCTCCGACTAGCTCGGGATCGTCGCGTTAAAAATCGCGCTCCACGGCCCCGGCTCGCCGCGGGTGTTCAGCCAGCGCAGCGCGATGTAGGCTGTCTTGCCGATGTCCATCGCATCGAAATCCGCGCGATACGGCATCCGTGTTTCGATGGCGAGGAAGGCCATCGCGTTCGGGTCCACCGGCGCAGTCCCGCCGACTTGCTCGCGGATTTCGCAGCCTTGGACTCCAGCGGGCTTGGCGCGGGAGTCTGGCGTCGTCGCATCCACGATGAAGAGGCGGAGGATCGCCCGCGCCCCCATTCCTCGCCCGCCCGCTCCGGCTCCCCATCCAGAAGCACATCCGGCCCCGCACCCCAATCCGTCTGCGACCAGCGCGTGAGCGTCTCCGCCGCCGAAGCAGTGCGTGCGGGGCAGGTGAGCATGAAGGTCTTCGGAAGCCGTGCAGGCATGTTTGCACCTTTACCGCAAGCGGGCGCGGATGTTAAGCCCGAACGCCGCGATTGAGGGCCGAAGGCCCGGCAATGTTATAGCCCAGGCAAAGCGAGGAACGAGCGCAGGCCTGGGTAACCAACCGCCCACGAATATGAGCCATGAAAGGGCGGCATCTTTCGCGTGGCCAACAGTTCAATCCCGCCCTTTCAGGGCTCATCCCGTTTTTCCGGCGTGACCCAGGGCTGCGCTCCTACGTCGCTGACCCTGGGCTATTACATTTGCGGACCTTCGGCCCTCCAGAACACCCGCTTTCTTTTTGGACCACATTTTAATCAAGCCACCTGGACGCGAAGGCCAAGCCGCAGGTGATCATTTTCTCCGTGAAGGGCGGCAACCTGTAGCTCGACGACGTGCGCGCGGCCCATCGAGCAGAAGAAGGGCGCGGATGGCGTGGGCAGGAGCGTTACGCCGAAGGCGTTGCATCATACAGCCCAGGGTTGCGAGGAACGAGCTACCCTGGGTCACGCCGCCACGGATATTTACCCCGAAGGGGTTTCATCCGTGGCGCACGTTTTGATGAAATCCCTTCGGGGTAGAACATGTTTATGACACGTCCCCAAGGTAGCCGCTCGTTCCTCGCGTCAACCTTGGGCTGAGTGATGCAACGCCTTCGGCGTAAAACGCACCTGCCGGGGCTGATTTCCATAGAAGAGCCGACAAAGCCGATGCGCGAATGGGCCGCAAACACGGACAACTACACGAGCGCCGTGAATGGGGCGAAGTTCCCGCGCATCCAGCTCCGCACGATCGAGCAACTCCTCGCCGGAGTCGCCATCGAGCGCCCGAGCGGGAACGTGACGGTGGATGTGACGTTCAAGAACGCGCCCAAGGCGAAGAGCAAAGCGCACCCAGAGCTGGGGCTGTAGGCGCGCGGGAGCATGAGGGTGATCGGGGCGATGACGACGTCGGAGTTTCGGCGGGGATGAGGACTTGGATGTTCATAGGGTGCCGATTTTGTCGCCGGGGAACGGCGGCTTTATCGCGGGAATGACAAATCCCGCAGACACGGGGGCGGGCTACTTTGTGGCGGGGCCGAGGGGGCCGTGGGTGCCTTGGTTGTGGGGATTGTCGATGGGGGAGTTTGCGCGTCAGTAAGCAGTGGCACGACCGCCCACTAAACTATCGCCCTCCTCAACGCAGCGATTTATGAAAGCGGGACGAACGATGGATATTCTCTCAATCACCCAACTCAAACGCGCGGCGGGCGATGGCCGTGTGGAGGCGCAGATTCACGCGCAAATCGAAGTCATCACGCGCAAGGACGCGGCGAACGGGAAGCCGTATTTCGAGGTGACGTTTAGCGATGGCGAGGGCCGCTGCACGCTCAAGGCGTGGAACGACAGCCCCGGCTTTTCCTACTGCGAGCGCGGGGCGGCGGGGGCTTTCGTAGAGCTGACGGGGGAGTTCGCTTCGAGCAAGTTCGGGCTGGAATCTCCGTCGTGGCGGCTGCGTGATTTGCGGCCCGATGAACGCGAGGCGCTGCTGGCGGGCTCGCCGGAGATTCGCGAGAAACAGGCGGTGGACTTCGCATTCATCGAGCAGAGCGTCGCGGCGCTCGCGGACCCTCGGCTGCTGGCGCTGAGCCGCCTCTTTCTCGCCGAGTATGGCGACCGCTACCGCCGCGCGGCTGCGGCTCGGGCGAACCATCACGCCCGGCGCGGCGGGCTGGTGGAGCATGTCGCGCAGATGATGCGCTCCGCCGTGGCCATCGCCGCCGCATACCCGACGCTGAACCGCGACTTGATGGTGACGGGCGTGCTCTTTCACGATGCGGGGAAGATTTGGGAAAACGGGATGCCAGCGGACAGCTTCACCATGCCGTATAGCGAGGCCGGCGAGCTGCTCGGGCACATCACCATCGGCATCGAACTCGTGAATACGCTGTGGCGAAAGCTCGCGGTAACGGAGGACTGGAAGACATGGCTGGCGATGGAGCCCGCGAACGAAGATGTGCGGATGCACTTGCTCCATCTCGTCGCCAGCCATCACGGCGAACTCGCCTTCGGCAGCCCCGTGACGCCGCGAACGCCCGAAGCGTGGGCGCTGCATTACGTGGATAATCTCGACGCAAAACTGGAGATGATCCACGCCGCCTACAAGTCCTCCAAGCAGCTCGGCCCGCGCATTCAGGAAAAGGTGTGGCCCCTCGCAGGCAACATCGTGCAGCCGCTTGGGCATTGGAAGTGATATGGCGAATCCCACATCGCGTCCTTCTATTCCGTTTCCCTAGCCGCGCCCTTTCGCTAAACACCCATCCACATGATCGCACTCATTGACTACGGTTCCGGCAACGTTCGCAGCGTCTTTAACGCCCTGAAATTCCACGGCGCGGACGTGCGCCTCACCGCAGACATCGCCGAGATCGAGCAGGCGGAAAAAGTCGTCCTCCCCGGCGTCGGCGCGTTTGGCGATTGCGTGAGCGGGCTGCGCGAGCGCGGCCTGTGGGAGCCGATGAAGGCGTGGCTCGCCAGCGGGCGGCCCTTTCTCGGCATCTGCGTCGGCTACCAGATGCTCTTCGAGGAAAGCGAAGAATCCCCCGGCGTCGCGGGCCTCGGATTCTTCGGCGGCAAAGTCCGGCGCTTCGACACGCCCGGCCTCAAAGTCCCGCAAATCGGCTGGAACTCCCTCGACTTCCAGCCGCACCCGCTCTGGGCCGGCCTCGCGGAGAAAAGCCACGTCTATTTCGTCCACAGCTACTACCCCGAGCCGACGGACGAAAAGTGCATCATCGCCCGCAGCACCTACGGCGCACCCTTCGCCGCCGCCACCGCTCGCGGCAACGTCGCAGGCGTGCAATTTCACCCGGAGAAAAGTCAGGCGGTGGGGCTGGGGATTTTGAAGAACTTTCTTGTGGGGTAGCGCCCCATAAAATCCATTTACCCCCGCCGCACTTGTCCCTACGCTGCGCGTCGCAACTTACATTTATGACTACACAACTCGACCAACTCAAGCAGCTCACTAAAGTCGTCGCCGATACAGGCGATTTCGAGTCCATGAAGGCCTACAAGCCGTTGGACGCCACCACGAACCCTTCGCTCATCCTGGCCGCAGCCTCGAAGCCCGAATACGCCCACCTCGTCGAAAAGGCCGTCACCGACCGCAAGAACAGCGGCCTCACCGGCGCAAAACTCGCGGACGATGTGATGGATCATATCCTCGTCAACTTCGGCCTCGAAATCCTCAAAATCGTCCCCGGTCGCGTCAGCACCGAGACGGATGCGCGCCTCTCTTTCGACAAAGACGGCACCATCACCAAAGCCCACCAGCTCATCGACATCTACGAAAAAGCGGGCGTGAGCCGCGAGCGCGTGCTCATCAAAATCGCAAGCACTTGGGAAGGCATCAAAGCCGCCGAGATTCTGGCGAAAGAAGGCATCCACTGCAACTTGACGCTCCTTTTCTCGTCCGCACAGGCCATCGCGTGCGGCGAGGGCGGCATCCAGCTCATCTCCCCATTCGTCGGGCGCATTCTCGACTGGTACAAGGCGAGCACGAAGAAAGATTACGCTCCAGCCGAAGACCCCGGCGTCGTTTCCGTGACCGCGATTTACAACTACTACAAGAAGTTCGGCTACGCGACGGAAGTCATGGGCGCATCGTTCCGCAACAAAGGTGAAATCACCGAGCTTGCAGGCTGCGACCTCCTCACCATCAGCCCGCCCTTGCTGGCCGAACTGCAAGCCTGCACCGACCCCCTCACCCGCAAGCTCGACGCCTCCGCCGCTGCGGGCATGGACCTCAAAAAAGTCAGCCTCGACGAAAAGACCTTCCGTTATTTGATGAACGACGACGCGATGGCGACGGAGAAAACAGCGGAAGGCATCCGCAAATTCTCCGCAGACATCGTGAAGCTCGAGCAAATGGTCGCCGCGAAACTCGCGTAGTCCAAACTACCCCCACAAGCCTTGCAAAAATTCCCTCTCGGTCACTCCGAGAGGGAATTTTTCTTGTACTGTCGCCCCGCCTCGGGCTCAAATAATCCTAAAAACGGCAGTTGACCCCGTTTTTGAGGCCGAAAAATAGGGTATTTTACTCTGGAAATTGCCAACTGCGGAGCAGTTGGAAATCACTCACCCGTCCAAGGCTCATTTTTCTCTGAAAATCCGTTCAACTGCCGTTTTTA
>CANIWM010000128.1 GCA_947471505.1 Chthoniobacteraceae bacterium | reverse complement strand
CGCTTGGTCAGGTCCGGCGGCAGGATTTTGCCCACCACTGCGGCCTCACCCAATAGGTGAACGTTTTTCGCGCTCGTTTCGTCGTGCATCTCTCTGTTGTTGCACGACTTCCGCCATTTTCACATCCGGCTAACTGCTTTATTTAGGCTGATAGCGCACGGGGAACTCATCGAGCCCGGCCAAGATGAACTCGACGCCGCGCTTGCATTGAGCGTCGCGCGCGCCGTGCCAGAAAAGCTCGCACAGAATACCGACGCCGGTGAGCGACCAACGGTTCTCAGCCTTGCGGTAGCCGTAGCCTCCTTTGTCCGTCTGCACGCGCTGGAAATTGATCATCGCACGGTCGAGCGCCTTCTCCACGCCGGGGATTTTCAGGCCGGATAAATGGGCGGCTTTGAGAGCTTGCACTTGCCAGCCGGAGACGGAGGTATCGCTCTGGGTTTTGTCAAAATGATACATCCATCCGCCATCCGGCCCTTGCCCCTCGACGATGTGGGCGATGGCTGCGCGGAACAGCTCTACGACACGCTCGTCGGGTTTCCCGGCGATGGTCGTCATGGTGTAATACTCGCCGAGCGCATACGCGGCGATGCCGTGCTCATACACGCCTGCATTGCCGCTGCCCCAGTCGTCGCGCGTCATGGAGAGTCGGCTGCCGTTCGCGGTGCCGTTTTGCAGCATCCACTCGATGCCGCGATTGACCGTCAGGCCAAATTCCGTGGACTGCCCGTATTCGCCGTGGCCGAGGAAGCACAGCAGAGCGAGCCCGGTCATCGCGCCGCGATTACGCTCCGCCCAAGAGCCGTCGGGGTTCTGTGTTTTGCGAAGCCAAGCGAGAGCGCGGGCGACGGCTTGCTCGGTTTCGTTCGTGGGTCGAGGGCCAGGCGTCCCTGGGCCCCAGCCTTTCACTTTATCCGGCGTAAAGCGCATGCACCACTGGCCAGCGTTACCGCTCGGTGCGGTCGGCAAACTGGCGAGGGTCGCGCTGACTCCGGTCTGTGGAAGGTTCAAACGCACGGTGGGCATGACGTGGGTGGACGGGCGGGAGGTTTGCAGCGCCACGACCTCGAAGCGCGGCTGCTGCACATCGGCTGGCTTGCTCTCGGGCCGTGATTCTGGCGGCTGCGGGCTCCGCTCGGATATTTCCGGTTTTTCCGGCGGCAGGAGAGTTTGCAATTCATACGCTGGCCCCGAGGCCATGTCCTCCACCGCAGCTTTCTGCTGCACGAGGACGATGCCTCCGAGGATAATGACCGCCGCAGTGTGCAGCAGGAGTGAGAGTGTGAAGAATCGCGAGCGGGCGAGGCGTTCTTGGATTCGGGCGACGAGTGGTTCGGTGGTTGTGTGCATGGGAGTCATGTGGTTTCAAATGCCCACACGGCCCACGAGCGCCCGCCATTAGACGCGGCACAATACAACGCTGTTAATTTTACGCCCTCACTGAAACTTCAGCCGCTCCGGCTGCTCCAGCTTCGTATCCGTGCGAGTGGAGGGGCCGAGGACTTTTGCTTGCGGGATAAGCGGCGCGACGGGCGGCAGCGTCGGGTCTCCCACGGGGACTTCGTTCTGGGTGCTCATCGGCGCGATGGCGTTGCCGACGGTGCCGATGGATTTCAAGCGCTCCACGGCACCTGCGGAATTGTAAGGGTCCGTGCCGACGACGGTGGGCTCTTTCATGGCGATGGTTTTGAAGTTCTCGGTATCCATGAAAATCTTCGTGGGCTTCAGCGGAGCATTTGGATCCGCCGATGGATTGCTGGCCGTCGCGATGAATCCGCTATGGACGGGGCAAGGATTTTTCGGGGCCTGCTTCTCCGTACAAATCTCGTGGTAAGTCGTGCGGATGCCGTCGGCGAGGCACTTCTCCGTCGCGAGTTCGCCGCTGTGGGTGCAGATTTCTACGCGGATGATTCCCGGCGGTTGCTGGATGGCCTGCGGGGGATAATTGACGACGGTTTCTTTCATCAACTCCGCCCACACCGGCAGCGCGAGGTCTTTGCTAAATGCGCCGCGATAGATGGACCGCTTCGATTTTCCGCGCTGCTGGTCGAAGCCAATCCAAACCCCCGTCGTCACCTCGCTGCTGTAGCCGACGAACCACAGGTCGGTGAAATTGTAGGCCGTCCCCGTCTTGCCGCCCATCGGGTATTTCTTGAGGCCCATCTCGCTATTCGCGCGCTCCGCCGTGCCGCGCTCGAGCACGTCGGCGAGGCAGGTGTGGACTTCGTAGGCGGTCGTAGGCTCGATGACTTTTTCCGTCTCCGGCTTTTCCTGAAACAGCACCGTGCCGTCTTTGTCTTCGATGCGTTTGATGATATACGGCTCGCTCGGGCGGACGCCGTTTTCCGCGAACATCACATAGGAAAGCGTGAGGTCCATCGGCGACACTTCGCTCCCGCCGAGATACGTCTTTGGGTAAGCGGCGAGGTCATCCGAGATGCCCGCTTTATCCGCCAGCGCCAGCACGTCCTTGATGCCCGTCTTCATCCCGAAATGCACCGTCGCCGCGTTCTTCGACTTCACCAGCGCCGTGCGCGCGGAGATGATTCCCTCGTAGCGGTTGTCCCCGATTTCCGGTCCCCATTCGCCGAGAAAACCCGTCGTCCCGCCGATCATCACCCGCGTATTATCCATCACCGCATCGTTCACCGTCGTGCCGGGGAAGAGCCCCTTCTCAAAGCCCGCCGCATACACCAGCGGCTTAAACGCCGTCCCCGGCGGCATCTCCACCTGCGTCGCGCGATTGAGCTGGCTGTGCTGGAAATCCCGCCCGCCCACGAGCGCCAGAATCCCGCCATCCTTATTGTCCAGCGTGATGACTACGCCTTGCAGATACTCCGGCTCGATCTTCTTCCCGTCCGCATTCACCAGCAAGCCCTTCGCCGCCTTGAACCGCGCCTCGAACTCCGCATACGTCGGGTGCTCGTAGCCCTCGTGGCGCTCGATAGAAAGAAGCTGCCCGCGAATCAACTCCTCCGCCTTCTTTTGCAACTCACGATCCACCGTCGTGTAAATCTTCAGCCCATCGCCCAACGCCCGATCCTTCCCCACGATCTTGAGCACCTGCTGGTAAATCATATCCGCCGCATAGTTATCTTGATGCACCGAACGCTTGTTCTTCAGCAGCGGCACATCATTAAAGGCCGTCTCGTACTCCTCGCGCGTCACCAGCTTCGCCTCCAGCATCCGGCTTAAAACGCGATTCCTCTCCGCGACACACGTCGTATAGTTCCGCCACGGAGCCAGCTTATCCGGGGCGCGCAGCACCGCCGCCAGCATCGCGCTCTCGCTAATGGTCAGCTCCTTCGCAGGCTTCCCAAAGTAACCCTTCGCCGCCGACTCTGCCCCGTAAAAGCCCGACCCGAAATACACCCGGTTCAAGTACAACTCCAAAATCTTATCCTTACTGCACCGATTCTCGATCTCCCTCGCCACGAACATCTCCAGCATCTTCCGCTCATTCGTCCGGTCGCTCGGTGGGAGCTGCTCCGGGAACGTATTCCGAGCAAGCTGCTGCGTGAGCGTGCTCGCGCCCTGCCGCTTCGCCCCCGCGCGCCAATTCTCATAAACCGCCCGCGCCACCCCGCGATAGTCCACCCCCGTATGCTCCCGGAACCGCGTATCCTCCGCGCCGATCACCGCTTTGATCAACGCCGGCGAAAACTCCGCAAACGTCACCTGCTCCCGATTCTGCGTGAACATCCGCCCCATGATCACCCCGCTGCGGTCGAGAATCATACTCGCCGACTCCATCGCCTCCAACTGCGTATAATCGAACCGCTTCGCCTTCGACTCATACTCCGCCTTCATCTTCATCAACAGCACACCGCCCACCGTGCCGAGAATCAGCAAAGTCCAAAAAGGAATGGCAAACCACCAGCGGCGGTACCAGCGTTTTTTACGTCGTGGAGTGTCCCACATGAGCGGCGCATATTGAGAGCCAGCCGATATTTGCGCAACATAGAATCCACCACCTCACCTTGCCATGGCTGTGATTAAAAGTGGAAAGGTGGGGCAGAGGGTGACGCACGGACGGCATCGGCCCCAAGGACGGGGAACGTCCCGTTCCCCTGAACCACGGAGTGGTTCCAGAGCTGCTCGCAGGTGAAGGGAGGCGCTTCGCGCCTCCGGGGAACGGGACGTTCCCCCTCCTTGGGGGCTCTCGCCCTATTGGTGCCGATCCCATTGCATTCCACTTTTAATCACACCCCGCTCTGACGGGTCTGATTAAAAGTGGAATCGCGAGGTGGACGAACAGGAGGGTCGAAGGCCCGGCAATGTGATAGCCCAGGGTCAGCGACGTAGGAGCGCAGCCCTGGGCTATTACATCTGCGGACCTTCGGCCCTCCACGCACTCGCGCACGCCAGGGCTGCGGTTCTTTGCAGTGCATAGGCGTTTCCGGTCGCATCAAAAGGTTTGGTTGATGACGTAGTGCGCCGCCGGGACAAGCAATGCTGCCTGGCCGAACTCGGGAAGAACGGCGTGGACGGTGCCAAGCACACAAACCTCGTAGTGGACGCACTGCGGTGGCTTGGGCGGGTCGCCGGGATAGATGGCGATACGAAAGTAAGCGCCGCCGCAGGTGAAATCGCCGTCGCGTGGATGGAAGCGGATGCCGCGAATGCTGTCGCCGATGACGGCAACCTCTCGGTGCATGAACCGACGAATGGTGTCGTCTGTCGGTGGGTTCGCGCGGTCGGAGAGGATGTCCACAAGCTCCCAGCCGCGTGCGATGGCCTCGATGTGCTCCGGGAAGCAGTGACGCAACGAAGCATCGCATCGAGCGCGAATCTCGATGTGGAAGTCAGTTGAGGCGTCCGACATCGGATTGTTTTCCTTCCTTACCATGACCCGCTTTCTTTTTGCTGAACGCTTCGCACTCCAGCAGTTTCGCCCACTCCTCCTGCGTATTGAAGTTCGCGAAAAGCGGGAACTTGCTCTCGCTCACTTCCACGGCGTCGAGCAACCCGGCGCCGCGTGCGCTTTCAATGAACGGCCGCATCGCGAAGTCCTTTCCGGCGAGTGCAAAACGTGCCAGTGGCAGCGCGGAGAGGGGATACACGGCGGCGAGCGGCTCCCAGCGCCCTCCGAGCTGCGGCACAGCCCCGCGCCCGGTGCGCGCGGCATGGGCGAGCAGCGAGGATAGAAAGAAGGGCGTCATCGCAGGCATATCAACCGCGAGCACGAGCAGCCACGGCGCGCTGCTGTGCGCGAGGGCTGTGGCGATACCGCCGAGTGGACCGCAATCAGGCCATTCGTCCGGCACGGTGTGCGCGGCAGTCTCGGGGATCGCCGTGCATTTTCCCGCGATGAAAAGTGCCGCGGGCTGCGTCGCCGCAAGCGTATCGAGCTGGTGTTGCCAAAGCGGGCAGCCGCCGAGGATGAGCCCGGCTTTATCTCGGCCCATACGGGTGGACTTCCCTCCGGCGATCAAGGCAGCGTTGTGCGGCATGATTTCGGTTTGAGTCCGGCACGCTCGCCGCGCAAGCTCTGGTTCATGAGCACACGCATCCGGCATATTTTCATCAGCCCTGGCCACAACTACATCGGACGCCACGGCACGGATGCCGGGGAGCATCCGCTCGTAGAAGTCGCCGAGGCACGGTGCGTGGCTGGGCGAGGTATCGAGGGAGATCGGTTCTTTGATTTCAAACCGGATTACAAAGGGCAGATCACATTTTTTGAGTGGGAGACATACGAGCGGCTGCGTGCACAGTTCGGCTTGGAGGGAAAAGGGCCGGGCGTCTTCCGCAGGAACGTCGTCGTCGAGGGGCTCGCGCTTGGAGCGCTCATCGGCTGTGAGTTCGAGCTGCAAGGCGTGCGCTTTTTCGGCACGCAGGAAGCCGCGCCGTGCGAGTGGATGAACCAAGCATTTTGCCCCGGCGCACACGAGGCCCTGAAAGGCATCGGCGGGCTGCGAGCGCGCATCCTGTCCGACGGTGTGCTGCGAAGCGGGGCCGTTGGCAGTGCCGCGGCGACTGGCGACTGACGGCTGCCCACTGGCAACAGGAGCTACGCCAGCTTCTGCTCCCGCCCTTCGCCACGCAGATGAATGGTCTTGTGGTCGAGGTCGTGGATGGCGCGGATGTAGCGGACGGTGCGGCTCTTGGCTCGCATGAGGATGCTGTGGGTGATGGCCTTTTTGCCGCGCAGCATGACGCCGGGGAGGAGCGGGCTGTCGCTGATGCCGGTCGCGCAGAAGATGCAGCTTTCGCCCCAAACGAGTTCTTCACTTTTATAGACGCGGGTGACTTCTTCTTCGCCGACGGCTTTGATGGCTTCGGCGCGTTCGGCGGCGTCGCGGGGGGCCATGCGGAGGAGCATGTCGCCGCCGAGGGAGCGGAGGGCGGCGGCGGTGAGGATGCCTTCGGGCGAGCCGCCGATGCCGTAGAAAAGATCCACGCCGCTATCCATAAGCGACGGCGAGACGGCGGCGGTGATGTCGCCGTCGGTGATGAGGCGGAGGGCGGCGCCGGATTCGCGGACTTGGCGGATGAAGTCGGCGTGGCGCGGGCGCTGGAGCGTCATGATGACGAGGTCGCGGACGCGCTTGCCGAGGGCTTTGGCGACTTTGCGGAGGTTGGCATCCACGGTGTCGTCGAGGGAAAGTGGGTCCATTCCGCCAGCGATGGCGCTGACGACTTCGGGGCCGTAGGCGAGCTTCTGCGCGTAGAAAGTGGGGAGGTTGCGCATGACGTGGGGGCTCTCTGCGGTGCCCTCGCTGGCGGCCATGACGGAGATGCTGTTGGGCAGCCCTTGGGCGATGTTCGTAGTGCCATCAATGGGGTCGAGTGCGATCTCGAAACGGGGCGAACCCGCGCGCCAAGTGCCGAGGTGCTCGCCGAGGAAGATGCCGGGGGCGTTGTCCTTGATGCCTTCGCCGATGACGACTTCGCCGCAGATGTCCACGAGGTCGAACACACCGAAGATGGCGTCGCACGCAGCCTTGTCGGCCTTCTCTTTCTCCCCACGGCCTAGCCAGGAGAGGGAGTTGAGGGCGGCGTTCTCGGTGGCGCGGACGAACTCGAACTCGATGGTGCGCTCCGGGTCGGTGATGGAAAGTGAATTTAAAGACATGCGCTGTTTGTGGCGATGGAATGCGAATCCGTCAAACGACGTTTCCCTATCCTCACACCGCCCCGCCGCCGTGGGCGTCCATCCCCATAATGGAGAAGATGCGGTCGCGGGCGGCGAGGTAGCCGGGGCTGTCGAGGTCGCGTGGGCGGGGGAGATCAACGCGGACTTCTTCGGCGATGGTGGCGGGGCGCTTGGTCATGACGAGGACGCGGTCGGCGAGCTGGACGGCTTCCTCGATGTCGTGGGTGACGAAGACGATGGTCTTCTTTTCCGCCTGCCAGATACGGATCAAATCGGCGCGCATTTTGAGGCGAGTGAGGAAGTCGAGTGCGCCGAATGGCTCGTCCATGTAGAGCACGCGGGCGTCGGCGGCGAGGGCGCGGGCGATCTCGACGCGCTGGCGCATTCCGCCGCTCAGCTCGCGCGGGTAGCTGCGCTCGAAGCCGGTGAGGCCGACCATGGCGGTGTAGTGTTTCACGCGCTCGTCGCGCTCTGCGGCGGGGCGGGAGAGGAGGCCGAAGCCGATGTTTTGCTCGACGGTGAGCCACGGGAAGACGCCGTTCTCCTGAAAGACGAAGATGCGTCCTGGGTCCGGCCCGGTGACGGGTGCGCCCTCCACGGCGACGGTGCCCTTTGTCTCGCGGAGGAAGCCGCCGACAATGTTGAGGAGCGTGCTTTTTCCACAGCCGCTCGGGCCGACGACGCAGACGAATTCGCCCTGCGCGACGTCGAGGTTGACACGCTCTAGGACGTGGGTGCTGCCGAAGGACATCCAGCAGTCGCGGACGGTGATGATTGTTTCCATGTTAGCGTTGTCCGTACCCCCAGCGCACTTCGTCGAACTTCTCCAAGCTGCGCACGAGCCAGTCGAGGATGAGGCCGATGAGGCCAATCATGACCATGCCGGCGACGACGAGGTCGTAACGTTTGCCGGCGTTGCGGGCGTCAATGATGAGGTAGCCGAGGCCGCTGTTGACGGCGATCATTTCTGCCGCGACGACGACGAGCCACGCCACGCCGAGGGCGATGCGGATGCCCGTGATCACTTGTGGCAGCGCGGCGGGGAAGATGACGCGGCGAAACAGCGGGAAGCCGCTCAGGCCGAAGTTCTGCGCGGCGCGAAGATACACTTGCTGCATGTTTTGCACCGCCGCCATCGCCGAGACGGTGATGGGGAAAACGCTGGCGAGAAAGATGAGAAACACGGGAGCCGTGTCCTTTACCCCGAACCACAGAATGGCGACGGGAATCCAAGCAATCGGCGAGATGGGACGGAGGATTTGGATGAAGGGATTCAGCGCCGCAAACGCCGGGCGGAACCACCCGAGCACGAGCCCGAGCGGCACGCCGATGAGCACGGCCAAACCGAAGCCCCAGCTCACGCGGAAAAGGGACGCGACGATGTACTTGAGCAGCAGCCCTTGCCTGGCGAGTTCGCCGAGGCCGCGCAGGACTTCCAGCGGCGTAGGGAAGATGTCGCTGCCGGAGCATTTCACAGCGATGTGCCATGCGGCGAGGAAGAGCGCGCCGGTGATGAGCGGGAGGATGATGTGGTAGATTCGTTGGTTCATTTCTTCACTTCAAAAACTGGCGGCTGCACGGTAGCCGGGTCGGGAGCGAACGATTCGTCCACGTAGTCCTCGTAGTGCGCGGTGCCTTTCAAAACACCGGCCTCTTTGCCGAGGCGCTCGATTTCCTCGAAGTCCGCCCGCATCGGTGCAAGCCGCGAATACGTGACGCGATCCGGCGGTTTGCTGAGGACGAATTCCAGCAAGCGCGGGTTCTGATTGTAGTAGTTCTTGGCGACGAATTGCGCGGCGTCCATGCGGTGCGTCATGCTTTGATCGATCCACTTCCCGCTGGCCGCGATGCCGTTCACAAGGCGCTGAATCTCGTCGCGGTGGTCGCGGATGGCATCCTCCTGCACGGCGAGGACGCAGGAGATAAAGCCCGGCCACACGTCCTTCACCTGCCACAGCACGCGCCCGTAGCCATCCAGCTCCGTCTGTCCCATAAAAGGCTCGCCGCTAGTGATGGCGTCCACTGAGCGCGATTGCAGCGCGGCGGGCATATCCGGCGGGGGCATTTCCACGACTTTAATGTCGTCAAAAGTCATCCCAACCTTCTTCAGCTCGCGGAAAAGGATGAGCCGCTGGTTGGCGTAGCGTCCGGGGATGGCGACGGTTTTGCCCCGCAAATCCTGCGTCTGGAAAATGCCCGAGTCTTTATGAACAACGACCGCCGAGCCATCGCGGTGGCCGAGGTGGACGATCTTGATTTTCACCCCTTGCTCCCGCAGCGCGATGGCCATGGGGGCGAGGATGAATGTGGCCGGCATCTCCGTCGGCCTACCGAGAAACATCTCCTTGAGCTCAGGGAACGCGCTGAACCGCATCGGCTGGAAAAGGTCCGTCTTTTCCATGTTTTGGTTGATGTAATGCGTGACGGGGCAAGTGAGGTGGCACGTCACCGGCAGGAACCCGACGCCGAAGGTCTTCCCCTGCCCCACGCCCGCAGCCGCGCGGTCGAACCAGCGCAAATTCAGCCCGCCGTGCAATAGGGTAATCGCGAGCAGCCAGACTGTGAGCACCGTTACCAAAGTGCGGATGAGTTTCATAAGTCGGCGACGGTGGCACATCGCCACCGGAAATGGGAAATACTTTCCCGCGCCACTCCACGAAACGCCGCATGGGCAGGATGAATCGCTACTGACAAAGCTGCACCAGCCTGTTGATGACCGCAAGGTGCGCGGCAGCACGCTGCTCCAGCGCAAACTCGCTCGGCGTCTCGAAGGTGATGCTCCGCGCGCTCCCGTGGAGGTGGAGCCAAATCGCCTCGGGATGGCCGATTTTCTCGAACACTTTGGGCGAAAACCGGGGGTTCAGCAGCCCGTTTTTCGCACGACGGCCATCAATGCGGCTCCTCGGGTCGCGCGGGATGACGGATTCCGCCGCATCGAGCAAATGCGGACCGGCGGGCTCCGTTGTGCAGTGTTCGTAAAGATACACGCCCTCCGCATCGTAGTCCTCGTGCAACATCAGCGATGCGCAAAAGCGACGCAACTGCACGATCTTGCGCACGGCGGCGATGGTCGGGTGCTGGTCGTGGTGGAATAGGCGGTTCAAATCGTGCCCATTGGAATCCGACCGCCGATTCATTGTGAGCCCCCACGGATTCAGGCAGGGGAAAATGACGACTGGCAGCTCGGCGAGCTCGTTTTGCCGCTCCTCGGCCCATGCGACGAGCCCTTCGGTCGCGCCGGGCTCATCGCCATGAATCCCGGCAGATAAATAAATACCGCCAGTCGGCGGAAGCGCGGGGGATTTCATGCAAAATATGGGGAACTCGTCCGCCACGGCGATAGTCTCGAGACGGATTCCCGCAGCACGCGCCACGGCGCGCCATCGGGCGGCGAGGCGTCGGTAATCGTGGCAGCTTTGGCTCATCGCGGAGCGATAGCGGAGGCGCGGCGGGTTGTCACGGGTGCGGTAGGCAGCGGTCAGTATTCAGTAGGTCAATGGATACTGAATACGGACCTACTGACCCACTGACCACCGCCTTACATCGGCACGCTTGCTGCTTTCTACAAACTGAGATGAAGCCTCAGCCCAAATTCGATACGCCAACGGTCGCCGCATTGCGCCCCGTGTCTCGCACCGTGATGCGGGCGGACGTATTTTCCGGCCCGGACCTGTCGGTTCGCAATGCCGGACTCGGCATTAACCCTTTTTCTTCTCACTCCCGGCTCTTCCGGGACGCCCGCCACGCACCGCCCACGACTCGCCTGAACAGAGCCTCCGTCTGAGGCAAAGTAGTCGCTCTCTTTTATGCCCAAGAAAATCCTAGCCATTGATGACTCCCTCGCCCTGCGGATGTTTATTTCAAAAACACTCGCGCAGAGCCCAGAGGAGTTCACCGTCGTGACCGCCAAGGACGGCGGCGAAGGCATCCAGCTCGCGCAATCGGGAAGCCCGGACCTCATTCTGCTCGATTACATCCTGCCCGATATGAAGGGCGACGCCGTCTGCCAACGGCTCGTGGCAGACCCGACTACGGCGGACATCCCGGTGGTAATGATGAGTAGCAATGCGGGCGACATCAAACGCGCCGAGGCAGAGTACAAAAACATCGTAAAAGCCATCGCGAAGCCATTCACCCTAAAAACGGCAGTTGACCCCGTTTTTGAGGCCGAAAAATAGGGTATTTTACTCTGGAAATTGCCAACTGCGGAGCAGTTGAAAATCACTCACCCGTCCAAGGCTCATTTTTCTCTGAAAATCCGTTCAACTGCCGTTTTTAGGTT
>CANIWM010000127.1 GCA_947471505.1 Chthoniobacteraceae bacterium | reverse complement strand
GAGGTGGGTTTGAGGTGGGTTTGAGGTGGGTTTGAGGTGGGTTTGAGGTGGGTTTGAGGTGGGTTTGAGGTGGGTTTGAGGTGGGTTTGAGGTGGGTTGGCGCGCTCGATAAAGAACACAAGAAACGATACCGGTTCGCTTGGTAACATATTTATCCTCCGCAGTCCAACGGTATTTTGAGTTTTCTTTGACGATTCCTTTACCGGGGGATTTTCATTTCACACGCTGTGGTTCGGACATGAGGAAAAGGCGCTGAGGTGAGCTTTTTAGGGCGCGCGAAAGGTGAAAGACGTACCGGAAGAGCGCATGTGCGTTCAGCAATCGTCATTTCCCATTGCACCACACAGACACACGCGGCAATGTGCGCGCCCTTTTTCAAATACTAATATGACGCTTACGGAAAAACTCTTGGCCCGCGCCAGCGGGAAAACTCACGTCGCACCCGGCGACAATGTCTGGGTCTCGGTGGATGTGCTGATGACGCACGATGTCTGCGGGCCGGGCACCATCGGTGTGTTCAAGCGCGAGTTCGGCAAGGATGCGAAAGTGTGGGACAAAAACCGCGTCGTCATCATCCCCGACCACTACATCTTCACCGCCGACTCGATGAGCAACCGCAACGTGGACATCCTCCGCGAGTTCGTCCGCGAGCAGGACATGCCCTACTTTTACGACGTGATTGACGACCCGAACGGCGCGTGGAAATTCGACGCCTCGCGCGGTCAGCTCAAGCAGCAGTATGGCAAAAACTTCGCGGGCGTCTGCCACACGACGCTGCCGTGGAAAGGCCACTTGCGCCCCGGCGAAGTGCTCGTGGGCACGGACTCGCACACCTGCATGGCGGGCGCGTTCAATCAGTTCGCCACAGGCATCGGCAACACCGACGCGGGCTTCGTCCTCGGCACGGGGAAAATCTTACTGAAAGTGCCCGAGACGATGCGCTTCTTGCTCACCGGCAAGCTCGCGCCGGGCGTCATGGCGAAGGACGTAATCCTTCACGTCATCGGCGACATCGGCTTTGACGGCGCGACTTACCGCGCGATGCAGTGGGAGGGCGAAGGCGCGCTAAATATGGACATGGATGACCGCATGACGATCACCAACATGGCCATCGAAGCGGGCGGGAAAAACGGCATCTTTCCCTACGATGAAAAGTGCGGCGACTACGTCCGCGAACGCATCGCCGAGAACGGCACGAAGTCCACGTTCGAGCCCGTCACCATTGATGCGGAGCAGGCGTTCGTTTTCGACAAAACTTACGACCTTTCCAAGCTGGAGCCGACCGTCGCCTGCCACCCCGATCCGGGCAACCGCAAGCTCGCTCGCGAGATGACGGACATGAAGCTCGACCGCGCTTACATCGGCTCCTGCACAGGCGGGAAGACGAGCGACTTCCTCGCTTTTGCCCGAGTTGTGAAAGGGCACAACGTCAAGATTCACACGTTCGGCGTGCCTGCCACGACGAAGGTCGTCGCCGAGCTGAAGGCCGCGCAAATGGACGGGCAAAGCGTCTGGAGCATCCTCGAAAACGCAGGCGTGCAGATGACGGAAAACGCCTCCTGCGCCGCCTGCCTCGGTGGGCCGCAAGACACGTTTGGCCGCATGAACGAGAAGGCGCTCAAGTGCATCAGCGCGACGAACCGCAACTTCCCCGGCCGCATGGGCCACAAGGAGTCGCAGGTCTTCCTCGCCTCGCCGTACACCGTCGCCGCCAGCGCGCTCACCGGGCACGTCACGGACCCGCGCGATTACGTCGGCTAAATGCGGCTGGCTGGCATACTTGGAGTGGCTGCGCTGGCGCTCGGAGGTTGCGCGTCGTCGGACCCGACGAGCATCACCGGGCACTACCAAGTGCGCGTGGATACGCCCATGTACCGCTACGGCCCTGCGCAGACCTTCGGTCCAGACTTCACGCTCAAGCAGGGCCAGCACATTGTGCTCATGCGGCGCGAATATGGATACAGCCGCGTGATGACGGATGAAGGGCAATCCGGCTATGTGGCGACCGAGGATATAGTGGAGTCCGCCGCGCCGAAAATTGCGCAGGGAAATACAAATCTGTACCCCGGCCTGCCGACGAATTGGCAGGGCCGCACGGTTGTGCCGGGCGATGGCAGGCAGGGGCGATTCACGGGCCCAGTGCTCCCTGAAGGCCCGCTCTTTGACTCCAAAGAACTCCCGCCGCTGCCCGACCATGAAGGCACTGCGAAATCGCCCAAGCCTGAGTTTCGCTTTCCGAAGCCAAAGCCGGGCTTCCGCGTCAACATCCCAACACGAGATGCCGCTCCGGACGAAAAGCCCGCGAATTAGCCTGAACGTCGTCCGTTTTTCCGATGTGCGGAACTTTTCCTCGCTCGCATCGCGCGTCGTTCGTAGCGTTGGCGGTAGATGAAAAGTATGACTGGATACGGGCGCGGCCAAAGCGTCCATAATGGTGCGAAGTTCACCGTGGAACTCAACTCGGTGAACCGAAAGCAGTCCGACGTGGTGGTGAATCTCCCGCGTGAACTTGCCGAACTGGAGCCCCGTGTCCGCGATACGATCAATGCCGAAGTCACACGCGGGCGGCTCAACGTCGTCATCGCTTTCCACGCGGGCGCGGCGGCCCCGCAAGACCTCGCGCTCGACCGCTCGCTGGCGAAGACTTACTTGCGAGCGATGCGCGATTTGCAAAAGGAACTCGGCGTGGGCGGCGAGATCACCATCGAGACAATCCTCCGCGCGCCCGGTGTGCTGCGGACGCCGGAAGAGCAAGCATCGCCGGAGACTGCGTGGCTCCCCGTCGAGGCTGCGCTCAAGGGCGCGCTGGCCGAGCTGATGAAGATGAAAGAAGCGGAAGGGCGGCATCTCGCGAAGGACTTGGAGAAGCGCATCAAGTTTGTCCGCGACTCGGTGAAGAAGGTCCATAAACTCGTCCCCGGTGTGATGAAACGCTACCGGCAGACGCTGCAAGAGCGCATCAAGCGAGCGGGCATTGAGCTGCCGATTGATGATGAGCGGCTGGTGAAAGAGGTCGTCGTCTTTGCCGATAAAAGCGACATCACCGAGGAGCTGACGCGGCTCGACAGCCACTTCGATCAATTCGCCGCGCACCTCAAAAAGAGCGACGCCGTGGGGCGCACGCTGGAGTTCATGTGCCAAGAAATCGCGCGCGAATTTAACACGATGGGCTCCAAGGCCAACGACATCGAAATCGCGCAGCTCGTCATCGCCTGCAAGGCCGAGATGGAGAAAGTCCGCGAGCAAATCCAGAACATCGAATGAGCAAACGACACGGCATCCTCTTCGTCCTCTCCGCGCCATCTGGCGGGGGGAAAAGCACGCTCCTCCGCCTACTTTCGGACAACCCGGACTTCGTCTATTCCGTCTCCTGCACCACGCGGCAGCCCCGACCCGGCGAGGTGGATGGGCGCGACTATCACTTCCTGAGCGTCGCGGAATTTGAGCGTCGCGTGGCGGCGGGCGACTTCCTCGAATACGCGCGCGTCCACGGGAATTACTACGGCACGTCGAAGCAGACCGTCCTCGATGGACTCGCCGCCGGACACGACATCCTCATTGATGTGGACATCCAAGGAGCCGCGCAAATCCGCGCCAACGCCGACGCCATCTGCCACGCAGCGATGGTGGATATTTTTCTCATGCCCCCGAGCATGGTGGAACTCGAACGCCGCCTCCGCAGCCGCGCCACCGAGACGGAGGAACAGCTCGCCATCCGCCTCGGCAATGCGGCGGGCGAGATGGCCCAGTGGCGCAACTACCGCTACACCATCGTCAGCGGCCAGGCCGCGCAGGACTTCGACCGCTTCCGCACGCTGATGAGCGCCGAGCGGATGCGCTCCAGCCGGCTAGAACTATCCTTTTAACATCCCATGAGCGCACCCGTCATCATCCTCGGAGTCACCGGCAGCATCGCCGCCTACAAAGCCGCCGACCTCGCCAGCCTGCTGGTAAAAGGCGGCGCAGAAGTGCATGTCGTGATGACCGAGAAGGCGTGCGACTTCATCACCCCGCTCACGCTGCAAACACTCTCGCGCAACCCCGTCATCACCAGCGCCCGCGACGCGCAGAGCGGCTGGAAGCCTGGCCACATCGAACTCGCCGACCGCGCGACGCTGCTACTCATCGCCCCCGCCTCCGCGAACACCATCGCCGAACTCGCCCACGGCCTTGCTTCTCATCCCCTCACCGAAATCGCCCTCGCCACGCTGGCTCCCATCTTAATCGCCCCCGCAATGAACGGCAAAATGTGGGCGCACCCCGCCACCCTCGCCAACGTCGCCACGCTCAAAGCGCGCGGCGTGCAGTTCATAGACCCCGTCGAAGGCGAACTCGCCTGCGGCTACCAAGGCATCGGCAAGCTCGCCCCCGTCGCCGACATCGCCCAGCGCGCGCTGGAGCTGGTTCAGGCGTAGGTGCCTACTGCGAAAAAACGACGCGGTAAAATCCAGCCGCGTCCGTGAAGGGTGCGGCAAAAGTGCTGCTCCCGCCAGTCGCGGTGACGGTGCCGATGGGCTGCCAGTCGGCGGGGGAAAGTGTGGCGGTGCGCTGGATGGTGAAGGTGATGCCGGGGGCGCTGGGCCATGTGAGCGTGAGGCCGCCCGCGCCTGTGCTGGCGGTGGCGCGGAAGGATTGCGTGCCGTTGCGCGGGGCGAGGCCGAGGTGGTATTCAGTGAGGTTGCTGGTGCCGTCGGCGTCGGCGTCGGCGGTGGCATCGGCGTCGTTCCAGTAGGAAAATCCGTGGGCCATTTCCCACGAATCGAGCATCCCGTCGCCGTCGGTATCGGGGTCGGGCGCGGTGCCGGGGAGCTCGGCGTTGAGCTCGAAGTTAAACGAGATGTCGGAGCTGTCGGTGAGGACTTGGTGTATCTCGACGGCGAGGATGTTGGTGCCTTCGACGAGGTTGGCGGCGTTGAGAGTATTGGTGATTTGCACGCTCTCGGTGGTGCCGCTGATGCTGGCAGAGGCCAGCGTCGTGGCGTCGGAGCCGGTGGGGAGATTGTCGCGCCAGATTTCCGTGCCGTTGAGATAAACGACGACGCCATCATCGCGAATCATGCGCGCCGTGAGGGCGGAGATTTGCGCGGCATCTGCGACGGTGAAGGTGCGGCGGAACCATGTGGTGACGTAGTGAACGGCGGGGCCGGATGCGACGACGGTGGCCTCGTCGCCGTCGCCGTAGCCCAGCTCGGCGGCACCGCTGCTCCAGCCGGAATCGTCGTAGGCGAGCGCGGTCCAGTTTGTCGGTGGAGTGACGCCGGTATCGCGGTATTTCCACGTTGCGCCCCACGGGCTGAGGGTGACAGGGACGCCCGCGAGCCCGGTGACGAGCACGGGGATGGAGGCCACGCTGGCAAAGGCGTCGTCCACAACGCGCGCGGTGTAGTAGTGCTGCCCGCTGGCGACGTTCGTCAGCGCGAGCGAGTAGGGCGCGGTGGTGTCTTCGCCGACTTTCGTGGTGCCGTCGTAGAACTCGACGCGGGCGATTTGGCCGTCGGGATCAGCAGCGCTCGCGGTGATGGTGAACGCGCCGGGCGGGATGAAAGTGGAGAGGTGCGAGGGCGAGGTGATCGCGACGGTGGGCGCTTGATTTGTCGCGTTGGGAAAGCCGGGCGTGAGTCCTTGGCCTTGCCAGTTCGTCGGCTCCAGCGCGAGCGCGGAAGCGGAGATGCGCTGGAGGGAAGGGCCGCTGCCGTCCGCCGTCGTGGGCCACGGTGAATTGTCGTTGTAGCGCACACTTTCGAGCGAGATGAATGCGCCGAGCGTCGCGGTGCTCGGGCGCTGAAGGGCGATGGGCTCGCCGCCATCATCGAGCGAGCCGGTCGCCGCGACGATGGGCACAGCGGCGGGAACGGAGTGCCGCGTGCGGAATGCGGAGGGGTCATCGGCGACGGCGAGGAGCAGTCCATTTGCCGGGATGCTCGTGCCTGCCGGGAAGACGACACCGAAGCCATCGAGCTGCCAACCAGCGAGCGACACCGCGCTGGCGCTCGTATTGCGCAGCTCGATCATTTCAAAATAGCTGACGGGGGCGTGATACCAAATCTCGTTGATGACGACCGGTCCGACTTGCGGAGTCGCCGCTGCGACGCCCGGCGTGGGCGCAGTGTTTGGGACGAGAAACTCCTCGCCCGTCGAGTCCACCACTCGGCCCAGCGCCATGCCGCCATCCGTCGCGCCGTAGCTCCAGCCGTGGCTGTAACCGCTCGGCATCGGCGCAAAAAGAAACACGGTGCCACCCGCTTCATTCACCGGAAACCCAAGCGTGGAAAACGACACCGCACCGCCGGAGGGGATCACGGTTCCCGGCGCGATGATCGTCTTCGCGGGAATAGCCGTCGTGTCGCTGAGGAACCAGCCGGAGACATCCACGGGAGCGGGCGTCGGGTTGTGCAGCTCAATGAATGCGGACGCCCCAGCCCGCAGCTCACCGATAACGATTTGCGGCGTGGTGGGCAGCGGGTCCGCCGCGCCGGGCGAGCCGTAGAGCGCGGAGCTTGCACGCCAGCGCCGGCCTTCATCCGGCGCGGGAAGCGTGGCTGGTGCAGCGTTCACGATGGAGAAGCCGAGGCCCGAAGCCGTCGCAGGCCACCGCGGCTGCGTATTATAAGAGAGGTGCCAGATGATGCCGCCGCCGGGCGCGGCGAGCGTGAGTTGCTCGCCGTTATTATCCAGCTTGCCCGTGAACGTCGCGCCGACGGTGACGCTCGGATAGCGAGTGGCAAAGGCGGTCGGGTTGCGAGCCACGACGATATAGCCGCCGGGGGCCAGCGTGGTGCCGGGGGCAAACGTGGCGGCGATTCCCTCGGTAAATGCGATGCCGGAGAGGTCGAGCGTTTTGCTTCCCGTGTTCGTGAGTTCGACGAACTCGAACTCCGCGCCGTCCGTCGCGCCGGAGGCTGGCGGGTCGAACATCACTTCGCTCACTGCGAGTTTTGTCAGGTCTTGCGAAAGGAAGAAGTCGCCCTCGATGAGCGGGCTCCACGTCGCGCCGTCTTTCACCCGAGCGCGCAGACGCACACTATTGAGCAGCGTGAGAGAGCCCGGCCAGACTTGCGCGGCGGAGTTCAGCACGCCGCCAAAGTTGCGCGGGTCCGTGCCGTCGAGCGTGTAATAGATCACGCCGACGACGGGCGATTGCGTGAGCGTGACGATGGTTCCCTGCGGCACCGTGCCGGGCGTCGGTGCCAGCGTCGGCGCGGCGAGTGTGGGGAAATATCCACGGTTGCGAAGCTGCGTGATGACGTTGCCGGTGCGTGTAGGGAACCACGAGTTCACGAAGTAGTTGATGCGCGGTAGCCAGTGGTCGTCGCGGGTCAGCGGTGTGGCGCGAGAGGAGTCGCCCCAGCGCGCGGACTCGCCGATGACGGCGAGATCGATCTGCGCGGCGCGCGTCTGCCACACAGCGGTCTGGCTGGCGGCGGTGAGCGCGCCATTTGGGAAGCAGTGCTTTTGCACGCGGTCGGCGAAGAGCGACTGGAACTCCGCGTTGAGCATACATTTGTCCCACATCCGTCGCATGTTCGAGGAGGTGAGCGTCGCGCCTACAGCGGTCGCGGGGCCGGTGATGTCGCTGTTCACATCGAACATCGAATACTCGGAATCGTGCGCGAAAAACTGGAAGCCCGCGCGCCCATCGCGGGGACGAACGGCGAAGAAATTGTTCGGCTGATTGCCGTCAATGTAGGTCGGGCCGTCGCGATTATCTATGATGAGATTCATCAGCATGTAGTCGCACAGACTCACGGCATCGAGGTAGATGGGCAGCGCGGTGTTGCGCGTGCCATTCGCGTTGTTGCCGAGCAGTGCTTGCATCGCTGCATCGCTGGTCACGCCAGCTTCCGTGAGCGTCCAGAGCTGCGTCCACGCGGCGAAATCTCCGGCGGCGACTTGCGTGTTAAAGGCGTCCACTTTCACCACATCGTAGTCGCTATTGAGGCCGCCGAGATAAGTCGCGGCGTAGCTTTGGTTCACGCGCTCCTCGGTGTTGTAGATGCCCCAGTATTGGCCGTTGATGAAGAGGTGGTAGAAGTCGCCGCGCGTCGTCGGGTGGCCCATCAAGCCCATCAAGTCGCGGGCAAATGAATCCACCACAAACGTCGCCTCCGTGCTGGCGAGATACGCCCACGAGAAATCCTGCGACGTGCGCAAATCTACCACGTCTTGTTTATCCGCACCCGTCGCGCCGAAGAGTGGATAGTTCAGCTTTCCCGCGCCGTATCGCTCGCGGAAGAACATGCGGAAAGAGTGCTTCGCGTTGTCTGATGCGCGGGAGAAATTGCCGCGAATGCGCAAGCCGCCGTCTTCTTGAAAACCGGGCTGCCCATCAGGCCGCAGCAGTTCCAGCGACGCGGGGCGCTCCCATGCGTCGCCGTTCTGCGCGGCGTTTGCGTAGATGCCCGTGCTGGAGTCGAAGAGGTCCGGCAAATTCATCACGATGCTGAGCGCGGGAATCGCCTGCATCGCGGGGAGCGCGCGGCTTTGATACGGAGCGCCGGGGCCGATCACGTCAGGGTCCATGCCGTAGTCCACGCGGTTCGCGCCCCACGTTGCGGGCCAGCCCGGCGGCACTGCGCCGGTGGGTGATTGCGTGAGCACGTCGGCGAGGAAGAGATACGTCCGCGTGGTCGCATCGCTCGGCGCATAGCCCGCGAGAAACGCCGCCGCTCGCAGCACCGTCGTGGCAGAAATCGCGAGCGGTGTCGCGTAGAGCGGGCTCGTCGCGATGGGCACAGTTCCGTCCGTCGTGTAGCGGATGCCCGCGCCCGGCGTCGTGGTGGTGAGCGCGACAGAAATCGGCGCGGTGTAGTAGCCCGCGCCGACGCTCATCGTCGGCGCAGCGGCGATGGCCACATACTCCGTGCCCGAGTTCGCCGCGCTCGGCGTGGCGGTGGAAAAGTAGCGCGCCGCGCCGCTGGAATTGATGCCGTAGCTGAGCCCCGGTTGCTGGCTCGGTAGTGGATCGAAAGACGAGACGAGCACCCGCGTCGCCTCCGCATTGTAGAGCCGGAGCCGCCCGCCCGTCAGTTTCACCGAGAAGTTCGCGTGCAGATTCCCCGAGGAAGGCGCGCGATTTTTCTCCGAGAGAAACACCGTGAGGAACCCGCCCGCCGGAATCGTCCTGGCGGGAAAAACCCACTTCCCCGGCAGCGCGGAATCATCCGTGAGCGACCACCCGCTCACGCTCACCGCCGTCGTCCCCGTATTATAAAGCTCCACCCAATCCTCCGCATCTCCGTCTTCATCCACGAGCCCGCCGGGCATCCCGACGGCGACGACTTCATTGATGCGGATGGGCTCCAGCGGCGCGTTCGGGTCCACGGTGTAACTCCACGACCCACCCGCAAACGCGACGGGCGGCGTCTCCGTATCCACGATGCCGTGCCCACTTGCGAAGGCCACGGACGTAGAGCCCACGGGGCGCGCGGGGAAGGTGAAGCGATATGCATTTCCGCCCAGCGAAGTCATCCCCGTCGCCGGAACGCCCGCCACGAGAAGGTCCGCCGCGTTCACGTTCACCACCGCTTCGCTAAAGAGAATATCTATTTGCGAGAGCGAGCGCACCGCCGAGCCCTGCGCGGGAGTCGCGGCGAGGATCGTCGGCGCAGTCGGCAGCGGGACGAGCGCGGAGTTTCTTGCGGTGTTCACCTCCGTCACGGTGAGCGCGCGATTGTAGATGCGCACTTCGTCTATGCGGCCCTGCCACCACTCGCCCCACGTCAGATTCCCGCCGATGCGCAGCGGGCTCGCCGACGTGTCGAACACGCCCGTCTTGTTGAGCGTCGCGACCTGCACGCCGTTGCGATACACGCGGATGATCGTGCCGTTGTAAGTCATCGCGATGTGCGTCCACGTATTCAGCGGCAGCACCGCGCCGCCTGCGATTTCGCTGTAGCTCCCGCCGAAACCGCCGCCGCCCATCGCCGTATCGCTCGGCCCCGAATAGATGTAATACGCCGCGCCGCCGACGGTCTCTTTCATCGCAATCGTGCGGTAGTTGCCGAGCGCCGTGGGATACACCCACGCCATCACCGTCGCGCCATTCGTGAGGTCGAGCGACGCCGCATCGGGCACCGTCACCCAATCGCTACTGCCATTAAAAACGAGCGCGCCGCCATATTTCCCCGACGCCGTCCAAGTCGCCCCGTTGAGCGTGCCGACGTGCCCATTTGCCGTCGTGTCCGCAGTCGTCGAGCCGCTCCCTTCATCGAAGTGAAAGCCCGCGACGAGCCCCGACTGCCCACGAGCGGTGAAAGTGAACACGAAAAGCGCGAGCGCGACGATGGTATGATGAAGGCGCATCGCGCGCAAAGAGAGCAGATAGGGTGCTCCGGTCAACAAACGGCGTGATTAAAGAATCGAAGACGAAACGGGGCAAATTCACAAGCCAGAGACGGCCTGCAACGGGTGTGGTTAAAAGTGGAACAGCGTGAGCGACCTCATGCGAGCGAAGCGCCCAATTTCGAGCACCGTGCAGTTTCCCAGAGCCGCGCGAAACCGATCAGGCGCTTCGCGCTATGGGGACGGCGGCAGGAATGCCGCCGCTCCTTGGCTCGTTACACTCGCAGTGTTGGCTTGTCGCCGCTTGCGCTCTGTTCCCTTGCTCACCAGGACCAAAGAATGCCGCTCGCAAAACCTCTCCCCCGGCAAAATCCCGCCCATGAAACTCGCGGGACCCAACCACGATTCACGGCACCACCAGCAAACGCACCTCAGCCCCGCGTATAAAACACCGTCCCCACATCCCACCAGCACACCAGCCCATCCCGCGTCGTCCGCGGACCCCATTTCCTCCTGCAAGACTCAGAAAATGGATAATTTCAAACCATTCTATTTCTTTTTTGCACTGGATTTGTAATCTTACCGCCTTAGTTGACTAAAATATAACCTGTTGTTGTTTTGGCATTGCCTGTAAATTACGCCGCAGAGTATAGAAGCAAAGCAGCAGAACCTATTTTTAACAAAATTGCACTTGTTTGCATTATTGTATTGACTTTGCGCCGTGCAATACCGTATTTTCATGCGCACAAATGCAGTGAGTAATAGTTGTCTGCTGTTTCTGAACAGATGATGGCTCGATTTTTTCACCGCGTTTTTTCACAAAACTATCACCGACCACACTTGAAGCAATATGCCAATTCAAGGACCAACCTCATATTTCACAGTAGTCCCACTCTTCATAAACCACTGGAATGACGCGAACACGGCAAACGGTGGTGTGCCGATTTCGCTGAGCAAGGAGGAGACGGGGCTCACGGTGGACCCGGTGGTGGCGGATTTGGAGGCGCTGTTTTCTGCGCTGGAGCAGCATCGGGATAATGTCGAGAATCTGGCGCAGGATGTTTCCATCCAAAGCGCCGTCGTGACGGGGATGAAGGAGTTCATGCTCGCGAAAATGAACGATTTCAACACGAAAATGCGTGCTGACTATGCTTCGAGCCCGTATGGTAAGAATCTGTCGGATGTGCCTCAGCTAACCTCTGGGCGCGATGCGTTTTTGAAGCCGATGCGCGATACGAACCGGCTTTGGGCAAAGGTGAATCTGTGGCTAGTTTCGCTAGGTAAGACGGAGCTGAGATTGAAGGGGGAGTTTCAGCAGGCAGCGTTTAATACCGCCTTGGATAGCTTGCGCACGGCGTGGAATGATTGGGAGTCGCTGGAGCAGGATTGGTCGCT
>CANIWM010000126.1 GCA_947471505.1 Chthoniobacteraceae bacterium | reverse complement strand
CTAAAAACGGCAGTTGACCCCGTTTTTGAGGCCGAAAAATAGGGTATTTTACTCTGGAAATTGCCAACTGCGGAGCAGTTGAAAATCACTCACCCGTCCAAGGCTCATTTTTCTCTGAAAATCCGTTCAACTGCCGTTTTTAGGATAAATTGGCAAGCGCCAAAAAGAATCCCCCATCCCCTCTTCACACTCCCCCGCGTCATTCTCATTCCCATCGTCCCGCCAATGCCGTAAGGCAACGCGACAACTGTGACTACACCAACTCTCGCGCTCCAAAATCTCACGCTTCCTGAACTCGAAGAACGCCTCATCGCACTCGGCGAGCCGAAATACCGCGCCGGCCAAGTCATGCGCTGGCTCTACGAAAAACGCGCCGAGTCCTACGAGAAAATGACCGACCTCCCCGCCGCACTCCGCGCCCTGTTCGTCGCAGAGTTCCCATTCGTCCGGCTAGAAAATGTGCGCGTGCTCGGCTCGAAGGACACCACCCAGAAATTCCTCTTCCGCCTCCCCGACGGCGCGCTCATCGAGAGCGTCCTCATCCCCGCCTCCCCCGCATTGTATGGCGACGCCAGCGACCGGCGGACCATCTGCATGAGCACCCAAGTCGGCTGCGCCTACGGCTGCAAGTTCTGCGCGAGTGGGCTCGACGGCTTTGCGCGCAACCTCTCAGCCGCAGAAATCGCGGGGCAATTTATGGAAGTCGAGCGCATCTCCGGCGAGCGCATCAACAACATCGTCTTCATGGGCATGGGCGAGCCCCTCGCCAACTTCCCGAACCTCATGAAAGCCATCACGATCATCAACTCCGAGTGGGGCATCGGCCTCGGCGCGCGGCACATCACCATCTCCACCAGCGGCCTCGCCCCGCAAATCCGCCAGCTCGCCGAGCAGCCCAAACAGATCCGCCTCGCCATCTCCCTCCACGGCGCGACCGACGCCGTCCGCGAGCAAATCATGCCCGTCAACAAGAAGTACCCCATCGCCGCACTCGTGGACGCCTGCGAATATTACACGACAAAAAAGAAGCAGCGCATCACCTTCGAGTACATCCTCATCAAAGGCGTCAACGACGACCCCTCCCACGCCGCCGACCTCGCCCGCATCGTCAAACACGTCGGCGCAAAAGTGAACTGCATCCCCTACAACCACGTCGAAGGGCTCACATGGGAGCGCCCCGACGAATCCCGCCAAGACGCCTTCATGTCCGTCCTCGAACGCTCGAACTGCATCGCCACCATCCGCCGCGAAAAAGGCCACGACATCGCCGCCGCCTGCGGCCAACTCCGCAGGCAGACCATGCAGAAGTGATCCTTGCCGAAACCGAATGAGCACCGCTATGCTCCCCACATGCGCCCGTAGCTCAACTGGATAGAGCAGCGGTCTTCTAAACCGCAGGTTCCGCGTTCGAGCCGCGGCGGGCGCGCTCCTTTTCTCCCCCATCGGGCAATCTGCAAAAGTGAGAATTCCAGACTCACCATCTCTCGACCAATCCATGAACCACTCTCAACGCCGCCTGATGAAAGACAACCGACACCCGTGAGCGACGACGCAGCCATCATCGCCGCCACCCGCAACTGGGTCGAGCGAGCCGTCATCGGGCTCAATTTGTGCCCCTTCGCAAAAGCGGCCCAACGCCGAGGGCAGGTGCGTTACGTCGTCAGTCGGGCGAAGACCGAGGATGCGTTGCTCGCGGACCTGCGGGCGGAGTTGCACCACCTCGCAGCGACCCCGGCGGAGGTGACCGACAACACTCTGCTGATTCACCCCGACGTGCTGCAGGACTTCTTCGCATTCCAAGGATTTCTCCCCCGCACCGAGGCAGCGGTGCGCAAGGCCGGGCTCGCCGGAGTGTTCCAAATCGCGAGCTTTCATCCCGACTACGAGTTCGCCGACTCCGCCCCCGACGACCTCGGCAACCTCACCAACCGCGCCCCCTACCCCACCCTCCACATCCTGCGTGAAGACAGCATCACCGCCGCAGTAAGCGCCTTCCCAGCCGCCGAAAGCATCTACGAACGCAACCTCGCCACGCTCAACGCACTCGGGCGCGAAGGCTGGGAGAAACTCGGCATCAAACCCGTTTACAGACGGGGGTGTGATTAAAAGTGGAAGAGCGCAAAGCGCAAAGTAGCTCGCGAGTCCCTCGCGGCAAAAACCCAACGGCGAAGCCGCACGAAAGAGAAGTGTCGCTTCGCGAGTGGCGTAGAGCCGCGAGGGACTCGCGAGCTACTTTCCACTTTGAATCACACGCTAAAGGCGGAACTCCAAACGCCCGCGCTACGCAGGCCGCCGCACGATCATCGGCGCACTGCCGGCTCGGCGACCGGTTTTCAAAACGACGTACACTTTCAGCGCCACGGCCGTGTCCGGCTGCGTGAGGGCGAAGGTTACCGTGAACTCGTTGGCCTCGCCGGGGTTGTGGCGGCCCAAATTCACCGCGTCTTCCTCGTTCCACTCCTCGCCGTTGGTGCCCTCCAGCTCGTAGTAGTCGAGGTCCGCGTCCGTCGAAGCCGCATGGACGACGTGTGACGTGCTCGGCGCGGTAAAAGTCGCGCTCGCCTGCACCGGGTCGGGCGTGTGACCGGGGTCGGGCGTCAGCTTCGGGATCGTCGCTGCGAGCGCCGGATGCTGCGAGAGCTTTTGCGGCGCGGCGGTGCGATACGCCTTCATCACCGCACACGCAGCCTCCTCCAAAATCGTGCGCTCCGTGCGCGCCGTCTTCAAGCGCCGCTCCGCCTTCGCCGCAGCGAGATAGCCAAATTGCAGCGCCGAAATCATCGAGGCAAACGTCCCTTGGTTCACACCACTCGTCAGCGTCACCGGCACCGTCACCCCCGACGGCGCGGCGGCACCATTGATATCTTCCCACAAAGTCATCGCATCGATCATCGGCTTGGTGAATTTGTCCTGCCCATCCCCGAGGTTAGGCATCAAAGGACGCCCGCCATAGAACGAAGTCCCTTGATAATAGCCATCCAGCACGCCTAGGAAATCCTCCATCACCTTCAAAAGAGCCGTCTTATCCAGCCGAATCTGCCCGCGCGCCGTCTCCAGATTATTAAGCCGCGCCTGCACCTCCGTCTGCGCATTCAAAACCCCCGTCCGCATCAGCTCAAAAGCCACGAGGGTCGTCCCCGGCTTCCCCGGCACCGCCGGGACGAAAGGACTGGACCCAAGGACTTCATCACATTGCTCCCAGTGACCGATAAACTCGTCCATGGTAGGCACAACAGTGGCAGAAGATGATACAGGCATAAAAAATAGTGGTTAAAATTGCGACTCGACGCTGTTATACGGCGGCTAAAATGGCACGTCAACAAAAAAAACGATCCACCCATCAAATAAAACGCTTTACCCAGCCGACCAAAACAAAAACCTATTTTACACAATGATAAAAAGTGTGCCTAAAATGGCACAACTTGTGTCTAAAATTCTACAACTTGTTTCTAAAATGACCGACCTCGTTACTGTTCAAACCATTTTTCTCTGTGGCATCGTTGATTGCCTCACGGTGCGTCGATCTCCGTTTTCTAGAATTGCAAACACAGGACCGACCCACAACATTACAGGTCGTCCCTCCCCGCCGATACGTTCTAAGGGGACTCCCGGGGGCTCAGGGTCGGAAGAATGTCGAGGCGCGTGCAAGGAGCGGGGGCGTCCCGCCCCCGACGTCCCAAAGGGACATGACGCGTTGCGCGCCTTTGGCGCTCGGGGGCGGGACGCCCCCGCTCCTTGGCCGCGCATGGTTTCCGGGATTTCCCTTAAGTGCCACGACACAGCAACCGCCTTTCGCACTTTAGAAGACGGTGGCGCAAAAAACGTAGCTCGACATTCCAATGTCGAGTCAGCGTCGGAGGAAAAGCACGACGTTCTCCCCGTCGAGATCGCCCAGACTCGACTTCGGAAAGTCGAGCTACCCCGCGCCTCCGCCATTTTGCGCCCAAGCCTGACAGGCGTCGCCTCTCGCGAAACGGCGCGCAAGACCTGGGACGCTGAGCGTGCCCCCATAGGGAGCTCCCAGAAACCAAACGCGGCATAGTAGCGGGGGCGTCCCGCCCCCGAGCGCCAAAGGCGCGCAACGCGCCATGTCCCTGCGGGACATCGGGGCCGAGACGGCCCCGCTACTAGGCCGTGGCTCTGCGGTTCCCGTGGTGTCAGTTCACGGGTGTGAACTCAAAGCTACCGCCCACGGCATTTTTGGATCGGGGTTAGCCTCTCGCGAAGCGGCGCGCAATGTTCTGGAGGCGGGGCGAGTCATTTTTTGTCCGGAGTGAGGGGTTTCCCGTCGAGTGTGGAGATGACCAAGTCCGGGCCCTGGATGTAGGTATTGGGGAGCGCCACTTTTACTGCCGCCACCACTTCGTTGGTAAGCCCATCAGAGCCGAAAAGATCGAGTTGCTCCAAGCCTGTGAGCCCGAGAATCCCGTCCAGGTTATTGAGGCCGGTACATTCGTTGAGGGACAGGTATTTCAGCGCCTTGAGTTCTCTCAACGCATCGACATTAATTAGTGCTGCGCAACGGTAGAGTTCGAATACTTCTAGATACTTGAGTTCCTTCAGCGCATCGATGTTCGAGATGCTGGTCGCGCCACGGATTCCGAGCCAAGTGAGCCCCTTCATGTCCTTGAGCGCATCGATATTTGTGAGGTTCGGGCAGTCGTATAGGTCGAGCCAGACCAAGTTCGACAGAGCTGTGAACTCGGATAAATCGCGCAGCGAAAACGTGGTGTATATCGCCAGATTTTTCGGGTCCAGCCGATGGATCAGATCGAAGTGCTGCTCCCATTGGTGGTCATTCAGAATCATTACCGCCGGTCCAGAGGCGTTCCACGTCTCTTTGCGAAACGCGTTTTTCCAATCTGCCTGGATCTGCTCGATTGGGCCCGTATATTCAAACTGCCACCGAAGCGCCTTCGCCTCTTTGACTGCTTGCTCGAAGTCATACGCCTTCCACCCATACCAGCCGAGAATGGCGAGGATGCCGACGAAGCTCCATCGGACGAGGTGCCGTTTGCGACTGGGCTTTGGAGCGGGTGGTTCAGGCTGCATGGTGCCTTTTGTTAGCAGACGCCCCGCGCTGGGGCAAGGGGCGCGGTGGGATGCATCGTGGAATGGATCGAAGGCGCGATGGCGACAAGGAGCGGCAACATTCCTGTCGCTGTCCTAAACAAGTGCGCGACGGAAAATCCGGGAGATGTTGCAGCGCGTTACTCGTCGGGGGTTTGCAGGGAGAGTTTGCGGTTGAGTTTGCGGCTTCTGAGAAGGTTTTTGTCGGACGGGGTTTCGTCGTCTTCCCAGGAGTTGCGGTGCTCTTTGGAGTAGGTGGTTTTGTAGGCGACGAGGTTTTCGTTGGCGACGTATTCGGGGTGCTCTACGAGGACGTCGTAGGGGCCGGGGCGGGAGAAGATTTTGGCCATGATGGGGACGAGGTCTAGGACGAAGAGGGTGCCGAAGATGACGAGGAACTGGAAGGCTCCGGCCATCCATTTGTAGCCGCCTTCCTTGCGCTCGTCTGCGGTGGCGTCGGGGGCGGTCTCGAAGATGACTTTGTAGAGGCCGATGGTTTCTTCCATCGGGTCGAAGACGCCGCTGATTTTCTGCTCAATGCGGGCGATGGGCGGGAGGTAGGTGTCGTCGTGGCGCTTCATGCCGCTGGCGTGGTCGGCCTCCATCGCGGCGGTGTGCTGGGCGAGTTTCTCTAGGCGGGCGGCTTGGTCGGTTTCGAGTTGGGCGATGTCGGCGGTGACTTTGGCGAGGCGATCTTTGCGGATGCGTTCCTTTTCCTTGCCCTCTTCGACAAATGCGTCGCGCTTGGCGGCGAGTGCGTCGAGGTAGGCGTTTTTGTCCGCGAGGCGAGCGTCGGCGAGCTGGCGGTCGCTGGCGATGAGTGCGGCTTGCTGGGCGACGGATGCGCTTTCGAGGCGGTTGGCTTCGTTGACGGTGGTGCGGTCGCGGAGCTGCATGTCTTTGAGGCGGGGGCCGTCGCCCGCTTTTTTGACTTCGGGGTAGAATTCGTTGGGCTGGCCGAGAGCTTCGCGGGCGATGGCTTCGACGAGGCGGCGGTGGAGGTCTTGCTTGGTCTCCAGCTCGGCCTTTGTCTTGGCGAGGGTTTCGCGTTGCGCGTCAATCTGCGAGAGGGTGTTGCGCGTGGTGCCGCTGGCAGGTGCGACGAAGGTGGGTTCGCCTGCTTTTTTGCGCTCTTCTTCCATGCGGGTATCGGCGTAGGCCTCGGGGTTGACGATGGCTTTTTGTAAGTCGGGGAGTTGGGCGGTGAAGGCGTCGTGCTGGGTGGTGAAGTCTGCGGTGAGCTGCTTGCGGTCGGCCTCGCTCTTGGTGCGGATTTCCTCCAGCCGGTCGCGGAGAGTTTTGCGCCCGGTGGCTTCTTCGGAGCGCATGGCGTTGAGCTTGCCTTGCAGCTCCGTCTGGTAGCGGTGGACGATAGCGGGGCGATATTGATCGAGACAAAAAGGGAACGAAATTGCGACGCTGACGACGCCCGCGAGCATGAAGCGAAATGCGACTTGCATGAATCTCCGCCACCACGGCTGGAAGGGGCGGTAGGTGGCGAGGAGGATGCGGTCGGTGTTCAAAATAACCGCCGACCAGGCGAGGGAGATGAGGATGATGCTGAACCACGGGGGCTCGTGGAAGCGGCTCTTCGTGTAGAAGATCATGCCGAGAAAGCCCATGACTGTGGGGATGAGGACGGTGCTGCCGAGGACGGCGATGCGCTCGCGCTCCGTCGGAGGGCAATGCTGGAGCGTCTCGGTGCGCGCCCCTGCGAGCCAGTAACAGAAGCGCTGAAAGCGGCCCTCTTGAGGCGGTGAATTAGGATCGAAGTCGGGCGATGATTGCCAGTGCATGTGCGTGTGTTCAGTCGAGATTAGCCGGTGCGGGCTAGACTCCAACGCTTACTTGCACACGTTCTTAGCCAGAACTTCGCCGTTTTACTGCCGAAACGAGTTGAACCTGATCAGCCAACGTTCGAGCAAGTTGCCCGTGACGACCTTGGCCTCAAAACGGATCGCAGCCCCGTCACGCCAATCGTCGTTGGACGCATCGTGCTGGATGCGCGCTTTATTTTTGCTCGAGCCGGGGAGTGCTGCTGCGTATTGGGCTCCGATTTTAGCGATGGTGCCGTCGGGATTGGTGCCGAGGATCGTGAAATCCTGCCCTGGCTTCATGTGATGAACCGCTTGTTCGGGGCATTCGATTCCCCAAGCTTGGCGAGTGACGAGTTTGCCGAGGACGGTCGTCGCATTCACCGGAGAATCAGGAGCGAAGCTCTCGGCTTCGATGACGAGACCGGCGTGAATCGCGGCGATTTGCCGGGGGGCGGAGTCGGCGTTGAGTTGCTCGATGGCAATCTCCGTCTCCACAGATAAAATACGCATGGACGCTGAGAACAGTCGGATTTTTTTCTCTGCTTCGCGAATGCCTGCTTCGAGTTTTTCGAGATTGGTCGTGGGAGCTACAGGAACCACTACCGGAGCTACGCGGATCGACGCAATTTCTTTTCGGATGCGCGCGACCGTGTCCTGCCGTTGGGTGACGACGCGCTTGTAAACGGCGAGTGCACGTTGGGCGGAGGCTGCTTCTTCCTTGGATTCGTCGCTGCGTCCCGCGACAAGCGAGCCAGCGGCAGCCGTCTGCACTCGGAGTTCTTCGCGTGCCTCGCGTAGGGCGTCCTCCGCGTCTGCGAGGTCTTCACGTTTGATGGATGAGTCTTGCTGAGCCACGTCGATACGAGCTGCGTGATCCGCTTTTAGTCGGTCGAAGTGCATATTGACCCTCGCCCGCTCCTCCGTGGTCAGGCCGGGTGCGTCGGGTTTCCCGGCGTTAATCGCATTGCTCACGCGATACTCGCTTTTCAAGAAACTGAGGTCGCGCACATTCCCAGCGATCGACTCGGGGGCGTCGCTCATGCGCCCTAGATTCCCCGCAAGCACGCGCTCGCAAAAATCGATCTGGTTCTTCGCGCGAGCCAGCGTGTCTGCCAGGATCTTGGCTTTCGCTTCGTCCTTTGGCGGCTGGATGATTGCGAGCACCGCGCCTTTGTTTACGCGCATTCCAGGGCGGATACGAGACTCCAGCAGCTTCCCCGTCACTGACGCAGTGAGTTCATGTGCATCGCCAGAAAACATAAGGCGTCCATCGGAGGCGACAGTCTCAATGATCGGCTGACGCGACGCCCAACCGCATAGCCCCGCGATGACCGCAGTAAGCATTATCAAGAGCAGCACCGTGCCTTTTGCGATGCGTCTGGCGAGGCTTGGACGGGGAATGCTCACCGTTTTCGCTTGGGCAGCGATGGAAGCAACGGGCGAAGCCTCGGCCACTGGTTTCATCACGGGAAGTGGCGGAGGGAGAGATTTTGCCTCATGAACAACTTCCTGCTCGCCAATCGCACGCTCGAATTGATCGATCGGGATGCCAATCAAGCGTGCCCAGAGAGCACCGACGGGTTCATCCCACAATCTTCCGGGAACCACTCCCTCGCCGCCCGACACCACCCAGATGTAATTCTTCTTCGCCTTGATGACCGCATCTTCCTCGGGCCAGTCGCGTGTTTTACAAACCGTCGCGATTTTCTCCACGACCCTGTCCGCCTTGCTCAGCGGGATATCGTGCCGCCGCAACTCCGAGAGGACCGCCCACCACACTTCGCTGCGACTCGGTTTACAAAGAAACGAATCTCGAAGGGCGACATCAAACCGCGCAATTTCGACGAAGGTCGGTGCGGCAACCAGAAGGCCAAAAACATCCCCCTCCGCTATCGCTTCCACTCCGCTAACGCCTGCCAGTGCGGCATCCCAGCCCACGCAGGAACCGGGGCCGTATTCGCCCAGCACCACGGGTTCATCGGCCCCAGGCATCTCACCAAGCATGCAAACTTTCCCGTCAAGGAGAAGGAGCACCTCAGTCGGAGGCTGCTCTTTTTTGAAGATATAATCGCCGAGCGAGAAGGAAACAGACCGAGCTTGCGAGAGCAGTTGGAAGCGCCGCGCCGAGGCCATCTTGCTGAACGGCTCGGTGCGGAACAAAAGCTTTGCATAATCTGCAGGAGCGACTGCGGCAACCATGTTGGTGACACTAGCCGTTTCCGGGCCAGAATGATGAGCGATTTATTCCTCCGAAACCCAGTCGCTCATCTCATAAAGCGTCGGGTCGCGCGTCACCTTCCGTCGCCTGCGAAATAGCCGCTTCCCGCCCGCTGGTGCGTCCTCGCCGATGCTCGTGGAGTCGTCCAGTTCCCCCAACGCGTCGCCATATTCTTCCTCCAGTTTGTCGGGGTCTTCGCCTTTTTCCATGCGGGCGATCATTTCCTCCATCTGCGCGGGCATTTTCCCGCCGGTGAGCTCGCCCATCCGGCGCATCATCTTAGCGACGGCGCGTGGGTCGGGATTGTCAGAGTCGGCGATGCTGCCGAATTCCCGCTCCATCACGTCCATCGCCGCATCCATCTGAGCATCGTCGCCGCCTGTGTCGGCCTTCGGTTCCTCGCGATTGCCTGTGATGGCGAAAGAACTGAGCATTTTCTCCAGCTTCCACTTCGGATGATCTGGGCAACGCGGTACCTTCTCCGCAAAGCGCAAGCTGCGCGCGAAAAACGAATAGATGCGGCGATTCTCCGAACAATAAAACTCGTAAATGGGCATCCGCGCACGCTGCCAGCGGCGAGCGGGGCAGTTCAATCGCCAAATCTCGCATGAAAATGCAAAGAGTCGTTCATCAGGCTTGCACAATCGAAACGTGCCGCTAGTTTCGCGCCCCTTTTATGGCAAAAATCTACACTGACAAAGACGCCGATCTCGGCGTGTTCAAAGGCAAAACCTGTGCAGTCCTCGGCTTCGGCTCGCAGGGCCACGCGCACGCACTCAACCTCAAAGAATCGGGAGTCAAGGTCATCATCGGCCTTTATCCCGGCTCGAAATCCATCCAAGTCGCCAAAGACAAAGGCTTCGAGGTATTCGACTCCGCCGAGGCGGTGAAGAAGGCCGACGTCATCTTCGTCGCGCTACCGGACACGAAGCAAGCGGCGGCCTATAAGAAGGACATCGAGCCAAACCTCACGAAGGGCAAGACGCTGCTCTTCAGCCACGGTTTCTCTATCCACTTCAAGACCATCGTCCCGCCGAAAAACGTCAACGTCATCCTCGTCGCGCCAAAAGGCCCCGGCCACATCGTGCGCCGCCAATTCCTCGAAGGCAAAGGTGTCCCAGCCCTCATCGCCGTCTATCAAGGCGGACCTGCTGCGAAGAAAATCGCGCTGGCTTGGGCGAAGGGCGTGGGCGGAACCCGCGCTGGTGTCATCGAGACTGATTTCAAAGAAGAGACGGAAACCGACCTTTTCGGCGAACAAACCGTCCTCTGCGGCGGCACAGCGGCGCTCGTCCAAGCGGGCTTTGAAGTGCTCGTAGAAGCTGGCTACTCGCCCGAGATGGCCTATTTCGAGTGCCTCCACGAACTGAAGCTCATCGTTGATTTGATGAACGAAAGCGGCATCGCCGGAATGCGCTTCTCGATTTCCGAGACAGCGAAATGGGGCGACGTCTCAGTCGGACCGAAGATCATTGATGCCTCGGTAAAGAAGCGCATGAAAGCCGCACTCAAAGACATCCAGAGCGGCAAGTTCGCGAAGGAGTGGATCAAAGAAGTCAACGGCGGCTACAAGAAATACAACGCCCTGATGAAGAAAGGCGAACAGCACGGAATCGAGAAGACGGGCGCAAAGCTCCGCTCGCTCATGCCGTGGATTCAGAAGAAGAATCTGAAAGGCGCGCAGGCGGCTTACTAAGACCGTTTTACTTTAACCAAGCAGCAGCCCGGTGTTCATCGCCGGGCTGCTGTTTTTGTGTACGGGCTTTAGGCCAGCAGTCCAGGGATCGCCTGTCCGTAGCGGGTGATCATCACGGGGCGTCCGGTCGGCGTCTGGTATTCTTTGCGCGGATTGATGCCGAGCGCGGTGTAGAAGGTCGCTGCCACTTCGTCGGGCGTGATCGCTTTATCCTTCGGCCCCTCCCCTTTCGCGTCGCTCTCGCCGATGACTTGGCCGCCTTTGATACCGCCGCCCGCCATCACGCAGAACATCGCCCGTGGGTAATGGTCGCGCCCGGCGCGTGGGTTGATCTTCGGCGTGCGGCCAAATTCACCCGTGACGAAGACGACCGTGCTATCCAGCAATCCCTTCAAAGCGAGCGCGGTGAACAGCCCGCTGAGTCCAGCGTCCAACTCGGGGAGTTTGCGCGTTTTCAGCGAGGTGAAATTATCGCTGTGCGTGTCCCATCCGCCGAGATTCACGGTGACAAACTTCACGCCGTTCTCCACGAGCCGAGCCGCCAGCAGGCAGCTTGATGAAAATTGATCCGCCCCGAAAAGCCCCGTGATGCTCTGCGGCTCGCGGGATAAATCGAACGCCTCACGGGCCTTCGGCGAGCGCATCATGAGATACGCCTTCTGCCCAAATTCATCCATGCCGCTCAGGATTTTGTCCTCCTTCGCCTGCTCGCCAAACGCAGTATCGTAGCGCTTCACGAGGTCTTGGCGGCGGTCCACATCTTCCAAAGTCACGCCCCGCAGAGCGAGGCCGCGAATCTCCATCGCCTGCCCGATTTTCGGCGAGCCGCCGGTATCGAAAGGCCCATATTCCACGCCCAAATATCCCGTCGGGTTGTTCCCTTGACCGGGAATCGCGACAAAAGCCGGCAGCTCCGGCATCGCGCCGAGTTCCTTGGAAATCACCGCGCCATACGTGGGGAATTGCAGCGAGGGAATCGGGCGATTTCCCGTCGCCATGTATTGCGAGCCCAGCTCATGCGCAGCCAGCGTGTGCGAGACACCGCGCAGGATGGCGAACTTGTCCGCGCACTTCGCCAGTTTCGGCAGATGCTCGGAAATCTGCACCCCGTCCGCATTCGTCGCGATGGGCTTAAAGTCACCGCGATGCGTGTCGGGCGCATCAGGTTTCAAATCGAACGTATCCATGTGACTCGGACCGCCGCCGAGTCGAACAAAGATCGCTGCCTTTGCTTTCCCCGTGGTGATGGGACTGTCACTCGCATGGGCGAGGAAATTTTGAAGGCCAAACGAAAGACCAAAGCCAGAGATGGCTCCGACCCGTAGGAAGTCGCGGCGGGAAACTCCGTCGCAGCAAGTATATGTGCTCATGGTGTGTGTGTGTTGTGGGTGATGCGACCGGATCGCGTCTCTTGAAATAGCCAGCAGAGAAGGGATTCTTTGGAGAGATTTTTACTTTTTATCGCTCATATTTCCCTGCGGAGTTTACGTATGAGGATCAGCCGCTAATCTTTCCTATATGACCACCAATGACCTTATTTTTCTGGGGATTAATCCTAAAAACGGCAGTTGACCCCGTTTTTGAGGCCGAAAAATAGGGTATTTTACTCTGGAAATTGCCAACTGCGGAGCAGTTGAAAATCACTCACCCGTCCAAGGCTCATTTTTCTCTGAAAATCCGTTCAACTGCCGTTTTTAG
>CANIWM010000125.1 GCA_947471505.1 Chthoniobacteraceae bacterium | reverse complement strand
TCCTCGTGGTTTTCTTTTTTCCGGCGTATTCGGCTGCTGCAAAGCTCAATTGTTTGTCCATCGCTGTTTGTGCTTTCCTTAGATCAGCATTTTCGCCCGCTGTCCCGCTATTTTACAGGCGTAGCCGATTTCTTCAGCCTTTCCCTAAAGGGCTCCATCTTTTGAAAACCGCCGAGCGTCCCTTGGATGAATCCATCGATTCCACGCTGGAGTTGATGGCGAGATTCCAAAGCCAATTTGCGGGTGTGGAAAAAGATGAGCCCTCACTGGAAGAGCTCTTTTGCGTGGTCGATCTACTAGGCAAGGAAGGCGACCGTGCGAAGCTCTGCGCATTTGTCCGGAATGTCTTCGATGCCGCCTGGAATGCGCATGAATCCAAGCTCTCTCATGTAAAAAGCCACAAGGAGCCGAACGAATTAGTGCCCACTGTCGGGCAGGTGTATTTCCACAATGCTGCGCGCAAAGGTTTCGCCGGGGAGGTGGTAAATGAAGCGAAGAGCGAGGTCTGCGCCTACCGCGCCTTTCTTTCCCAAGTGCTCTCGCAATCGACGAAGATAAAAGCGCCCGATCGACTGAAGAACGAACATCCGATTTATACCAAGTCGGCCATCATCTCGCTGAACTACGACACGCTCATCGAGGACAAGTTGCGGGCGTTTAATGACTCGGTCGCAAAACCCGAAGAGCGAAGATACGTCCATTACGGACACAACGTCGTTGCGGTAACGGCAGACGGAAAGGTCTGCCCGACGTGCGCGACCGAAGCGGCAGAAAAGAACTTCTCGTTAGATGGCCGCGAGGCGGGAGCTCTTCCGTTGATAAAGCCACACGGCTCAATGAACTGGCACCGGGAGGCACACGGGAATATGGAGCGTTTTCACCTCTGCGAGAAATGTACGCCTGCCGGTTCGCAGTGCGACACCGGGAGCGCGGGTTGCTCAGACCAATGCCTCATTTACCCTACTTGGCAACGAGACCCGATGGGCGGCACATTTTTCGATCAGCTTCTCACCGAGACTCGCATCCATCTGCGACTGGCCTCGAAGATCGTCATCATCGGCTACTCGCTCCCGGAGACCGACAGCTACCTAAAATACATTCTCGCAGACGCCGTGAAGCCGCCTGAGATGCCGACCGTGGAGATTTGCAACCGGGGCGATGAAAACTACTGGCGGCAGCGAGCACGAAGTGTCTTCGGCCCACGCTTGATGGATGCAAACCTCAAGGTGCTCCCCGGCTTCCTCGACTACGTCCGCTCTCACAAAGACCCTGACGCACTAGATCCAACACCATGATCGACGACGAGAACTATACGATGGCCCGAATGCACACCGCTACGGAACTGGATAAACTACTTCCGGTCGTGCCGGATGCGACGGATTACCGGGAGAGACTGGGCGGAATTGATTACTTCAAGGACGCCGGGCTTTTTGGTGTCATGTTTGGCTCCGCTGGGAGCGGGAAATCGGTGCTCGCCTTGCAGTTATGCTGCGCCTTTCCGCGGGGGCGAAGGGAGACGCTGAAGCAGCTTGTGAAACAAGTCCAAGACTCTCTCAATACGGCGCTCACAGCAATCGAGGCGACGCGTAATTTGGCGAAAGAGCGAGGTATTTTGATTCCCGACAAAACGCTCGCTGCCCTGAAAGGTATGGAACGCCTAAAAACGCTTTCCTTTCTCGAGATGACTGAGACGAAACTCCTACAAAGCCAAGGTCCCGATATCTTCAATGAATTACATGAGCGCCTGTCAAATACTCGGGCAGAAACGCTAAAATCCGTACTCCACGCATCGCGCCGACGATTGCTGATGAAACGCTCATGTGTCCAAGATAATACGCGGACCGACTCATCCCTCATCGAGAACGGTCATAAGCAGCACGCTCTAGAACGGCTCATACGGCCTCGTCGGTTTGACGAAGTTCTGGTAGATTTGAGGCAGACTCTCAATATCTGCAAACGTGTGATCAATGAAATCAAGGACGCAGCAACGCAAGCCTGCCTGCCGTCTTATCACGCCTTCTACATCACCCAGGAGCCCCTCAGCAGCATCAAGGCGCGACTCGTGAAATTCGCCCAGTTTCAGAACAAGGATGCCCCGCCGATTACGATCCGCTCAGAAGAATGCCTGTCAAACGCTGCGGAGCTATTCAACAACGGCGAAGATAGCGTGACTTTAATCCACATGCCGCTCGACCCCGCAGCACAGCGCGACAAGCTCTCCTTTCTCCTTGGCCTGCTAAACCACATCTTTTGCTACAGCGACAAAGCGAAGGCTGATAAGGAGCCCGACCCGAAGCAACGCATTCTCCTCTGCGTGGATAACGCGGATACCATCAGCGAATCTGCCTACGACGACATCCTCGGGCGCAAAGCCGATGGGCTGCCGCCCGGAAACTTCTACAAGCGCGTCCGAGAATACTGTGGGAGACACCGCCTCAATAGCTGGTTCGTCTTCGAGGAAAAAGAAACGCAGAGCCGCATTCACGAAGACGTGAACGTGGCGACGACAGAGCAAGCCTACGCGGCAGATATCGTCATTCGTCTCGGCGTGACGGTCTTTGAGACAGGCTACCGCGAGCGCAGCCTAGAGATCGTCAAAGCCAAGAACCAAAGCTATCGCCGAGGCCGCCATCATTTCTCCATTCGCGGCGCTGGATACAAAGTGGCTACCAGCTCGCGAAAGAGGTTTATTGCCGGCGTGCAAATATTCCCTTCGCTGGCCTCCAAGCTATACGACCTTTCGCGCGACCCGAGTGGCGCAAGGGTCGAGGAACACAAAACCAAGCCGCCCTACAAACTCGGCATTAAAGAGGTGGACGATGCAATCAATCACGGCGCTCCCTACCTCTCGACTGGCACGGTGAGCGTGCTCGTGAGCGATCTGGACTCGCTCTCGGCGGAGTTGGCACTGCATTTCGCCCTCCAAGACGACGTGAAAACCGTTTACGTGAGCACTTTGCACCAAAAGAGCCAACTGCTCCAGATGGCGGACAAATATGAATTGCTCCGGGCGCGGTCGAAAAACGAGGAACGCTTCAACGTGCGGCACTTTGCCTCCGAGCATATCAGCGACGCAAAGCTCCTCGGCGACATCCGGGATTTTGTGCGGAAATTCGAAGCGCAACGGGTCGTGTTCGACAATCTGTTTGAGTTGAAAGCGAAGTTTCCCCTGCTTCGCGACATTAAACATTTCCTCAACTCCATGTTCGAGATGTTCCGCCGAGAAAATGTCGCCGCCTTAGTCGTCGATACCGTGGAAGTTGGAGAAGGCCACAACCCTCTCATCCAGTCGTTTGCGGCAGGAATTGCAGACCATGTATTCATCCTACGCCACACCGAATCGCAGTCTCAGCCTAGAAAGATATTCTCCGTTCTGAAGCTCGCTGGGCTGGAAGAGCCCGGCGCTTTATGGGAGCTGAAAAAGAAGAACAAAGGAACCGCGACGGTGGACAAAAATACCTTCACCAGACTATGGGCGGACAATCTTTCCAAGTCATTCAAACGCATTCTCAGCGGGCGATTGGACCCCGTGAGCGTGGCGCTATCGCTCTATGCCGATAGCGAGGGCTCCCCGCTTCACGACTATCTACGTACGCAAGAAGAAGTGCTCACTCGGACGTTTGGTCACGACATAAAATTCCACGCATGCCACCCGAAGGAATACGTCGCCATGCAGCACAGCATCTCCAACGCCGGGCTCCAGGCACTCGGCGATTGCCACATCATCTCGGTCGATGAAATCTGGCTCGAAAAACTCATCGAAGGGGAGAAACTCGAACGAATCGATCTCACACTGTTTGGAACACCGACAGAGCAGCAAGATTGGAAATACAGAAACTACGCGACCGTCGCTCTCGACATGGCCCTCCGGCACGAACCGCCGCCGGAAGACACTCCTCAGTTTCACTACGCCTTCCCCGAACGAAATAACTTCGGTGTCCTTGCCTGCAATCCGTTCCAATTTGCGCAGCAGTCGGAGTGGGACGCACTGACCGCCAACGGCACGCGATTTCACCACGAGATATCTGCACGCCCGCTTCCGGCACCGCCAACGTGGACGGAAATTGCCGGCTGCCAGCGCCAGTTTACCGCCACTCACGTCGTCCCTCTCGAACGCCGACACGCTTCACTCTACAAAGAATGGGAAGAGGACTCATACAACCGGAGGACTAAGCGACTGGACGCGCCCGCACAAGACATGCCGGGAGCGGGTGCCTTCACCTTCTGCATGGAACATCGCGAATCGTGCGTGTGCTTCCTCCTAGAACTCGTCCTCAGCCTCATACCCGATCCGGAACATATATTCGTGAGTGCGAACAGAGATAACGAAAATTGGCGGCACTTAGACTGGCGAGGGCAACAGTCATTCTGGACGGATGCACTCTGCCTCATGCTCGAACTCCTCAGCCCGTGGGACATCATGCGGCTTGCCGATGCGTGGTTCCGCCCGTCCGAGGTCGAGCGCCCCTGCCTTTTCTCCCGCCAATGGGTAAGCAGCGCTGGCGTCATCGGCAAACGCTTCCCCGGCCTCAACGTGCTAGAACTCCCCGCCAACAAAGGCCGCAAGCCCATCCCCGTCTCAGGTGCGTGGTAATATGCTATCCTAAAGGGCAGCGTTGCCGTGGAGGCGGGTGTGAGCATTATCAAGCATCTCACTGATCACGAAGACGAGCTATTCAAGGTCAACCGAGGCATCGGGATGCCCGTACGCAAAAGACTCTACGAAGACCATAAAGCCTTCGAGATTCGCGCCAACATGCCCTACCGGAATCGCGTCCGCGAACTCCCCGGACCTAACGGCCAATGCTGGACCACCATCAACAAAGAAAACCCGTTTTTCTTCCGCGCACGCATCAAAGACTATGACGAGGAATCTCGGCGAATATTTGGCCTGATGGTGACCGCCGCGCGACTGGCATTGAGCGGATGGAATAAGTGGCTTTGGGAGCGCGACGGGGTTCTTCCTGAACCCTTGAAGGCTGCAATTGCTGCAATTGTGAAGGCTGGATGTCCCAGCAGATGACCAACCCCAGCTAAAGTGCAGCCGGCGGGGGTCGAACCCACAACCTTCGGCTTCGGAGACCAACGCTCTATCCAGTTGAGCTACGGCTGCATTATTGAAGCGGGTGAAATCTCCTTCGCCGAAGCCGCGCTGTCGAGGGAAAAACTTCCGCTTGCACTCCGAGGCGATGCGTATGAGCATCGCGTCCAGTTATCCGATTGTGATTACTACACGGCATCCACTTTCGCGCGGTATTCGCGCTTTGATGAATTAGCAGCTTTGCAGCGCTCGGGGCGAGTCCGCCCATAGCCGCACGCCGTTTACCTTTCTACACGAAATCCAACCATGCCCACATACACCACAAATCCAGTCCAGGATCCCGAACACGTTGACCCGCCCGCAGGCTCCGCGCCCGCGTCGGCCTCCACGTCTTTACACACCACTTTAACCCATCCCCTTTCCAGCCATCGGGACCTTCGCCGCGATGAATTCTGGAGAACCATCCCGGCTTACGCGCAGGCCGGCGCCGCGGAGTTTGGGGACCACAAATGGCAGCAGCGCCACACCGTCACGAGCGTCGCACAACTGCGCGCCACCCTCGGAACACTCGTTCCAGAATCCTTTTTCGCGGACCTTGAGGCGGGCATCGCTCATGCGCCGATGTCGCTGCGCATCTCCCCTTACCTGCTGGCGCTGGTGGATTGGCTCGCGCCGCTGAGCGACCCGATCCGCAGGCAATTTATCCCGCTGCACACCGAGCAGCAGCACGACCATCCGATGCTGCGGTTTGACTCGCTGAATGAGCGCGAGGATTCGCCGGTCGCAGGGCTCACGCATCGTTATGCGGATAAGGCGCTCTTTTTGCCCCAGCCGAGTTGCCCGGTTTACTGCCGCTTTTGCACGCGCAGCTACGCGGTGGGGAATGATACGGAGGTGATCGAAAAGATGAAGCTGCCCGCGACGGCGGCGCGCTGGGAGGAGGCGTTCGCTTACATCGAGAGCAAGCCGCAGCTCGAAGATATCGTGATTTCTGGCGGCGATACTTACAATTTGAGCGCGGGGCACATCGAGACGATTGGCCGTCGGTTGCTGGAGCTGCCAAACATCCGGCGCATCCGCTACGCGACGAAAGGGCTGTGCGTGCTCCCGCAAAAAATGCTCACCGACGATGCCTGGCTGGACGCGCTCACTCGCGTCGTAGAGCTAGGGCGCAAGCTGCACAAAGATGTCGCCGTTCACTCGCACTTTAACCACGCCAACGAGATCACCGGCTTCACCGAAGACGCGCTCGGGCGCATGACGGAACGCGGCATCCACGTCCGCTGCCAGACGGTGCTCCAGCGCGGTGTGAACGACTCGCCCGCTGCGATGACGCTGCTCGTGCGGCGGCTCAGCTACGTGAACGTGCATCCTTACTACGTCTATGTTCACGACATGGTCCCCGGCGTAGAAGACCTCCGCACGCCACTCCACGTCGCGCAGAAAATCGAGCGCCATGTGCGCGGGGCGACGGCTGGTTTCAACACCCCCGCCTTCGTCCTCGACGCACCCGGCGGCGGAGGAAAACGCGACGTGCATACGCCGGATGTGTATGACCGCGAAAACGGCATCAGCGTCTTCACCGCACCGAGCGTGAAGCCGGGGAAACAGTTCCTCTTTTTCGACCCCATCGCCTCGCTCGATACCGAGGCCCAATGGCGCTGGACGCAGCCGACACAGCGGCGCGAGATGATCGACGCGGCGCTCGGGTAATCAGCCGACGCCGGCGAGCCGACGATGCGCGATGGCATTCATTCAAAAGCGACATCTCTATCCTACTCCACCGCCCGCCCGAGAGCGGAGCGCCGCCAGAGTGCAGCGCCCCGCCCCGCTACGCTACGCAGGCACCGTTACCTCGAAGTCATCGCTCCACTCACCCTCGCCCTTCGCATTTTCCCCGCGCACGCGCAGCGTCCAAGCGTCCACCATCGGCAGCGTGCATGGGATGCGCACCGTCGGCCACGACTCCACCAGCACCGAGAACACCACCGCTCCCGGCCCCTTGCCCTCCAGCCGGAACTTGCTCGCCCGCGCCGCGCCCACCTGCACCTGGATCAGCGGCCCGCCCGGTGCTTCCACGTCTTTGATTTCACCCATCCCAGGCGGCAGCGCCGGTGGCTCCGTCGGGATCGCCTCGATCACTTCCCGCTCCCACCCGCTCGTGAACTGATTCATCCCCTGCGTCCTCGCCGCCACATTGAAGTCCCTCAGCACCGCCTCCTGCTCATGCAACGCGCCATCCTGCTTTTCATACTCCGATTCCACGATCGGAATCACGCTCTCCTGCGACAGCGCCGAGCTTCGCAGACCGAGGAAATCGAGCAGCTCCATCCCCGCATACGGCACCACATAATGCGGAGGCGGCCCCACCGGGACGGGATACGGCGGAGGCGGAAGCGGCAGCTTCGCCCACAGCGCAGCGAGCAAATCGCCCCGCTTTTTGATCTCCTCGCGCGACTGATCCTGCGTCGGCAGCGACTCAATCGCCCGCAGGCTTCCAGGGTCCTTCCGATACAGGCTCCGCAGCGCCCCGGTGACGCTCACATTGGCCTGATGCACCTGCGCCCACGCCACATCCACCGCCCCGCTTTGAAGCGTGCGAGCGACCCCGGCCCCTTCATACGCCGTGCGCACCCCATCCGCCGCGCTATACATCGTCCCCACCATCACTGGCGTCCGTCCATCCGGGCGAAACGTCGCGATTGCATTCATCGCCGCAAGGAAAGACGCCGTGCGGCCCAGTTCGAAGTCAAATGATTCCAACATAACAAGTGTCGGAACGCCTGCCGGATGTTTAGAAAAAGGCCACCGCTGCCGGGCAGGTGTTCTTACGGATTCTGCAACGGCGACCTTGTTAAAAAGTCTGCGGTCAACGTCCGCAGAAACGCCGTTTTTTCAAGGGGGAGAATCATGAATTTGCTGTGAGCGGCGCGTGCGGAAAACAATTACTGGAAAAACCTATTCCCTCTCTCCAGCAAGCATCGCGATTTCTTTCCGCAGGTCTTCGGTCATGCGGAAACGGGCTCCGTCGCGCAAGGCATCGGCGAGGGGAAGGACGGCGTTGATGAGCCCTCGGCGCTTGGCTTCTACTAAAAGCCCGAGGAGTCCCGAAGGCTTTAGCCCGAGTGCTCTCGCAGCGATTCGACCTGCCTTTTCATCAATGAGGACATTGCGGATTCCTCTTTCGATGGCGAGCGCCAGCGCGGCGATCTCGCCCTCATCGAGATCGTCATTTTCTGCAAGTTCATCGGGAATCTGGATTGCTGGGGCGACTTCGATGAACTCGGGGAATTGCAGCTCATGAAAACGCGGATCTGCGAAAGCCAATCGTTCAAATTCTCGCTTCACAGCATCCGGTGCGACGACGTGTTGAAAAACGAGTTCCAAAAGACGCGCTTCGCCCAGCCACGCGAGGTTGAGCACTACGGAGGTGTCGGTGACGACGATCACTCGCCGGAAAGTTCGCGCATGTTTTCCATATCCTCCGCCAGCATCTCCGAGGTGTAGGTGGGGATGTTGCGCACGAAGAGCGATTCATCGAACACGGCGCGGTCCACCCCTGCGATGCGTGCGGCGACGTTGCGCGACACACGACCAGAAGCGTAGAGCCCGCAGGCGAGGTCGAGTTGCAGTTCGGCGGAGGGGATGGAGCGCAGAGCCGGGTCATCAGGCAAGGTGAGTGTCATGCCGGAGAGTATAGCAGGCGATGCCGGTCGCTTCCACTGCGAAATGCCTCGCGCTTCTCTATATCGCAGTCTCGCAAGTTCAAATAGCATACACTTCACACACAAAGCCTACTTTTCCGCTTGCGCGTTCCTCCGCCTCCGCTATCAACTCACTCACACCTACCGTATGAGCACTCACGCACAGCAGCTTTCTGCCGACCGCGTCCGCGCGATCCTCGACTCCATCCCGCGCTCCACCAAGGGCGTCCCTCGCACACAGCTCGACGATCTTGTGCGGGCCTTGAGCCCCGATGGCTCCATCGCTCGCGACCGCGCGCTCCGGGCGATTTGGCCTGCGGGCGATCCCGACGCGAAGGACAAACAGCTCACCAACCTCCTTCTCAAAATCAACAGCTCCCTCGCCACGCTCGGCCCGGATGCCATCCGCCTGTGCGCGGACTCAAACAAGCACCTCAAGGCGCACCAGCGCGAGCTTTGGTTTGCGGGTAGCCAAAACGACGCGGCCCTTGGTGCAGCACTCTCGGCGGACAACTATCGCGACTACGCGAAGCTCGCAGTCGGGCAGAACAGCATCCGCCCCATCGGGCCGAAACTCCCGCTCCGGGGCTTCGTCATCTACGCGCATGCCGATGCGGACCAAGTGCCCAAGCTGCTCGACCTCATGCACCATCACCTCATGGGCAGCCCTCGCTTCGACTTCACGCTTTGGCGCGACATCCTCATTGGGCTTGGAACGGATTGGCGCGATTCCATAACGAAAGCACTGGAGCGTTCCGACTTCGCGATTCTCATGATCTCGCCCGCCCTGCTCAATTCCGAGTTTGTCTCCTCGGTGGAGTTCCCACACTTCGCGGAAAGCGGGAAGCCGTTGTGCCCAGTGATGATCCGTCGGGTGATCGAGGACCGCATCGAGCATTCCGCTTTGGAAAAGGGGCAGATATTCGTCGTCCCCGACTGCGGCGGGCTCTCCAAGAGCGCTTTCCTTGATCAACGCGACGCAATCAAGAAAGACGCCTTTGCTCGCGAGCTGGTAGCCGCCATCGAGCAGCGTCTTGCCTCAGACCCCTCCATCTCCGCGAAGCTCGCCGCCGCGCGTGGGCTGTCCCTGCCTGCGATCCCTACGAAGAAAAAGACCGCCACGAAAAAGGCAAAGACGCCGGAGCCCGTCGCGCCGCCCGTTTTTGCGCCCGATACTTCGCGCATCTACATCCCGCCGGACACGGTCTATATTAAGAACCTGATCCAGACCATGCGCATCCAGTCTGCCGGGACGCGGACGGTCCCCGCCCCGCCGGACGCTGCGCCCGGCGGTGGCGACCAACCGGCGCTTGATTACCTCGTCTCGTGGGCCGTGGACAAAGACGCCCCGCCTTACTTCGCGCTCTTCGGCGAGTATGGCGTCGGCAAGACCACCACGCTCTCAAAGCTCGCCTTCGACATGGATGTCGCCCGCAAGACCGACCCCTCCGTGCCTCCCGTGCTCTACCTCGATCTCCGCAACGACCGGGGCGCCCACAACGCCAGCGACCCTATCAACCTCCGCACCATCCTCGCCTCCGTCATCGCCGGTTCATGGCGCGGCGCGGCGCGCGACCACACCACGCCGGATGCGCTCATCCGCCTCGTGCGCGATCACGGGGCCATCGTGCTGTTCGATGGCCTCGACGAACGCGCCGTCCACCTCACCGACGCGCAGACGCAGCATTTCATCCGCGAACTCTGGAGCATCCTCCCGCCGCCGCCGGAGCCCGGCGAGACACGCACCCTCGGGGCCGGGACTCCCCCGCTCCCTTTGGGCAAAGTGCTCATCTCCTGCCGCAGCCACTTTTTCCGAGAAGTGGAGGAGCAGTTCAGCCTCTTTCTCGGCGAAGGCCGCGAGGGCATCGCGCCCTCCCTGTACGCTTCCGGGATCGTCCTTCCGTTTGCCGAGGAGCAAATTCGGGCTTACCTTGAGCACGTTCTAGGAAAAGACCGCGTCGAGCCCGCGATGAGCGTCATCACTGGCGTCCACAACCTACGCGAACTCGCCGCGCGGCCCGTCCTCTTGAAGCTCATCACCGACCAGATCGGCGACCTAGAGCGCGACAAAGCCGCAGGCCACATCATCCGCGCCGCCTCGCTCTACGACGGCATGGTGAAAGCGTGGCTCTACCGCGACAAAGGCAAAGAGACATTCACCCACCGGCACAAGACCTTGCTCACCGAAGACCTCTCCGCCGCCCTCTGGCTCAGTGGGAAAAAGGAGTGGTCTGCCGACAAGCTCGAAGCGTGGCTCGATGGCTGGCTCTACGCCCACCCGCAGATTCGCGCCTTTTATGAAAAGCACGAGCCCGGCACCCTCTACCGTGATCTGTTCACCGCCACCTTCCTCGTCCGCCCCGGCGATGCGGGCAGCCAGTTCCGGTTCGCCCATACGAGTTTTCAGGAATACTTCCTCGCACGCTATCTCTACACCGCGCTCGTCGAGAGGCGGCGCGAGGCGTGGGCGATGAAGCAGCCGAGTTTAGAGACGCTTGACTTTCTCGGCGACTTGCTTGTCTTGCGGGAGGATGCGGCGCTGGCGCTCAAAGGGCTGGCTTCGCTGCTGGAGAGGAATACCCCGCAGGCCACGCGCAACGCGTTTCGGTATTGGGTGCGGGCCATGAAGAAGGATGCGCCGATGCCGATGCCCACGCGGGTCGCGCTGGCGGGGGAGAACCTCAAGGGATGGCGCATCATCGGGAAAACTCCCTTACTCGAGGTGCGCGAATCGGAGCGGGGCTTTCATAGCCCCGTGAGCCCCGGAGGGGCTCCCAAAACCGCAGCAAACACACCGCGCACCCACACACAGAGCGCGGAGGGAACCCCTGCCGGGGTTCACGGTGCTATGAAAGCCCCGCTCCAGTGCAGCCTCCCGGCGCTCGACCTCACCGGCGCGAAGCTCACCGACTCCTGCTGGCAGCACATTGCGATGCCGGGCGTGAAGTTTGCAAAGGCCACGGCGAAGGACGCGCTGTTCCGGCACTGCGATTTCACCGGGGCGGTGTGGGACGGCGGGGACTTCGAAAACTGCGACCTCATCCACGCCATCGGCCTGCCCGAGCTGCTGCCCACCGCGCTCCAGCGGGCGTGGTGTGTGCCCGGCAACACGGCAAAGTGGGAAGGCAAGCCGCGCACCCTGCAAGAGAGCCGCGATACTCCACACCAATGGACCTGCGCGTGGTCGCCGGAGAGCACCGCGGTGCTCTCGGCTTCGGGTGACAACACGCTGCGCATCTGGGACGCGGCGACTGGCACCACCACCGCCATCCTCCCCGGCCACACGAACGAGGTGTTCGGCTGCGCGTGGTCGCCGGATGGCACCGCAGTGCTCTCCGCTTCGGGTGACCACACGCTGCGCATCTGGGACGCGGCGACTGGCACCACCACCGCCATCCTCTCCGGCCACACGAGCTGGGTGCGCGGCTGCGCGTGGTCGCCGGATGGCACCGCAGTGCTCTCCGCTTCGTCTGACAACACGCTGCGCATCTGGGACGCGGCGACTGGCGCCGCCACCGCCATCCTCTCCGGCCACACAAACTCGTTGTTCGGCTGCGCGTGGTCGCCGGATGGCACCGCGGTGCTCTCCGCTTCGCGTGACCACACGCTGCGCATCTGGGACGCGGCGACTGGCACCACCACCGCCATCCTCTCCGGCCACACGAACGAGGTGAACGGCTGCGCGTGGTCGCAGGATGGCAGCACGGTGCTCTCCGCTTCGGATGACGGCACGCTGCGCATCTGGGATGCGACCACCCACCAGCCCCAGCTCGCCCTGCTCACCCCGCGCAACGCCCCCGGCGCAGCGGTGGACCTCACCCGCAACCTCCTGCTCACCGATGCCGGGGATGCTTGGCGGAACTGGCGCTGGAAGGTCGAAGGCACGGAGCGCACCCTGCCGCTCGAAGCCTTCACCGCGCCGTAGCTTAGGCGAAGCCGTGGACTGCTGTGACTTGTCACAGCCGTCTCCCCCCGCGACTTGTCGCGCCTTCCGCCGCCTCATTTGCCTTCCTTGCAAAATCACGGTGGCGGCGGACAAGTCCGCTCGCCGAAGGCGGCGACGAGGGCGTCGCTGCTACGTTTCTGCGACGGGGCGTCGCAGCTACGACTTGCGGGGGCGCGCGATTTTCTGCGGGTAGTGTCCGTCAAGATTCAGCAAAAGGCGCGGGTCAAAGATGAGGAAAGGAAAGGTATTGTTGTGGATTCTGGGGGGGAACTAGGCGGCTAGTTGAAGTGAAGGTTTGAGGAGGTCGCGGAGGGGTTGCATGTCGAGATAGACCG
>CANIWM010000124.1 GCA_947471505.1 Chthoniobacteraceae bacterium | reverse complement strand
CGCAAAAGACGAAGCTGTTCGCGCCGGTGCCGGGATTGAAGGTGGCCGTGCTCTCCAGGCTCCCGTCCCCATTGAGCCGCGCGATCCGGTTGCGCGCCGTGCCGTTCACCGTGGTGAAGAAGCCCCCGAGCACGATCTTCCCGTCCGCCTGCACCGCCACGCTACCGACGAAGTCGTTCGCGCCGGTGCCGGGATTGAAGGTGGCCGTGCTCTCCAGGCTCCCGTCCCCATTGAGCCGCGCGATCCGGTTGCGCGTCGTGCCGTTCACCGTGGTGAACTGGCCCCCGAGCACGATCTTCCCGTCCGCCTGCACCGCCACGCTAGTGACCTCGTTGTTCGCGCCGGTGCCGGGATTGAAGGTGGCCGTGCTCTCCAGGCTCCCGTCCCCATTGAGCCGCGCGATCCCGTTGCGCGCCGCGCCGTTCACCGTGGTGAAGAGGCCCCCGAGCACGAGCTTCCCGTCCGCCTGCACCGCTACGCAATTGACATCGCCATTCGTGCTCGCGGTGAAGGTGGCATCCACGCTCCCATCCGCATTGAGCCGCGCGATATTCGCGTGCGCCGCCCCGCCCACCGTGGTGAAGCTGCCCCCGATGATCGTCGTCCCATCCGGCTGCACCGCCGTGGCCGTCACGTAGAAGAAGCCGCCGCTGCTGAGGGCGGTGGAGAAAGTCGTATCCAGCGTCCCCGCCACCTGCGCGCGCAGAGGCGGCGCGGCGGCGAGGGTGAGCAGGGCGAGCAGGGACAGGGCGAGGGTCTGGGCGTAATGGCGGATGGTTTTCATAGTGTGAGTTGGTTGGTTATAAGAGAAGAGTGTCAGTTTAGTCAAGCGGCGGTATGGGGGGTGCGGCGTGCGTACCGGGGGGCGCGCTTTGTGACCTTGGGGGGCACTTAGCGCGGGGTGGGGGTCGCAGGGAGTGACCGTGGGGGTCACTTCGGGCGGGGTGAGGGGCGCAGGGCGTGACCGTGGGGGTCACTCGGTGTGACCGTGGGGGGTACACGGCGTGACCCCGGGGGGCGCTTTGCGCGCCCCGAGGGTGCTGCGGGGTGGGTATGGGGGTGGTGCGTTGTGGGTGCATGGGGTGTTTTTTAGACGGGGGAGAGGCCTAGGTCGGAGATGGTGAACCTTCCGTCTGCGTCGATGACTTTGAGAAAGCGGACGCCTGTGGTGCCGGCGGGGGCTCCGCCGAGGACGAGGCGCGTGGGGGTGCAGTCGAGGACGGCGAGGGCGATGGGGCTGGCTCCGCTGCCATCAACCAGCGCGGCGGTGGGCCAGAGGGAGGCGGCGCGGCGGTCGCGGAAGTGGTCGCCGTTGACTTCGCACCCTTGGGCGGTGCCGACGCCGTATTTGTTGGGGGCGTTGCCGGGGCGGCCTCGGACGCTGGTGACGGTGGGGACTTGCACTCCGACTTCGCCCGCTTTTTCTACGGGGCAGTCGGTGCGCAGTGCGTCGATGTCTTCGGGGGAGATGACGAGGTTTAAGGAAAGGGTGTCGCGGATGAGCTGGGCGTCGGGGTCGGGGGTGGTGTAGGAGCCGCCGCAGGAGGGCTGGACGCGGAAGTGGCCGAGGATGGTGTCGGTGGGCTGGCTTTGGCGGGCGAGTTCGACGTGGTAGGCGGCTTGGTTGTGGATGAATGCTTCGACTTGCGCCCGGGTCATGTTGTTACGGGTGGCGAGTTCGGTGAGGTAGGCGTCTTCGGTGACTGCGGGGCGCAGCGCGGTGCGGGCGGTGAAGTTGCCGTTGAACGGGGCGATGATGTAGCGGAATGGTTGCATGATGGTGGTGTCTTTATTTGTAGTTGTTTATGGTTGTTTTTTGTTTGTTGCTGGGAAGTCGGATGGACCGTGGTGGGCGCATGGTCCGGGGAGAGGCGCTCGGTGGGTGAGGGGTGATGGTGCGGGCTTTTGATGAGGTGGTGCCATGAGACGCCAATCAACCCCGGCGAGCCGAGAGGTTCGCCGACGCAAGTTGCGCTTTGCCGGGTGTGGATTCATGGAGAAGGGCGCGAGCCGGGAACTTACGCTCCGGCTGGCGACGCGGGGAGTAGGTGACTTCTTTGTCAGGCTGTCAATGGAGAATGTGGAGGGGGAGAGCGCTACTTCCCGGTGCCGCCGACTGCCGCGCCCACAGCCAGCTCGCAGAACTTGTCGCGCGGCTCGCTGCTCTTCGGGACGAGGACATCTTGCACCATGAAGACGATGGTCATTTTCTTCTCGGGATCGACCCAGCCGTGCGTGGCGAATGCGCCGCCGTGGCCGAATGAATTCACGCCGAATGCGGCGGTGACTTTCTTCTCCCCGCCGTTCGTGAACCAGCCGAGGCCATACTGGATCGCTTTGCCGCCGACGGTGTGCGACTTGGTCATTTCTGCCACGCCTTTTGCGCTGACGATGCGCTTGCCGTCCAGCTCTCCGCTGTTGCGGATCATTTCGTAGAAGCGCGCCATATCCAGCGCGGTGGAGAAGAGCCCGCCGCTCGGCTCGGCCTCGCGCTTGATGTCGGGCTCGCTGGTGAGGAATGCGTTGTGCGCGGGGACGAGCTTGTCGCCGGAGAGCTTGTAGGTGCGGGCGATGCGGAGCCGCTGCGCTGCGTCGGGCGCGAAGGTGGTGTCGTCCATTTTCAGCGGCGAAAGGATGCGCTCTTGGATGAATGCGCCGAACGCTTTCCCCGATGCGACTTCCACGCAACGCCCCGCGACGGTGGTGCCGAAGCTGTATTCGAATTTCTCGCCCGGCTGGAAGTCGAACGGCTCCTTCACGAGGTCCTTGGTGTATTGCTCCAGCGGCACGTTGCCGTCCGTCGGCTTGCGCTCGGGGTCGGCGATGCCGGAGGTGTGCGAGAGCAGGTCGCGCAGGGTGACGGGGCGTGCGAGCGGCTGGCCGTTGGTGAGCTTCGCCGTGCCGAGTTCTGGCACCCACTTGGAGGCGGGCTCGTCGAGCGAGAGCTTGCCTTCATCCACGAGGATCATCACGGCGGTGGCGGTGATGTTCTTGGTCATCGAGGCGATCCAAAACAGCGCGTCCGTCGTCATCGGACGCCCGCTCTCGACGTTCGCAAACCCAGCGGCATCGTGATGCACCACGCGCCCATCCTTGACCACGAGCGTCACCACACCGGCAGCGCGCTTCTCTTTAATGAGCGCCTCCATAGCGGGCTTGATGGCGTCGAGCTTGGCAGGGTCGAGTCCGACTTCCTCGGGCTTCGCAGGCGTCAGCGCGGCGACCGGTTTCGGCGCAGGCGCAGGCGCAGGCGCAGGCGCAGGCGCAGGCGCGGGAGCCGGGGCTGGCGGTGCTGGCGGTGGGGCTGGCGCGAGCTCTTTCCAGCCGCGATCGATTTTCAAGCCTGCGAGCACTTTGCCGAGCGCGTCGGCTCCGGCATCGGTGACCTTCGTCTCGAAGACGTAGAGCCGCTTGAGTTCTTTGAGCCCGTGGAGATTCACGAGCCCGGCGTCGGAGACTTCCGTGTGGAAAAGATTGAGCGATTGCAGCTTTTCGAGCCCTTTCAAATGCACCAGCGCTGCGTCGTCCGCGCTGGAATTTGAGAGGTTGAGCTTGAGCAAATTCTTGAGCCCCGCGATGGCTGCGAACTCCTCGGGCTTCGCCTTCACGCCGGCGAGATCGAGCTCCACGATCGTAGGAATCTTCGCCACGAGCGCCAGCACTTCTGCGGGTTTATCCGAGCCGCGGAGGTTCACGTATTTCCAATTCAACGTCGTCGCCAACGGCTGAACGAGGACGCCGCGCTTGCTGAGTTCTGCGGTTGCCGCCTGCTCCTCGGGAGTCGGCGCAGGGCCAGGGTTTTCCTCCGCGAAGACGAGTGATGCCGCAAGGATGAGTGCCGGGAAAATGAACGTGCGTTTCATAGTGCGGCGTTTGTAGGGCGCACGAAGGAATTGCTCAATGACAAGTTTTGCTATCAACCTGCGTACCATGCCGTCGCCACTCGAAATCCTAAAGCAGTTCGTCCACAACCCGCCCGACCCGGTCGCCATCGCGCTCGCCGAGGACATCGGCACGGGGGATGTGACGTGCGCGTGCTTCGTCGCGGAGGAGCATCGCAGCGCGGCGAAGATTTTCGTGAAGCAAGACGCGGCCATCGCTGCGGGCGTGGAAGTAGCGGCGGAGGTCTTTCACCTCGTGGATGCCTCGCTCGAAGTCCACATCATCCGCCCGTCCGGAAGCGTGCTCGCCCGCGGCGACAGCGTGCTCGAAGTCACCGGCAGCACCCGCAGCATCCTCACCTCGGAGCGGACGGCGCTCAATTTCATCCAGCAACTCAGCGGCGTCGCCACGCTCACCCGCAAGTTCGTGGATGCGGTGAAGCCCTATAAAGCGCGCATCCTCGACACCCGCAAGACCACGCCCGGCCTGCGCTCGCTGGAGAAAACCGCTGTCCTTTCCGGCGGCGGGACGAACCACCGTTTCGGCCTCTACGACATGGCGATGGTGAAGGAAAACCACGTCAACGCCACCGACCTCGCGCAGCTCGCAGAAAACATCCGCGCGTTTCATGTGCAGCACCCGGACCTCCGTCTGGAGCTGGAGGCGCAGTCGCTCCAGCAAGTCCGCGACTTCCTCACGCTCGACGGCATCGACGTCATCATGCTCGATAATATGAGCCTCGCCGACATGCGCGCCGCTGTGGAGCTACGGGGAAAGAAGGGCGTTCACTTCGAGGCCAGCGGCGGCGTCAACCTCGATACCGTCGCGGGCATTGCGGCGACCGGCGTTGATTTCATCAGCGTCGGCGCGCTCACTCACTCGGCACCGGCGGTTGATTTCTCGCTCGATATTCAGAGCATCTGAAGCAGCCCGCGCAAATCATTGCCGGGGCGCTCGAGGCGGAAGACCTGCATCCCTGCACGCTCCGCGCCTGCCCAATCTTCCTCGGGACTATCGCCCACAAACACCACGTCGCTCGGCTCCACGCCGAAGCGCTCCAGCGCGTTGGCAAAGATTTTCGGCGACGGCTTATCCGCGCCCACTTCGCTGGAAACGACGACGTGCTCGAAGGTTTGCGCGAGCCCTAGTTGCGAAAGGATGCGGTGCAACCGCCCGTCGAAATTTGACACCACTCCGAGCCGAGCCCGCCCACTCAGCGCGCGCAGCACTTCCAGCGTCTCGGGATACAGCGCCCACACTGCGGGCCGCGCGAACTCCTCCCACACATCGGGGAAAAACGCATCCAGATCGAAGCTCGGCGGCGCATCGGAAAACACACGCGCGACCAGCGTGCGCCACCATCCACGGTCATCGTCCGGCCTCGGCCCATCTGTCTCCGGCGCAGGCTGCGTGACGCTCCACACGGTGCGGAAGCGGCTCTCCAAAGTCTCCGCGCTCAGATACCCGCCATGCCGCTCGGCCACTTGCGCATAGTGCCAGCCGACTCCTTTTTGTAAATGGAGCAGCGTCCCGGCTGCATCAAAGAAAACCGCCTTCACGGCTTCGGCAGAAACGGGCGCACCGTATCCGCGAGAATCTTGTAGCCATCAGCGTTGAGATGCAGCCGGTCCGCAGCGAACAACTCCGGGCGTGGCTTCCCCTCGGCGTCCATAAATTTCTCGCGAATCGCGATGAACTTCACTCCCGCCTTCTCACACAGCGGGCGGATGAGTTGGTTCGCGGCGAGCACTTTATCCCGCTGCTCCCAGCGCGACGGGCTGGTGGTGATTTCCAAAAAGCACAGCTCCGTCTTCGGCAGCTTCTCCTTCATCTTCCCCAACCATTGCTCGAAACTCAGCGCCACATCCTCGGGAGACCTGCCGCCTGCGATGTCGTTCGTCCCAGCAAAAATCAGCACCATCTGCGGCTCGTGCGGCACCACGATGCGCTCGGCGAGTTCCGCCGAATCTTTCATCATCGAGCCGCCGAAGCCCCGGTTCAGCACCGGCAGGCCCTCGAAATCCTTCTCCAGCGTCTTCCACAGCCGGATGCTCGAACTGCCGGTAAAGACGATAGCCCCCTTGCGGATGGGCGCTTTCTCGAAGGCGGCAATCTCTGTTTCCCATTTGCCAGCGTCGGCGAGCAGGGTGGAGACGGAAAGGAATAGAGTGAGTAGAAGTCGAATCATGGCGGCGAGAAGAGCAGGAAAAGCGAACTGGGCAATCTCGGTAAAAAAAGTGCGGGGCCGCCGACCGAATGGCCGACAACCCCGCTGTTCCCCCCAGAACGCTTGTAGATTCACACGCCTCCCGAATTCCCGCAAGTGAAAAGTTTCACAAAGTCGGAAAAACTTCGCGTTCTTCTGTAAAACAAACTTCCACGAGGAAAGAAATGCGGAACGGAGCGGGGCTTTCCTAAGCCCCGATGGTCGCGTGGGGGCACGGCGCTCGTCACTGACGTGACTACGGGGCTTAGGAAAGCCCCGCTCCCATTCGCTCCTCCTCCGCCGTCTATTTAATGAGGGAACTGCGCAAGCTCCGAAACTTTCCCAAGCCCACAACAAAGGCTTTCCCCCGTGCGGGCTTCTTTGCAAAGTCCGCATCCACTTTTCCTATATGAAATTGCTCCACCTTTCCTGCCTGCTCGGTCTAACCGTCTTCGCCCACGCCGAGGCTCCGAACTTTGAACTCCGCGATGGCGACCGCGTGCTCTTGCTCGGCGATGCCCTGCTCGAACGCGAAAACACGCTCGGTTTCCTCGAAGCACGGATGCACGCCGCTTGGCCGCAGACGAAGTTCACCGTGCGCAATCTTTCATGGGCCGGCGACACGCCGAAGGGCTGGTCGCGTGCTTCTTTCGATGGTCCGGCGAAAGGCTACGAGCGTCTGAAAGAGCAGATCGCGTTGGTAAAGCCGACGGTCGTTTTTCTCGGCTATGGAATGGCGGCGTCGTTGCAGGAACTGACCGACCGCAGCAACGACATCATGCTCAACCGCGACACCGCGCGCTACGGCGAAGACCCGATGAGCGCGGCGCGTTTCAAAAAGGAACTCGGCGAGTTGATGACGGACATCGAGGCAGGCGGGGAAAAGCCGCGCTTTTTCCTGCTCTCACCCCTCCAGCACGAAGACTTGCGGGCCACGCGCCCCGGCACGCTGGACCCAGCGAAGCACAATGAACTGCTCGCCCAATATAGTAAGGGCATCGAGGAACTGGCGAAGGAGCGGACGGCGCGTTTCGTGGACCTCTCGGCGATTCGCCGCACGCAAGACGGCATCCACCTTACGGATAAAGGATATGCGACCCTCGCCGAGAAAGTCTTCCCCGAAGCTAAAGCGACCAGCCCCGCCCTCACCGCCGCCATCCTCAAAAAGAACGACCTTTTCTTCAACCGCACCCGCCCGGCCAACAGCACGTATCTCTTCGGCTTCCGCAAGCACGAGCAGGGGCGCAACGCCGTCGAAATCCCGCAATACGACCCGATGGTCGATGCCGTGGATGCGGAAATTGATGCCCTGAAGCGCCAGCAGCCAAAGGGCGCTTCGACGGCTCCATCGGGCTCCCCGAAAACACCTTCGACGTCTTCGACGGCGGTTCCTGGTGTCCAAAAAGAGACACCCACGACTTCGACGATCCCGCCAAGCTCCCCGGCAGCAGTGCCGAACACTTCGACCGTCCCGCCAAGCTCCCCGGCGACAGTGCCGAACACTGCGACGGTCCCGCCAGGCTCCCCGGCAACAGTGTCGAAGCCTTCGACGGTCCCGCCAGGCTCCCAGTTGGGGGCATCGAACACTTCGACGGCAAAAAATGGAAGCCCGGAAACGCCGTCGAACACGTCTAAACCACTAGAGCCGTTGCCTTTACCGAACTTTACGATGGAGGAGGGATACGAGATTTCTCTCTGGGCCGATACAAACCTCGTCGGCAAGCCTGTCGGCATGAATTGGGACGCCGCCGGGCGTCTTTGGGTGGCCTGCTCGCCTGTTTACCCGATGATCGCCCCTGGGGCGCACCCGGAGGACAAGGTAGTCGTCATCGAAGACACGGACCACGACGGCAAGGCGGATAAATCGACCACTTTTGCCACGAATCTGCTCATCGCGGCGGGTGTGGCTCCGGATTTTGCGAGTGCAGGGAGCGAGGTGGACACCAGTGATATTGCGAAAGTAAGAGCCAATGGACTGCCCGAAAGAGTTCCCCCTGCGCAAGAAAGCCAATTTGTGGAAGCGTACTTACTGGCTAGGAAAGCCGAGGAACTGGAGAAGAATGGAGATTTGGATGGGGCACTAAAAGGCTATCGAGCGCACGAAACCGATCTGCAAAAGATTCAAAAGCAGTGGCCAGACTGGCAGAAAGACATCGTCGCTCTCCGCATCAAAAAAACGCAGGACTCAATCGAGCGAGTGACTAAGGCAATCGCCGCAGGTGCCCCAAATCACAAATCACAAATCACAAATCACAACGCCCCGCCCAACGCCGCCTACGTCGGCAGCTCCACCGAGCTCGTCCACGTCACCGACACCGACGGCGACGGCGTCGCCGACCAGCGGCGCGTGGTGCTCAGCGGGTTTGGCACCGAGGACACGCATCACACGCTCCACACCCTGAAGTGGGGCCCGGATGGACGGCTTTATTTTAACCAATCCATCTACATCCACAGCCATCTGGAGACGCCTTACGGGATGGTCCGCGTGAACAGCGGCGCAATCATGGCTTACGACCCGCGTACCGAGCGCACGGAGGTCATCGCCAAAGGCTGGTGCAACCCTTGGGGGCATGTGTGGGACGAGTGGGGACAGCAGTTCACCACCGACGGCGCGGGCGGGCAGGGCATCTCGTGGCTCGTTCCGGGCGCGATGTATTTCACCTACGAAAACGCGAAGAAAATCATGCCGAGCATCTCGCCCGGCAGTTATCCGAAATTCTGCGGATTGGAGCTCGTGCGCTCACCGCTTTTCCCCGCCGAGTGGCAGGGCAACGCCATCACATGCGACTTCCGCGCGCACCGCATCGCGCGGTTTTCGATAAAGGACCTCAGCCCCGCGAAGTCCGGCTACGAGACAAAAGCCGAGGCCGACCTCGTGCGGACGACGGACGCGAGCTTCCGCCCCATCGACGTGAAAATGGGCCCCGACGGCGCGCTCTACGTGGCCGATTGGACAAACCCCGTCATCAACCACGGCGAAGTGGATTTCCGCGACCCGCGCCGCGACCACGTGAACGGCCGCATCTGGCGCATCGCGCCGAAGGGGAAGGCGGGGGTGAAGTGGGAGAGTTTGGTAGGGATGGAGCTAAGGCACTTGCCCTTTGGTTCGAGCAACGAATGGGCAAACCAACAGTCGGCACAACTGCTGTCAGCCGCAGCAAAGGATGATGCCGCGAAGAATGTGGAGAGCGAAAAATCGTACCGCGAGTTTGTTAAAGAACAACAAAGGACTAATCCGGGAGTCGTTGTGGATGTTGTGGGGCCGGATACTGTGGAGAGAAAACTTTCGGGTTACACCCTTCAGGATGTCGCGGAGAAAGGTGCGATAACGAAAGAGCGCATGGAGACGGAAATCGGTGGCTTCACCATCAAATCTAGGGTGATTGCACAAGGCAGGGCTGCACAACTTCTCGAGGGAGTCGGAGGGAGTCCGTTATTTCCAATGTCGGAATTGCGGGGCACACAAATTCCGCAAGCAAGCGCGCTGACGATACGGATAGCGTCTGAGCTTCTACATTCTAATTTTGGAGATTCCGACACTCGAAAGGTTGCGTATTCGTTCGTGAAGCGCGGTGTGGAGAGCACCAACCCCCGCGTCCGCCTCGAAGCCATGCGCGCCCTTTCCCGAATCCCCACCGCCGAGAGCGCCGCGCTCGTGCTGGAAGCTGCGGTGAACGGCGGCTCGCCCGCCGCGCTCCCCGCCAGCCCGACGGGACAATTCGTGAACTCCACCGCCGCCGCAGACTCCGACACGCATTACGCCTACGCCGCCTGGCTGAGCGTGAACGACCTCGCGCCGCAGGTGATGGAATACGTCGAGAAACTCGCCGCCGACCCCGCCAGCGCCGCCAAGCAGCAAGCCGCGATTTCTTTCGCCCTCCAAGCGCTGCCCGCCGACAAGACCGGCCCGCTCCTTTCCAAAATCGTCGCCAAAAACGGCGCACCGAAAGACGGACCTTGGATCGAACTCATCGGCCAGACCGGCGGACCCGCCGAAGCCGAAAAACTTCTCGCGCAAATCGCCGAACCCCGCGCCGCCGCCGCGCTCATCGCCGCCGCCCGCCGTGGAGTGAAGCCGCCCGGCGCTTCGCTCGACGTCATCAAATCCGCACCCGCAGATGTAAAAGCCGACGCCATCCGCCTCGCCGGATTGTGGAAGCTCGACGCCGTGGAATTCATCACCGCCACGATGAGCGGCGCGAGCCAGCCCGTCATCGACGCTTCGTTCGACGCTCTCGCCACGCTCCGCACACCCGCAGCGGCAACGACACTCGAAGCGCTGCTTGCCAAGGGCGACGCCGGACTCCGCCGCCGCGCACTCGAAGCGCTCGCCGCATTCAAGCCCGACGCCGCACTTTCCGCCCTCTCCACCGTCGCAGCCGACGGCGACGATGCCGCTAAGCTCGCGCTCTTCCGCAGCCTTTTTGCCAGCGAGGTCTTCAAAGGCAAATTCGCCGCCGCAATTCCGAAGGATTTGCCAAAGCCCGCCATCGCCGCCGCCCTCCGCGCCTCCCGCGAACTCGGTCGCAAAGGCGAAGCGCTTACCAACGCCCTCACCCAAGCGATGGGCGCAGAAGCTCCCGTCGCCACCGTCGATATGCCAGCGCTCGTGAAAGCCACCGAGCGCGGAAACCCGATGGAAGGCGAAGCCATCTACCGCCGTCTCGCCCTCGCTTGCACCGCCTGCCACGCCATCGGCGGAGCCGGCGGCAAAGTCGGCCCCGAGCTCATGACCATCGGAGCCAGCGCGCCGGTCGATTACATCGTCGAGAGCCTGTTCGTCCCCAACGCCAAAGTGAAAGAAGGCTACAACGCCATCGCACTCACGCTCAAAGGCGGACGCGCCGCCAGCGGAGTTCTGCTCCGTGAAACCGCCGAAGCCGTCTTCCTCCGCGACGCCGCCGGTAATGAAACCAGCGTGCCAAAAGCCGACATCACCGCCCGCGAAAACGTCGGCAGCATCATGCCCGCCGGACTTATCAACGCGCTCACTGACAAAGAAAAAGCCAGTCTCTTCGCCTTCCTCTCCCAGCTTGGCAAGCCCGGCCCATTCGACGCGACAAAAGCAAACATCGCCCGAGTCTGGTGGCTCTATCCCGGCAAAGACGTAGAAGCCGTCGTGAGCGGAAAGATCACCACACCCGGAGCCAAAACGCTCACCAACGTGGACGGACGCCTGCCCAAAGCCGCGCTCACCGACGCTCTGCAAATGGTGCCCGAGCCCGGCGACATGGTCGTAGCCGTCGCGAAATTCGCCGGAGCAGGAAAGACACGCCTCAACCTCCAAGGCGTCACCAAAGCCTACCTCGACGGAGCCCCGCTGGCCATCGCCAGCAACCCATCACCCGAAGTCGAACTTGCGGCTGGCAATCACACGCTCGTCGTAAAACTCGACACCAAGCAGTTGCCCGAAAACCTCCGAGCAGAGTGCCCGGAGGGACGCTTCGCCACGGAGTAATACCCAAAGCGAAAAGAATCCGATTTCGCCCTTGCACGCCAAGGGTGAACTCCGTATCTATCCCGCCCTTTCTCGCCGGAACACACGAATTTTATGCCGAAGAAGCAGCCAAAAAAAGCACCAGTCAAAAAGCCAAAAGCCACACCAGCAAAGGCTTCGAAGCCTGCTGCCAAAAAGCCAGCGCCCAAAGCCAAAGCACCAACCAAGGTCAAAGCAAAAGCCCCGCTCAAGACCAAGCCAGCGGCCAAAGCACCTGTGAAAAAAACAACAAAGATAGAACCCAAAGCCAGTAAGACGAAAACTCCCCCAGCGAAAGTCACACTGAAAGTCGCAACGAAAGTGAAAGAGGCTGTGACGAAGAAGCCCCTGAAGAAAGTCACGAAAGTCGTGGATGAAGACGAAGAGATTTTTATCGTCCCAAGGCCCAAAGGCCCGATCAAAATCACCCCCTTTCAAAAGGCGCAGCGCGAAAAGCTCATCGCTCTCCGCGATTTGATCCTCGATAGCATGGCGGGTGTGGCGAAAGACACCCTCCGCTCCCGCCCCGAAGGTGGGGAAGCCAGCGCATTCGGAATGCACCAGGCAGACGCGGGCAGCGATGCCTACGACAAAGACTTCGCACTTTCACTCCTCTCGCAGGAGCAAGACGCGCTTTTCGAGATCGAGGAAGCGATCAAACGCGTGGACGCCGGCGTTTACGGAATCTGTGAGATGAGCGGAAAGCCGATCATGGTCGCACGGCTTGAGGCGCTGCCTTTCGCCCGCTTCACCGTCGAATGCCAGACCGAGCTAGAGCGCACGAAGCGGCATCAGCGGTCCCGCGTCCCTGTCACATCACTTTTTGGTCTCACCGACGCCGACGAAGAAGAAGGCGACGGAGAAGAAGCCGAAGAAACCCCTCAGAAAACTCAAACCGAAGAATAACGAAACACTATGGCGCGCGAATTTATCATCCTCGAATGCACAGAGGCGAAAGCGGAGGGCAAACCTGTCTCCCGCTACATCTCCAGTCGCAACAAAAAGAGCCCGAACACCCCGACCCGGCTCGAAAAAGTAAAATACAATCCCAACATGAAGCGCCGCACGCTTCATCGTGAAATCAAGTAACCATGAGTCAGCCAAAAACACCGCAACGCCGGACAAACTTCCGGAAAGCAAACCGCATGATGCCCCGGCGTCGTGTGGACATTGCCCTTGAAGCAATCGACTGGAAGAACCCTGAGCTTCTGAAGCGCTATGTCACCGAAGCTGGGAAGATTCTTCCCCGCCGCACGACGGGCGTTCCTGCTCATTACCATCGGAAGATCAACAACGCCATCAAGCGCGCCCGTCAGGCGCTCCTGATGCGCTAAGGCGACTTTCCGAAATCACATTCATTTCCTTTGAACAGGACGCGCTGGAAGACGGCGCGTCCTGTTCGTTTGTCTGAGAGGCTCAGTTTAACCTAAAAACGGCAGTTGAGGGTTGAGGGCGAGGGGGAGCGGCGCGGGTTGGATTTCACGGTGGCGGCAGGTCGATGATGCTGCGCGCGGTGGTTGCGCGGTCGCTGTTTTAGAAAATCAGCGCGTTTTGTTTGGGTGGGGAGGG
>CANIWM010000123.1 GCA_947471505.1 Chthoniobacteraceae bacterium | reverse complement strand
GATTATACGGTCTTGCGGGTGACGCTGGGGGATGCGCGGCAGGCGCTCGGCTACATCGGGCAGGATGGGACGGGCGATTTCTCCTACGTGGCAGGCGGCGATGCGCTGGGCTACGGCACGGGGGCAAAGTGGCTGAGCTTCGGCCTGCCAACGCAAAACTCGGGGAGCGCGGCGATGGCGTTCTTGGGGACGGTGAAGCCGCTGACGGGCAGTGCGACTGCGCTGAACAACGTGGCGATCTTCGCGGAGGATGATGTGAATTATGAGGCTGGCCGTTTGGTGTCGAAGGGAGACCCGGCAGGCGTGAGCGGGGGCGTTTTCTCGGTGCTGACAGACCCGGTGAGCGCAGGCGGTCGCGCGGTGGCTTTCCTCGGGACGATGAAGACGGTGCTAGGGAGCATCACCGCTGCGGATAACGACGGCGTGTGGTCCTTCAGCGAAGTCAGCGGCCTGAACCTCGTAGCCCGCGAAGGCTATCCCGCAGCGGAAGCAGGAGGCGGGGTGTGGAAGACGTTCACCTCGCTGGCGCTGCCGGAGGGCCGCGGCCCGCTGTTCGTGGCATCACTCATCAACCGCACAGGCACGACGCTGCCCGCGCTGCCCGGTCCCGGCGGCATCACGACGGCCAACGACGTGGGCCTCTGGGCGACCGACAGCACGGGCGCGCTGCGGCTGCTGCTGCAAGAAGGCGACGCCATCGGCACGAGCACGGTGAAGACTTTCGTGGTGCTCTCCAGTGTCGTCGGCAGCCCGGCGCAGACGCGCAGTTTCAACAGCGGCGGCAGCGTGGTCGTGAAGGCGACGGACGCGCTGGGCGCGCAGCATCTCCTGCAAATCGCGGTGCCGTAGTGCGCCTCGCTTGGCGGCTATCCCGACGTGTCGGGAATAGTAAATAGCCGATAGAAAAAGCCCCGCTCTCGGCAGAGAGCGGGGCTTTTTGTTGTGTGACAATCCGGCTTTCGGCGAGTTCTCAATTGTCAGCGCGGGGCCGTCCGGTTTATCAGGGGCCGGAATGGATGTTTCAATGGGAGCTACGAGTCGCAGTGCGCTCTTTCCACCAACGATGTGGTCGGCGTTGCTGGAGGTGCAGGGCGATGGCGTGGGGGCGATGCGCGGGCTGGAGCGGCTGGCGACGGCTTATTGGCGTCCGCTTTATGTCTTCCTGCGCAAGCGTGGGCAGGACCACGATTCGGCGGCGGATGGGTGCAGGGCTTCTTTGAGTATCTGCTCTCCGGGGAGCTGCTGCGTAAGGCGAGGCCGGGCGAGGGGAGGTTCCGCAACTTCCTGCTCGTCGCGTTTCGGCGGTGGCTGGGGGACCAGCAGGAGAAAGCGAACGCGGCCAAGCGCGGGGGCGGTGCGCTGGCGATTCCGCTGCATGAATTGCAGGAGCTAGGCGCAGAGCCGATGGGGCCGGGGGATTCGCCGGAGGAGGCGTTTGACCGCAAGTGGGCGGAGTCCACGGTGGCGCGGGCGCTGGCCGCGCTGGAGGTGGAGTGGGCGGAAAAGGCGGCGCTCTTCGCGGCGCTGAAGTGCGGGCTGGAGGGCTCGGCGGATGCGGAGCGGTATGGGGAAACGGCAGCGCGGCTCGGCATGACGGAGGGTGCGGTGAAGACGGCGGCCTTCGAGTTGCGCAAGGGATTCGCGGCGCAGGTGCGGGCGGAGATTCGGGCGACGGTGGCGACGGATGCGGATGTGGAGGCGGAGCTGCGGCATCTGGTGGCGCTGATGCGGCGCTGACCTTTTGCGGCGTTTCCCCAACTCTCTTAATGATGACCAATCCTGAAACCATCCGCGCCTGCGCCACATGCGGGGACATCGTGCCTGCGGGGCAGCCGTGCTTGGCGTGTGCGCTTTTGCAAATCATGACGGAGCCGGAGCCGCGTGGGTCGGCGCGCTTCGATCCTGCGGCGCTGCCTTGCGCGTTTGGGGCGTATGAGGTGCGGCGGGAGATTGCGGTGGGCGGGATGGGCGCGGTGTATGAGGCGTTTGATTCGCGGCTCGGGCGCACGGTGGCTGTGAAGATGATGCGTTCGCTGCTGCTGGCGACGGCGGAGGAAAAGGCGCGGTTCAGGACGGAGGCAGGCGCGGCGGCTCAGCTCGACCACCCGCACATCGTGCCGGTGTATGAAGTCGGCGAGCAAGACGGGCAGCCGTATTTCACCATGAAGCTCATCGAGGGCGGCAGCCTCGCGGCGCGGCTAAAAGACGGGCCGCTCCCGCCGCGCGAGGCTGCGGTGCTGATGGCGAAGGTCGGGCGCGCAGTGCAGCAGGCGCACGAGCGCGGGGTGCTGCACCGCGATTTGAAGCCGGGGAATATCGTCCTCGATGCGGCGGGCTCGCCGTGGCTCACGGACTTCGGGCTGGCGAAAGTGACCACCGCAGACTCCGGCCTCACGCTCACGCAATCCTTCCTCGGCACGCCGGAATATATGTCGCCCGAGCAGGCCGCGGGGAACGCGCGGGAGATCGGCGCGGCGAGCGATGTGTGGGCGCTGGGGGCGATCCTTTTCCAGATGCTCAGCGGGCGGCTGCCGTTTGCTGGAGGGAGCGCGGTGGAGGTGCTGCGGCAGGTGGTGGAGGGGGAGGCGCCGAGCCTCAATGGACGGCATGGACGGCATGGACGCAATGGACAGCAGACCGCCGTCCATCCCGTCCATCCCGTCCAGATCGCCCCCGACCTCGCCACCATCGTCGCGCGCTGCCTCACCAAAGACCCCGCCCAGCGCATCAGCAGCGCGGGCTTTCTTGCGGACGAGCTGGAGCGCTGGCTGGCTGGCGAGCCCATCCACTCGCGGGCCATCACCGGCGCCGAGCGCGCGGGGCGGTGGGTGCGGCGGCATCCGTGGCCGGTGGCGGTGACGGCCCTGGTCGCGGCGGTAGTCGCGCTGGTGGTGCCGCTCACGAGGGTGCCGATTGCGAAGTTCGCGCAGACGTTTGTGCCAGCGGACCCGTTCCAAAATGGGAGCTTCGAGATACACGGGGGCAATAAGAGCTACGTGGCGGCAGGCTGGGCGTTTTCGGGGGTCGCGAAGGGAGTGCAGATTAGCGATGAAGAAGGGGCGTCAGCGGGGAGTCATGCGGCGCTTTTTAATAAGGCCGTCCACAAAATCGGCGGCAGGCTCTCGCAAGTGTTCAAGACGGTCGCTGGGCAGACTTACACGGTGCAGTTCGACTTTGGCTCCTATGGCCATACCTCGTTTTCCGTTCAGACGCTCCAGGTGGAAGTGCGCGATGGTGGGTCGCCGACGAGCGGTTCGCAGTTGATCGTCCCCGGCAGCGAGCAGATCGCGGCGACCTCCCACGGGGCATTGCGGAGCCATACGAGTTACTTCGATGTGGGCGATAACAGCGCGGCGACCGCTCCCAGCCTGGAGTTTAATAAGGTGACGTTCACGTTCACGGCGATTTCCTCGGCGAGCACTCTGGTGTTCACGGATATCAGCACGGGGAATATCGATAGCCAGGACGGCGTGCTGGACCATGTGACGGTGGAGCCTCTGCTATAGGCTTCGGCGCAGCTCCCGCAGAAAAGCCAGCGGCTCGCAAATCGTGAACGGGCAATCTCGCACCACCTCCAAAAAGCCGCCGTCATAAGTCACCAAATGCGTTGCGTCGCCATTGAGTGCGCAGAGCACGAACGCGATGTCGTCCGTATCGCTCGGGTAGCGGCGCAGGTGGAAAGACTCGATTTCCACTCGCTCACCCGTGCCGAGCATTGAGCTGATGAGCTGTCGCACCGTCGCGTCGCTCGCGCCTTTCTCGATCAACTTCTCGATGTATTCGAGGAGGATGTCATCGGAGTAAAGGAGCGTGAATTCACCCGCTCCCCAGCGCGCTAAAAGTTCGCGGTTCGGACTTGTCGGCGCGTTGCTGCGATGCGCGGCGAGGACGACATTGGTGTCCAAGACAGCAAGGAACATCCCCATTACTGCTGCTCGGCTACCCTATCGTAAGCCTCGAAGAAGCGGCGAAACAACTCCTCGCGCGGCACGCCCTCCGCCTTCATCTGTGCAGCATCCGCCTTGCTCTCTTCGAGGAGTCGGACTGCTTGCTCGCTGTAGCGCGCCGTGCGCCACTTCTCATGCTCCACTTGACTGCGTAGGAACGAGAGAACGCGCTTTTCCACATCGGGAATCCTCTTCACGTCCTGATCCAACTCTGGAGGTAATTCAACGGTGATGCTCATGCCCGCAACGATGCCGGACTACCTCACCATTCGCCAGTTGAAAAATATCCGCTGACCTTTTCCCCACCGCCCCCAACTCCCGTTTTGAAGACACACGTCTTCACAAACTCAAAAACAAACCATCCAATGAAAACACTATCATATCCACTGTCGGGCTCCGGCTCGCTTCACTTCATCCCATCCACATCCGCAAAGGCTCCACGGGCTATCATGTCCCGGCGCTGGTTGTCGGCTCTCGCTTGCTCTTTGAGCCTTGCTTCGGCGGCGACTTCGCTGGCGGACGCTCCTGCGGGGAGCCCGCCGGTGCTGACGACGAACTATCCTTCCGCGCTGTCGACGAGCTTTTCCTCGCTGTTGAGCTTTACGGGCACCGCCGGGAGCAATCCGGGGGCGCATCCTTCGTTCAGCAGCGTGCTCACGGCGGGCAGCGATGGGAATTTCTACGGGGTGACGAATCAGGGTGGCGCGGATTACTACGGGACGGTCTTCAAGCTGACGGGTGCCGGTGTGCAGACGACGCTGACGGCGTTCACGGGCAGCGAGGGTGTGTATCCTTACGGACTGCTCGCGGAGGGTGCGGGCGGGTTTTTCTACGGAATCAATAACCAAGGCGGAGTAAACGGGGCGGGGACGATTTACAAAGTATCCCCAGCGGGCGTGCAGACGACGCTGGTGAACTTCGACGGGGGCAACGGCTCGAACCCTGTCGGCGGGCTGCTGAAGGGCACCGATGGGAACTTTTACGGGACGACGCAGACCGGCGGGGCGAGCAATAGTGGGACGGTCTTCAAGATGACGCCTGCGGGTGTGCTGACGACGCTGGCGAGCTTCACGGGCAACGGCGGGGCGACCCCCGGCTCGCAGCCTTACTCGGGCCTGATGCAAGCGGCAGACGGGAACTTCTATGGGACGACGACGCAGGGCGGCGCGAACGGGGTCGGCGTGGTGTATAAAGTGACGCCCGCTGGGGTGGCGACGACGCTGGTGGAATTCGATGGGGCTACTGGCGCTTACCCGTATGGAATCCTCGCGCAGGCGACGGACGGGACATTCTACGGGACGGTGGGCGGCGGCGGCACGTTTGGCGCGGGGACGGCCTTCAAGATGACGGATGCTGGGGTGCTGACCACCCTGGTGAACTTCGACGTGAGCAACGGCCAGAACCCGCTGGGGGCGCTGATTCCAGCTCTCGACGGGAGCTTCTACGGGACGACGCAAAAGGGTGGGACATACGGGGGCGGCACGCTCTTTAATATGACGACCGCCGGGGTGCTGACGACGTTGCACCAGTTCTCGTTTAACGATGGGGCAGAGCCGATGGGCACTCTCGTAAATGCTGGCGCTGGGCACTACTTCGGGACGACCCGATACGGTGGTGATGGCGGGTTCGGGACGGTGTTCGATCTGTCCCTTTCCACAAAGGTGGCGGCGCGGGAAGGAGTAGTGGCGACGCAGACGGGGACGTTCTCGGATGCGGATGGGAATGAGACGGTGACGCTGTCGGCTTCCTCGGGAACAATCACGCAGGACAACCTCGCGGGAACATGGAGCTGGACAGCGACAGGCGCAGACGGCCCGGCGGCTTCGCAAGTGACGATCACGGCGACGGACGCGACGAGCGCGACGGCGGTGACGACCTTCGCCTTTGAGGTGGCGAATGTCGCGCCGAAGGTGGCCATCGTCGGGCCGACGGTGGGCGATTTGAATACTCCAATCGCATTCACTTTCACCGCGACGGATGTGGCGGCGGATATGGCAGCGGGCTTTGAGTGGGCGCTGAATTACGGCGACGGAACGGGCACGGTGTACACGGGGTCGGCCTCGCCGCTGGCGCTGACGCACGCCTATGCGTCTCCCGGCACCTACACGGTGACGGCAACCGCAGTGGATAAGGACTACGCCGGGGCCTACGCACCCACACACGAGATCACCATCTCGGACATGACGCCGCCGCAGACGAGCATCGTCAGCGGCCCGCCCGCAGTGACGATCAGCACGAGCGCGACGTTCGAGTTCAGCGCGGATGAAGTGTCCACTTTCACCTACACCCTCGACGGTGGCGCACCGACGACAGGCGATGGGCCGGTGACTTTCAGCGGGCTCGCGAATGGGCCGCACACCTTCAGCGTCTTCGCGACGGATGCGGAGGGAAATGCAGACCCGACACCCGCGACGCAGACGTGGGCCGTGCAGCTCGATCCCGTCTCCACGGAACTCGGCGCAAAGGGCGGAGCAGTCCCCGGCGCTGGCGTCTCAGGCAGCGGCATCCCGACGGGTGCGGTGTGGGTGAGCTTCGGCTTCCCGTGCATCAATGACGCAAACCAATGCGCAGTGCTGGCCAGTTACAAAGCAGGCACGGTGACGACGAGTGCGATCCTCGCGTTTCAGCTCGGCGACATGGCCGCGACGATGCGCGTGGTGGCGAAAAAGGGCGATGCTGTGGCAGCCTACACCAACGTAGTAGTCGCCGCGCTCAAAGACCCGCTGCTCGGCCCAGATGGCGGGATTGTCTGGCAGGCCATGCTGGCGAATGCACCGAAGACCACCGGTGCGGTGCTCGCGGCAAACAACACGGCGATCTTCTGCGATGCAGACGGCACCGGCCCTCTCGCCGCAGTAGTCGTCGTTCGCAAGGGCGACGGGGCCGCGGGAGGTGGGACGTTTAATACGTTCACTTCCATCGCGCTGGGAGCGCGCAGCATCAGCTTCGCCGCAACCGTCTTGGGCGCTACGCCCACGACGGACGGCGGGCTGTGGTTCTATGACATCGGTAGCGCCACGATTGCGGCAGGACCACGCGAGGGCAGCACGCAGTATGGCCCAGCGATCAAGACCATCAACACGCTCGTGGCCCTTCCGGGCTCACCGGGCCAAGGTCACGGGGTGGCCAGCTTAGTGGACAACGACTTCACCACCGCCCGACTGACGCTGACGGACAATACGCAGTTGATCGTTCCATTCACGCAGGAGGCGCTGTCATTCCCGCGTTACACCTACTCCAAAGGAGGCAATGCGCCGGGCTACGGCGGAGAGTTTCTGAGCCTCGGCATCCCCACGCAGAACTCGGTGTCTGCGGCGATGGCATTCCTCGGCACGGTGAAACCTAAAACCGGCACCGCGACGACGCTCAACAACGTGGCAATCTTTGCCGAAGACGATGTGGACTACATTGCGGCACCCGTCGTCGCCAAAGGGAGCATTGCAGACGGCGGAGACGGCGGCGTCTTTGCCACATTCAAAGACCCCGTCAGCGCCAGCGGTCGCCAAGTGGCATTCATCGGGACACTGAAGGTGGACACGACAAAGAGCATCAGCGCGACCAACAACGATGGCATATGGGCCACCAACGCACTCGGAGAAGTGAAGCTCGTTGCCCGCGAAAGCGGACAGCTCCCGAACGCCTCCGGGTTTAACTGGAAAACATTCACCTCGCTCGCACTCCCCGAGGGACGCGGCCCGATCTTCCTCGCGACCATCAGTGGTAACACCATCACCACGGCAAACGACACCAGCCTGTGGGCGACAGACAGCAACGGCGCACTCCGGCTCGTCCTGCAAGAAGGCGACGCCATCGGCACCTCTACGGTGAAGACCTTCGCCGTGATCAGCAGCGTCGTCGGCAGCCCAGCGCAGACGCATAGCTTCAACAACGCCGGAAGCATCGTCGTGAAAGCCACAGATGCGGTAGGTGCGATGCACCTCATCTACATTTCGGTGCCGTAGCCGACGAGTCGAGCGGAGGTGGAAAGCAGCGTGCGCCCATATCCTGACCTCCCGGTCAGCGATAAAGGACCGACTCGCTTTCCACCTCTCAACCAGTGGCCCAGTTTGGAACGCTCTTCCAAACTGGGCCATCTCCTTTTTTATGCTGGCAGAATCACTCCGCCTGACGGAAAAGCGCAGCGTGCGCTGACGTTCTTTGCGGACGCGCTAAGCTCTGACTCTTCAACCAACCAACTCCATTTTATGTTTCGAGCATTCAAACGCATCTTCATCTGGCTCGGCCTCATGGCTGAGAAAGTCACCGAGACCGACGCCATCAACCAAGCCGTCGTCGAACGCGGTATCCGCGACTCTCGCGAGAAGGCGGACCGCGCGCATTACGCGAACGGGCAACTCGCCGGACAGGTGGCCAATTTAAAGGACCAAGTGAAGCGCCAGAACCGGCAGAAGCAGGAGTTGCAGGGGCTTCTCCAAGCGGCAATCACGGCGAACGACGAGGAGAACGGCGCGCATTACGCCGAGGAACTCGCGAACATGGAAGGCGATGTGGCGGACAACACTGCGCAGCTCGACCATCTCGAAGCCCTCTACAAACAGAACACCGAAATCATCGCGAACAGTCTGCGCGAAGTGCAGAGGTTTCAGCGCGAATTTGAGACGCTAAAGACGCGGGTCGCGGTGAGCCGTTCACTCGACGGCCTCGCGACGCTCATGAAGGGCAGCATCGGCGAACTGCAAGGGATGATGGGCGGCGAAGTCGGCCAGAGCATGGAGCAGCTCCGCCAATCCGCAGCCGGTGGAGAAGGCCAGATGCGTGCGACGATGGACCTCGCGAAGGAGCTCGGCAGCAACGTCCAACGCCAGCAAGAGATGAAAAAGGCACGCGGGAAAATGCTCTTCGACGAATACAAAAAGAAGATGAACCAAGTGACGCCCGAGGCCCAGCAGCCCGCGCAAGCGCCCGCCGAACGGCAGAAGATCGCGGAGGGATAAACTTGTAAGGATGCCCTTCGCCGTTACGCGAAGATGGCGGGGATGTGCTTCGCTTTCACCAACTCACGCGGCTGGTTGAGGTGGTTATAGACGATGGTCTCCGGGTCTATGCCGAATGCGTGGTAGATGCTGGCGAGTAGTTCCGTCGGGTGGACGGGGTCGCTCTTCGGCGAGGCTCCGGTGGCGTCGCTCTCGCCGTGGACGTAACCTCTTTTTATGCCCGCTCCGGCGATGGCGGCGGTGTAGCAGTAGGGCCAATGGTCGCGCCCGTCGGAGCTGTTTTGGTTGCCGCTCGTGGAGACGCCGCGCTCGGGGCTGCGCCCAAATTCACCCAGCGCGACGACGATGGTTTCATCCAGCAATCCGCGCGAATCCATGTCTTCGATGAAAGCGGAGAATCCTTTGTCAAACATCGGCGCGGCTTGGTCGCGGAGGCGCGTGGTGAGGCCAGCGTGAGTGTCCCACGAGTGGTTGTCGCTGTTGGCGACTTTGGGCCAGATGACTTCGACGACGCGCGTGCCTGCTTCCACGAGACGGCGGGCTAGGAGGAGCGATTGGCCGAAGGTGTTCATCCCATACCGCTCGCGCATGTCGGAGGTCTCGCGGTCCATCTCGAACGCTTCGCGGGCTTTGCCGCTGGTGATGAGGTCGAGGGCTTTGCCGTAGTAATCATCGAGTTGGTAAGCGGCGACGGCTTTGTCGATCTCGGGCATCGCGTGCTCCATCGCATCACGCAACCGGGCGCGGCGCTGGAGGCGGTGGGCGAAGACATCGGGCCGGAGTTTGAGGTCGTCCACTTTGATGCGGCTCATCTTCGTCATGTCGAGGTCGTCGCCATCGGGGAAGAGCGTGTAGGGGTCGAATGCTTTGCCGAGAAACCCAGCGCCGCCGCCTTTGCCGACGACGTTCGATTCCTGCAACGGGCGCGGGAGCATGACGAACGGAAGCACGGGCTCCGTCTGCGGTTTCAGCCGGATGATGTTGCTGCCGAAGTTCGGGAAGTCCTTCGCATTCGGCGGCTCTAGCTGGCCGGACGGCGAGACTTTGTCCGTCGTGTAGCCGGTCATGATTTGGTAAATCGCGGCGGTGTGATTGAAGAGCCCGTTTGGCGTGTAGCTCATCGAGCGGATCATCGTGAACCGGTCGTTCAGCTTTGCCAGCCCCGGCAGCAGCTCGGTGAAGCGTGTGCCGGGGATCTTCGTCGCGATGTCCTTAAATGGACTGCGCATTTTATCGGGCATGTTTTCCTTCGGGTCCCAAAGGTCAATGTGCGACGGTCCGCCTTGCAGATAGACCATGACGATGTGCTTCGCCTTGCCGAAGCCGCCGCCTGTCGTCTTCGTCTCCACCGCCCGCGCCTTCAGCGAAAGCGCCGAGCCGAGCGTGAGCCCAAGAATCGCGCTGCCGCCGACGCGCAAAAGGTCGCGCCGCGTGAGGCCGAGATGTGGGTCACAAAGGTCGCGTCCAGGTTGTCCGGGTATTCTGATCATAGTGTGGTGAGAGGATACTGCGGAGGCAGGGTTCTTAGTGAAAGTTACGGTGTCTGCGGGGTCAGGATTCCCACGACAGTCGCGGTGATGTAGCAGACGAGTAGTCCGGCGATCATTGCGCGGAGGCCAAGTCTCGCGAGGTCGCCACGGCGGGCGGGGGCGATGGCGCTTATACCGCCGATTTGGATGCCGATGCTGGCGAAGTTGGCGAAGCCGCAAAGGGCGTAGGTGGCGATGATGGTGGAGCGTGGGTCGAGCGTTTCTTTATGCGCGGAGAGGGAGAGGTAGCCGACAAATTCGTTGAGCACGACGCGCTCGCCGAGGGCTTGGCCGACGAGGTGGCAATCTTTCCACGGGACGCCCATGAGCCATGCGCACGGTGCATTGAGATGGCCGAGCATGGTTTGCAGTGTGGCGGGGTGGAAGTCGTCCGGTTTCCCCGCGAGGAGCCACTGAACGCCGCCGATGCTCATGTTTAGCAGTGCGACGGCGGCGGTGAATGCGATGAGCATGGCCATGACGTTGATGGCCATGGTGACGCCTTCGCTCGTGCCTCGGCAGAGGGCGTCGATGCTGTTTTGGTCGGTCCTTTCCGTTGTCATCGCCGCGCCGGAGCGGGTTTCACTGGCCTCGGTTTCGGGGAACATGATTTTGGAAACAAGCAATGCTGCCGGGGCGCTGAGGACGGATGCAGTGAGGATGTGACCGGCATTCATTCCGATGTCTTTGCCTCCGTAAACGACCATGACGCCGGTTGCGATGGTGGCCATCCCGGCGGTCATGAGCGCCATGATTTCGCTGGCGGTCATCTTGGCGATGTAGGGCTTCACGATGAGGGCGGCTTCCGTCTGGCCGAGGAAGATATTGCTGGCGGCGGCGAGGCTCTCGCTGCCGCTGGTGCCCATCACGCGCTGCATGACGAGAGCCATGACGCGGACGATGCACTGGAGGATGCCGAGGTGGTAAAGCAGCGCAGAAAGCGCGGCGATGAAGATGATGGTGGCGGAGATGGTGACGGCGAAAACGATGTTGTTCTGCGGGCCGAATGCGCCGCCGAGAACGTCCGCTTTGGCCAACGGGCCGAAGACGAGTTGCACGCCTTCGTTGGAGCAATCGGAGAGCTTTTGGACGGCGGCTTGCGCGCCTTCAAAAATCGCCCGCCCCGGCCTCGTGCCGAGGATGAACGCCGCGCAGACAAACTGGAGCGCCAACCCGGCGAGCACCGTGCGCCACGGAAAGCGGCGGCGGTTATTCGAAAGCGCCCATGCGATGGCGATGAAGACGACAAGTCCGAGAAGGGCGATGATGCGTGGCATCGCCGAGAGTTGCGGGAACACATCGCTGGGGGCAAGCTAGGATTGCTCTGAACGAACCGTGTTGTGGGAGAAATGGCGGAAGGGGTGGGATTTGAACCCACGGAACCTTTTACAGTTCGTTCGATTTCGAGTCGAGTGCGTTAGACCACTCTGCCACCCTTCCGTTGGGGGCCTTCTTAAATCCGAGCCTGCGCTGGCTGCAAGGATAAAGACGAGGGAGGCTCAAAACGGGGGGCTACCTTTCGCTATCGAGGCTTCCCGCTGCGATGGGGCGCTCACGGCTGACGTGGCGCTACGATGGCGTCGAGGCGGCGCTTCCACTCGGTACCTTCCTTTCGGCGGCCTGTGGCGTTAAAGAAGAGGACGATGCGCTTCGATGCGGAGGTGAAGCGGGCGCGATCGATGTCGTTCGTAGGGGCTCCGAGCGTTTCGATTTCTGTTCCTGCGGCGGTGAGCATTTTTTCGGCTTCGGCGTCGGCGTTGCGCTGGAGGCTGGCTTCGCCGAGGAGAGAGCGGGCTTCTACGAGGGGCCAGCCTTGGATGCCGTTGGCGGAGCGCAACTCGAAGCATTGGCGGGCGCTGACTTCGGCGTCGGCGTATGCTTTCGCGAGGAGCTGAAAGTTGGCGAGTGTTGCGAGGCTGTCGGCGAGGGCGGAGGTGGCAGTGCGCTGGGTGGCGAGCATCTGTTCTTTTTCGGCCTTCGACTTTTCCTCAGTGCTCGTGCGGAGGCTGTTGAGTTCGGCGCGCTGTTTGTCCGCTTCGGCGCGGAGGCGCTCGGTTTCTTGGGCTGCTGCGGCGGCCTTGAGGGCGGAGGCGTCGCGTTCGGCTTCGGCTTTGTCGCGGGCATCGGCGGTGCGCTGGGCTTCGGTGGCCGCTTCGCGCGCCCTAGCTTCGGAGGATTCACGATCGCGGAGGGATTGCTCTGCTGCGCCAGTCGCTTCCTTTGCGAGGCCTTCCGCGCGGACGCGGGCGTCTTTCTCAAAGTAGAAGATGACGGCCAGTGCGCCGACTGCGAGCGCCATGAGTGTGGCGCTTCCCCACGCGAAGGTGACTTGCCGCTGGAGCTGCGGAGGGAGTGCGGGGAATTGCATCGCGGAGACGGGAACGAGTGCGAGGGCAGGGGAGTCTTTTGCGCTGGGCTCCCGGGAGAGGAGTGCAGACTCGATGCGGCGCTCCGCTGTCGGGGCGGGCGGCGCAGGGATGTCGGCAAGGCGGGCCGCGAGGCGCTGCTGGAGGCGGGCCTTCAGGGCGGCATCGGCTCCGCACATTTGGTCTAGATAGGCCGTGCGTTCCGTCGGGTCGGAAATACCGGCGGCTAGGGCGAAGATGGTGAGCTCATTGAGGGACGCGGCAGGCTTGGGGGCTGCGGGCTCGGGCTGCGGTGGTGTGGCTGGACGTGGTTTGATGAATGGTTTCATCGGTGCGATGGGCGAATAGCAAAACGCCGCGTCCTGTCGAGGACGCGGCGCGAGATTGGTGTCGGGCGTGAGATTTAGCTCTTAAATGAAACGGGCACTCCGGCACGCATGGCTTCGTGCTGGGCGTCCGTGCAAGCGCTGTTGAGCGGGACATTCACGGGAGCTTCGTTCTTTTGAATGACGCCGTTTTGGAGCATCCATGCTTCGAGTTCTTCGCCCGAGATGTCGGGGAGCATAGTGCCGTTGACTTCGAGAGTGGGCTGTTTGTCTTGCCCGGACTTCTGCTCCATCTCCCAGCGGAACGCGGGGTTTTGGATGATGTCCTTCTCTTCGTATTTCAGGCCATACTTTTTGAGCACGGCGCGGACGCCATTGCTCCATCCACAAGATGTTTTGAGCCAAGCGGTGATTGTCGGTGTTTCCATAGTGCTGCCGAACATGACACGGAAGCGGATGGCGGCAAGCGCGGTTTTTTTTGCTGTCGGCGACGGTACAAAAGCGGAATTCTTGCCGGTACAAAAGCGGACCGTGTTTTACAGAGAAAAAGCGCCGAGAATAGGGGGCCAAATGTTGGTTGGAGGATGTTCAACGACCCAGAACCTGAGTTTTGGGTGGTGGATGAGGGT
>CANIWM010000122.1 GCA_947471505.1 Chthoniobacteraceae bacterium | reverse complement strand
TGGTCAGGTCCGGCGGCAGGATTTTGCCCACCACTGCGGCCTCACCCAATAGGTGAACGTTTTTCGCGCTCGTTTCGTCGTGCATCTCTCTGTTGTTGCACGACTTCCGCCATTTTCACATCCGGCTAACTGCTTTATTTAGGTTGATTTGAGCGGGAAGGTTCGAAAGTTATTTGTTTTCACAGATTCTAAACTCTCATTAACCATGAGCGGGAGGGGGAACAAGACCAAACGCGCTATCAAGTCGCTCGTAAGTTCGACAAAAGGCCGCGAAGCGCTGATCGTTCGTAAGCAGACAGGGCTGCTCCCATCCGGACTCGCGTTTCAGGCGGTCAAAAATGAACGCGCCCATGACATTCCGGCCAAGCCGTTCCACATTTCGTCGCGACACAGCATTGAAAGTCTTAGAACCCCCGCCATCGGTCAATTCCGCAGGAACCACCGCGTGCGCAGGAAAAACCGTGTGGCCGCGGGTGGGTTGGTGACTCGGCATTGGAACCGCTCAACGTTGCCGGTCGTGACGCGGGAATCGATCGTGAATGCGGCTTCGTCCCATGCTCCGAGTGTCCCGCTGGTTTGGATGGAGAAGTCGGCGTCGTCTGCGGAAAGCGAGCGGGTGATTTGGAAAACCCAGTCGCCTGCGATGTCGCGCTGCACGGTGGGCAGACGGTCGAACGCGGCCAGCGTGGGGTCGCTGCCGGTGCCGTATTCGAGCAGCGGGAGCAGGCCGTCACCATCAAGATCGTCTGTTTCGAGGGTGATTCCGGCGGCTGTTTTCCATGCGGCGTAGCTGGTGTTTTCCGTGGTGAGCGGCGTGCCGTTTGTGGCGGCGGAAGCACGCCAGTTGAGTGCGTTGCCGAGAGCGGGGTTTGCGCTTGGGCGGATGAGGACGAGGCTGCGTCCTGTGCCGTCGGCTTCTGCGGGCCAGAGCCCGGTGGTGCCGTAGGTGAAGTCGAAGATGACTCCGCCGGACGAAGATTCGAGGCGCACTTGTTCGCCGATGTTGTTGAGGCGGTCGTTCAAGTATTCGCCCGCGATTGCGCTGAACGCGATGCCCGGGTGGCGGGCGGCGAAGGCGTTGCGGTTGCTCACGATGATGACGCGTTGCCCGGCGGTGAGTGTGGTGTTGAGCGGGAACGTGAAATCGACGCCCGCAGTAAAGCGGCTGCCGGAGAGATCCACGACGCCCAGGGAGATGTTCATCAGCTCGATAAACTCAAAGTCATCCGCGTTTGTGAAACCCGCAGCTTGCTCGGCGAGCGAAGGATCGCCGGGGTGATAGTGAAGCTCGGTAACGATGATATTTCCAGCCGCCGCGGGCGTGCTGCCGAAGTAGTAGCCGGTAGATGGCGCGCTCCAAAGCGTCGCGGTTTTCGTCCGCGCTGTGAGCAGTGTACTGCCGGAGACTGTGGCCGATGTTCCGCTGGAAAGAGTGAGCGCCGAAGGCCGGATCGCTCCGCCGGGCAGGCGCGGGTCGGTGCCGTCGAGCGTGTAGTAAATGGTGCCCTGCGTCGCAGTGATGGTGACGGCACTGGTCTGCCCTCCTGCGGGACTGCGGAGCGGCGCGGGGATGAACTGCGAGTCAATCCACGCAGTGCGTTGCGTTATCCACGAGCGAACGATGTCCATTTCATCACTAAATGTGGCGTTCGTTCCGGCGTCGGGGCCGTCCCGTGGCGGCGTGGCGGTCCATTTGCTGTAGTTGCGGACGGCGGCTTCGCTGAGCTCGGTTTCGTATTGGGTCACGAGCGCGGTGAGGTTGGCGTCGGTGAGGATGCCGCCGCGCAGTTCGGCCCAACGGTCCGTGTAGCGCTGCCAGAAATCGGCGTCGGTCCACAGATACTTCCACCAGCCCCACGTCATGATGTCGGTGGCGGGCTGGATGGCGCTCCAACCGACCGGATTTGCACTGCGGGTATCGGTCGAGCCGATCGTGCGATCGAAGTCCCAGATAGGCCCGGCAACCAGCTTGCCGCCTTTCTTCTTGTGCATGTAGGTGCTGAGGCGAAAGCAGTCGGCGTTTTGCGCGAGAATGTTGAGCAGGCCGTGATCGACCCACGAGTCGCGGTCGATGTAGTCGGTGTAATGCAGGCCGGTGCTTGGGTTGATGCGGTTCGTCTGCACGACGGCGTCTTCAAATGCCTGAACGTAGTTGCGAATGTAAGCGGACTGCGCTGCGGGAATCGCCGGTGCGGGCGAAGGACGCTCTTCGGGGTAGCCGTAGTTGAGCCGGACTTCGGAGCCGAACGGCTCGGTGAGCGGAAAGTTGCGGCTGGTAACCCATCCGCTGGTGCCGGGGTCGAGACGGTCCACTTTGACGATGTAGCCGCCCGTGACGTCGTTGCCGGTGAGATCATTGAAATCGAGCCGCTCCACGTCGATGCGGTCGCCGCCGCGCTCGGGCTTCTCCATGAGCGAATAGACTCCCAAATAGTCGCCGGGGTAGTCGAGCGTGCCATCGTTTGTGTTCGCAAAAACCTCCACGAATCGCGAGCGCGGTGCCCACCGCCCGATGCGATTGCTGAACTCATACATGAACGGATTGCGGATCATTCCGCGGTCGTAGTCGTAGTTGCTCTGGAGCACCCAGTCGGACTCTGCGGCCATGCCGAGCGGCGCGACATCGGTGTCTGCGTCGCTCTCATTCCACGCTTCGAGATTCATCGAATACTTCGGCCATCCGGCGGACGACGAACCGCGCACCACCATGCGCCCGCGCGTGGCCAGCACCGGCGCATTGGTGAGCGCGGTGCGATTGGATGTCGCGACGTTGGGAGTGAACATAGTCCAAAACATTTGCGTGTTCGCGTTCGGTGTCCCGCTGGAAAATCCGTCGAGGACGACGACTGGAAGATTCGACGTAAACGTCGCAGCGGCAGCTCCCATCTTCACATAAGTCTCGGAATGCACCAGACCCGGCGCAAACTCCGGCGCGGGCTCGAATGCGCGCGCCCGGACCATCGTCGTCGTGCTGATCGTAAGCGGCGCGGAGTAAAGCGCGGAAGCCGCTGTGGGCTCAGTGCGGTTCGTCGTGTAGCGAATCTGCGCAGTCGGCGATGGGGTGGAAAGCGCGAGCGATACCGATGCGGCTGAGAACGTCTGCGACGGGATGCTGAAAACGACATCGCCAGCGGGCTGGCCCGGTGTCGTCGTGTTCGAAGCGCCGGGTGTCGGGATCTGAAATGGCGCATACACACCGCCGGACGCCGGAAGCTTCAATCCGTAGGACCAGTAGTTCGGCACCGTTGGGAAAGTCGGCGCAAATTGTTTCACCACGGTCGATCCGTCCGGCTGCACGAGCGCGAGGAATTCTCCCTGCGCATCCAGTTTGAAATTCGTGTGCAACTGCTGCCCGCTCACCGCCCGGTTTTTGTTCGACGCAAACACGACGAGGAATCCGTTCGCCGGAATAATTGTGGGCGTCGGGAAGCGCCATTTCACCAAATTCGTCGCGGTGTCCGTGAGGAAATAACCACCGACATCCGCAGCGCCGCCGGATGGATTGTGAAGCTCGACCCAGTCCTGCACCGTTCCATCGGAATCGTAGTAAGGATGCGGATCATCGTTGTCCGTGCCCGCGACGAACTCGTTCAAATAGACCGTCGGCGCAGTGAAGGCCGGCGTGGTGAATGTCGCGGAACTCGCCGCCCACACAGTGCCCGCCGCATTTACCGCCTGCGCCCGGAAGTAGAACGCGGTTGTCGCACTGAGGTTTGTCACGAGGCTGCTGAAGTCGCCCGTCTGCAATCCGAGGTCGGAGGAAAAAGCCCACGCTCCCGCGTTGGTCCCGCCATCCGCAGGGCCGTAAAAAATCTTCACAGTCGTCGGAGCATTGCCAGTGTTGGTGATGCGCCCGTTTAGGTTCGCGGAGAACGCATTGATTTCCGTTGGCGCAAGATTCTCCACCACCGCAGCCGATGCGACGGGCGTAGTGAACGTCGCGGTCGATGCCGCCCACGCGGAGCCGCCTTCATTCACTCCCGAGACGCGGAAGAAATACTGCGTCGCTGGTGAAAGCCCGCCGAGCACCGTGCTCGCCGTCGTGCTCACCGCGCCGAGCGAAACTTGATGCTGCCAGGCCGCCGCCGTCGTTCCGCCATCCGCCGTGCCGTAGTAGAGCGTGACCACCGGAGCTTTGCCGCCCGTGCTCGTCACCGTCACTCCCGCGACGGCCGTCGAGATGGTGAGCGTGCCCGTCAAATTCGCCACGACCGGCGCCACCACAGGCGTCGAAAAATCGAGCGTCGCCGGTGCCCACGCACTGCCCGCCGTGTTCTGCGCGAAGCTCGTGAAGAAGTAGCGCGTGAACGGCTGCAAGCCCGTGAGTCCCGTGCTGAAAGTTCCCGTCTGTCCGCCAAGCGCCACGCTGTTCTGCCAGGAACCCGCCGTGGTTCCGCCGTCCGTCGTGCCGTAATACAGCGTCACATTTGGCGTGGAAACTCCCACACGCGTGACCTGCCCGCCGACGGTCGCAGAAGTGCCGCCGATGGACGTCGCGGCATTGTTCACCAGCGCGGGCGTGTTCAGATTCGCGTCTTTGTAAAACACGATCTCCTGCATTCCTGAATTGTTCGCCGCGCCCGTCGTCGCCGCTGCATCGAACCGCACGTAGCGGGCGTTCACGGCGGCGAAAGTCTGGCCGTAGCCCCACACGGTGGAGCCGCTCGTGAAGGAGAGCGTCGTGTCCCCCGCATCGCCAAACGTCGTGTCGTTCGAGAAGATCAAATTGAACGCCGTCGTGCGATCCACTGCGGGAATACGATCGAAAAAATCGAACCCGCTCAGCGGCACCACGCTTCCAAAATCGAAGTCCACATACATCCCCGCACCAAGGCTCGCGCAGGCATATTCCAACCCGCCGCCGCGCCCCGCATCGCCATTGACCGCATTCGCCGCCGCATACGATCCGTTGAAAGGAGTCGCCGAGCCGATGACCGTCGGTGCGGCGATAATCTTGCCGGACGCCGTATTGAGAAACTTGATTTCAATCGCGCCAAGGTTCTGTGACGTGCCGGTGGAAGTAGCGACCTCCCACCGCGCGTAGCGAGCCGTCGTTGCCGCGAAACTCTTCACCAATCCTTGCCCATTCGAACCTGCTGGCGAGAGGGTGAAGATCGTGTCCGAAGAATCGAACGTCGCATCATTACTAAAGATGAGCCGCGACGACCCGATCACGTCCGCCGCATTCGCGCGTGCAATCATGATGAACCGATCCACCGTTACCGCCGAACCGAAATCGAACTGAATCCAAGTGCCCGCCGAGGTCGAAAAAGCCGCCCCCGCCCCGAGCCCAAGCGTCGCATATTCATTCGCTGTCCCATCGAACACATTCGCCGCAACATAGGACCCGCTGTAAGCCGTAGCTGAAGCCGTGATCGTGGGATTCGGCACAATGCCAGCAAACGCAGAGCCGACGCTCCACATTGCCGCGATGAATAGGCAGAAGACGCGAGTTACTACGGTTGGAGTTCGTTTCATGGTTCGACGGCAAATAAAGATAGGATGCCGTGACAAGTGTCTGCCAAAGCGGAGGTCGCTCTATTTCCTACGAACGCCGGCGACGGGCTGCGAGCATGGCTAGGCCGCCGAGGAGGAGGGCGGCGCTGCCGGGCTCGGGAACGACCGTGAGGATAATGTCGTTATTCGAATCGGCGAGGCTGAGGGTCCCGACGAGCGTGCCGACGATGGTACCGCTGAGGTTTGAGCCGAGGCTGCCAAAGAGCGCCTGATTACTGTCGAAAAGCGTGTAGGTGCCAGGGCCAAAGCCCGCGCCTTCGGTGAAGGTGAAGTCGTCGAACTCGAGGACACCGATGCCGATGCCGAACTGGCCGGTGGTGAGGTTCACACGGTTGCTCGTCGCCCCGAGGGTGAAGAGGAGCGAGTGGGTGTTGGTGGCGAAGACGGCGTCGCTAAAGTCGAGCGTGGTGCCAGTGACAGTGAGGGTGCCGGGCGAGAGTTTGCCGGTTCCGGTGATGTAGAGGTCGCCGCCGATGGTGCCGTTGCCGGAGAGTGTGCCACCGCTTTGCACTTCTACGAGGCTGCCGCTGAGGCTGCTGCTGACGCGAAGTGTGCCGCCTTGGACGAGCACGGGGCCGCCAGTCGGGGTGTTCGTACCGGAGAGTTCCAATGTGCCGTTTCCGACTTTCGTGAACGCTCCGCTGCCCGTGATCGCGCCGGCGAATACGGTGTTGGTCGCGTCGCCGACGGTGAGGTTGCCGCCGCCGAGGGTGATGTTACTGCCAGCGACGCCGGAAAGCGCGCCGATGGTCTGCGTGACGCCATTGACTGCGAGGGTCGCGCCGCTGGCGGAAAGGGTGACGCTGCCGGTCGTGGGGAGCGGGTTGGTCGGGATCGCGCCCGTCCATTTCCGCGCGAGGTATGCCTCGATGGCGGCACGGTCGCTCTCGGCGAGGGAGCCTTTGACGACGATGAGTTCGCCGACGTCGCCGGTGCTGTTCTCGGTGTTTGGCGTGAGGGGATTATAGCCGCCGCCGAGCGCGAGGCCGACAGGGCCTACGCCGGGGCCGCTGCCTATCCGCCCCGCTTCGCTGAAAGTATCGGCGCTGCCGTCGCCACGGATGGCTGCGGTGTAGGTGTGCGCGTTGGTATCGGCAGCCGAGACTCCGGGGACGAAGCCTTGGTTGTAAAACGCGCCGTTGACGCCGTTGTTCCACCAGCCGAGCAGCCAGTTGTTGCCAAGTGCGGTGACGAGACGGTTGCGCTGCCCGGCATCGGCGGAGGAGTACCGCCCTGCGACGAGGACGGTGCTTGCGCCAGCGGAGAGGTCGATGGGGTTGGTGAGTTTGTCGTAGCTGGCATGGGCGCCGAATGGAGCTGCGGAATCCGCAGTGAAGCGCACGGTCGGATTGTTGTTCATGAGCCCAGGACCTGCCGCGCCGTAGCTGGGCTCGAAGCCCGCCGCCGCACTAAAGTCGCCCGATGCGCCGAGTGTGCCTTTGTTTTTCCAGGTGGAAATGAGCGCGCCATCCGCAGGCGCGGTGCCGGTGGCGGCGGGGTCGGCTCCGTCGAGCCAGATGCCCACATTGGCAATGCTCGCGGGGAGCGTCGTGCTCGCGCCGAGTTGGACGGTGCCGCCGGAAATGGTGAGCCCGCCTGTGTGCGTGCTTTGGCCGTTGAGCACGAGTGTGCCTGCGCCTTGTTTGACGAGGCCGAGGTTGTTTTCGTCTGCACCGGGGCCGCCGAGCGAGCCGCTGAAGACGCTTTGCCCGCTGGCTAAATTGACCGTGAGTGTGGCTGGCGTGGAGCTGCCGTTCACGACGCGCGCGTTTGTTGGGTCTAGGCTGCCCGCGAGTCCGCCGATGGTTTGGCCAAAGCCGTTCAACCTCGCTACGGCTGCTCCGCTGCCGCCCACGGTGAGCGTGCTGGTCGGCGAAAGTTGGTTCGCGGCACTGACGACGAGCGAGCCTGCGCGGACGCTCGTATTTCCCGAGTTTGTGAGCGCAGCACCGAGGATGAGTTCGCCGTTGCCGCTCTTCGTGAACCCGCCCGCGCCGCTGACGGGCACGGAGAGAGTCTGCGTACCGCTGGTGCGGTTTAGTTCAAAATATCCGCCCGCGCCGGTGGTGATGGCGCTGCTGGCAAACGAGGTCGCGTCGTTGAGTTGCAGGACGCCGTTGGTGACGTTGGTCGGGCCGGTGTAAGTTGCGTTGTTATTGAGACGCACGATGCCTGCGCCGAACTTGGAGAGCCCGCCGGTTCCAGTTACGGGACGGGTGAAATTCACCGTGCCAGTGCCGGAGTTTGCGACTTCCAGCACGCCGGGGCTGGCGACCGTGGTGTCGCTATTCCACGCGGTAGCATCGGTGATGCGCAGCGTGCCGTCGGTGATCGTCGTCGCGCCGCTGTGGGTTGGATTTGTGAGTCCCACAAGGCCCGCGCCCAATTTGGAAACGGTGCCGCTTCCGCTGATAGGGGCTGTCTCGATGCTCGTACCCGCGCGGTTGAAAATGAGCGCCGCATTGTTTGTCACCGCGCCCGTGCCGAGGTTGCCGCTGGCGCCACCGTCGCCGACTTGCAGCGTTCCACCGGTGATCGTCGTGGTGCCTACGTAGGTGTTTGCGCCGGTCATGGTGAACGTGCCGGTGCCGACTTTCGCGAGGCTGTTCCGGCCTGCATCCACGGAGATGTTATTAAAGCCGCCGCCGAGTTGGGTGCCTCGGATGATGCCGTCGAACTGACTGCTGCCGTTCGCCACGCCAATGGTGAGCGTGTTGTTTTCGCCAACGAAGAACGTGTTGATGACGTCGCCGCTCCCGGTCAGTTGGTCGAGGATCATGTCGTCCGTCCGCAAGTCCAGCTCTGCGCCCGCAGCGACAAAGGCGTCTGCCGTGCTGTTGGTCCAAACGGTGGTATTGTGGCCATTTCCAAAGCGCCCCTGCTCGACCCGGATGGTTCCGCCGAAGTTTTCCGGGGCCCCCGCGCGGAACTGAAACCAGCCCGCGCCGTCCTTCACGATCGTGTAGTCGCCGGTGAACGCGAAGGGCGTCACCCAGTTATCCACGCCGGGATTAGTAGCGCGGAAGCCGATTGCGCCACCGCTATTCACCGTCACGGTGCCGAGGTTAAAGCCCGGCGCGTCCTGGATTCGAAATGTGCCGGTGTTGTTCACCGTCACAGCGCTGTTGAAGTTTGGCGTGTTGATCACGTGGAGCACGCCGCCGTTGACGGTCGTCGTTCCGGTGTATGTGATATTTCCGCCCGCAAGCACCTGAGTGCCTGCGCCGCTCTTCACGAGATTCAGCAGGTAGGTGCCGGCACCGCCGTCGCGGTCACGCATCCAGCCACTAAAGGAATGCGTGCCGCTGGCCGGATTGATATTCAGCGTCGCCGGGCCGGTCGTTCCTCCTCCGCCGAGCCGCTCGTTTTGAATGACAGCGGCCGCGGTTCCGCCATCATCGACGCCAGCGAGCGTCTGCGTGGTCCCCTGCAAATCAAAACGCGCGAACGCAAAAGGCGTGTTCACAAACGTCATGACAACACCGGGGCCAAACTGCTCGTTCGCCAGCATGCGCAGATTCGGCGCGCTCGCATTGCCGCCGCCCATTTGCAACGGGCCGGAGATCGCCGGGACACCAGCCGTCTTGTTGAGGAAGAGGTTGCCGTTATCGAGAATGGTCGTGCCGGTGAACGTATTCGCCGCGGTGCCTGCGAGAGTGAGTGAGCCGCCACCGAGCTTTGTGAGCGCAAGGATTTTACCCGCTCCTCCGTCCTGCAAGACGCCGTCGAATTGCGGAATACCGCCCGTATTGATCGAGAGCGTTCCGGTGCCCGTCGCGCCGTTCGTCACCACGCCTAGCACCGTGCCACTGCCGCCCGTGAGCGAGGAGACGGTTTGGCTGCGTGCGTTCAGATCAAACGTGCCGCCAAAAGTGGCACCGCCATTGACGATGAGGCTCGTGCTGGCGAGCAGCCGATCATTGCCGCCCGCGATGCGGAGCGTGCCGTTATTTACCGTCGTCGGACCGGTGAAAATGTTCGCGCCGGTAAGCGTGAACGTTCCCGTGCCCTGTTTGGTGAGGCTGTTCACTGCGCCGTTCGGGTTGTCGGCGGCCTGCGAAGCGTTGCCCATGATCACGCCGTCAAACTGACTGCTTCCATTTGCCACGCCGACGAAGAGTGTGTCGCCGCCGCCCGCTGGATGAGAGTTCCAGATATCGCCGAGGCCGTTCAGCTCATCCACGTACATATCGTTCGCGCGCAAATCGAGCACTGCGCCTGCACTCACATTCACGTCCGCCGTCGAACCGGTCCAGTTGCCCGTCACGCTGTCGTTATGCAGCCGTCCGCCGAGGATGTTGATCGTGCCGGAGAAATTGACCGCGCCGGTCGTGCCAAAGACGCCCGTGCCGGTTTTGTTGATCGTCCCTGCGCCCGAAATCGTGGCACCGTGGTTCCATTTCAGGGAGAAAGGGATCGTCGAATTGAGCTCCAGAGTCGCTCCGGCATCCACAGTCTTTGCGCCCGTGGCTGACCTTGCATCCACGAGGGTGAGAGTGCCGCCACTCACCGTCGTCGGCCCAGTATAAACGATGCTGCTGCCCGCCGGATTGGCCGCGCCAAGTGTTTGCGAGCCCGTGCCGATTTTAGTGACCGATAGCGTCAACGAGCTTCCCTGTCCGGTGACTGCGTTGCCGCCGTTTTGCATCGTCCCGGTGAAGATTCCCGACTTATCCGCCGCGCCGAGCGTAAGGGTGTTGGCGGTGAATGAATTCATGACCAATCCCGCGCCCGACAGCCCACCCAACTGTGCTGCCCCGCCGCGTAGGTCGAAGAAAGCGCCCGCGCTCACATCGAGATTCGCGGTCGTCGTTCCGAACGCATTCGCCGATGCTCCGCCGTCATTCCCGAGCCCGCCGCTGAGAACATTAATCTGCCCGCTGAGTGTGATGTTGTTCACGCCGTTGAGCGCCAAATATCCCGTGCCATTCACGTTGAGCGTCCCCGCTCCGGAAATCGCCGCATTTACCGTCTTGCGATTCGCGTAGCCGGTGGTGTCGTTTTTCAACTCCAGCAGGCCGCCGCTGTTCACTACGATCGCCGCCGTCCCGCCAAGTTGCGCGTAGGGGTTGCTCGTCAGGTTGTTTTTGACCCGGAAGACCGCTCCCGAATTCACCGTCGTCGCGCTCGCGAAGATCGTGCCATTGAGCAATTCCAGCGTGCCTTGGTTCACCATCGTCGTGCCTGTGTAGTTCGCTTTTGCCCCGAAGCCTGGCACCTGCCCAATCGTGAGCGTGCCCGTGCCGCTCTTGATGAGGTTCAGCTTTCCACCGCTATTCACATTGTCGAAGTCGCGGATGTGGCTGTTGAGCGTGAAGTCCGTCGCGTTTGCGATAGTGAGCGTCGCATCCGCTGCCGAGCCGACTCCGACTCCCCCATTTTGAATCACCAGTCCGCCGTTCAAATCCTGCGCCCCCGCGAGCGTCTGGCTCGTGCCGAGCAAATCTAACCGCGTCCAATTGCCCGCGACGTTCGAGGTCGTCATCACCGTGCCTGCTGCGAATTGATCGTTCGCCGTGAACCGCAAGTTCGGCTGATTCGCATTTCCTCCGCCCATTTGCACCGTCCCGGAAATCGCCGTAGCTCCGCCCGTCTTGCCGAGGATCGTCGTGCCGCTATCAATGATCGTCGTCCCGCTGAAAGTGTTCGATGCAGCCCCGTTGATCGTCATCACCCCACCAGTCCGCGAGACGGTGCCCGTGCCGCTGATCACGCGCCCGAAGGACATCGTGCCTCCCGTATTCAAGTTCAGCGTGCCGGGAGCCACCACAGTCACATCACTCCCAAAGCCGGTCGTATCGGTAAGCCGCAAGGTTCCATTGCTGACCGTCGTCACGCCTGTGTAGGTGATGTTCCCGCCGCTCAACGTTTGCGTGCCCGAGCCGCTCTTCACGAGATTCAGGAGGAAAATGCCCGGCCCATTATCGCGGTCACGCATGTAGCCGTTGAATGAATCGTTGCCCGAGCCATTGAGAGTCAGTGTCGCCGCTCCCGTCGTTCCGCCTCCGCCGAGGCGTTCATTTTGAATCACGCCCGCGCCCGTCGCATCGTTCACACCAGCGAGGGTCTGCGTGGTTCCCTGCAAATCAAACCGTGGAAAAGATCCGACGGGATTTACGAATGTCATGACCACACCCGAGCCAAACTGATCATTCGCGGCCATGCGCAGATTTGGCTGATTCCCCGCCGTGCCGTTACCCATCTGCACGTTGCCCACGATTGCGAAAGCGCCGCCCGTTTTTCCAAGCACGAGCGTGCCGTTATCCACAATGGTCATTCCCGTGAACGTATTTGACGCAGCGCCGCCGAGCGTCAACTCGGCGCCACCTGTCTTGCGCAGTCCGAAGCCGCCGCTCACGACGCCGTTCACTGCAAGCGTCCCGGTGTTTACTAAGACGCTGCTGTCCGCCGCCAGGCTCACCGTTCCGCCGACCGTATTATTTCCCGCCCAACTCGCCAGTGCTCCGCGATTGCCAGACACACCTGTGCCCGAAATCGTCAGCGCTTCGTTCCCGATATTCACGTCGCCACCACCCGCATTTTCGAGCTGCAATGTCGCACCAGCCGCCACCAACGTCCCAGCCGACGATGAACCGAGCGCTGCATTGTTTCGCGCGACAAGAAAACCTGAATTCACCGTGGTGGTTCCCGAGTAAGTATTCGCACCATCGAGATAAGCGCCTCCAAATCCCGTTGTATTCAGCGTCAGCCCATTGGTTCCCGCGATGACCGACGAGATGGTTCCAAACGTCGCATTCGAAGTAATGGTCGGCGTCGCCGTGGAAAAAGTGAGCGTGCTGCCCGTGATCGTGTAGCCGCTGTCGAATGTGATCGTATCCACCGAGATCGGCGTCCCCAGCGTCACGGTGCCTGCGGCTCCGCCGAAAATCGCGCTGTCGCCATCCGTCCACGCGATGTTGTTCACGCCAGCATCGACAGTCCAATTTCCACTCGTGAGATCCCAAGTCCCTACGCCTCCCGTGATGGCGCTGTCCCCCGCACCGACCGTCCCGGGCGCGATGTCCCAAGTGAGATTGGCGGCGTGGGCGGTGATGCAGGTGAGCGCGGCCGCAAAGATTCGGACGAAGCTGCGATCAAGGACGACTGGACTGATGTTCGAGGTGTGGTTCATAGGATGTTAAGGGGATGTTACAGAAACTCGGCGATCTGCTAACAGTTTTTTCAGGATTTTCTGCCCTTTGTTTTTGGGAAATGGTTCGGCGGTTGGCTAGGGGCACGACGCTCGCCGCAAAGCCGATGGTCGGTATTCATTACGATTGCCGTCTGCGACCTTGCGCGCTTAAAGGTCTGCCGCCATGAAACGCTCCATCTTTCTCAAGTCACTTCTCACCCTCGCTTGCAGCACCGTCCTCGCGCAGGCGCAGGATGAAATCATCGTCGGTGAATTCGCATCGCTCACGGGCGGCAGCGCCAGCTTCGGCCAGAGTTCGCACAAAGGCACACAGCTTGCCATCGATGAGCTGAACGCTGCGGGCGGCGTGCTCGGGCGGAAATTCAAGCTCATCACCGAAGACGATCAATCCGTCGCCGGACAGCCTGCAACCATCGTCCGCAAGCTCATCTCGCAGGATAAAGCCATCGCCATCCTCGGCGAAGTCGCATCGTCCAAGAGCCTCGAAGCCGCGCCGATTTGCCAGCAGAACAAAGTGCCAATGATCTCGCCCGCCTCCACGAATCCGAAAGTCACCGAGACGGGCGACTACATCTTCCGCATCTGCTTTATTGATCCATTCCAAGGCACCGTTGTCTCGAAGTTCGCGCTCTCGAAAGGATACAAAAACATCGCGCTGCTGACGGATGTGAAACAGGACTACAGCGTGGGCTTGGCGGAGTTTTTCGTGAAGCACTTCACGGCCAACGGCGGCACCATCACCAAGGAGCAAAAATACGCCACGGGCGACAAAGACTTCAAAGCCCAGCTCACCTCGCTCAAGAGCGGCAAGCCCGACGCCATCTTCGTCCCCGGCTACTACGGCGAAGTCGCGCTCATCGCCCGGCAGGCCAAGCAACTCGGCATCAAAGCCCCGCTCCTCGGGGGCGACGGCTGGGTCGGCGACTCGCTGCTCAAAGTCGCGGGCAATACGCTCGACGGCAGCTTTTTCTCCAGCCACTTCAGCGCCGAAGACAAGAACCCAGATGTGCAGGCATTCGTGAAAAAATATCAGGCCAAATACACCGACGTGCCCGACGACATGGCCGCGCTCGGCTACGACAGCGCGATGATCCTCGCCGACTCCATCAAGCGCGCAGGCGGCACCGACTCCGCGAAGCTGCGCGACGCCATTGCAGCGACAAAAGACTTCAAGGGCATCACAGGGAACATCACCATCGACGAAAAGCGCAACGCATCGAAGTCAGCCGTGATGATGACCATCACCGGCGGCGCATTTAAGTTCGTAGAAACCGTCGCGCCGTAAATCACGGAAGAAACCGCTTGCCAAAAGCGCGAGCGGAAGTAGGGTCTGCCTTCCAATAAATCGCGGGATGGAGCAGCCCGGTAGCTCGTCAGGCTCATAACCTGAAGGTCGTAGGTTCAAATCCTACTCCCGCAACCAATTTAAGAGGCACGCAGACCATCGTTTGCGTGCCTTTTCTTCTTCCAGAAAGAACTCTATCCGGTATGGCTTTCCACCTGTTGGGCCAGCCCAGCGTCTT
>CANIWM010000121.1 GCA_947471505.1 Chthoniobacteraceae bacterium | reverse complement strand
TAAAAACGGCAGTTGACCCCGTTTTTGAGGCCGAAAAATAGGGTATTTTACTCTGGAAATTGCCAACTGCGGAGCAGTTGAAAATCACTCACCCGTCCAAGGCTCATTTTTCTCTGAAAATCCGTTCAACTGCCGTTTTTAGGATTATTCATCATCACATATATGGCTAAGAAAACAGTCCGGGTGACAGTCCCGGAAAACATCGAGGAATTGACTGAAACTGCGGGGACGATGCTCGCGCGGAATGACGGCGCGGCTCCGGCTGCGACGTCACCAAACGCGATCGTGCTGGACCTGGCCGCGCGGCTCGGGCTCAGCGTCTCCATCTCTCCGGTGACGCCGATCACGCCGCCGACGCCGCCGCCGGGGACGAACATTATCCCTGCAAACCTCATCACACCGCTTCGCACGCTGTATCCGCAGCTCGCGCGGGATGTGGCGAATCTGGCGGTGCTCAATGCCATGGCGGAGGCGCTGAGCACGTCGGTCGTGCAGCGTCTCGGCATCGGCGCGGGGCAGACGAATGAGAACTCGAACACGGTGCGGGCGCACATGTCGCGCATCGTGCCGGTGCTCAAGAGCCTGCTCGCGGGCAATGAAAACGAGATCGAGAGCTACGGGGTGCGTGTGACGCTCGGCACGGCGTCCACAGGTGGTGGCACGCCTCCGCCTACGCCTCCGCCGACGCCGTAGCCGGAAGGCCGGATCGGATGCGCACGACAGGACGTAAACCTGTGCTGCTTTTAGGGCGGCGGGATTGGAATCCCGCCGCCTTTTTTTATTAATCCTTCTCTCGATACGCGGCAGACGGTGAAAGTAGGCGCATGAGTGCATTCTTTCATTCAGCGACATTCCGAAGTGAGCATCCACCGTGAAAGGATGGCGTTTTAATTGATGCAAGAAAGTCTTCACAGGCGAATCGGGAAATCGACGGGATTGAGAGTGAGCGGATATTATCGCGTGGCTTTGAGCGCAGCGGCGGCGAGTTCGTCGCCGAGCCATTCCCAGCCGCCGCCTTCCGTGTTGAAGACGGTGACGCACGCTTTCTTTTTGCTGGAGTGAAAGACGCCGAAGAAGCCGCCCATGTGGCCGGAGTGGGAGACGGCAGGCTCGGCGATGCCGGGGAGTTCGGTGATCCACATTCCGCCCGCGTAGTTGCTGCCCTTTGGCGGAGTTTTGAGCTTTTGAAATGTCTCGGGCTTTACGAGTGCAGGCTCGTTTGACGACACCCACCAAGCATACTTTGCGAAGTCGCGGAGGGCCATGTGGACGCACGCGGCGGGGGCGAGGGCCGGGGGAAATTGGTTGTCGGGCGAGGGTGCGGCGGGTGTGAGTTCGTCTTCGTTGCGGTAGTGGCCCCACGGCTGGCTGGGGTTCCATTCGCCTTTCTTGCCGGGCGCTCCGAAGCTGGCGGTGGTCAGTTTTAGCGGAGCGAAGATGCGCTCGCGGAGAAGGGTTTCGTAGGAGCGATTGGCGGCGTGTTCGATGATTGCGCCGAGCAGCCCGTAGCCGGAGTTGCTGTAGGCAAACTTGCCGGGCGGCAGGGCAGGGGATGCGGCGAGGATTTGCCGGGAAAATTGCGCACGCTGCTCGCGAGGGCTGCCGTCCCCGGCTTCGATTGCGCGCCACTGTTTGCCGCTCATGCCGGAGATTCCGCTGCGCTGGGTGATGAGGTGTTCGAGCGTGACTTTCTGCCAGCCGGGATGGGCGGGGATGTCGGGCAGTGCTTCGGTAACGGTCATGTCCCAGCGAAGTTTTCCTTCATCCACAAGCATCGCGGCGAGCGTGGCCGTCATGCTCTTGGTGCAGGAGCCGATGTGCCAGAGATCGTCGGTTGTGGCCGTTGTGTCGCGGTCAATCCGGCGTTTGCCGGTGACGCCGATGGCGGTGATATTGCCGCCTTCGATGATGGCGACGCCGCAGGCCGGGAGTTTGTATTTTTCGCGTAGCGGCACCAGCGTAGGCGCCAGGTCGAGCGGCGCTGCGACGGCAACCGCCGACATGCAGAGGAAAAGGAGGCGATTCATCGGCGAGCGAGACATGTGACCCATTTGCCCTTCTTCGCGATGGTCGCGAACTTCATCCCCTGCGCCTCGAATGCCGCGACAACTTCATCGGCTTGAATGCGCAGGATGCCCGATAAAATGAGCGCGCCGCCTTTTGCCACCGCCGCTGTGATTTGCGGCGCGGCAGCGATGAGAATGGGGCTGAAAAGATTCGCGGTGACGAGCGGCCAAGTGCGCTTCGGCGTCCACTGGAGGACGTCGGATTTTTTGAAGACGACGCCGGTGATGCCGTTGACGACGGCGTTCTCTTTTGCGACTCGGACGGCGGTCGCATCGAAGTCCGTCGCTTCGACTTTCTTCGCGCCGAAAATGCGCGCTGCGAAGGCGAGGATGCCTGTGCCTGTGCCGAGATCGAGCGCGTCCCATCCGCCGGGAAGCGTCGGCGCGATGTCCGAGAGAATGCGTAGGCACGTCGCCGTGGTCGCGTGTTCTCCGGTGCCAAACGCCATGCTCGCTTGGATGTAAAGGCACGGAGTTTCTGGCTCTTTCTTCCGTGCGGTGGCGCGCTCTTTTTCCGAGGAGACGACGAGCAGCTTCCCCCGGATGCGCAGCGGCGGGCGAGGCTTGGGCTCGAGGTCTTTGACGGTCATGGGCTTCATCGGGCGGACTTGGCCGCCGAATTCTTCGATGAGTTCGCCGGCTTCTTTCTTCGTCACCTGCCATGCCTCGATGCGCGTGGTTTTTCGCCCGGAGAGTGAGACCATGATGAGGCGCTGTCCCAGCCAGCCGAGTCGCTCCTGCCACGCGTCCTCCCATTTTGTTGCCGACAATTTCCGCCAGATGAAGTGCTGTTTGCTCATTCAGCGAGTTACGCGCAAGGGCGGCGGCGCGGCAAGTGGCGTCTTCATCGCCGAGGAAAAGCCTTCGCTCGCTGGCAGAGCTCCTGCTAACGTGGAAAGCCTAAGCCCATGAAATCTCACACACTGTTTGGAACAGCAGCCAGCCTCGCGCTTGCCAGCATGATGCTGGGCTGCGCCGGTTTGAAATTGGAGCACATTCCGCCGGGGCAATCCATCCGGCACCACGTCGAAGGACCTCGGCAGGAAGCGACGGAAAATCTCCCGCCGCCCGCAGGCGTGGAGATGCCAACAACAGTTGGAGACAACCCATCGATGGGCACGGCCCCTGCCGTTTCACCGGGACAAACGAACCCGAAATTTGCGGGCCGCTCTGAAATCATCGGGGCGCTTCCGGGGACTGCTCGCGCCGAGGCGCTCCCACCGTTGCCCGTGTCTGGCCTGCCTGAGCGCAACGACTCCATTGAGCGTGCTGGCGAGGCGTACAATCGCGGGAATCTGCTGATGAAAGGCGGGAAAAATAGCGAAGCCGTCGCCGCTTTTGAAGAGGCCACGCAGCTCGATCCTGCGTTCTCCGACGCGTGGACCCGACTGACGCTGCTCTATGAAAAGGTCGGCCAGCCCGACAAGGCGCGCGAAGCATTCCGGCGGGCAAAAGGGCTCAACGCGCAACCCGAGCGACTCACTACACCCGTGCCATTGCAGCCCGCTGGCGATACTTCGCTCCCACAGCCGAAAAATTAAATTCGCGGATTGCTGGCGCGTGTAAATCGTCGCATGGAATGGCCGCATGACGCCGACCATCGAATACGAGTATCAGGTGATGTTTTTTGACACCGACTGCGCTGCGGTCGTCCACAATCTCGCCTACCTGCGAATTATCGAAACCGCACGCACGCTGCTAGCCGATCAACTTGGCCTGCAAATGTCCACCATGGCCGAGAAAGGCGTTTACCCCGTCCTGCTCCGCACGGAAGTGGACTATCGCAAGCCCGCGAAGCTCATGGACAAGCTTCTCGTGAAGGGGCGACTGGAGAGCGTTGAGCGAGTGCGCTTTTGGTGTGCGTTTGAAATTATCCGCCCTTCCGATGGGACGGTCTTCGTGACGTGCCGCCAAAGCCTCGCACTGATCCAAATGCCCGCCGCTCGTCCCATGCGATTGCCGGATGATTGGGCGACCAAGTTTGCGCACTTGCGGCAATAGTCGCGTGAAACAAAACACCCGCCGAGCATTGCTGTACGGCGGGCGTTGTGAATTGGTTTTTGAGCGTTCGCTTTAGATTCCGCGACGGCGGCGCTTGACGTGGAGCTGGGCCATGGATTTCGCGATGGCGGCTTGCACGAGTGCGGTTTCTTCGTCGCCGATGTTGCCTTCTTTTAAGCGCGCTTCGGCGCGCTTCACTGCCTCTTCGGCGGCATTTTCATCGATGTCGCCTTCGGTGAGTGCCATATCGACCAGCACGCTCACTGTGGTGCCCGTAACTTCGACAAATCCTTCGCCGACGGCGAGGTGGATTTTCTTGCCATCTTTGGTGACGACAAGCTCGCCGGGTTTGAGCTGAGTGATGAGCGGGATGTGCTGCGGATAAACGCCCATCTCGCCTTCAACGGCGGGCAGGACGACGAGTTCCACGTCGTCGCTGTAGGCGCGTGCTTCGGGGGTAACGATTTCGAGGCGTAATGTTGCGGCCATTGGTTAGTTGAGAGTTGGTAGTTGAGTGTTGAGAGTCGTCCCTATTGCGTTTGGGCCGGAGCTGCGAGTGCGTGGACTCTCAACTCTCAACCCTCATCTCTCAACTAAGCGGTTACCATGTCGATTCCGCCCTTCATGTAGAAGTTGCCCTCGGCCACGCTGTCGTGTTTGCCTTCGAGGATTTCTTTGAAGCCGCGGACGGTATCTTTGATGGATACGTATTCGCCCTTGGTTCCGGTGAACACTTCCGCGACCGCGAACGGCTGCGAAAGGAAACGCTGGATTTTACGGGCGCGGAATACGAGGAGCTTGTCTTCGGGCGAGAGCTCGTCCATGCCGAGAATCGCGATGATGTCCTGCAAATCTTTGTAGCGCTGGAGAACCTTCTGCACGCCGCGGGCGACTGCGTAGTGTTCTTCGCCGACAATTTCCGGCGCGAGCGCCTTCGAGGTGGAAGCGAGCGGATCGACGGCGGGGTAGATGCCCAACTCGGCGATGGAACGCTCGAGAACCATGGTCGAATCCAAGTGAGCGAAGGTGTTCGCTGGAGCCGGGTCGGTGAGATCGTCCGCAGGGACGTAAACCGCCTGCACCGACGTAACGGAGCCCGACTTGGTCGTGGTGATACGTTCCTGGAGCTGGCCCATTTCCGCGGAGAGAGTAGGCTGGTATCCGACCGCCGAAGGAGTGCGTCCGAGGAGCGCCGACACTTCCGAGCCCGCTTGCGAGAAGCGGAACACGTTATCGACGAACAGAAGCACGTCCTGGTTCTTCTCGTCACGGAAGTATTCCGCCATCGAGAGAGCCGAGAGAGCGACGCGGAGACGAGCGCCTGGAGGCTCGTTCATCTGGCCGTAAACGAGCGCGACTTTCGATTTGCTGAGGTCTTTCTGGTTGATGACGCCAGCGTCGCTCATTTCGTGGTAAAGATCGTTACCTTCGCGGCTGCGCTCACCGACACCGGCGAATACGGAGAAACCACCGTGGTTCTTGGCGATGTTGTTGATGAGCTCGAGAATGACGACCGTCTTGCCGACGCCCGCGCCACCGAACGCTCCGGCTTTGCCACCCTTGGTGAAGGGGCAGATGAGGTCGATAACCTTGATGCCGGTTTCAAGGATGCTTGCCTTGGTGTCTTGGTCCACGAGCTTTGGAGCCGGGCGGTGAATCGAGTAACGCTTTTCGGCGTTCACAGGTCCGCGTTCGTCCACAGCGTCGCCGGTGACGTTGAAGATGCGTCCGAGTGTGGCTTCGCCGACTGGCACGGTGATCGAGTCGCCCGTGGCGTTGATCTTCATGCCGCGCTTGAGGCCTTCGGTGGTGCTCATCGCGATGGCGCGCACCCATCCGTCGCCGAGATGTTGCTGCGTCTCAAGGACGAGCTTGGAGTCAACTCCGTTGACAGCGAATGTGATTTCCAGCGCTTCGTAGATGGCTGGGAGTTTTCCGGAGGAAAAATCCACGTCCACAACGGGACCGATGATTTGAACGATTGTACCTTGGTTCATGTGAGTGATAGTTGAGTGTAAAGTTTAGCCCAACGCCATTTGCGCGGTGGTGATTTCGAGAAGTTCGGTGGTGATGGCTGCCTGACGCACTTTGTTGTATTGGAGCGTGAGGTCCTTGATGAGTTGCTTGGCGTTGTCGGTCGCGTTTTTCATGGCGACCATGCGGGCGCTATGCTCGGAGGCGCGGCTTTCGAGCACCATTTGATACACGGCGAAGTGGACGTAATGCGGGACGAGTCCTTCGAGAACGGCGCTGGCGCTTGGTTCAAAAATATAGTCAACCGTGCTGGCGGCGGCTTCGACTTTTTTGGAGCCCTGCTCGCCTTCGAGCTCGGAAAGCTCGAAGTTTTGCACGGGAAGAATCGTCGTGATCGTCGGCTTTTGGTTGATCGTGCTGATAAAATCAGTGAACGCGACGCTCACTTTATCGACTTCGCCCGCTAGGAACTTATCCATCACGAACTTCGATGCCTGCTTGCTTTCGAGGAAGGTGAACGCTTCTTTCAGCTCAAACTCTGCACCGAGGTCGCGCTTCATCCGACTGAGGAATTGCGCGGCTTTGCGTCCGATCGAAACGAACGTCGTTTTCGCTGGGTCGAATTTGCCGAGTTCGCGGAAAAGGTTCGTATTGAGCGCTCCGCAAAGTCCTTTGTCGGTCGCGATGACGAGCACGAGTTCGCGCTTCACCTCTGGGCGCTCCTGCAAGAGCGGGTGCAATTCGGTGCTTCCGCCAGCTTGTGCGAGGGCAGCGAGCATCTTGGAGAGGTTCTCGGCATACGGACGACCATTGAGAGCGCGCATCTGCGCCTTACGCATCTTCGCGGCGGCGACCATTTGCATCGCCTTGGTGATTTGCGAGGTGTTTTTGACCGACTTAATGCGTCGGCGAATATCGCGGGTGTTCGCGCCCATTTTTGGTTAGCGGTAGCTCTGCTTAAATTCCGTGATGGCTTCCTTCAGCGCCGCCGCGTTGGCGTCGTTGATTTCCGTCTTGTCGCGCAATCCTTGGAGGACGGATTCTTTGCGCGTCGAAAGGAAGTCGGTGAACTTTGCTTGGAAATCCTTCACTTTATCCACCGCGACGTCGTCGAAGTGGTTGTTCATCACCGCCCAAAGCGTGGCGACCTGAATTTCAACGGATTGCGGGTTGTATTGCTGTTGCTTGAAGAGCTCGACGATGCGTTGGCCGCGGTCGAGGAGTGCTTTGGTCGCTGCGTCGAGGTCCGACCCGAACTGCGCGAATGCCGCGAGTTCGCGATACTGGGCCAACATGCCTTTGATCTTACCAGCGACCTGCTTCATCGCTTTCACCTGCGCGGATGAACCTACGCGGCTGACCGAAAGACCGACGGATACCGCAGGGCGGATGCCTTGGTAGAAGAGGTCGGTTTCGAGGTAAATCTGGCCGTCCGTAATCGAAATCACGTTCGTCGGAATGTAGGCCGAAACGTCGCCGGCCTGCGTCTCGATAATGGGCAGCGCCGTCAGCGATCCGCCGCCACTCTGCTCATTGACACGAGCCGAACGCTCGAGCAAACGGCTGTGGAGATAGAACACATCGCCCGGATACGCCTCACGGCCCGATGGTCGCTTGAGGAGGAGCGAAACTTCGCGGTAAGCGACGGCTTGCTTTGAAAGATCGTCGAACACGATGAGCGCGTCCATTCCGTTATCCATGAACCATTCGCCCATCGCCGCACCGGCAAACGGCGCGAGATACTGCATCGAAGCTTTGTCCGAAGCGCCAGCCATGACGACAATCGTGTATTGCATCGCGCCCGTTTCTTCGAGAACAGCGATGTTGCGCGCTACGTTCGACTGCTTCTGGCCGATGGCGACGTAGATGCTGTAAAGAGGACGGAATCCCGCTTTGCCTTCGTTGGCCTTGTTGATGCGGCCTTGGTTGATGATGGCGTCGATTGCGATGGTCGTCTTGCCCGTCGCACGGTCGCCGATGATGAGTTCGCGCTGGCCACGGCCAATCGGAATCATCGCGTCAATCGCCATGATACCCGTCTGCACAGGCTGGTTCACCGATTGGCGCTTGATGATGCCCGGCGCGATTTTCTCGACCGGATATTGTGCCGTCGCTTCGATTGGTCCTTTGCCGTCAATGGGTTGGCCGAGCGTGTTTACGACACGCCCGAGCAAGCCTTTGCCGACTGGCACGGAAAGAAGACGGCCCGTCGTCTTGACTTCGCTGCCTTCGGAAACGCCCTTGTCGTCGCCGAGCAATACTGCGCCGACTTCGTTCTCTTCGAGGTTGAGCGCCAGGCCGAAAATTCCGCCTGGAAACTCAAGCATTTCGTTGAGCATGACGTCGCTCAGTCCTTCGATTTTGGCGACGCCGTCGCCAACTTCGCGGACGATGCCGACATTAGATTTCGTGGTGCCGGTTTTGAGGCCGGAGATTTTTGCTTCGAGGTCTTGCAGGATGCTGCTCATAAAAAGTGAAGTTTGGTTATTTGGAAAAAGTTAAGCTGCGAGGTCAATTTCAAGCTGGTCGAGGCGTCCGCGCACCGAGGCGTCGAGGACGTGACTGCCGACTTGGATACGGAGCCCGCCGAGGAGCGCCGCGTTGGTTTTGAAGTCTGTGGTCACATCCGCTCCATATTTGGCGCGAATAGTCGCGGATATCTGCGTCTTCTGCGCGTCGTCCAGCGCCGTGGCGCTTTCGATGACGGCGTGGCGCTTGGCCGCTTCCAGCCGGATGAGCCGCGAGAATCCCTTGAGCACGCCGATGTAATTGCGTGGCTTGGATTCAATGACGAGATCGGTCACGCGCTTCACCTTGTCTGCGTCGAGCAGCCCATTAGTGAAACTCGCGCGGAGCAAGTCTTTCGATAATTTGCGGGACTCTTTGGTGAGTTTCATTGCTTAAGCAGCAAGTTCCTTGTTTGTGCTATCCACGATGGTCTTCCGGTCTGCATCAGTGAGCACCTTGCCGGTGACTTTCGCCGTGGAATCCACGATGAGACGGCTGATGTCCTTTTTCAGCTCGGCCATGAGGCGTTTTGCCTCCGCTTCGCCAGCCTCGCGGGCTTTTTGGATAATGTCAGCCGCTTGAGCGACCGCACGCTGTCCTTCGCGCTCCGTGACGACTTTCGCGGCAGCTTGCGCATCGGCGATCATCTTGACCGCGTCTGCGTTGGCCTTACCGCGAATGTCTTCGGCGGCTTGGGTCGCTTCGGCGAGCTTCTCTTCCACCTGACGAGCGTTGGCGAGGCCGTCTTCGATGCGCTTTTTGCGCTCTTCGAGCATGGCCAGCACAGGCTTGTATGCGAATTTATTGAGCAAAAACGCCACGAGGCTGAAGCTGATGACCTGCGAGAAAAACGCTAGTGGGTTCCAGCCGAATTGTTCGAGCGTGTCTTGGAGCGCGCTTTTCTCCACTGCTGGAGCTGCGTTTGCGATGAGAAGATAGACGTTCATTTTACGATGTTTAGAAATCTGTCAGCGCGGGGCCGAAACCCCGCGCCGGGATAGAGTTACTTAGCGAGGTAGATCGCGAAGAACACGATGCCTTCCGCCAGCGCCGCGAGAATAATCGCGATGTTACGGATTTCGCCTGCTGCACCGGGATTGCGTCCCGTTGCTTCGGCTGCTTTGGAGCCGATAAGGCCCACGCCAATTGCCGCTCCGAGAGCAGCGAAACCGATGTGGAAGTTACCAGCGAGTTCAGCTAGGATGTTCATGTTATATTTTGTCTTATTGGTTTTCCCGTCGGCGTCCGCTCTCTTTGGACGGTCCCGCCGACGAAATGGTTATCTCAGTGGGCGTGGCCCTCTTTTTCGTCGTGATGTTCGTCATGCTGCTCACAGATGAGCAACGTGAAGACGGAGGTTAGGAGCATGAAAACAAGCGCCTGAACCATACCGACGAGTAGTTCGAGAAAATAGAAAGGAACCGGGATGAGCCAGCCGAGCGAAGGCACGAGCTGCTGCATGGATTCCAGAGTGGTTTCACCCGCGAAAATGTTGCCGTAAAGACGGAAGCTGAGCGAAACCGGGCGGAACAAAATCGAAATCACTTCCAACACGCCGACCATCGCAAAAATGGCGATCATGAAGACCCGCATAAAGCCGGAGTCTTTCCCCTTCGGAGCGAAAATGTGCTTAAACAGACCGACCGGCCCATTTTCGCGCAGCGCCCAAATGATCCACCACGCAAAGAACGTCAGCGACATTGCCGAAGTCATGTTCAAATCAGCATTGCCGCCGCGGAGGAGCGGCTTCTCGATGTGGCTGAAAACGTGGGGCGAGGCCGCATCGTAGTGCGAACTCCAGCCAATCGTCCCCACGCCCGGCAGAAGACCGAACCAGTTTGTCGCCACGATAAAGATAAAGATCGTCGCGAAGAACCAGAAGGTATGTTTCACCAGCTTCGGTCCGAGGATTTCCGCGAGGAAGTTGTGCAGCCCTTCCACGAGGAACTCCCAGAAATTCTGCCCGCCCGCTGGGATTTCCTTTGCATTCGCCATCGCCCGGCGAGCGCCGAAAATGACGAGGGCCGCAACCACCCAAGTCACAATCATCGAGCTGTTGATGAAATTGAAGAGTTTTGGAGCCGCCGTCGGCAAACCGGGAGCAGCTTCCGCGTGTGCCGCCTCCGAAGCGAACAGCGAAGTGCTGGCAAGCGACAGAAGCGCGACGATGCGCGCCGCGCTGGAAGCGGCTGACTGACTGCGTTGGTAGAGAGCGTTCATGTGGTGCTTGAAAATTGATGCCTTTCTTTTGCCTCGCCGCCTGTAAAAGCTGCGAGATGTAGGTGGTTGAATAAAAGTCGTGTAATGACTTTTCCGGGAAAAGCAGGCGGCGAGAAAAGCGAACTGATTCACCTGTGGCAAGTACTTTGTGAAATTTTTCACAATCTTTTTTAAGGGCATCGAAAAAACGCTCACTCGCCGCACATGCGATGGCCGAAATTTTAATGGCGGCACCCGACGGAGAGCTGCGCGTGAGAGGCTTTCTGCGGCAATTTCGGATCGGTTTTCCGTGTTTTTTCTAACATGGGTCGAGCGGTGTGGTTCTTTCGGCGGTCATGTCTCTTTCCAACTTCTTTAGTCCCACGGGTGTCGTCGGGCATACTTGCTTTCATCAATGAATTTTCTCAATGGAGCACTCATTGCAGGGGCGGCAGCGCTGGCGATCCCGATTATCATTCATCTCTTTCACAAGAGCCGATTCCGCGTGGTGAAGTGGGGGGCGATGCACCTTTTGGAGATGGTGCTGCGGACGAATCAGCGGCGGGTGAAAATGGAGCAGTGGATTCTTTTGGCGATCCGGTGTGCGATCCCCGTGCTGCTGGCGATGGCGATGGCGCGTCCGATTTGGCAAGGGGCGAGCAGGCTGCTGGGGAATGCGCGGACGAGCACGGTGGTGCTGCTGGATAACAGCTACTCGATGGAGGCGAGCCGCTCGGGGACGGTGAATTTCGCGCTGGCGAAGGACAATGTGCAGCAGTTGATCGCGGGGATGCAGAGCCAGAGCGAAGTGCATGTGGTGCTGATGGGGCAAGGAGGGCGCGGTCTGCTGGATGCGCCGACTTATGACCTCTCGCGGGTGACTCAGATGCTGGGGAAAACGAGCGCGGGCTTCGGCACGGCGCGCGTCCCGCAGGCACTGGATTTTGCGGCTGGGGCGTTGGAGACGATGCACGAGCCGGTGCGGCAGGTCGTGATGATTACGGACTTCCAGCGGGTGAGTTTCGACCCGACAGAGGATAAGGCGATTGCGGCGGCGCTGGACCGGATGGGGAAGCAAGTGATGGCTCCGAGTGTGACGTTTTGGGACGCGGGGCAGGAGGTGAAGGAGAATGTGGCGATTGAATCGCTCGATTTTTCGCGGCTGATGGTGGGCATCGGGCAGAAGATTCAGATTCGGGCAAATCTGCGGAACTTCGGGGCGGCGAACCACCCGGATTTGCGGGTGACTTTGAAGGTGGATGGCAAGGATAAAGGGGCGTCGCAAGTGGCGCTAGGGCCGGTGTCGAAGGGGCAGGTTCTCTTTACTCAATCGTTCGAGGGAGCGGGCTCGCATGTGCTGGAGATCAGCACGGAGCCGGATGCGCTGGCGGCGGATAATACGTTTCTCGCCAGCATCCCCGTACGGGACCGAATTCCGGTGTTGCTGGTGGATGGTGCGCCGGGGGATACGCCGGGAGATATTAAAAGTGAGACGGGGTATTTGCAGATCGCGCTGTCGCCTTTCATGGCGGGGAAAGTGGAGCAGGCGGACCTTTTGCAGTCGCGCGTGGTGCCGGTGGAAGGGCTGACCGCAAAGGCGCTGGCGGAGAGCCAGATCGTAGTGCTGGCGAATATCCGGCAGCTCGGGGCCGATCAGCTCAAGGCGCTTGAGGAGTTCGTGAAGACGGGCGGCGGGCTGCTTATTTTCCCCGGCGATAGGACGGATACGACGTGGTGGAACGGGCCTTTTGCGAAGCTGGCTCCGCTGCCGCTGGCGGGAGTCGCAGGCGATACGAAGGAGGGCGCGGCGGGCGTGGGAATCACGAGTCAGCGCTTCGACGATCCGGCGCTGGAGTTGTTCAATGATCCGCGCAACGGCTCGATGGCAGAGGCTTCGGTGAAGGTGTGGTTCAAGATGCGCCCGCCGGAGAAATCGGGCGGCGTGCTGGACCCCGTGGTGCTGGCGCGGCTGGATAGCGGCGACCCATTTTTGGCGGAGAAGCCGTTCGGCGAAGGCCGCGTAATCGCGTGTGCTACGGCGTGCGATGCGGACTGGAGCAATCTGCCCGCGCGCCCGTTTTTCCTCCCACTGACGCAGCGCCTCTCGGTGTATCTGGCGTCGAACGTCTATCCGCCGCGCAATTTGGAAATCGGGCAGATGCTTGTGAGCTTCCTGCCACTAGACGCGGCTGGGAAAAAGGCGATCCTCACCGGGCCGGATGGCATCCCGATGGAGCTGCCGGTGGTGAAAAAAGAATCGCGCGGCGTGGTGGAATACGGCCCGGTTTTTTCGCCCGGCCTCTACACCGTCGTGCCGCCGGGCGGTGCGCCGCTGCACTATGTTTTTAATGCGGACCGGCGTGAGTCGGACCTTGCGCGATTGAGCGATGAGGAAATCACGGAACTGGGCAAATCGCACGGCGTCCCCATCGTCCACAGCCTCGAAGAATACAAGCATCTGGAGCACAAGAACCGCTTCGGCACGGAGCTGTGGAAGTGGTGCCTCGCCGGGTTGTTGGCGCTCATTTTCCTAGAGCTGATCTTGCAACGCTGGTTCACCCGCCGCCGGGCGAAATTGCCGGTAAAACCGCTCTCGGCAGCCTCGCTCGTCGGGAAGTAAAACCCAGCCAAGGATGGTGGAATTTATAGGCCCACCACTGGCGAGGAAACTCCTTTTGCGCTTTTGTCTCTCTTCATTCCGCGTCCCAAAGAGGCTCATGTGAATCATATACATCTTCCACTGCTGATGCGAGGTCTTCATTCAGCGTGATGTAGTCATTACGGTAGTATTTCTCGGCCGCCGTCATGAGCCCGTCAGCAACCCAGCAGTTGATACCGGCAGAGACGATTCCGCCCACTACAGGTATCCATTTCGTGCTGATTTTTGATGCTCCTTTGGCGGCTATTTTTCCTACAACTCTTGGTATTACTTTTGACATCAGCTTCGCGCCAACTTGTGCGCCGATAGGGATTGCTGCTTTTCCCGCGATTTTGTAGGTGAGTTTACCTGCGGCAATAGCGGCAGTTGATTCCGCAACACCGGCCCAAATAGCAAGGATCAGCGCCATATCTCTGTTGTAGTCAACATCACCGCGAATGATGTAACCCACTCCGTAACACGCGCGGCCACATGCCGCCATGAGGTATGTAATATCAAGCACCTCCAATCCGAGCCCTAAAACTCCTCCGGGAAGCCCCGTCAACACGCCAACTCCGGAAACCTTCAAGTTCAGACGCAATTTTGAACCGGAAAGCCCACGTTTACACGCAGTTCTCTTCAATTTTCGGCGTTTTGACTCAGAACCGATGAGTGCCATAGCACGGATTGCTTTACCCTAAAAACGGCAGTTGACCCCGTTTTTGAGGCCGAAAAATAGGGTATTTTACTCTGGAAATTGCCAACTGCGGAGCAGTTGAAAATCACTCACCCGTCCAAGGCTCATTTTTCTCTGAAAATCCGTTCAACTGCCGTTTTTAG
>CANIWM010000120.1 GCA_947471505.1 Chthoniobacteraceae bacterium | reverse complement strand
TGCTGCCAAAGGCTTGACCCTGTACGGAACTCACCAAAAACGACGGCTTTAACCCGATTTCGCCCAAAAAACACCACCCGGAACGCTCAACGAGGCGTCTCATCGCAATCGCGCCAGAATCACGCCGCTTTATTCAGGCATTCCTTAGCAAACCCCTTGCCAACTGAACAGTGTTAAAAATAGAACTGGATTATTTCCTGAGATCTGCCAGTTTTCGGCTGCCAAAAGTTAGATGAAGTCCGTTGAGTGACGTTGAGCGCGATAGTTTGCGGTCGAAATCCGATAGTCGGGAACAGTCAGGAAGCGCCAGTCTATCGGCAGACACAAATACAAATATGAATAACAAACTCTTCGTTGGTAACCTCTCTTGGACCACGACCGACGGCCTCCTACAGGACGCCTTCGCACAATTCGGCACCGTTGTTGAAGCGGCAGTCATGATGGATAAATTCACCGGCAAATCCCGCGGATTCGCCTTCGTCACGATGAGCACGGCAGAAGAAGCCGAGGCAGCCGCTAAGGAAATGGATAACAAGGAAATCGACGGTCGTCCCGTTCGCGTCAACATTGCCCGTCCGAAAGAGGACCGCGGTGCAGGCGGCGGCGGCGGCGGATACCGTGGCGGCGGCGGCGGTGGCGGCGGCGGCTATAAAGGCGGCGGCGGCGGCGGACGTGGCGGTGCAGGCGGCGGCGGCGGTGGATACCGCGGCGGCGGCGGTGGCGGCGGCGGCGGTGGATACCGTGGCGGCGGCGGCGGCGGCGGCGGCGCAGGTGGCGGCGGTGGATACCGTGGCGGCGGCGATAGCTACTAGGTCGCTCTGTTTTCCACAGCAATAGCTGCGGATAAACGGAACAACTCTCAAACGCGGCGGGTGTCTGAAAAGATGCCCGCCGCGTTTCTTTTTGCCCGGTTGACTCGCAGCTTGCAGCAAGACAGCGTTCGGGATGCGCGAGATTTTTACCCATCGTGAGTTCGCCCGAGTCGGCCACTACAAATCCATTCTCGAGTCTGAAGGCATCCCTGCCTTTATCCGCAACGAAGCTGGCCACAACTTGGTCGCCGAGCTTCCTGCCGCTGTCCTTTTCCCCACGCTGTGTGTGGAGAATGACTCTGACTACGAGCGGGCGATGGAAATCCTCCGGGCTGTGTATAAGCCTGAGCATACCGACGCCCCTGACTGGGCCTGTGCGGCGTGCAAAGAGACAGTGCCGGGCACATTCGACTCCTGCTGGAGCTGCGGCGCTGTGCCGGATGAAAAACTAGCGGCATCCAGCACCTCCGAACCAGCAATAGCGTGTTCGGCGGAACCTGCGATCAATACTCCAGGATACCGCGATGCCGTGAAAGCCCTCCGCGTTTTACTCGTCATCCATGCGGTGTCGCTGATCGGATTCACGATAGCAGGAGACGCGATTTTTATATCCCTCCCGATGAGCAAGCAAGTCGTGCTGGACAGCATCTACCCGCCCAACGCCTTGAGCGGATTGGAAATGGCCTACCGCTATTTTTTTCTCACGCTCAGCCTCCTTTCGACGTTCCTGTGTTTCACGCTTACGAAGGTTGGGCGACCGGTTTTTGCGCTGAATATCGTCATCGGTGGAGTGGTGTGGCTGGGCCGCACGGCAAATTTCACGGAACGCTGGTCTTGGCTGTTTGGTTATACGGATGACCTTATCATCGGCGCAATTCTGGCGATGCTCTACGTCAGCCCCGCTGCTGCGTATTTTCGCAGTGAGCGAGCAGCGTCACGTTGATTTCGGGGGTTGAGGCGCCTTTTTCGCAGGCACGGACGGCGGTGGGTTTTGCGGTGCGGTGGGGGCCGGAGTTGAGGGAGTTGTGGGCGCTGGCGCAGGGACGGCGGGGACGACCACTGGCGGTGGCTCTGGTACGGCAGGCCGTGTGATGTCGGGCCATGCGAAAAGCTCACCGGTGAATCCGCCGAAGTCGTTGAGCAGCTCCTCGCAGCGTGTCTTCCACTGGGCGTAGTTAGGCGGTGTGGCAGTCTTTTCCGCGGTGCTGGTGAAGACGAGGTAGGTTGCCTTCAGGTCGCTGATGGCGCGGTTTTCGCCGTTCGCTCGGGCGCTGACTTGGCGGCAGATTCGCAGTGACGCTTCGCCGATTTTCGTCGTCGGCCCAGCGTCGCCGACGATGGCGGGATAAAGGCCTTCGCCTACGATGATGACGCAGTAGTCGCCGATGGTGGGAACAAAGCCGGAGCGGTTGCGCCCAAACATCGTCGTCGGCAAAACGATGAATGGATCGAACGCGCCCGCGAGGTAGCTGTGGCTTTGTAAATCGCGCAACTCCACGCGCAGGCGATTGTTCTCGGCGCGCAGGCGCTGCTTTTCTGCATCCGTGGTGTCGGCGCGGGCGGCCTTGGCGTCGTTATCGGTGATGCGCTTTTGCCAGACGGGCTCGACGGGGTTTGGGTTCTTGGTGCGCTTCGGCCAGTGGTAGCTGGTGAAGGGCTGGAAAGTGCGCGAGTTTCCCGTGTCCACCGTCGCGATGCGGTCTCCGTCGGAGCCGTCGGTATCCACATCCATGTCGGATTGAATGAGCACGGCTTTGCGCTTCGTCGTCGGGTGCGTGAGTTCGAGGATCGTCTCGCAGTCGTAGAAATTGTGGCGCGAGAGCAGGTTGTCGAGTCGGTTCAGATTCGAGCGGAGGGAGGTGACTTTGTTGCGATACAACTCGTCAAATTCCGGTGAGACTTTCGCGCTTTCGAGCATCGCGGGGAGGCCGGGCAGGAGTTTGTCTATGCTTGGCGAGAGCTTCTGAAGTTCCGGTAGGAGCTTGTGCGGCTTCGGGACGTTCACGCGCACATTCATCTCGATGGTGTAGCTCGCGGCGTCTTCACGCTCGTTCGTCGCGGTGCTGCCGACGGTCGTTTCAAGGTTCGCCTTGAAGGTCATGCCGTTAAACATGCTGCCGGTCTGTAGAGACTTCATCGGCACATACGGCGTGGGTGGCGGCGTGGGCACAGGTGTCGGTGTGGGAGTGGGGCGGGGAGTGGGCACGGGCGTAGGAGTCGCCGTCGGAGGCGGCGTGGCGGGAGGGGGCACGGGCTTCTTTTCGCACGCGGTGAAAAGAAGCGTAGTCAGCACAAAAAAAGTGGCGTGACGATTGAGCATCGCGAGCGCCTTTACCCGGCTAACGGGACGATGGAAACTGTATTCACTCGGATTCCTCAAATTGGTGTGCGTGCGGAGATACCGAAACTTCCTGCTTACGCATTAGAATGGAGGGCTTACGAAAACTTGATGCTTTTCCCAGGCTGCATTTCGTAAGTTGGCGACGAATTGTTCTTCGACCGTCGGCGAGAGGATGTCGGCTTGGAATTTGATATAGATCGGATCTTCGTGGACGAGTTTCAGTCGGTCCATGCTCTCGACATCCAGCGCGACGAAAAAGCCCCACGGTGCGCCGGGTTCGACATTTTTCCCGGTCCGAACGCCTTGGACTTCAGGAATTTTCAACATGCCGACTCGGGCGGAGATCATCATTTGGTCGAGGCGCTTTTCATCCACTTCGGGACGGACGCGGTAGAGTGTGACAGAGTGAATCATAGCTGTGAAAAAGAAGCGGCCCGGCTGTTACTCGTGCAACAGCCGGGCCGCAATAGTTTGTTGGTGATGGGTTAGCTCTTTTTCCAGTCGAGCACGCCCTTTTTGATGGCGTAGATGTAGCCGACGGTGACGAGCGAGAGGAATCCCGTCATGCTCCAGAAGATTCCGGCTCCATGCGACTTGATCATCGTTTTGAAGTTCACGGCCCAAGGGTAAAGGAAGACGACCTCGATATCGAACAGGATGAAGAGCATGGCGATGAGGTAAAACTTCACCGCAAATCGCGGCTGTGCTTCACCTTGCGGGACCATGCCGCACTCGTAGGCCATGTCTTTGGTAGCGGTGCGCTTCCCGGATTTTCCGAGAAGGATGCTGATGGCCAGCGTAACCGCGCCAAACCCAAGAACGATTCCGACCTGTATGAGGACGGGAAAGAACTCTTTCACTTAAATCGCAGGTGTGACGTTGGTCTGGAGCGTGGCGAGCTGCTTGGGCAGGCCTTTGTAACTCTTCTTGCCGTCTTTGCCGACGGTGATTTTGACCATTCCACGGGAGACGAGATTTTGGAGTTTCTCGTAGGCGCGGAGGCGGAGCATCTCCTCGCCACCACTGGCTGCGTTGCGCGCTTTGAGGTTTTCGTGGACCACGTCGAAAAGGTCTTTGAACTCATAACCGGTCTTGCGTGACAGAGCGGAAGCGAGTTCTTCTGTCACTAAATCCGGGAGCCGACGGCTGAATGCGGGTTTCTTTGCGATAGACATAGGAGGGACACAGTAGCACACCCATTGATGGGAAAGAAGGGAAATTTTACACTTTTGGAAGTGGGCCTCTGAAAATCGCGTGGAGAAACGCATTTTTTCAAAGCCTCGATTGCATTCGGCACGCGCATCGGATTGGATGCGCGCAAGGTATCGCCGACATGGCGAAATGGCAGACGCATGGGACTTAAAATCCCTTGGAGGGCAACTTCCGTGCGGGTTCGAGTCCCGCTGTCGGTACCTTTTCCTGTTTTGGAAAGAAAACACTGGCGCTCTGCGTGTTTTTCGTTCTGTTTCACAAAGAAATGCAGAAGGACGACATTCCAAGAAAAACAATCTACCGGTTATCGATTTATAACCGTGCGCTCCAACGACTTAAGGAGAATGGAGTATCCACGGTAAGCTCGGGTGCTCTGGCGACTGCGGCAGCCGTAAAACCCACGCAATTGCGCAAAGACCTCACGTATTTTGGACAATGGGGCACTCGTGGGCTCGGATATAGTGTCGCTGATCTCAGTAAGGCGATCACGGAGGTGCTCGGGATGGCGAAGCTTCAGCCCGTCATCCTCGTCGGCGCAGGGCAGCTTGGGACGGCGCTGTTGCGTTATGGCGGGTTTGCGAAGGAGGGATTCGAGTTTGTCGCAGCGTTCGACATGGATACTGAACGCAAGCGCCCGAGGGATATTAAAGTGCCCATTTTACCGATGGAGCAGCTCTCGACTTTCATCCGCGAACGCAATGTGCGGCTGGCGATTCTCACAGTGCCGGGCAGCTTCGCGCAGTCGGTGGCGAATACGCTGATCGAGGCCGGGATTCAGGCGATCCTGAACTTCGCGCCGAGCGTCCTGCATGTGCCGGAGCGCGTCGTGGTGAATAATGTGGACTTGGCCATCCAGCTCGAAAATCTGAGCTATTTCGTGAAGTAGCCGCTTTCCCACGGGAACGCCTTCACTGCGGGCGGTGGCGGCGGTTGCGCTCGCCATTCGATGAACGCCCACACCACAGCGACAAGGGTCGCTACTACGATGCTGGCGGCGCGCTTACTCAATCCACCAACGTGTCAATTTTCTCGGCCAAATCGAGGTCCGATTCCGTCACGCCGCCCTTGCTGTGGGTGGAGAGGACGAGGCGCACTTTGCTGTAGTGAATCTCGATGTCCGGGTGGTGTTCGTTTTCCTCGGCAAGCTCGGCGACGCCGTTCACAAAGTCCATCGCCTGCGCGAAGTCGTCGAACTCGAAAGTCCGCTCGATTGCTTTGCCTTCGCTTTCCCATTGGGGGAGGTCTTTGAGTGCTGCTTTGATTTCTTTTGAGCTGAGTACGTTTGCCATGGCGCGGGAGATAAGCGGCCTCTGCGATTCCCGCAAGGAAATGGTTTGAGAAAGAATGCACGGCCCACCTGCGAATTGAAAACTCTCGGCGTGCACAAGCGCGCAGGAGCTACCCCGAAGCCACATTTTACTCGCGCTTTACAACTCAGGACTTGGTTGCACACACGGTCTTTACGGTAGGGTGCGAAAGTGTTCGCTGTAATCAACGAACTATGAAAACCAAACGCACACGTAATTTCAACTCACTGGCCATCCTTGGAATCCTCGCGGTATCTGGGCAGTGGGCTGCGGCGCAGTTGCCGACGGGGACTTCCTTCAAAATGAACGCGGGGACTGTCGATAATATCGGCCAGGTCGAACTTGCTGACCCTGGGAACCATTTTTGGAAATTGCAAAGCACGACGGACTTCTCGACTTGGACGGACGTCGAGACTTGGAAGGTCCATAATGGGCGATTCACGAAAAGCATCCAGCGCACGGGGGCTCCAGCGGGGCAATTCTTCCGCATGGTGTTTGACCCCGCGCAACAAACGGGAACGAGCACGGTAGCGAACGGTCTTTCCATTCCTACGCCGCTGGCGAATTACGCGAGCCCTACGCTCCCTCCGAGCTTTTTGCAGCAGCCCATCTTGGGGCAGGATAATACGCCGGTGAATAATCCGGTGACGGACCCGGCTGCGACTCTGGGGCGGGTGCTGTTTTACGATAAGCGGCTGTCGTTTAACAATACGGTGTCGTGCGCGTCGTGCCACCAGCAGGCGAATGGGTTTTCGGACCCGAAGCAGTTTAGCGTGGGATTTAACGGCGGGTTGACGGGGCGCAACTCGATGGGGTTGGCAAATGCGCGGTGGTATCAGCGGGTGAAGTTTTTCTGGGATGAGCGCGCGGCGACGCTTGAGGCTCAGGTGTTGCAGCCGATCCAAAATTCCGTGGAGATGGGGATGACTTTGTCCGCGCTACAGACAAAGTTGGCGGCGGAGCCTTATTACCAGACGCTCTTTACAAATGCGTTTGGGACATCGGCGGTCACATCCGACCGTATCTCGAAGGCGCTCGCGCAGTTTGTGCGGTCCATCGTTTCTACGCAGACGAAGTTCGACGTCGGTGCGGCGACGGGCTTCTCGAACTTCACGGCGGAGGAGAACCAAGGGCGGACGATCTTCAACACGGCAAGCCAAGGCAACTGCGCTGCGTGCCACGGGACGGACAATTTCGTGCCCGGTGGAGCGATCAATAATAATGGGCTGGAGAATCCGTATGTGGACAAGGGCGTGGGGGCTTTGACGGGACTGGCCCAGGATGAGGGGCTCTTCAAAGTGCCGTCGCTCCGCAACATCGCGCTGACCGCGCCGTATATGCACGACGGTCGGTTCGCGACGCTGGAGGAAGTCGTGGAGTTCTACAACAGCGGCGTGGTGGCGCACCCAAATCTCTCGGGACCATTGCGCAATCCAGGCGGCGGTCCCGTCCAGCCGCGGCGACTGAATCTCACCGCAGCGCAGAAGGCGGCGCTGGTGGCATTCATGCGGACGTTGACGGACACCTCGGTGGGCACGGATGTGAAGTTCTCGGACCCATTTCAATATGGGAACTGAGTTTTTCGTTTCGTTCGAGCGGGTTCATGGCCAATCTGCATCAATGAGCAACGACAGTAACTCCGCACAACGCCTGCTGGTGATCGATGACGATCAAAAGCTGTGCCGCCTCATTACCGATTACCTTTCGCCGCTCGGCTACGACGTCGCTGCGGAGCACACCGGGCCCGGCGGAGCGGAGCGGGCTCTCGCGAAAACGTGGAGCGTGGTGTTGCTCGATTTCATGCTGCCGGGCTGCGATGGGCTGGAAGTGCTCAAGCGCATCCGCGCGGCGAAGCCAGACCTTCCAGTTCTGATGTTTACAGGCCGCGGCGACGATGCAGACCGTATCGTGGGTCTGGAGATTGGCGCGGACGACTACATCCCGAAGACGTTCTCCACGCGGGAGCTGCTGGCGCGATTGAGGGCGATTACTCGGCGGGCGGCGAGGGCCGTGGATGAAAGCGATGCGCCTGTTCCCGAGATCACGGTGGGGCCGCTGCGCGTGAATCCGAACACGCGGACGGCGGCCGTGAACGAGCACCCGTTGGTCCTCACGCCGGTGGAATACGACATCTTGTATGCGCTCGCGAAAGCGAAGGGACGAGTGAAGACACGGGAGTCTATCATCGAGCATGTGCGCGACCGGAACTACGATGTGTTCGACCGCTCCATAGACGTCCACATTTCCGCGCTGCGGCGGAAGTTGGGCGACGATGCGAAGCACCCGCGCTTCATCCGCACGGTGCGGGCCGCTGGCTATATGTTGACGGAGCCGGACGCGGAATGAGACCGCGCTTTCCTTTATATGCGAAGATTCTCGCGTGGTTTTTCGTAAACCTCGCGGTGGTGGGCGTCGCCGGTTGGCTGTTGGTGCGCGAGCAGTTTCGTTTCTCGGCGCTCCCTGCCCGTGCAGCCACGGCGAATCTCGACAAGGTTGCGGGAGAGTTTCTCTTTCAGGCGCTTGAGCAGGATGTCCATGAATGGGACACCATCCTTTCCCGGATTGCGGCGAAGTATCGCGTGGAGTTTTATCTGTTTGCGCAAGACGGGCGACACATTGCCGGGCCTCGGGAACCTTTGCCACCTGCCGTCCACGGAGGCTGGTTCGATGGGCCGCCGAAGCGCAGGCGTGGGCCGGGACCGGAAGGGCGTCCGGGGTTTGATCGTCCGCCGCCGCCGGAATTTGATGAGCCCGACAAGAGGCCGCCGGGTGTTCCTCTGAGTGAATTTATTCACAGCGTCGGACCGGACCGGTATTGGGCCGCAACGCGCGTCGATGCGCAACACCCAGAGTTTGAGCGCGGCGCACTATTGCTCGCATCGTCTGCGTCCCCGACGGGGCACGGGTTCTTCTTCGATATGCGTCCGTATTTGTGGGGCGGTGCGGGTGTATTGGCTCTGTCGGTGCTCGTCTGGCTGCCATTCGTCGGTGGGCTCACGCGCAGTTTATCGCGGATGCAGGCTGCGACGAAGCAACTCGCGGAGGGGGACTTCGCTGCGCGTAGTGAAGAATATCGCAGGGATGAAGTAGGCGCGCTCGGCGCTGAAATCAATCGCATGGCAGCGCGGCTCGCCGGATATGTGGCCGGGCAAAAGCGTTTCCTCGGCGACGTGGCCCATGAACTCAGTGCGCCGATTGCGCGGTTGCAGGTCGCGATTGAGATCCTCGAACGGCGCATCGCTTCCACTGAGGGGACGCGAGTCGCGGATGTGCGTGAGGAGATCGAGCACATGGCGAAATTGGTGAACGAACTTCTCCAGTTTTCCCGCGCAGGAATGCTGGGCGAGACCACTCCGCTCGTGGTGGCGAAGCTCGGCGAGATCGTGGGCCGCGCAGTTTACCGCGAGGCGGGAGATACGTCGCAGGTGTCCATCACGCTCGATCCGGAGCTTTGCGTGCAGGCGGTTCCGGAGTTGCTCCAGCGCGCGATCGGCAACGTTGTCCGCAACGCTATCCGCTACGGCGGGCAATCCGGGACGGTTGCGATTTCTGCCGAGGCGCACGGCGATGAAGTCTTCCTCTGCATCACCGATAACGGTCCCGGCATCCCCGCCGACGCACTGCCGAAAATTTTCAATCCATTCTTTCGGATCGATGAATCCCGAACTGCCAGCACAGGGGGAACGGGCCTCGGTCTCACGATTGTTAAAAGCTGCGTGGAAGCATGTCGCGGCACGGTCATTGCCGAGAATTGTGCGCCGAATGGGCTGCGTGTGACGATGAAACTGCGGAAGGCCGAGGCATGAGGGCGTCTGTTTCCGGGAGTTCCGGCGCGCGGTTGTCAACGCGATGAGCGATTGGGTGAAAGATTCTGCCGGCTTCCACGTTATGAGTAATATGCGCCAACTCATTTTCATCGTCCTCGTAGCAATGACATCGAACATCCATTCTCAAGCCGACTCCCGCCTCGATAATGCTCGCCGCCGCGCGGAGCCCGCTCTTCGCGAGGCTTTCGCAAAAGCTGGTGTGACGTATCCTGCGAGTGAGCTTTTCATTCGTGCGTTCAAGCGCGAGGGGGAGTTGGAACTGTGGGCCAAGCGGGGAGGGGAGTTCGTGAAAGTCGCCACTTTCCCCATCCTTGCAGCGAGCGGCGATCCGGGGCCGAAGCGGAAGGAAGGCGATAGGCAGGTGCCGGAGGGCTTTTACGAAATTGACCGCTACAATCCCGCGAGCCTCTACCACCTTTCACTCGGGCTGAATTACCCGAACGCGGCGGACCGAATCCTCGGCGACCGAGAGCGTCCGGGGAGCGATATTTTCATCCACGGGAAGGACGTGACGATCGGCTGTCTGCCGATGGGCGATGAGGGGATCGAGCAAATCTACATCGCAGCCAACGACACGAAAACGAAGCCGGTGAAAGTCCACATTTTCCCAGCTCGGATGGCGGGTGACGCGTGGCGTGAATGGAGCGCAACCCAGCCCGAGCACGCCGTATTTTGGGCGCAGCTTTTGTCGGCGTTCGAGCACTTCGAGAAAAAGCACACGCTGCCGGAAATCACCGTGCAGCCCGACGGGAAGTATCGCGTCAACTCGCGCTGAGCGCGGCGCGTAGCTCTTCGAGGAAGCGCGCGTTTTGCGCGGCAGTGCCGATGCTTACGCGGATCCACTCGGGTAGCCCGTAGGCGTTCATATCGCGGATGATGACGCCCTTCTTCATCAGCGCCGAGAAGACCGCTTTGCCGTCGCCCACTTTCACGAGCACGAAGTTCGCGTGGCTGGGGACAAACTCCAAGCCCATCGCTGCGAAGGCGTCCTGCATCTTCGCGCGCTCGACGAGCGTGAGTTCGCGCGTTTTCGTCTGGTGCTCATCGTCTTGCAGCCCGGCCAGCGCGCCTGCTTGAGCGATGCCGTTGGCGTTGAAGGGCTGCCGGGTTTTTTGCAGGACATCGACGAGTTCGCTCGGCGCGATGCCGTAGCCGATGCGGAGATTTGCGAGGCCCTGAATCTTCGAGAACGTCCGCAGCACGACGACCTTGCGGCCTTCGCGGACGTATTTGAGCACGTCGGGAGGGTTCGGCAGAAACTCGTAATACGCTTCGTCAAATACCACGACGATGTGCTCGGGGACTTTGGCCATAAAGGCGTCGAGCTGCTCCTGCGAGAGGAGCGTGCCGGTGGGGTTGTTGGGGTTCGCGATGAAGATTTCTTTCGTCTTGGGCGTGACGGCGGCGAGCATTGCATCGAGGTCGTGCGCAAAGCCGGGGTCGGGCACTTCCACAGTCGTCGCGCCGAAGAGCGTGGCCATGAGTTTATAGACGACGAAGGCGTGGCGGGCGGCGATGATCTCGTCTCCGGGATTGAGGAACGCTTTGCCGATGAACTCGATGATTTCATTAGACCCGCAGCCCAGAATGATATTGGCGCGCTCCAGCCCGAGCCGCTGCGCGATGGCCTCGCGGAGGTAGTAGCCGCCGCCATCGGGGTAAAAGTGCGCGCGTTCTAGCGTCTCGCGCATCGCGGCGAGCGCCTTCGGCGAAGGCCCAAGCGGGTTTTCGTTGGAGGCGAGCTTGATGATTTGCTCGGGGCGCAACCCGAGTTCCCGCGCGACATCCTCGATGGGTTTACCCGGCTCGTAAGAGACAAGTTCACGCAACCACGGATGAGCATTGGACCAGACATTCGACATAAGGGCGCGGACGCTACCCGGCGGAACGAATCCGCCTAGCCAAAAATGAAATCACCCCGCCGGGGCGTTATCCAAGGAGCGTCTTCGCGTGGGCTAAGGCGCTCGCCCCTTTGCCTCCGAGCATCCGCGCGATTTCGGCGATGCGCTCGTCCCCTTCGATGCGCTGGAGCTTCGACACGGTGCGCCCGCTCTCGATGTCTTTGCTGACGACAAACTGGCTCACCGCGCACGCGGCGACTTGCGGCAGGTGGGTGATGGCGAGGACTTGCCGCTCGCTGGCGATGGTACGCATTTTCTCGCCGACGGCGTGGGCGATTTCCCCGCCGACGTTTGCATCAATCTCGTCGAACACGAGCAGCGAAATGGTGTCCTGCGCGGCAAGGGCGGACTTCACGGCGAGCATGACGCGGGAGATTTCGCCGCTGCTGGCGATGGCCTTGAGCGGCTTTGCGGGCTCACCGGGATTCGGCGCGAAGACGAAATCAATGCTCTCATTCCCATGCGGGCCGGGAGCGGCGAGGGCGGCGAGACACACGGAGAAATCGAACTTTTTGAACCCAAGATCGCGCAAGTGGGCGGTGACGGTTTTGGCGAGCTTGGGCGCGGCGGTGTGGCGTTTCTCGGAGAGCTTCGCGGCGGTGTCGGCGGCGGCTTTGCGTTGCTTCTCGATCTCGTGTCCGAGGCGTTCGATTTCTTCGCCCCGGCTCTCGATCTTCGCGAGGCGGGCGGAGGCGGTTTCGCCAAAGCTCATCACGTCGCCGATGGTGCTGCCGTATTTGCGTTTCAGCGTCTCGAAGAGCGAGACGCGGTCTTCCATTTCCGCGAGTTCGCCGGGCTCGACTTCGAGGTCTTCGGCGTAGTGCTGGATGCTGGAGGCCAAGTCTTCGATCTCGGCGATGCCGCGATGCAGCGCGTCGGAGAACCGCACGGCTGCTGGGTCCACGCGCTCCAAGTCGCGCAGGAGTCGCCCGCATTCGTTGAGGCGCGTCACGGCGCTATCTTCGGATTCCGAGATTCTCGCGAGGACGCCCGTGGAGAGTTCGAGGATGCGCCGGGCGTTCGATGCCACGGTGTAACGTCCGGTGATTTCTTCCTCCTCGCCGGGCTTGAGCGCGGCATCGGTGATTTCGTTGACTTGGTGGCGCAGAAGGTCCAGCTCGCGCTCCATCGCGGCTTCGTTGCTGGCGAGTTCATCGCGCTCGGCGATGAGGCGATTCATCGCGCGAAATTGCTCGCCGTATTTCGCGTGGAGCGCCGTAGCCCCGGCGAAGGAATCAAGGAGCCCGAGCTGCTTCTCGGAGGAGAGCAGCGATTGGTGATCGTGCGGGCCGTGGAGGTCCACGAGCCCATCGCCGAGCTCCTTCAGCACGCTGAGCGTCGTCGGGCTGCCGTTGATGAATTGCCGGTTCGTGCCCGTGGTGGAAAAGACGCGCTTTAAGATGAGCTGCGCCTCTTCACACGGCTCTACGCCTTGCTCTTCCAGCCAAGCGTTCGTTTTTTTCGCGTCGTGAATCGTGAAGACAGCCTCCACGGAGCAGCTTTCCGCACCTGCGCGGATGAGCGATTTATCCGCGCGCTCGCCGAGGACGAGCTTGAGTGCGCCGACGATGATACTTTTGCCCGAGCCGGTCTCCCCGGTCACGGCGATGAAGCCGGGGCCGAGCAGCCACTCAAGTTCCTCGACGAGCGCGAGGTTGCGAATACGGAGCGATACGAGCATGTCCCGTGTGAGTAAAAGGCTCGCCCGAATTGTGCAAGTGCGCGCAACATTTCTCAGCGAGTCGGCGTTTGCCATCTTGCCCGTCCGCCACTACGCACGCAGCCATGAATCTGACACCGCACGATTTGGAGCGTTACTCGTGGCAGCTCGATGTGCCGGGCTTCGGCGAGGCGGGGCAGCGCAGGCTGAAAGGCGCGACCGTGCTCATCACGCGCTGCGGCGGAGTGGGCGGGACGGCGGCGCTGGAGCTTGCGGCGGCGGGCATCGGACACATCATCCTCGCTCACGCCGGAGCGTTGCGGGTCGATGATTTGAACCGCCAACTCCTCATGACCACCGAGCACGTCGGCAAGCCACGCATCGCCTCCGCAGCCCGTCGCCTCCGCGAGCTAAACCCGAACGTCGAAGTCACCGCCATCGCCGAAAACGCCACTCCCGAAAACGCCGCACGGCTCGTGGAAAAGGCGGACCTCGTCATAGACGCCGCGCCGCTTTTTTCCGAACGCTACGCGCTCAACCGCGCCTGCGTCGCTGCGGGCAAGCCGCTCGTCGAAGTCGCCATGTTTGCGATGGAGCTGACGCTGACCACCATCCTCCCCGGCAAGACGCCGTGCCTGGAGTGCATCTTCCCGGAGAACCCAGCGTGGTGGAAGCGGCGCTTCCCCGTGTTTGGCGCGGTCGCTGGCGCGGCAGGCTGCCTCGCCGCGATGGAGGCGATCAAAGTCCTCTCCGGCATCGGCGAACCGTTGGCCGGGACGATGCTGTGCGGCGATTTAGGCACGCAGAGCTTCCGCAAAGTGTCGCTTCACAAGCTCGCGATGTGCCCGTGTTGCAGCGGGCGCTAGTAAACTTCCGCATCGTCCGGCAGGCCGGAATCGTGGCGGATGCTGTCGAGGCTCTTCTTCGCGCCACGCTCGGTATCGGGACCCGCAATCAAGGTGGAGAGTGCTTCCACAACGGCTGGCAGCGCGAGCAGAGCGCCTACGCCGAGCAGTGTGAACGCGGTGGTCTTCTGCGCTTGGCGGCTCATCTTACCGCCTAGCAAAAGGCCAAGACCGCACCCCACGGCGGTTTGCGTGACCGCGAGAAGCGATGTGTTTAATACGTCGGGCTGCTTTTTGGGATCCATGTGACTCACGTTTGAAGATGCGGATGATTTCCGAAAAGTAAAGCACGCAGCGGGCCGCATGGGGAAATGGGGGTGTGATTAAAGGTGGACTTGAGCGTGTGAAGGATCTCGTAGCGGGGGCGTCTCGCCCCCGTAGCGCCAAAGGCGCGTGTGCCACCGCGACGCTGTGTGTCGCGCCGGGGGCCGGACGCTCCCGCTACTTTCGCGCTTCGCCCAATCCGACGAGGCCGCAGACAGATAATGCACCGTCCTCCGGCTAGGCTCGCATCACCCTCCGGGTAGTGTCCGTCAAGATTCAGCAAAAGGCGCGGGTCAAAGATGAGGAAAGGAAAGGTATTGTTGTGGATTCTGGGGGGGAACTAGGCGGCTAGTTGAAGTGAAGGTTTGAGGAGGTCGCGGAGGGGTTGCATGTCGAGATAGACCG
>CANIWM010000119.1 GCA_947471505.1 Chthoniobacteraceae bacterium | reverse complement strand
TCAACCTAAAAACGGCAGTTGACCCCGTTTTTGAGGCCGAAAAATAGGGTATTTTACTCTGGAAATTGCCAACTGCGGAGCAGTTGAAAATCACTCACCCGTCCAAGGCTCATTTTTCTCTGAAAATCCGTTCAACTGCCGTTTTTAGGATAATACACACTCTCCCAAGCCGTCTGCGCCGAAGGGCTGTAGTGCATCCACAAAAAGACGCCCGTGATAAACTGCACGACGATGGCAAACGTCAGCGTGCTACCCCAAATATACCGCCACCGCGCCCCTCCGGGCACATGCTCAAATAGAGCAGCGCGGACGAGTTTGCGGTAGCCGGTCCGGTTATCGAGCCAATCAAAAAGTCCCATAGAAAAGTGCTGCCGTGTAATGGTGAGAAAGAGAGCCGCGTGTCCACAAAAAGCGTCTCAGCCAGCCCGGATATTCGAACTGCTCAAAGGGCGTTGAATCGGCCTGTAAACGCCTTGAGTCTCCGCCGCGATAGTCTCCGGTTTGAGAGTATGTGTGGTTGCTTTTGGGAGGCGGAATTTCCCCCATCGACGCATCCATTCATGCACTTTCCCCCGGAGTACAATCTATAAATTCTCTCCTGTCTATCGACCGCCGCCGGACCATAGATAAATCGCGCCCGATTACGGAACTCAAGAAGGTCTAGCTTTCCGCCCTTGCGCCCAAGCACGGCATTGGCAAGTCTCCGCGCTCATTTTTCCACGCATGGACGCACAACTTTCCACACTTCAAACCGAGGCCTTGGCCGCGATTTCCGCCGCTGCCGATGAAACCGCCGTCGAACACGCCCGGGTAAAATACCTCGGCCAGCAAGGAGCGCTCACCGCTCTGAGCAAAGGGATGAAGGATGTCTCGAAGGACGACAAACCGCGCATCGGCAAACTGCTCAACGATGTGCGCAGCGCCGTCACCGCCGCGCTTGATGAACGCAAGGCTTTGCTCCTCGCCGCAGCCGATGCCGCCGCTTTCGCCGGGATCGACGCCACTCTGCCCGGCACGGCATCCGGCTTCGCGGGGCGCGGCACACTCCACCCGATCACGCAGCTTCTCGACCGCACAATCTCGATTTTCCGCCGCATGGGCTTCGCGCTGGCGGACGGTCCGGACATTGAAACCGAGTGGCATTGCTTCGACGCGCTGAACACGCCCGCCGACCATCCAGCTCGCAACGAGCAGGACACCTTCTACATGCCTGATGGCCGACTGCTCCGAACACACACGAGCACGGTGCAGATTCGGACGATGGAAAAAGCCGCGCCTCCCATCCGCATCATCGCACCCGGCGCCGCGTATCGCCGCGACGAGATCGACGCGACGCACCTAGCGCAGTTCACCCAGATGGAAGGCCTCTACGTCGATGAAGGCGTCTCTGTCGCGGACCTCAAAGGCACACTGGAGTTCTTCTTCCGCGAGCTCTTCGGCAACGACGCGAAGTTCCGCTTCCGCCCGCATTTTTTCCCATTCACCGAGCCGAGCTACGAAGTGGACATCAAGACAAGCATGCTCGGCGCAAGCGATCGCTGGCTGGAGATCGCCGGCTGCGGCATGGTCGATCCTGCCGTGCTCGAATCGGTAAACACCAAGCGTAAGGACCGCGCATTTGATCCTGAAAAATACACCGGATTCGCATTTGGTTTCGGCCTCGACCGCCTGGCAATGATCATGAGCGGCACGCCCGACATCCGTTACTTCACCAACAGCGACCAGCGCTTCCTCGGGCAGTTTTAACCGTTGCCCGGCACTCAATGTGCAGGTAGTTTTGAAGCATGGAACCGGTTATTAATATCGAGGAGAATATCGGAAAGACAGTCGGACGCAGGCGCGTCACCGACATTCCTGCTTATTCTGAGAAGATGCAAAAAACGGTCGCTGAACTAGCGAAAACGTTTGGAATCAAGACCGGAAGAAAGGGAGTTTACCGGTTTAAGACCCATGAAGAAGCCGACGCATGGTGGAACCAGAATTCGATTCCTCGGAGCTAGAGCCAAGACCACCGCAGCAGCGCGATCTTGTTGAGCTGTGCCGAAGGCTAAACGAACTCGGCGCGCGTTATCTCGTGTGCGGAGGTTTTGCGATTATTCACGCTGGCTATTTGCGGGCAACCGGCGACCTGGACTTGCTCATCGACGCGCAGCTCCAGAACGAGGCGAAGGTTTTCACGGCGCTGGAGATTCTTTCCGATAAAGCAGTGCTCGAACTAAAACCGGGAGAAGTTTCGGAATATACCGTGGTTCGTATCCACGATGAGATCACCGTGGACCTCATGGCATCCGCCAGCGGTATTCGCTTTGCGGAAGCAGAGTCGGAGATCGTTTATCGCGAGATCGATGGCGTACGCATTCCGTTTGCGTCGCCGCTGCTACTATGGCGAATGAAGCGCAACACGCATCGGGAGAAGGACCAGCCGGATCTGTATTTCCTTCGCCGCCTTTTGGAGTCCCAGGGCATCGCGCTTCCGGAATAGTCGGCGAAGGCTTGCCGATAGTCATTCGTTCGCGTTACCTCCGCGCACATTTTTTATGAAAGTATCACTCAATTGGCTCCGCGAACTCGTCGAACTTCCCCCGACCGTGCCTGCGCTTGTGGATCTGCTCACGATGGCGGGCGTCGAGGTCGAGGGGATTGAACCGCGCGGTGCGGATTTTCCGTTCGTCGTCGTCTGCCAGCTCGTCTCGCAGGCAAAACACCCGAACGCCGACCGGCTCAATGTCTGCCAGGTGGACGAAGGCACGGGAACGCTCCGGCAAATCGTCACCGGTGCGAGCAACCAACAGGTGGGAGATAAAATCCCGCTCGCGCAGCCCGGAGCAGTGCTGCCCGGCAATTTCAAAATCAAGGCAGGCAAACTCCGTGACGTGGATTCAAACGGCATGCTCTGCTCGGCCAAGGAACTGAATCTCGCCGAGGATGCAGAGGGACTTTTCATCCTTCCCACGGATGCCCGCATCGGCGCACCGATTTCCGAGGTATTCAAAGCGGATACGATTCTCGATTTGGAAGTCACACCAAATCGCCCTGATTTGCTCAGCGTCACCGGCATCGCCCGCGAAATCGCGACGCTCACCGGGAAAACACTGAACTTCGTGCGGCCCGCAGGCTCGCTGCCCACGGACTCCGGTGGCATCGTCGTGGAGAACGCGGCACTTTGCCCGCTCTACACGGCGCGACGCATCGACGGTGTGAAAGTCGGCGAGTCGCCGGACTGGCTGCGCGCAAAGCTCGAAGCAGTCGGACTGCGCTCCATCAACAACATCGTGGACATTACGAATCTCGTGTTGCTCGCCTCCGGCCAGCCACTCCACGCGTTCGACGCCGACAAGCTCGACGGCGCGTTGAAAGTGCGTGTTGCTGCGGAAGGCGAAGAGTTCCTCGCGCTCGATGGCAAGACTTACAAACTCGCAGCCGGACAACTCGTCATCGCCGACCAGCGCCGCGCTGTGGCCATCGCAGGCGTCATGGGCGGCACGGAAACCGGCGTCACCGAAAGCACGACGAACATCGTGCTGGAGAGCGCCGCATTTTCGCCGCAGAGCATCCGCCGCACATCGCGGGCTCTCGGACTTTCGAGCGACTCCAGCTATCGATTTGAGCGCGGCGTGGATGTCGAAGGAGTCGTTCCCGCCAGCGAGAAAGCGACTCAGCTCGTCCTGGAACTCGCGGGCGGAACCGCCGGAGAATTGAAAGGCGTCGGAACTACGGCCGCCGTCCGTTCCGCAGTTCCGCTGCGTTCTACGCGCATCACCACGCTGCTCGGCGTCGAAGTCGCGGACTCACGCGTCGATGAAATCCTCACGGGATTCGGCCTCGCGAAAACTGACGCTGAATGGGTGCCGCCGAGCTTTCGCGCCGACCTCACGCGCGAGGTCGATCTGATCGAGGAAATTGCCCGCGTCGTCGGGATGGACGCAATCCCTGCAAAAGTTCAGGCACGTTTCGCCAGCGCGAGCGGCTCGGATCGCAACTACGATCGCTCCATGGGACTCCGCCGTGCCTTCGCCGCGCAGGGACTCCACGAGGCTCGCAGCATTACGCTCGTCCCATCGCAGCCACTCGGGCTCGCCTACACTCGCACAGCGCCTGAAAACTGCCTGCGCGTGAAAAACCCGATGCTCGAAGAGCAAGTCGTCCTTCGTCCTGCGCTCATCCATGGACTGCTGACCGCCGTTCGCGACAACAATCGCGCCGGTGCAAAATCGGTGCGGCTGTTCGAGATTGGCCGGGTCTTCCACACGCAGCGCCCTGAGGAATTTCTCCACGCCGCCGTCGCGATTTCGGGCGTCCTCGGCGAACGGACTTGGCGCGCCGCCGAAGCTGAAAACGCGGACCTCTTCGACCTCAAATCACTACTCGCAACCGTATTGGGAGTAGGAATCACGTTTGAAAAAGACGAGAACCCCGCGCTCGCACTGGCTCTCGTGGTCAAAATGAACGGCAAGCCGTGCGGTTTCGCCGGACAACTCTGGCCCGCAGACGCCCGCGCACTCGACTCCGCCGCGCCGGTCCTCTTCGCTGAGATTGATCTCACCGCGATGTGGAAAGCCACTTCGCCCGACGCCGCAAAGAAGTATCGCGAAATCCCGCGCTTCCCCGCGACCACGCGCGACATCGCCATGCTCGCCCCGCTGAAACTCGCCCACGCGCAGGTCGCCGAGACGCTCGCAAAAGCCAACGAACCGCTGCTCGCAGGCGTAGAACTTTTCGACGTCTTCACAGACGCCACAGGCGCGAAAATACCTACCGACCAAAAGTCGCTCGCCTACTCGCTCACCTACCGCAGCGCCGACCGCACGCTCACAGCAGACGAAGTCAACGCCGCGCACACGAAGCTCAAAGATCGCCTCAAAACGCTAGGGGTCACACTCCGCGAATAAACACGCTAAACCGTCACTTGCCCGTCGAACGTGAAGTCCGCCGGGCCAGTGAGCGTGACATTTTTCCACCCGTCGCTCTCTTTCTCAAAGCCGACCTGCATCGTATCGCCGCCGCGCACGAGCACGCTGACAGGCGATGGAGCGTCAGTGATGCCAGCCCAAAGCAGAGCTGCCGCAGTAAGACCGGTGCCGCAGGCCAGCGTCTCATCTTCCACTCCGCGCTCGTAGGTGCGGATGGAGATTCCGCCTCCGTCCAACTCGCCAATGAAGTTTGCGTTCGTCCCCTTTGGGGCAAAGTGCGAGTGGTGCCGCAGCGCGCGACCGAGCCGGACAATGTCCGTCTTTTCCAAGTCCTCGACGAAGACCACCGCGTGCGGCACGCCTGTGTTTAAAAAGTGAACGGTCAGCTTTTCATCCGCCACGAGCAACTCCACGGGCGGAGCGTACGAATGTGGCTTGGACATGGAAAGTCGCACATTTTCGCCGATGAGTTCGGCACCAATAACTCCAGCAAGCGTCTCGAATCGAACCGCGCCGGTCTTGCCCGAGACCCGACTGGCAAACCGCGCGAAGCAGCGCGCTCCGTTGCCGCACATTTCAGCCTCGCCGCCGTCCGCGTTGTAATAGCGCATCTTGAAATCCGCGCCGTCCGTTGCGGGCTCCACCGCTATGAGTCCATCGCCACCGACGCCACGATGGCGGTCGCAAATGCGAGCAATCGCAGCCTTATCAAGCGAGTGTTGGAGATAGCGGTTATCCAGCATCACGAAGTCGTTTCCGGCTCCGTTCATTTTCGTGAAAGTAAGCATCATCCCAACTGCGATAACATGGAGACGCTTAAGCGTCCACGGCGTTAATCGCTCACCGGTCTGATCGAGTTACTCCGCAGTCGAAGAGCGGGGTATTTTCTGGCGAAAGTCAGTAGGGGATTGGCCGGTGATCCGGCGAAACATTCGGTTGAAATGAGTGAGGGAGGCAAAGCCGGATTCATAGGCGATCTCGGTGATGCGGGCCTGTGGGTTGGCGAGAAGTTTTTTGGCTTTGGCGATCCGCACCATGGAGAGGTATTGGGTGAAAGTCATGCCGGTTGCGCGTTTGAAGGTCTTGCAGAAGTGGAACGTGCTGGCATGGACGCAACGGGCGATTTCCGTGAGGGTCAGCTCTTCAGCGCTGCGTTCTTCGATAATTTTACGTGCGCGTTGGACGAGCGGAGGCTCGGCATGGGTCTGTTGGGTGGCGATTTGCTCCGCAGCAAGTGAGAGATGCTGGGCGAAAACTTCGAGCAGCTTGAGAACGGCGGTATATTGTTTTTGCTCAATCGTACGGGTGCCGAAATACGCTTTTTCGAGAGTATCCCAATCAACATCAGCCCCACCCTTCTTTAGGAAGGTGGTGACTCGACGGAAGTCCGTTGGAGTGAGTTTCTTCAAGGCGATTTGCCCAGTCTGAAGGTAACCGAGGACTTTTTCTCCGAGGCTGACGGGCACGACGGAATCAGTGAGGCCAGCGATACAGATTTCGGTACGAGTTTGACCGTTTACTCCAGGGGAGGCGAGTTTCTCCTGTAATTCCACGCACATACGGCAGCCGGGTTCGCTTTCAGCCATGTGGGTGCAGAACGCATTGGCAGCAGCACTTCCGCGCATCCCGACACGCTTCTGGCCGACGGGAGCGTACTTGAGAGGCATCCCTGTCGCCTCAGAAAATGCACGTTCGTAGTCGAGCAATATTTTCGATTGCGAGAGTTTCTCGGAAATAGCGGATGCCTCGGGCAAATTCATAGAGAGACCATTACATCGTGGTGAGTCTCACGGCAATGCAACGGAGGGTGATTTTTTCACAATCGGCGGTGAGCGTGAAACGACGTCGCCGAGCAGAGTTCTCCCGTGATGGAAGCAAAGTCAGATAACTCCGAGCCCGACGCCGTGCCTTGTGGGCGGTGTGGGCAATGCCGCTGTGGAAAGAATCGCGCGGCTCCGCCTGGAAACGAAACGGCATTCCGTGCCGCTCACGCGACCATGTCGCATTCTGCTACCATCACAGCGATACCCGCTGTGGGCGGCGCGGAATCCCGTTTCGTCCCGGCGTTCGGAGAAGGTGTATGAACGTCCTAGCGTTGACCATCTTTGTCGGGCTGCTGCTCGTGCTGTTCTTCGTAGTGTTGTGGATCGCGTCGGCGTGCGATCCACGCCAATTCAGCGATCGCGACGCCTTGCTCCCGCTGGAACCTGATTCTCCTCCGTCTCAATTATCCGACTCATGATTACCGAAGCTACCGGCACAAAGATCCGCATCGAATACGACGACACGCCCGTCAGGCAGTTCATGATAGCGTCAATTTTTTGGGGCATCATAGGGATGCTCGTCGGCGTGCTGATCGCCACGCAACTCGGCGTATGGGAGGCCAATTTCAAGACATCGTGGCTGACGTTTGGCCGATTGCGCCCGCTACATACAAACGCGGTCATCTTCGCATTCGTCGGCAATATGATGTTTGCGGGGATTTACTACTCCACTCAGCGGCTTGTGAAGGCACGCACAGCTTCAAAACTCCTCTCGCAAATTCACTTCTGGGGCTGGCAACTCATCATTGTCGCGGCAGCGATCACGCTCCCACTCGGGCTGACACGAGGGAAGGAATACGCAGAACTGATCTGGCCGATCGATATCGCTGTCGCGCTCATCTGGGTGGTCTTCGCGATCAACTTTTTCTGGACGCTCGCTCGCCGCAACGAGCCGAGCCTCTACGTGGCGATCTGGTTTTACATCGCGACGATCATCACCGTGGCGATGCTCTACATCGTCAATCATCTCTCGATCCCGACGAGTTGGACACACAGCTATCCGATCTTCGGCGGCGTTCAGGATGCGCTCGTGCAATGGTGGTACGGGCATAACGCCGTCGCGTTCTTCCTCACGACGCCAATCCTCGGCATCATGTATTACTTTCTGCCGAAGGCGGCGGAGCGCCCGGTTTACAGCTACCGCCTAAGCATTGTTCACTTTTGGTCGCTCGTATTCATCTACATCTGGGCGGGGCCGCATCATCTGCTGAATACCTCGCTGCCCGTGTGGCTCCAGTCGCTGGGAATGATCTTCTCGCTAATGCTCTGGGCTCCGAGTTGGGGCGGAATGCTCAACGGCCTCCTCACGCTGCGCGGTGCCTGGCACAAACTCCGCACGGATCACGTCCTGAAGTTTTTCGTGGCGGCTGTGACATTCTACGGAATGGCGACATTCGAGGGGCCTCTGATGTCCATCCGTTCGGTGAACGCCCTCTCGCATTACAGCGACTGGACCATCGCGCACGTTCACGGCGGCGCGCTCGGATGGAACGGCTTTATGGCCGCGGGAATGTTCTACTGGCTCGCCCCGCGACTCTGGAAACGCCCACTGCACTCGCCTGCTGCCGCGAACATGCACTTTTGGCTCGGGACGGTCGGCATTCTCATCTACATGCTCTCGATGTATGTCTCCGGGATCACGCAGGGACTCATGCTCAGCGCGACAAAGGAAAATGGCACAGTGCTCGCATACCCAAATTTCCTCGACGCAGTGACCTCCACGAAAGCGCTCATGCACGTTCGGGCGCTCGGAGGGTTGATGTATCTCGTCGGCTTCATCATGCTGGCGTGGAACATTTGGAAAACCGCGAGCGGGGCTGAAAAAGTGAACGGAAGCGTGGAAGTTTTTGTACCGGAAAAAGCGGAGCAGATGAGCGTTCGCGGCGGCTTTGTGAATGCGCCGGTCATTTACTCCACACTGCTCATCTTCTTCGCCGCTGGATGGGCCGCACTTCCGACCGCGGTTAGTGGGCTTTGCATCGTGGGCTTTCTCGGCACTGCTGCCGCGATGAGCATGAGCGTCGAGTTTTCCAAGGCCGGTTGGGGCGCCTGGTACGAGCGGCTTCTGGCGAATGCACTGCCTTTCACGGTATTGACGACGGTCGCCGTTTTTATCGGCGGGCTAGTGCAAATTATCCCCACAGTGATGGTGAATACTGCGGGTAACACCGAAGGTATGCGGCAAATTCCTTACACACCGCTAGAACTCGCGGGCCGCGACATCTACATCCGCGAGGGCTGCTACAACTGCCACTCGCAGCAAATCCGAACGCTCGTCGGCGATGTGTTGCGTTACGGCGAATACTCAAAGATCGGCGAAAGCATCTACGACCACCCGTATCAATGGGGCAGCAAACGCACCGGACCCGACCTCGCCCGTGAAGGCGGCAAGTATCCGAACTCGTGGCACTACTTCCACATGCGCGACCCGCGGCAAATCAGCCCCGGCTCCACAATGCCGGATTACCCGTGGCTCTTCACGGACAAGACCGACACCGCAGCCCTTCCCAATAAGATCGCGGTGCAGCGCAGAATCGGCGTGCCCTATGCGGCGATGACCGATGGGGAAATTCAAAAAGCGTGCGACGAGCAAGCCGCACTACTCGCCGCCGACCTCAAAACCGCCGGTGCCGAAGTGCCGCCCGAGCGCGAGATCGTTGCACTTATCGCCTACCTTCAAAAGCTCGGCAAAGCCGAGAAAGTCACATCCACCGCCCCATCGGGAACCGTCGTCAAATAGCACACCATGTTTCACCGCATCCTCGTCGAAGACTGGCAGCGCTCGCTCAGCATCCTGAGCATCACGCTCTTCTTCGCAGTCTTTGTCATCCATTTCATCCGCATGCGCCGCATGTCGCGTGACACCGTCGCATATCTCGAAAAACTCCCGCTGGAACCCGACGACCATGATTGATCCCGCGAACCAACAACCCGACGACGCGCTCCGCCCTCACAGCTACGACGGAATTCAGGAATACGACAAACGCCTGCCACGTTGGTGGCTGCTCACACTCTACGGTGCGATGGTATTCGCAGTGATCTACTGGGGCTACTTCCACGCTTACGGCTTCGGCGTTTTACCCGTGCAAGCGCTTGAAGCAGAGATGGCGAAAAATGCCGCGCTCGCCGCTCAAAAGGCCGGGGAGATCAACGACGAGTCGCTTTGGAGAATGAGTGGCGACCCGGCAGCGAACGCTGCTGGCAAAGTCACCTTCGAAACCACCTGCGTCGCCTGCCACAAGCCCGACCTCACCGGCCTTATCGGTCCGAATCTTGTAGATAATCAGTGGATTCACGGAGGCAAACCGATGGACGCATTCAAGACGGTCAACGAAGGCGTGCTCGCCAAAGGAATGCCTGCTTGGGGTGCAATGCTCGGAAAGCAGAAGATGAGCGAAGTCGTGGCCTACATTTTTTCGTTTCACAAACAAGGTGAGGAAGTCGTGGTCGTTCCGGGCTGGACTCCCCCGGCAATCGTCGCACCACCGCAATGACCGAACAGCCACCTAGTCCGTCGTTGGAGTCGGTTACGACAATCAATGAGGACGGCTCGCGGCGCTTCATTCACCCATCCACAGCAAGCGGACGCTTTACACGCTGGCGCGCACTTTTCGCCATCGCACTCACCGCGATTTACGTTGCGCTGCCGTGGATTCAGATCAACGGCAACCCCGCGCTCTTTCTCGATATCGCCCACCGGCAGTTCCACTACTTCGGTCTCACATTCGTCGGGCAAGATGTGTGGGTAGGTTTTTTCGTGCTGAGCGGTCTGGGTTTTTGCCTTTTCTACGTAACGGCCTTGCTTGGTCGCGTTTGGTGCGGATGGGCCTGCCCGCAGACGGTGTTCCTCGATTTTGCACGCCGGATCGAGCGATGGTGCGAAGGGGATGCTCCAGCCCGCCGCGAACTCGACAACGCGCCTTGGACTTTCGATAAGACCGTTCGCCGTGCCGCGAAGCACACGATTTACGTGCTCTTCGCACTGCTACTCGCGCATGTGCTGCTCTCGTACTTCGTGTCACTGCCGAACCTCTACGCGATGATGTCGAAGGCTCCGGGCGAGAACTGGGGCTCGTTCGGCTTTGTCTTTCTCATCGCCGCCGCGCTGTGGTTCGATCTTGCGTGGTTCCGCGAACAATTCTGTATCGTCCTTTGTCCTTACGGACGTTTGCAGTCCGCCCTCATCGACAGCGATTCTGTCGTCGTCGGGTATGACAAAACCCGCGGCGAACCTCGCGGTCGAAAGGGCACCGCCGGAGCCGGAGACTGCGTGGATTGCACCCGCTGCGTGCAAGTTTGCCCCACGGGTATAGACATCCGCCAGGGCCTGCAGATGGAGTGCATCGGCTGTGCCGCGTGCATTGATGCGTGCGACACCGTAATGGCAAAACTGGATCGCAAGCCCGGCCTCATCCGCTACGACTCGCGACACGGCTTCGAGGGAAAACGCACGCGCTGGGTGCGACCGCGCACGCTGCTCTACACCGGCCTCGCCGTGCTCGGAGCAATCGCGCTGACCATCGAAACTTCCTCGCTTAAGCCCGCCACCGTGAGCCTCACGCGGGTCACCGGCATCCCCTATGTCGTGGAAAATGGCGTTGTGCGAAACCAGTTTCTCGTTCGCGTTCTGAACAAGCGCAATACACCCGTTGCCTTCAAACTGGAAATCCTCGACGCACCACAAAGCCTCCGCTGGAACGGCGCGGAGAGCGGCATCAACGTCGCGCCGCTCGGCGAGGAGATCCGCACCGTGGTAGTCACGTTGCCTCGCACGGATTTGAAGGAAGAAATCCCGCTTCGCTTCCGCGTCGTCTCCGACAAAGGCACCATCATCGAAAAGATCGGGACATTTCTCGGTCCCATCATCCCATGAAAAACCGACCCTGGATTTGGCTCATCATCGCGAACATCATCTTCATCTCCGGTATGATCACAATGGTCGTAATCGCGGTTCGCAACAAACAGCCGGATGTACTCTCCTCACATGGACCCTAGTATCGTCACACCTGCCGCCGCAGTCGTTGCGGGACTCGCCACGAGCATCCACTGCACCGCGATGTGCGGTCCGCTCGCTTGCGCGCTGCGCGTGAAACCGTTGGAGTATCACGCATCGCGTCTCATTTCCTACTCCATCGCTGGCGCACTCTGTGGCGCGGCGGGGCAGGTGGTCGCAGTTTTTCTACAAGGCAGCACCGCGCGCATCGTCCCGTGGGCGTTTGTTGTCGTGCTCATAGTGCTCGGATTCGGGCTGGAAAAAAGAATCCCGCAGCCACGTTTCATCGCCACCCTACTCCTTCGCGCGAAACTAAACCGCTCACTTGGTTGGCTCACACCGCTGCTCCCGTGCGGGCCTCTGTGGCTGATGTTCGGGGCAGCCGCGCTCACCGGTTCATGGACGAGTGGTGCGTTGCACATGGCGGCCTTCTCGCTCGGCACCATTCCTCTTCCGTGGCTCATCCAAAGTCAGGCCGAGCGCTCCCAGCGGCGCCTGTCTCCGCTCACCGCGCGGCGGACGCAGCAAATCATCGCTCTAGTCTCCGCAGGTCTCCTTGCCTGGCGCGCTTCGCTTCCACTTTATGAGTGCTGTTGCCACTGAACGCCGCGTTTGCATCCACTGCGGGACGCCGTTCCGCCCAACAGAACATCGCCCGGATTTCTGCTGCGCGGGCTGCCAGTTCGTCCACGATCTAATTGCGAAGAATGGCTTGGGACAATTCTACGACTTGCAGGAAGGGGGCGTCCCGCCGGTGCAGTCTCTCGTCTTTCAAAAGCGTGACTACGTGTGGCTAGAAGACCTCTCGAACATCGCAAACGGCACGCTCACGCTCGATGTGCAGGGACTCTCGTGCATCGGCTGTGCGTGGCTCATCGAGAAACTCTTCGCACGCAGATCCGGCGCGCTCGCGATCCATGTGGACCCAGCGCTTGGCCAACTCGCGCTTCGGTGGCAGCCCGGCGTCTTTGATATCGTCGCCTTTGCGCGAGAATTGCAGACGTTCGGTTACCTCGTCGGCCCAAGAGGAGAAATCGCCGCGCCTGCGAGCCGGGCGCTGAATCTTCGCCTGGGTCTTTGCGCCGCGCTGGCGATGAACACGATGCTCTTCACTCTGCCTCGTTACCTCGGCATGGAGAGCACGTTTGAATTCGCGCCGCTCTTTCACCGGCTCACGCTCATCCTCGGCACGCTTAGCTTTCTTATCGGTGGCAGCTACTTCTTTATCCGCTCGTGGCACAGCCTGCGTCAGCGTGTGCTGCATATTGATTTACCCATCTCGCTGGGCCTCGCAGCGGCGTATGTCGGCTCCGTCTTTGCGTGGACACGGGGTGCCGACGGATTCGTCTATTTCGATTTCGTCTCGACCTTCAGCTTTCTTATGCTCGCCGGGCGCTGGCTACAGCAAAAGGCTGTGGAACGCAACCGCCACCAACTCCTCGCCGCGCAGTCAGAGCCGCTGCCCGTGCGGCTCATCTCGGGAGAGAATTTGCCGGTCGCTCGCATCGCTGTCCGCGATGTTTTCTCCATCGAACCTGGCCAAGTCGTGCCCGTGCTCGCTCGGCTTTGCTCGGATGGTGCGACGCTCGGCATGGAGTGGATCAGCGGGGAGAGTGAAGCCACGAGCGCACGTCGCGGACGACTCGTCCCAGCCGGCGCGATGAACTGCGGCCAAACCGCTATCGAACTCGAAGCCCGAGAGCCGTGGGCTGATTCCCTGCTCGCGAAACTCCTGCGCATCACACCCACCGGGACGACTCGTGATCCCGCGCTGGAACTATTCCTTCGCGGCTACATCGGAATCGTGCTCGTACTCGCAGGCGTGGGCTTTTGCGGATGGTGGGTCGCCACCGGCGAATTGCGGCCCGCGCTGCAGGTGCTCATCTCCGTTCTCGTCGTATCGTGCCCGTGCGCAAGCGGAGTCGCCCTGCCGCTGTGCCGCGACCTCGCCACCTCGCGGATGAGGAAACTCGGCGTCTTCATTCGCGACGGCGAACTGTGGGCCAAGCTCGATAGCGTTCGTAAAATCATCTTCGACAAAACCGGCACGCTCACTCTTGAAGCCATGTCGCTGCTAAACCCCGAAGCCCTAGGGCGTCTCCATGAAGACGAACGCGCGGTCCTACTCGCGATGGTCAACGATAGTCTCCATCCGGTGAGCGGCTGCTTGCGGGAGCAACTCCTCGCCGACCGCATCGAACCCGCACCCGCATCAGCGATTCACGAAACCATCGGCTTCGGCCTTGAGATGGAACACGACGGCGCCACCTGGCGCCTCGGTCGCGCCGAGTGGGCCGCGCCCGGCGCAGAGGGCGACTGCATCTTTTCCCGAAACGCCGAGCCACTCGGCGCGTTCCGTTTCGGAGAAGCCGCGCGCGACGACGCCCGTGAGGAAATCGCCGCCCTCCGCACGCGGGGCTGCGAAGTCTTCATTCTTAGCGGCGATCGCCGGGCAAAAGTCGCAGCCATGGGCGACCGCCTCGGTCTCCCTCGCGAGCACTGCCACGGCGAACTTTCCCCCGATGAAAAGGCGCAGCGCGTCCGCGAACTCGACGCCCGCGACACTCTCTATCTTGGCGATGGAGCAAACGACTCCCTCGCTTTCGACGCAGCATGGACCAGCGGCACTCCCGCGATCGACCGAGGACTGTTGGAGCAAAAAGCTGGGTTCTATTTTCTCGGTCGAGGCCTAAACGGCGTGCGCGCTTTACTCACCACCGCCGCCCAGCGCCGTCGCACCGCCCGAGCAGTCGTCGCTTTTGCCATCGCCTATAACAGCGTCGCCGTTGCGCTCTGCCTTGCTGGAAAAATGAGCCCTCTCCTCGCCGCCATCCTCATGCCCGCGAGTTCACTCGTCTCGCTCGCCATAGTCTTCCTCGGCTTTTCGAAGCATCGCTGACTCGGGCATGGTTGATTAAACCTAAAAACGGCAGTTGAACGGATTTTCAGAGAAAAATGAGCCTTGGACGGGTGAGTGATTTTCAACTGCTCCGCAGTTGGCAATTTCCAGAGTAAAATACCCTATTTTTCGGCCTCAAAAACGGGGTCAACTGCCGTTTT
>CANIWM010000118.1 GCA_947471505.1 Chthoniobacteraceae bacterium | reverse complement strand
TCCTCGTGGTTTTCTTTTTTCCGGCGTATTCGGCTGCTGCAAAGCTCAATTGTTTGTCCATCGCTGTTTGTGCTTTCCTTAGATCAGCATTTTCGCCCGCTGTCCCGCTATTTTACAGGCGTAGCCGATTTCTTCAGCCTTTCCTTAGCCTTCACAGGCAGGGCCGCGATGATTTCTGCCGCGACTTTCTCCGCCTGTTTCGCGCAGCCTGCGGGCTTAAAGTGAACGTCGCGCGGGTTCTGCCACGCGGCGAGATTGGGCAGACAAAGTGCGTGCAGATCGTTGATGGGCACAGCCGCCGCAGCCATCACTCGCGCTGCGGCTTCGTTGTAGCGCACTTCGAGGCCGGGCACGCGACCATTGGCACCTTCGGGGACTGGCGTGGTGTTTGCAAAGATGAGCTTCGCGCCGGTCGCCTTCAGGCGTTCGACGAGCTTCGCGAGGTTCTTTTCGTAGTCCGCCAACTCGACCCACACGGGCTGGCCGGGCGTCAATTTGCCGTCCTTGTATTGCTTCAAATCGTGGAGGCCCCAGTTGAAGTGAATCACGTCCCACTTCCCGCTCCCGAGCCACGCATCGAGCTTTGCCAGCCCGGTGACGGTGGACTCCGCATTGCCCGCATTGCGATGCACGTTCGCCTTCCCCGCAAGCAATCCCCGCACGCCCGCCGTATAGCCGATGGAAATGCTGTCGCCGATGATGAGCACGCGCGGCAGCCCCGACTCATCGACGACTGGTGCGAAGGCTGGGTCCACTTTCTTGTCTTGGGCGAAAGCGGACGTGGCGAGAAGGAGCGAGATAAAAATGCGGCGGTTCATACGAGTGTTCATTACTCCAGCCGCACGTAGTTGGCGAGCCCATGCACGCCACCCTCGCGCCCGAAGCCGCTCTCTTTATACCCGCCGAACGGCGAGGCGGGGTCGAACTTGTTGTAAGTATTCGCCCACACGACGCCCGCGCGCAGCTTCGCGATGGTCTTGAAAATCTTCGAGCCCTTCTCCGTCCACACGCCTGCACTCAGGCCGTAGGGCGTGTTGTTCGCGCGCTCCACGGCTTCCTCCGGCGTGCGGAAAGTGAGCACGCTCAGCACGGGGCCGAAGATTTCCTCCTGCGCGATGCGGTGGCTGGCCGTCACGCCCGTGATGACCGACGGCGGGAACCAAAACCCCTTCGCGGGCAGCGCACACGCGGGCTGCATCAGCTCGCCGCCCTCCGCCACCCCGGCGTCCACGAGCGAGCGGATTTTCTCAAGCTGCGCCCGGCTATTGATCGCGCCGATGTCCGAGTTCTTGTCGAGCGGGTCTCCCACGCGGAGAGTCGCGATGCGGTCGCGCAGGCGGCGCAGCACGGCGGAGTAAATCCCCTCCTGCACAAACAGCCGCGACCCCGCGCAGCAGACGTGGCCTTGATTAAAGAAGATACCGTTCACCACGCCCTCCACGGCTTGGTCTATCGGCGCATCGTCAAACACGATATGCGCCGCCTTCCCGCCCAGCTCCAGCGTCAGCTTCTTCGCCGTGCCCGCAGTCGCCTTCGCGATCCATTTCCCCACCTCCGTGCTGCCCGTGAACGCAATCTTATCCACCCCCGGATGCTCCACCAGCGCGCGGCCCGTATCCCCTGCCCCGCTCACGATATTCACCACGCCCTCGGGCAGCTCCGCCTCCTGCAAAATCCGCGCAAGGTGCATCGCCGTGATGCTCGTCGTCTCCGCAGGCTTCAGCACCACCGTATTCCCACAAGCCAGCGCCGGAGCCAGCTTCCACGCCGCCATCAGCAGCGGGAAATTCCACGGGATAATCTGCCCGCACACCCCCACCGCACGTGCCGTGCGACCGGGGAACGCATACTGCAACTTGTCCGCCCACCCCGCGTAGTAAAAGAAGTTCGCCGCCGCCTGCGGCAGATCAAAATCGCGCGACTCCTTGATCGGCTTCCCGCCATCCAGCGTCTCCAGCACCGCAAGCTCCCGCGAACGCTCCTGCAAGATGCGCGCGATGCGAAAAAGATACTTCCCCCGCTCCGCCCCCGACATCTTCCCCCACGGCCCCGCCAGCGCCTTGCGCGCCGCCGCCACCGCCGCATCCACATCCTTCCCGCTCCCGTGCGCGATGCTCGCCAGCGTCTTCTCGTTTGCCGGATTGATGCTCGGAAAATACACCCCGCTCTCCGGCGCGCGGAACTTCCCGCCGATGAAAAGCTCATACTGCGCATCCGGCTTCACCACCACGGATTCCGGCGCAGGCGCATATTCCCATTTCCCGCCGAAATTCAGCGTCCGCCGTGCTTTCGGGACGACAGGCGGATGGCTTTCAGCGACAACGGCGAGGGCTTTGGTTCGGCGAGCAGTAGTGCGAGGCATGTGCAGACCATGCGCACTCCCCAGCCGTGACGCAAGCACGCGAGCGCCCAAGCCCGCACTTCGCCAAACACATGCCCGTGGACATCGGTCACATGCGCCTTGGCCTTTGCGTCCCGTTGGTCGCGGAAGAAAATTCCGCCGTCGCGGCGAAGGGGAATAGCGTCTGCCCTCAATGGGCGCGGAGGTGGCGTTTGTGCATGGCTTCCCGGAGTTCGCGCTCGCGTTGGTGGTCGGTGGGTTCGAGGAATGCGGCCATGATTTTTGCGCGGTCTTTCATTTCTTCGTAGGTGAATGTGCCGCTGCGGTTTGCCGGGTCGGTGACTCGGAGGGGCTCGCCGTCGAGGCGGAGAAACTGGGAGATGACGGGCGGCATTCCGGGGTCGTGCGGGTGGATGTGGAAGCCCTGGTCGCAGGCGGTTTCTCCTGCGTGGCACCCGTTGCAGGTGGCGAGGGATGCGGTGCGGCGGACATCGCCTTCGATGTTGCCGCCGAAGTCCCAACTGAACGCGTTTTTTCCCGGTGGGATGATGGCGGTGGCTGCGAGGAATTTGTCGGGGACGATGAGGAGGCCGGTTTTGATGAGGGGTTCCTGACCGTCGAGGTATCGCTGGAAAAGGCGGCGGGCTTCGCTGTTGGGTAGGGCCGTCTGTTGGACAGGAGTCTGGGTGAGGAGCGCGGGTTTGAGACGTTTTCCTTCGATGGTCCACTGCCGGAATTCGTGGGCGGGGGCGAGTGCGGCGTCGTTGCTGCGGAGTTGGCTGAGGATGGGCTCGCCGTTGAGGACGTTCACTTTGCTGGTGAAGAGTTTGGTGACTTCTTCGAGTTGGGCGGCGAAGAGTGGAGTGGCGGGGTCGAGGTAGGAGAGCGTGTGCCAGGCGTTGGCCCAGGTGCGGGTGCGGTCGCGTCCGCCGATGGCGCGGAGGGAGTATTCGAAAATGATGGTCCACCCGCCAGCGAGGGGGCTGCCGTTATCATCGATGACTTGAAAGACGAACCGCCCTTCGCCGCTTGGCGGTGGTTCAGCGGCGGTGAAGATGCCGTAGCCGTTGAAGCGCGGGCGTACTTTGGGCAGGGCGGCGAGGCGTTCCTGCTCGAAGAGGTCGATGCCGGTTGCGTCGCGGAAAAGGCTCACGAAGCGGGCTTCGTGGCCACCTATTCGCCAGCGTTCGCGAATCTGGCCAAAGCGGTCGCCGACTTCGGATGCGGCGAGGTCGAGGCGGTTGACGATGGCAAGGAGGCGGAACGGAGCGTTCTGGAGATTGGGCTTCCATACGACGCCGGTGGCAGGAAGAAAGCCGTCGCGCCTCTGCCATGGGACGATGACTTTTTCGAGGACGGCGGTGCGCGGGTAGATGAATTGATTGTCGATTTGCTGGACCGTGTTGAAACCGACGAGCCAGTCGCGGATGGCGTCGGGCGCGTCGTCCGGACCGACAAGTTCTTCCATCAATTTCCCAAACGACCACGGCCCAGGATAAAGGGCGCGCGGCGATTCGATGATGGCCGACTGCGTGATGAGAAGTTCGCGATCCGGGATAATCTTCGGATTCCCTGCGTGGGACAATGCACTGAATACGAGTGGGAGGACGGTGATGAAGGTTCGGAACGGAAGCATGGGACTGAGACGCCGCTGTGTTCCTTGTATTCAAATAATCGAGCGCCCCGTCACGCCAACACTTCCCCGATGACATGCCCGTGGACATCGGTCAGCCGGCGGTCGATGCCGCTTTGATGCCTGCGCCCCATAGCCGCGTCACGAATGTGCCGCGAAACGGAACGCTTTTTTAGAACACCAATCCCATTTCCCGGCCTCTCAGCATGAGACTTACGGAATCACATTCACCCCGCGCAGGCCGAAGAGCGGGGCGGCGGCGAGTAGGTGTTTGTCGTTGGAGTGGATTTCGGTGAAGCCGCTCTCGGCTGCGGTGGCGAGGTGGATAGCGTCGGCGGCGCGCAGGAAAGTCGTGGCGGGTGCGCTGGCGAAGACGGCTTCCACGCGGTCGAGGATGGCGTCGGTGAGGGGGAGGAGGACGACGGTGGTTGTGGCGATGTCGGCGTTGAATTGAGCGATGAGACGCTGGTAGTCCTCGTGAGTGGCAGCGCCTTCACGCACTTTGCGAAAAGCGGCGGAGGCAAACTCGGCCCGTCCGTGCTGGGCCGAATGAATCTCAAGCACCGTTGCGGCGTGTGCCCGCACCTCGGTGGTCCCTACTTCGGGTAGGTGCAGCTTGAGCAGGTAATTTGCATCGTAATACGCAGGGATCATCGGGCATCGCGTTCTTCGGAGATCGCGATAGTTGAATCGGTGCCGCCGCTGAAGGCTCCCCTTTTCATCATCTCCTCGTAGCCAGGCACGAGCTTGCGGTTTGCCCACTTCGACGGCCCGACGGTGCTGGCAGGCGCGGCTTTCTCCTCCACGGCGATGGCCGTTTCGATGATGTGGATAGTTTCCTGCGTGATGGAGCGGCTGTGGGCGGCGGCGATTTTCTGGAGCTTGGCGTGGAGGGCTTCAGGAAAAGATTCGATGACGAGTGCTGGCATAATGGCGGGAGGATAGCGTTTTACCCATGCCGGGCAAGCCGCGACTCCCGACGTTCCGGCGCGGCATCACGCCAGCACATCCCCGATGACATGCCCGTGGACATCGGTGAGGCGGCGGTCGATTCCGCTTTGGCGGAAGGTGAGCTTTTCGTGGTTGATGCCGAGGAGGTGCAGGATGGTCGCGTGCAGGTCGTAGCAATACGTGACGCCTTCCACGGCCTTGAACCCGAGGTCGTCGCTGCTCCCGTGGGCGATGCCGCCTTTGATGCCTGCGCCCCATAGCCACGTCACGAATGTGCCGCCGTTGTGGTCGCGCCCGAGCGAGCCTTGCGCGTAGGGCGTGCGGCCAAACTCGGTCGTCCATACGACGAGTGTGTCGTCGGCGAGGCCGCGCGCTTTGAGATCGTCGAGGAGGGCGACGATGGGCTGGTCCACGTTTGCGGCCATCGGCGGGAGTTCCGTCTGGATGTTGCCGTGGTTGTCCCAATTTTGCACCGCGCCTTGCGGGCCGCTCCAGACTTGGACAAAGCGGGTGCCGCGCTCGACGAGCCGCCGGGCCAGCAGGCATCGGCGTCCGAAGTCCTCGGTGGCCGTCGCGTCGAGCCCGTAGGCGGTGCGCGTGGCGGGAGTCTCGCGCCCGATGTCGAACGCCTCCGGCGCGCTGAGCTGCATCCGCGCGGCAAGCTCGTAGCTGGCGATGCGGGCGTCGAGCCGCGTGTCGTCGGGATGCGCGGCTGCGTGCTGGCGGTTCATTTTCTGCAAAAGGGCGAGGGCATCGCGGTCTGCCTCGGGGCCGGTGAAGGCGTGCTTTTTATCCGCGAAAAGATTCGGCACGGGCGGGGTGGAGGCGGCGTTGATGATGGTGCCCTGATGCCGCGAGGGGAGAAATGCGGCGCTGAAATTGGCCTTCTGGTTATACGGCAATCCGCGTGGGTCGGGCAGGACGATGAAGGTGGGCAGCTCTTCGGAGAGGCTGCCGAGCGCGTAGGAAATCCACGCGCCCATGCACGGGAAGCCGGGCAGGATGAAGCCCGTATTCATCATGTAGCTGCCGGGGCCGTGGACGTTCGTCTTGCTGGCCATCGCCATGAGGAAGGCCATTTCGTCCACGCGCTTTGCTTGGTGCGGGAAGACGCTGCTGACCCAGCGCCCGCTCTGCCCGTGCTGCGCAAACGCAAACGGGCTCTTCATCACAGCGCCCGCGACGGCGGTCTGGCCCTCGGGCTTTTCCTTCGGGCCGGACATCTGCCCGTGCTGTTTGGCCAGCTCGGGCTTGTAGTCGAACGTGTCCATCTGGCTCACGCCGCCGTTCATAAAGAGCTGGATGATGCGCTTCACTTTCGCGCGGTGGTGCAGCCCGCCGTTTAGCTCCGGCAGGCCGGCGAGCGTCTCGCCTGCGAGGATGTGGGAGAGCGCGACGCTGGCGATGCCGCCTGCGCTTTGAGTGAGAAAGTTTCTTCGGGAAAGCATGGTCAGTTTAGGAAAAGGAACTCGTTGCTATTAAAGAGCACGCGCACTGCGGCGGGGAGTCCGTGCTTGGTGGCGAGGGCGGTGAAGTCGGCGAGTTCCTCCGGCGTCGCGTCGCGCTGCAAGACGAGCCGAAACGCAGCAGGGATGCCGCCCGCCCGCTCCGCGAGCCGCTCGCAGTGGTAGAGCACGAACTCGTTGTTTAGCAGCGCGAGCGATTGCAGCGGCGATGCGGAAAAGCCGCGCACGGGCGAGAGCTGGCCCATGTCGGGGAAGTCGAGCGCGTCGAGAAATGGGTCGGCGATTCCGCGCCACACGACGCGGTAGATGCTGCGCCGCGCCGCGCCGGGCGGGGCCCAGTCGAAGTTGTCGTAGTTGAGCGTGGGCGTCGTTTGCGGGCCGGGCTTGGAGGTGTAGTGCGGGACGCTCGGCCCGCCCATCGCGAGGTCGAGGCGACCGCTCATCGCGAGCACGCTGTCGCGGATGGAGTCGGCGTCGAGGCGCGTGCGATTCATGCGCCAGAGCAAGCGGTTGTCGGGGTCGAGCGCGGACGCGGCGGCGTTCGGCGCAGATGATTGCTGGTAGGTCGCGCTGGTGAGGATGAGCCGGTGCAGCGCCTTGAGGGAGCCGTGCGCATCGTCGCGGAACCACACGGCCAGCCAATCGAGCAGCTCGGGATGCGAAGGAGCGCCGCCCATTTTCCCGAAGTCGCTCGGCGTGTCGCACAGCCCGCGCCCGAAGTGGTAGTGCCAGACGCGGTTCACCACGCTGCGCCACGTCAGCGGATTGCGGGGGTCGGCGATCCAGTCTGCCAGCGCGGCTCGGCGGGCCGCTTCGTCTTTCGCATTCGGGAGATCAAAGCGGGCATTCAAGAGGGCGCCGGGGCCCACCACGTCGCCGGGCTTGTCGAGGTCGCCGCGCTTTAGCAGGCGAATCGTGCGGGGCTCGGCGAGCGTGATGACGCCGCGCTCGTTCTTCGCCACGCGCCCGGCGGCCCACACTTGGACCATCGGCGGCAGCTTCGCGAGTTCATCGTCCGCCCGCGCCCGCAGGACGAACGCCGCGATGGCGAGCCGCTGCTCGGGAGTGCGATTCGCGGCGGGCGTATGCAGCGCCGTCTCCGCTTCCGCAGGCACCGCCAGCAGCGAGACAGCGGGCGCAGCGGTGGCGGAAAGTTTGCAGCGCCCGATGAGATGACTGCCGCCCTGCAACTGCCGCAGCGTCACGACGAGCTTCGCGCTCGGCTCCAGCTTCACCGGCGCACGAAGCTCATACACCGCGAAGTGCGGCGCACCCTCGGACGGATGGATCGCCCACGAGGATTTCGCGTCGCCGTCTATGGATTTGCCGACCTCGTAGCCCGTCTGGTCGAAGTCCGACGAGGCGCGGCGGAACGGAACTTTCTCCGGTTTCCCCGCGCCGGGGCGGAACACCTGCAACTCGAACTCGCTGAGGTGGACGTTCCCATTCGTCGCACGCCCCGGCCCTTTCAGCGGCAGGGAATCATCCGTCAGCAAATCCAGCCGCAGCGCTGTCAACTCGGCCACCGTCGTCGTCGCGGTAATCGTCAGCGTGTCTTTGTCCGGCGTCGCGCCGCTCGATAGAACAGAGCCGTCCGCCAGCCGCTCCAGCGTCGCGCCGTCCGCCGAGAGAAACGTCTCCAGCAGCATCGGGTTCCACGCATCGCCCGCGCCGCGCGTCTTCTCCCACGCCTCCACCAGCGCGACGTTTTCCGCCGCGAGCAACACCGCCGCATCGCGCTTCTCCACAGCATCCTTGAGGCTCTGCCAATGCCGCCGCTGCTTGGCCACCGCCGCATCATCGTCGTAGCTCACATCCCCTTTTCCCACGCCCGCAAAGACCGCTTGCAGCGCAAAATAATCCTCCTGCGTGATGGGGTCGAACTTGTGCGCGTGGCACCGTGCGCAATTCGCCGTGGTGCTCACAAAAGCCGCCATCGTCTGCGTCACAAGGTCATCGCGGTCGAGATACTCGAAGCTCATTGGCGCAGTCCCCGCCGCGCTGGAATCATACGTCCCCGCGCCGAGAAACCCGAGCGCCGCCGTGAGCCGCGTGTCCTCCGGGAAGAACGCATCCGCCGCAAGTTGCTCGCGAACAAATCGTGCCCACGGCGTATCGCGGTTCATGCTCTCGACCACGTAATCGCGGAAGCGCCACGCATTCGGGCGCAGGTCGTCGTGCTCGAATCCATGCGTGTCCGCGAAGTGGATCGTATCCAGCCAATGCCGCGCCCAGCGTTCGCCGTAGCGCGGTGAGGCGAGGAGGCGATCTGCCGCTTCGGGGAATGACGAAACTTCCTCCGCTGTCGGAGGCAATCCCGTGAGGTCGTAGGTCATGCGGCGCAGCAGCGTTCGCGGGTCGGCGGGCGGCGAGGGCGTCAGCTTTTTCTCCGCGAGCTTGGCTAAAATGAATGCGTCAATCGGATGCACGGCTCCTGCAGGCACGGCGGGCTTCACCAACGGCACGAGCGACCAATGCGGCTTCGTGTCTTTCGCTCCGGCAAACTCATCCGGCCACGCCGGACCCGCATCAATCCACACGCGCAGCGTCTCCACCTCCGCAACGGTGAGTCGTGGCTTGTCGCTCTTTTTCGGCGGCATGAGCTTCTCCTCATCCTCGCCGCTCACGTAGCGGATGAGCGGGCTTTTCGCCGCACTGTGCGGCACGATGGCGACCTCGCCGCTCTCGCCGCCCTTCAGCGCAGTGTCGCGCACATCCAGCCGATAGCCGCTCTTTTGCTTCTCCGGCCCGTGGCAGCCGTAGCAGCTCCGCTCCAAGATCGGGCGCACCTCGCGAGCGAAGTCCACCGCCAGCGCAGACGTGGCAGCGGTCAGCGCAATCAGCACTCCAACTCTCATCGTGGCGAAGTCTGTTTCATATTCGGTAAATGAAACCCCACACCCACGCGGGACTTAACCCGCATTTCCGCCGAGCCGCTTATGCGGGTGTGATTAAAAGTGGAATAGCTCGAAGTCGCGATAGCGAAAAGTAGCTCGCGAGTCCCGTCGCGGCATTTCGCCACTCGCGAAGCGACACTTCACAGATTGGTCGCTTCGCGAGCAGTGTTCAGCCGCGAAGGGACTCGCGAGCTACTTTTCATGCTCAACTCCATTTTCAATCACGCCCCCGCTTACGCAAGCTGCACGCCGCCGGTGAGCAGACGTTTCTTGGCGCGCTTGCCGTCGGTGTATTGGTAGATAATTTCCTTCGCGACGAATGCGCCGTGAGTGACGATCTCCTCGGTGTTGCCGCTGAGTTTCGCGCCTTCTTTTTCCAGCCACTTCGCGAGTTGCTCGGGCGTGCTCGCCGACTCGCGCCAAAACTCGGCGGTGTCGAACTCCAGTTCGCGGCAGCGTTTTTCCACGAAAGCGCGGTCGAGGAATGCGAGCAGGTTGCCCGCTTTCGGCCCGGCCTCGCGGTCGAGGAACATGCGGTAGAGCGCCTTGAACGCGAGCGGCTGATCGATGGGCGTCATGCGCGCGACTTGGAATGCGGCGCTTTGGATCGCGTCGTCTTCCCACGTCTCCGGCAGCGCATCGGCGAGCGCGTGGAGGAAGGCGCGCTGCGTGTGCGAAAGCTCGCTGGCACGGGCGGGGACGGTTTCTTGCAAGCGCGTCTTCTCTTCCTCAGCGGCAAAGTTCGCGACCCACTCGCGGGCGCTGGCGAGGCGTTCGTCGAGGTGCGATTCGTCGAGCGGCGTGAGGTCGGAGCCGAGACGTTTGGCGAGTTCCACGCGGGCGTCGAGATGCGGCATCTGCACGAGCGCGGTGGCGAGCTGGATGTTTGCGGGGCGGTAGTTTGCGGGCTCGCTCATGCAGGCGAGGCGGTAGGTCATCGCTTCGTCGGGGTTCGCTTGGCCGTTGAAAAAGCGCGTGTGCGAGCGGTCGAACTCGTTGAAGAGCTTCACGATGCCTTCCTCGTTCACGTCGAAGTTGACGGGTGAATTGGGCTTCGTGCGGATCATCAAAAAGCGCAGCACATCGGCGGGCAGCAAGTTCGCCATGTCGCGGGCACTCGCGCCGATTCCTTTGCTGGAGGACATCTTCGCGCCGCCGACGAGGAAGAACTCGTAGGGCACGCGCAGCGGTTCATCGCCGCCGTAGATGGCGCGGTAGCACGCCGCCGAGACATCGCGGGAACCGCCCTTCGTCGAGTGGTCCTTGCCCGCGCCCTCGATGGTGACAGGGAACTTCTTCCACTTCGCCGCCCACTCTAGCTTCCACGGCAACTTGCCGCGTCCGCCAAACGGCGAGACTTTCCCCTCGTGCCCGCAGCCTTTGCCGAGCTGGAGTTTCGTGTTCACGCAGCGACTCGGCAGGCAGCGATAGCTCACGAGTGCGCCGTCGTACGCATAGACTTCCGTGGTCGCGATGCAGCCGCAATTTTCGCACAGCACTTGGAACGGGAACCAATGGTCAGGCCGCACGGCGCCGCTCACCTCTTTATACACCGCACGCACTTTGTCGGCGTTGCGGAGGATGACATCAATCTCGCTGTCGAACTGCCCGCTGCGATAAATATCGCGCATCCGGTAACGCTCCACTTTCACCCCGAGGTCGTCGAACACCTGCCAAAACTCCTTCATGTAAAACTCCGCCATATCGCCCTCCGCGCCGCACGGAGCGGGCGTGTTGCAGAGCGGCCAGCCGATGTATTTGCCAAAATGAATGTCCTCGCCCTTGGGGATTTCGTCCACCGGATCGAAGTCATCCACGCCGAAAAGATAGCGCACCGGCGTCCCCTTTTCTTTCAGCGTGCGGAAGATCGCATCGTGGATGAGCACGCCGCGCAACGCGCCGACGTGGACGCGGCCACTCGGAGTTTTTGAGTCGTTAATAATTTGCGGTCCCGCGCCAGCGCGCGCCGCGACATCTTCAGTCCAGAACATAGGGCGCGAAGGGATAGCGGGGCGCGCCGCGAGTGCAAGAACTCGCGCGCATTTGCAGAGGGCGAGGCGATTTCGGCAGATGGTATCGGGCGCGACGCGACTTGCGGGTGTGATTCAAAGTGGAACGTGCGAAGCGCGAGAAAGTAGCTCGCTCCCGACGAGTCGGGATTCGCGATCCTACAATTCCCGCGAAGCGGCACTTTAATTGAACTGTCGCTTCGCGAATGGCGTAAAGTCGCGAAGGGACTCGCGAGCTACTTTGCGGTTTCGCGCTCCATTCCACTTTTGATTACACCCGCCCCATTTTCGCAATTGACGCGCGCGCACGGTTTCGTCATCTCATCACCCCATCCTAGGCGCGGGCCAGCCCGGCAGCCGAAGACCCATTCCCATGTATCCTCATCCTGCCAAATACCAGTTGCGGAGGCAAATCGAACGATTTGTCGGCGGTGATGCGCGTCTCGTGATGAACCCTGCGGATTGCCGCACGGCCACTTTGCAGGCTTCGGAAATCGCCGAACCCACCCCAGCCACCACTTTGCCCCAGTCCGAAAATTCCGAACGACTCCCAGCGGTCACTTCGTCCAATTCCGAAAATGCCGAACGCCTCCCAGCGGTCACTTTGTGCCATTCGGAAAATCCCGAATGCTCCCCAGTGGTCACTTTGTCCCATTCGGAAAATTCCGAATGCCGCCCCGTGGCGACTTTCCACCGTTCGGAGTCCTCGGAGTGCCAAACTGGCGCTCCCTGCAACCATTTGAGCAAACACTAAACCTATTAATATAAACAAACCATGATCCGCATCTCACGTTACTTCGAAATCCCACTCAACGACCCAGAAATCAGCGACAACGAACTGCGCGCTTTCGGCGTTGATTCACTCGCCAAGATGATCGCGCAAAACAGCGCCAGCCTCTACGACCAATCCATCGCCCTCACCGACACCGCCCTCGAAGCCTTCCACGGCAAAGTCGGCTCCGAGGCCCTCGCCGCCGCCATCCGCAAATCGCGCACCGCCGCCACCAACGTCCTCATGGACGAAATCAAAGGCAAATGGAGCCGCCGCGAAGGCAAAATCCGCGACGCCTTCGAAGCAGGCTCCGCAGCCTACCTCGCATTTTACCCCCAAGGCGTCAGCGAATACCGCAACGCAAACATGGAAGAAATGACCACGCTCCTAACCCGCTACGAAGCCCTCGCCAAATCGCACGTCGCCGACCTAGGCCAAACTTTCGCCGACGAATGGGACGCCTACAAAACCAAGTGAACCTCCGTGCGCGGCCTGCAAGTCACCCAAAAAGGAACCGCCACCAGCGCCGCCGACCAAAGCGCCACCGCCCGCACCGCGCTGGAGCTTCAACTGCAAAAAAACATCCTCCTAGTAGCCTCAAACAACCTCGGCCACCCCGAGCGCGCCGCATCCTTCTTCCAGCAATCCCTGCTAGAAGACCCCGCCACCAAACCCGAACCCGAGCCTGCCAAGCCCACTCCATAAGCGATTCGCCGCGATGCGAACGAGATTCTTACACGAGTTGCAGTTCGGCGAGCCAATCCTCGATCCGCACCTGCGGCATGACCCTGTGCGCCGTCGTGTAGGCATTCTCGGGCTGCCGCCACTTCGCCTCGGGTTGCACTCGCACGGCCCACAGCATCTCTTGCCAATCCCTCAATGAAATCGTGAAACGCGCTCCGTTCTCTGGGTTGCACACGGCGAGGCAGCGCTTTTCGCGGAGGAGGGCAAAGGTGGGCGATGAAGCGGTCATTTACGGCTCTCAGGTCCTTCCATCACAAATTCGATTTGCGGCGTTTCAGCAGAAATCGCATAGGTGGCCCGTTGAAGTTGCTGCCAGCGAAGACCGAGTCCAGCCTCGTTGGCAATGACTGCGAGGTTCAGTCGTTGCAAGAGATCGACGGTAAAAGGACGTTTTGAGTCGGTGAAAACCAACGAGGCGAGAAACCGCTGGCAAAGGGGTGAGTTCAATATGTCAGCTACTAGGCGCGCGTCTCCTTCGCGCTCGAAGGGAAGATAGTAACACGCATCATCAAAAAATAATGGCTGCGTGTTCATTGGCCCAACCACTTGAAAGCGCCCGGACCGGTGCAGCCCAGACACGGCAACTTTCCAAGGCGCAAAAGCATATTCGCCAATTCCGAACAAGGCGAAAGGGACGCGCCCTTTGTAGATGGAGCTTTTGCGCGCCTCAAACCGGTCACGATGGGTTTGCAGATAGTTCCAAGTGCGCGGTGCATGGCCAGCGATGGTCGCAGTATCGTCGCCGACGAAACGCTGGGTCACAATGACCACCCGTTTTGCGATGGTGCGTCCGTTCGCAAGGTCGCTGCACTTGAGCATCGGAAAGAGGTAATCGGCTTCCAGATCAAGGCGTTGTCCTTCGGCATTCTCAACACCTCCATCTGGTGTTCTCACGAGTTCCATGATTGCTGCGCAGTCATGTTTTACGCCCGAACGCCAACGGAAGGGAGACAACCCCTCAAGATGACGCAGTGCGCGATATGCGCGAATGTCCGCCACGAGTTCCTCACCGGCGAGACCGATACGGCTGACCGGTTCGCGGGCTGAAAGAGTCGGATAAACGTCGGCCTCCTGAGGGCCAGCGGAGCCAGTCCGCAGGTAGAGCAGACAGGCATCCACGGAAGCATCGAAATGCTCGGCTGCATCAATCCGATAGAGTGCGGCAGTAGCGATCCGACCATCGTTCTGCCACGCATAGCGGAGAAACTTCCGGGCCGTCGCCGTCTTGCAAAGCATGGCGAAGGTCGCAGTTCGCCCCCGGAGTCCTCGGAGCAAACGGATGAGCATCCACTCGGAAATGTCGAAGTTGGATTTTCCGGTACGCGCGGCGATGCCGCGCAGACCCATGAAGTTTTCTTTCACCGGCAGATTGGTGCCATCAATCGCTGCGACGCCCGAGTTCGTCACCCACGGTGGGTTGCCGAGGATGAGCACCCGCCCGTCCTGTTCCGCCAGCACCGCTTCCCAATCGCAGGTGAAAAAATCCTGGCAAGTCACCGAAGAGCGGGCGGAGGCATTTGCAGTGTCGAGCGACAACGCGGCATCAGCCACGTAGTCGCGGTTGATTTCCCAACCCCGCAATGTGGCGTTTGGAAACTTGTCAGCGGCAGCGACGAGGAACGCTCCGCGACCGGCGGTCGGCTCCAATACGACATTCGGATCTTCGCCGAGACGCCGGATCAATTCGCAAACCTCGTGTGCGAGCGGAAGCGGCGTCTGGAAGTCACCGAATTCTACTTTGGTGGACGCCCTCATTTCAAACGAAAGAGTCCGTGGATGGCACCGGCCTGCTCGATGGCTCTGCTGTATTGGAGCCGCCACTGGAGCGCATTCGAGATTGTGAGATACCCGAGTTGCGGCGGAGTGCGGAGAACTTCATCCGCGAGAATGCCCGCTGCAATTTCGTCGAGCGGAAGCATTCGATCCGCGAAAAACGCGAGGACGTCATCACGATTCGCTTGATTCTCCAACAGTCGAAGCAGTCCCGAAGTCGTTTGGAAATCAGCAGTGCGTTCCTTTTCAATGAAGATCGTGTGGAGCATGTTCAGTCGCGCGGCCTGTGCGGCTGCGTCATCGGACTTTTCGTAAACGAACACGAGCAGCGAATACCCAAGTCCATAAATCTTTTGTCGCGCACTCTTGAATGGGCAGGACGACTGCGGTTGCCGAATGCTGGTAACTTTGATGTCCACGTCCAAGCCTGGAAAATCAATTCCCTTGGCCGAACTACCCCGCGGATACGCGTAACGGTTCAGAAGATCTGTTTGGAACTTATGTTCGAGATACGTGCCGACTGCCTTTCCGTCGGTTACCCCAAACAGGCTTGGTTCAGCGTGCGACGATTCAGCGATGGCAAAGGCCCGAGCTTCCTTCGGTAGAGTGCGAAGAGTTCAGCAAAAAGAAAGCGGGTCATGGTAAGGAAGGGAGCGATCAAGCAACCCAAACCTAAAAAACAACCATGACCCATAAAAAGAATAAGAAGACCGTGAGTGAACTCAAAGCAATAATTGGCCAGGACG
>CANIWM010000117.1 GCA_947471505.1 Chthoniobacteraceae bacterium | reverse complement strand
TTTTTATGTTCCACGATTTGCGCGATTGGATGCTGGCGCTCCAGCTCCTCGGCGTTCGTGAAGTCGATTTTTCAATCACCCGTAAAACAAAGAAAATCGGCATAGGCCGCGTACTTCATGGAAAACGAATCCTCGACCTCGCCCGCCGCAGTGGCAGCGCCACTTGCGAAACCATCGGCGGAAATCAACCTGCTCTCCCCGAAGGACTGGCCGGAACTGGCTCCGCTGAGTCTGCGCCTGGTCATCATGTCGCGGAGCCGCCCGCGAACGATCCACAGCCATCGGCTCTTCCCGAGCGCAACGCTCGTGGTTCCCGAAAACGAACTGGCTGATTACGCGCACATCCCGCTGGAAAAGGTCACGATTCCCGACGCGCTGAGCGGTGTGAGCGCGGTGCGAAACTGCATTCTGCGGCGCTTTACCGATGACGCCATCGTGATGCTCGACGACGACATCGCCGCCTGCGTCTGCATGGTGTCGCTGCGCTGCCGCAAGCTCTCCACCGACGAGACGCTCGCGATGCTCGAAAACTCCGCTTACTGCGCACGCGGGGCCGGAGCGCGATTGTTTGGCTGGCACCAGCGGAGCGACCCGCGCCTGCTTCAGCGCAACGATCCGTTCGGCGTCCACCATTGGGTCGGCGGTGCGGTGGGTGTTGTGCGCGATGCGAACGGCGGCGTGCCGATTTGGGATGAGCTGCTCAAATGCAAGTGCGACATCGACGCCACGCTCGAAGAGCTGATGGTGAACCGGCTCGTATTCAACGAGGCCCGGTTCTGTTTCGTGCAAGAGCGGGACAAGAATCTCGGCGGCAATTCGCTCATCCGATCCGCCGAGCGCATCGCCGCTGAAAAGCGTTACCTCAAACGGAAATGGAAAGCCCACATCCGGTTCGAGAGTTACCACAGCCAGGACAAGACCGCGATGGATGTTTCGCGCCGCCAACCCTTCTCACTCAATGCGTAAAATGGAGACGCTCAGCGATGGACATCACGCGGGCCGGACGACGAGGAGGGAGGAATGGCTTCATCCAAACCGAACGACCGCTCGCGGCACCCCTCAACACCCCCCTTTCTTTTTGGCCTCACGCAACCTCCGAACGACCATCAGGACATGCGATTTCTAACTAAACGTGGGTATGAATTTGGCGAGGTTTCCTCGGCGATGCAGAAGGCGATTCGCCGTGGAGACACGCCGCTTGCAGGCTTTTGGGCGCTGGAACTCTGGACCAGCGGTTACGGCAATTACGTGTGGAAGCGGCTGCTCACAGTTTCGGCCGAAGATTGCTGGGGTATCCTGACCCAAGAGGTCAAAGCACTGCATGACGGCTATGCGCTCGTGAACGCCACCGTACCTGCGAAACAAGCGAAGGGCCGCATCTTCATCAGCAAAGCCGTCATCCTCCTGTGCGCGGCGAAGAAGAACCGGGACGCCGACCATTTACAGAACTTCGTCTATGACAAGATGGCCGGGCTTAATGCAGACAAACTCGCCGCCGACCTACTTGCGGCGGGACGGGAAGCCATCCCCGACTACGCCTTCGACTGCCACACACAGAAGGGCCGCAAGATGGGCAAGACCAAAGCTGAGTTCTTCCGGGATGAGCAAGCAGCGCTGGAGCCGTTTCAGCCGGGATTGTTCGATGATTTGATCGACGGTTGAGCCGTCCATATTGGGCCATATCACCATACCCTAAATCCGCGTGATAAACGATTTAGAAGGGTATTCGGCGCGATGAATCGCTACATTCAAGTTGGTCGTTGCCACCCGCTGCCGAACTGTATCCAACAAATGCAACACAGACCTTAGATGACTATCCCATCCACGAACGCAACCGCATTAAATATCAGCGAGATTGTTCGCGCCCTTCGGACGCAAGCGTTTGCAAAGCAAGTATGGCCATTGGGAGATGCGCGATTGACGCTGTCGGAGTTACTATCCTTTCACGCTCCTGACCTCGGCGGGGAGCTCGACCGTGCGATGAGCCTTGCGGAAGCGGTATTCAATAAACCGATTGTGGCGGTTGCAGGTCTTAATGATCAGGGCAAGTCCTCGCTCGTTGCATCCTTTCTCTCACCTGCCGGGGCGGGGCGGGTGCTGAGGGGAACCGGTTCAAGGCAGGCGACTTATCGGTTCACGCTCTGGTTGCCAGCATCTTGGGGCGCTGATCTGCAATTACACGCCGATTTGGATAAAGCACTCGCCAGCGTTTTTGGCCATGCGCCGGAGCGATTGCCGGAAGAATCCGCAGCGGCATTTGCGGCGCAGAATGCAAATGACGCGCTCCACATTCCACTCATGGCTTGGGATGAGCGACTCGATGATCTGGGACTTGCACTGCTTGATTGCCCGGACATTCAAAAACGCCCGCCGGGCGCAGCCGAGGGCAGTGCCGACTGCCGTTTTGAGGTTCTGAAAAAAGCGGGTGCTCTTTGCGCTGCGACAATCATAGTCGCGAGGGCTGAAAATGCTACGACACAGGCGTTTAAAAAGGTGAGAGGCGCGATCCCGGGGAGTTTGCACGTCTATGCGTTCAATCAAGTTGCCCCTAATGAACCGGAGAATATACAGCACGAACTCCTTGCCGACTTACGCCAAGCTCAACTGCCGCCGGATGCTCTGTGTTTCGCGGCCTACGACTACCGTATGACTGGATACGAGGAAAGAACCCCGAAGTGGGATACCAATCGCCAAGCGACTGCGGCAGGGACGGCGTTACGTTTCCCTTGCTTTTTCCGGCTTACGGATAATGCTGAGGAAAGTGCTCCCGAATTGATTTCGGAAGCCCGTTCGCTTCATCACCTCGCGAAGATATTGAATCCCGACTCATTGATTCGAGACTTCCATCGTGAGACTCGGCACCGCCTTGCCATTGCTGCCCAATCTGCATTGCAGGTGATCGAGCACAAAGTGGCGGGACAGGAAGGGCGAGTGAAGACCGCGCAATCACAAGTGGAGGAATGTTGCCGCGAATCTCTGAAGGGTGACGGTGGGCTACGCATCATCCTGAATGCGGAGATGGCGCAAGATTTTACAGACAGCATCCTTCGCTGTGCGCCTTGGTACATCAAAGGACCGCTCAAAGTAAAAACAGGAGCCGCGTGGGTTGCCGGAAAAGTGAGCGGAGTTTTAAGCAAAATGACTCCTGACGTGGTTGCGCGATTTGGCCGGACCATCAGATTGGCCATATCTGCCAGAAAATCTCTTAAATCCCTTTTTACTCGCAGCGTCGGTAAAGTGGCAGCGCCCGAGGAACCGACGAAGGATACATTCTCCCGAATGCTTTACGCACGTTGGAGCGAGGTGGACGAAACGGCCATTCAAACGTCGGCAGATCGGATTTTTGATAAATTCGACGCAGTAGGCCTGAGCAACCTCTCGTCGGCCAAATGGGATAGTATCGCGCGTTCATTTTGGCTCACAGCTCCAAAGGGGAAGGCAGCACTCACGACGGCGCTGAGCATGGTGGTCGCACTTGGGGCGCTTATTTATACGGCATTTGATCCGCTTGGAGGGGCGGTGCTCACATCCTTTGCACTTGGGAGTAAAGGGCTGGTTGCCCTCACGATTAAGGAGCTTCTTACCGCAGTAGGCGTTGGAACTTTGGTGGGAGGAGCGTGCGCTGTTGGACTCCAGAAAGCACTTGAGAAGGAACTCGGCCCCTTACAAATACGCCGCTTTTTTACGCTCGCGTGCGATGAACTGGGATTACCCCGAGATAAATCGCTCGAAGGAGACCCGGAGGACGAAGTGAATCTCGACGGCATCTGCCTACGGACCATGAAACTGCGGCGCGAAACTCTCGATATGGCCGCAGTGAAAGAAATGAAGCAGCACCTGGAAAACCTATGATCGATCCTCTTGTGCAACCCACCCTCGCCGCGTGCCAAGAAGCGGCGCGGAACATTGAACAGTCTGCAAACACGCTAGGCGGGAAGTGGCCAGGACACGCCCCCCTACTCACATTGTGCGGGGCGTTTCGTCGGAAATGCGAAGAGTTTGTCGCCGGACGAGGACTCGACATGGAGACGATTGCTTTCATCGGCCCTAAGAAGTCCGGGAAAAGCACACTGTTGCGACTGTTGATCAGCGATGAGGTCGCAAAGTCCCGGATTCAAGCGGGCTCTTCTTTACGCAAATCGACCGAGAAACTCGTATGGGTAGGCCCCAAGCACCCTGTCGGCATGGATTCGACCATTGAAGAATATGTGCCGTGCAGTGCGACTGCTATGCCACGACTCGGTGTTGCTTGCACCCTTGCCGATGTGCCGGGAGAGAATGAGATCGATGCAGGTCGCAGCAGTGCTGCTGAACGGGCTCTCGACCTCGCTATAGTCAAGGTTCTCGTCCTGCGATTTACCGAGCGCCGCAATGAAGCGGTGGATGCCCTCGTCCGTCGCACCGGACGCTCGGTAATCCTACCCGTCATCACGAAAGTCAGGCCCACCGATGATCGAGATTCTCTCAAGGATTTTTCACGAGAACTTGCTCGTCTTGCGCCAGACGCGACTATTTTAGAGCCCCTTATCTCTGATGAATTTGGCCTTGAGGATACACCGAAAGACTATCCAGAACGTCTCGCTGCGGAACTGTGTGCGCGTCTCGGCAGTGCGCTCGCCGCTCGCCCGGCAGAGGTGCTTGTTTCCGAGATACTCGAAGGGGAGCGCCGCCGTTTCATCAGCCACTCCCGTGAGCTGGCTGCTCGGCACCTCAGAGCCGCCGCGAGTGCTACCGATAATCTGAAACATGCTATAGACCGTGCGCTAGAGCAATCCGCCTCGGAACTTCTTGGAAATGACCGCGATCTCCACGCAGGAATCCGCTGGTCGCTACGGATGACCCTGCTGGAGCATACGCCCGGTTTTTGTTTCCCGTGGCGTCCATTGGTAGCCGTTGCATCCCTCGCATCAGGGGCGCTGGACCGCCTTCCGATGGCGTTAGTCGGCAGCTTGCCCTCTCTGGGAACCCTGGTTTTCCAGAGCATGAAAAATGCGAAATCAGGTATCGCCTTTCAGCAGGCCGCACACGACGGACTACGCGACCGGCTCAGTCTAAATCTACGTGAAATACTCGAAGATGACTTTGCGTTGCTCAACGATGCTTTGCGCAATGACTTCGGGGGAAGTGGGGCCGTCACGGCTTATGGGGAGCGCGCGCGAGTTGAGCTAGTGGGCCTTGTTGAGCTGCAGCAGCGTTCCACGGCGTTGATGCGCGAAAGCATCGAAAGCCGTGCGCCAACCCGCAGTGCAGGCATCACGGTAGCGATAATCGGGGCGCTCATCTTTTGGTGTATCTTCGGCTGGCCAATCAGTGCGCTTTACGACCAGCTTTTCCGGGGCGCTCGTGCTGTTTGGAATGGCAGCACCGACGCCGTGTCGTTTTTCCCGCAAGGTGCAGGCTCAATGATCGTTACATCCATCTTCCTTGCCGTAATCCCCGTATTCCTGCTGCTGGTGTTAGTGCTCAGTTGGATCACCCGCCAACGCCGCGTCCGCGACTGCCTGACGGAACTCCGCATCCGTCATGATGAGCTTTGCACTAAAATGATTGAGAACGGTTCAATTTCCGTGCGCGTGCAGGAGCCAAAATTGGACGCCTGCCTGACGCTCCTTTCACCCCGCGTCGACTCCTGAAAATACCCGATTTATGCGTAAAAATTGTGAAGTCCAATATGCAGCAATTAGACAAATTCCTAGCAGAAGAATCGCCATCTTGACCTTGATTATTTCCGGGGCAATTTCCGCAGGTTTTTACTTCCTCGGGGGCAATGCGGTTGAGCCCATTTCTGCTTCGGTTTCCTCCGACGACCTCGACCGAGAATTGATGGGGTGCCTCAAGACACACGGCTGGCCGGAGGCTTCGGCTCAGGCTGTCGTGAAGTTGAATCTGGATCGGTATGTCTGGCTGCGGGAGTCGGCGGATGCTGTATTGGAGCGTGAGTTTGAAAAGTTCAAGTGGCTGCGACCGGGCGGGCGTGTGTCGGCGCTTTTGGAAAAGCACCCGGAGATGGCGGGCGTGCTTTTGCTGGTAAGCGAACCGGCGGCAGTGGCCTCGGGGATTCTCGATTGCGACGACGCCGAGGATCGCGTGCAGCTCATCGGGTCGTTTGTGAAATACACGGAGGCTCGTGAAATCTCCGAATGGGCTGCGGCGGTGGCGCGTCACGGGCGCTGTATCGCGGGGCTGCTCCGGAGGTGCCCAGCGTGGCCGGTGGATGCGGTTTTCATGTTTCCTAAATCGGATGAGGCCGCTACGGACGAATACTCCCGATGGTTGGATGACATACTGGATCCGGCAGCACTGCCACAGAGCGACGATGAGACGCTCTCACTCGTCGAATTCGTCCTCGCCGCTGGACCGGAAGTTCGTGGACGGATGGCAAAGGACGCGCGGTTTCGTGATTCGTTTCGTGGCACGATCTGGCCTGCTTTCGCCCGTTGTGTCCGGCGTTTTAGCGATGAGCGAGGCGGGCGCTGCGCGTGGGAGATTTTTGCCGACTCTCCGCAGGTGTGGGACTTGATGATGAGGTCGGATGGCGAGGCGTTGTTTCAGCGAGCCGGTTTTCTGGCAGTGGATTTACTTTACGGGGAAGGCGCGGTGGTTACAGAGCTTCGCGAAAAGGCAGCTCAACTGCTACTGCTCGGCAATCAGGAATTTGTGGAGCGCGCCTTTGACGGGCCGTGGGGCCACCATCCGCTTTTCCGCAAGTTGATGCTGGAGCGGCGTCTTTCCGATGAGCAGCTCCTTAGTGCATGCAACAAGCTGGCTGGCGCGGGCGATCCTGATGCCGTGCTCGACGGCTGGAACGGGATGAGCGACGCAGCACTCGTGGCGGACGTGGGGCCACCGCCCGAGGGTTTCGTCACCATCGTGCCCGGATATGCGGTTTTCTACGCGGCAAAGAAAATGGTGCAAGGTCGTGGAGTTGATTGGATGGATGCGGTCGGTATCGCGGGGGATGTGGCGAGTTTCGTGTCGATGGGGGCCGGGAAGGTGGCCACGGAGGCATTAAAGCAAGCTGGAAAGGGAGCCAGCAAGGAAGCGGTAAAAGCCTTGGTAAAACAAAAATTCAGGAAAGAGGCGGTGAAGGACATTGCTCAACTCGCGGGTCGCGAGTTGGAAGAACAAGCCGAGAAACAAGCCGTCTCCTTCGTGGCTCATCACGCTATGCGCACGCTGCCTGACGAGTTGAAAGAACGCTTTCTCAAGTCGTTCGTTGTGGAAGTAACGCCGCTTGTGCATGGTTGCTTCAAAATCGCTGGAAAGTTTGGGCTTGGGCGCGAGTCGTTCAAAAAAATCACGCAACTCGAAGCGAGAATCTTCATGCGGAAAGACGCGAAGGTTTACGTGAGCCTCGCTTCTGCGCTTGCTGGTAATAATCCAAGCGCGAGGTTTCTTAACGCAACGGCGATCAACGGCGCGGTCGATGCCGCCGTGCGAACAAAACCGGCGCAGGAAGCAGCACGGGCTACGATCCGTTTCGCAAGCGATGAGTCGGTGCGGTTGCGGCAGAACCTCGCCTGCTGGTGGTCAGGGTTGGCAACGGGGGCGTTTTGACGACATAAAGAAAGCACCATGAAAAAAAGCCGCATTATCTGTTTCACCATCGCGATCCTCACTACGCAGGCTATCGGTGCGCCTGCCGGGTTTTGGGACGATTTAATGCGTGCCGGATCGAAGGGCGACGAAGCGGTTGCCGCCGCCGCGCGTGCTGAGCGCGTTGCTGGCGATCTCGCGCGAGGGAACGCCGCCCGCGGGGCGGTCAGTCGCGAAGTGGGCGATGCCGCTGATGCCGCCGCTCGCGCGCGCAGCGTGAGGACGCTGCTCAATGCAACGCTGCATCAGCCCGACCCGGCGCTTCTGCGCCGGATTGATGCGCTCGCGCCACAGGAGATGGAGGCCGCGCTAGTTCTTGCACGCGGGAGTCGCCGAATGATCGACGTGGTGCCAGATGTCGCGACACGCGGACGATTACTGCGCGAAGGCGGAGCAGACCTTGTCGCGGCGGCGGGGCTTCACGGCGACGAACTTGCCCGCGAGGCGGCGCACCTCGATGCGCTCGTGGCAGCAGGGCAGTTGTCCGCGCGCATTGCGGATCAGGCTGCACTCGCGCGTTTCGCCGAGGTCATGCGCGCAGGCGATGGCGGGGCGTGGACATTCTGGAAAACGTATGTCGCTCCACATTGGAAGAAGTGGGCGGCGGGAGGCACGCTGGTCGTCTACCTCGCGAATCCCGAGTTTTTCCACGATGGGGCGGGAAAAGTGACGGAGGAGGGAGCGCGCCGCATGACGGTATTCCTCGGAAAGATTGCCGAGGGGGGCGCCAAGGGGGCGGCGGAAGGCGGCAAGGCGGCTGTGCGTGGCGTGTGGCAGCGTTTCTCAGCGCACTACTTGCACGGCCCCGATGCGTGGATGTCGTGGGTGGGGCTTGGTGTGGTTTGCTGGATTCTTGGTATTTTGCTGCCGCGCACCCGGCGATGGTGCATCGCGCCGCTAAAGTGGTTTTTCCGAAAGCCAAAATCGAATTGAAATGAACACGAACGAAACACCCGCAACCCTGGCACCAACGCCTCCGACCAATGCCCGCTACTACCGCTTTGGACTTTGCGGACTGACGGGGGGCGGAAAGACCTGCCTGCTCGCCGCGCTCGCTATGCCCCGTGTGGCGCACCCGGCGGGCCTTACAGCCACGTTGTTGCCAGTCACGGGAGACTCCGCGCAGCTTTTGAATGCCGGCTGGCAATGGGTGAACGAGGCGTGCGAGGCACTTCGCAACGGACGAGTGCCCCCGCCAAACTCACTAAAGCAGATCGAGAACATCGAGAGCCGACTCACGCTTCGCTACCGATTTACCGATGGCAACCAGCATGAAGCCTTTGTTGAATTGGTGGATTACGCGGGCGAATTGCTTGATCCCCACACGTCCCAAGGGGACGTGGCTGCGCAACTGCGTCGGTATCTCGACGAGTTGGATGGCTTCCTTTTTGTCGCGGAGCATCCACGGCCCGGCGAAAACTCCGATAATCTTGCGGGCTACCTGCTCCGTCTCAGTCAGGCACTCGCACTACACCAAGAGAAAGCTCATGGACGCAAAAACACCCCGATTGCGCTGCTCGTCAATAAATGGGATCGCAGCGGCCCGCTGGCGCGAGGGACGCAGGCGCACGCTGAAGAGTCATGCAAGCTCGATGCTTTCCTGAAAAGCGAGCCTCCTCCGCCGCACGCGGGGCTACTCTCGGAGTTGGTGGCGGCTTCGAGTGTCGGATGCGAAGCATTTCCCGTCAGCGCATTTGGCGAAGCGGTGCGCGAGTCGGGCGGGGAACCGGGAGTGTTCTTGGAGAAACCGGCGAATGGAGCAACGCAACTCTCATCCTTCGGGATCGTGGAACCGTTTCTGTGGCTGTTCAAGCGGCGCGACCATGCCGATGCCGACGCGCTCACTAAGGCCAGCAGCCGTCGTTGGCTTTGGCTCAACCCATTCGCCGCGCTGCGCTGCCGCAAAGACATCCGGCGCATCACAGCACGCATGTCGCCGTCGTCGCCGGAAATCCCGCGCGTCCGGCTCGCGCTGTGGCGGGTGAAGAAGTGTTTCATCAAGCAGTTCGTCCTGCTTGTGGTGTTCTGGCTGTGCGTCGAGCTTTCGTTCGACGCCATCGGCCTCCGCAGCGCGCGGCGCGCGATGACGAATCCCGCCGACGCGACAGGCTGGAGACGCGCCGAGTCATGGTTCACCGGCTACATAGACGCCGTGCCGTTGCTACATGTTTTGCACAGGCAATTTTGCCTCAGCAATGCCGCTGCTGCGGCGGAACTACAGGCCGCCCGTGCAAAGCGCGATGAGCAGGCGTGGGCAGCGATCACGGCTTCCACCGACGAAGCCACGCGCGTCGCGCTCACCCGCGAATACCTCGCCAATTTCCCGCAGGGCGCGCATCTCGACGACGCACGGCAACTCATCGCGGATGCCGAAGCAAAACAGGCCCGCGCCAAATTGCGCGCGCAACTTCAAATCCTCTCCGGGCGGCTCGAAAGCGTCCGCGAAGAAGTGAAACAGGAGGAAAAGAACGCAGTGCCGGACTTCAAACTCGCCGATGGAAAACTGGCTGAACTCGCGCGGGAGGCGCAGGCGGTCGCTGGGCTGGATGTGACGGATGAGGCACTGAGAAAGGAGCACCACGCAATCATCTTCGGCACGAACGAGGAGAGGGCGAGGATCGCCGGGCGCATCGCCGCAGGGGAAAGCCGCAAGACTTACCACGCCCATGTCGAACGCGGCGATTGGGAGCAAGCGGGGCTGTATCTCTCGAACTTGGTGCCGGAGGAGTTCAGAGACCTGCGCGACGACTTCACCACGAAAGTTATGGCGCAAGTTGAGGCGAAGAGCCGCAAAGCTGTGGGCAACGGCGCTGCATGGCGCGAGGGGCTCGCGTTTGTGGGAAAGTTCCGTTCAACGCAAATGCGCACTGTGATGCCAGAGGGCAGCGGCAAGAAACTCGATACACTGGAGGACTGGATAAAGGCTGAGGGCGACAGGGAGCTTTATTCGAGATGCACCACGGGCGGTGTGGCAAAAACGTTCACGGACTATCTCGACGGAGCACCGCTGAAAACGATGGAAGCCACCGCGAGCGCGTGGCTGCATTTCCTCAAACTGCGGGAAGCCCGGAGCATTTACCGCGTGGGTGTGGCAAAAATCACCTGGGGAAAAGGGGCGGACGGGGCGGATTCTGTCACTGGAAAAGGAGAAACCACCATCTCTATCACCGTTGGGGCTGCTCACGTGAAGACGACGATCCTCACAACCCGCATCGGAATATGGGAAGATGTCTGGAAGAGTCATGAAGTCGAACTGAAAGACGTGATCGCGAGTGAGCAGCAAAGCATTGGGGTGAGAATCGAAGATGTGGACTGGCCCGACGGAAATGATCCCTTAGGTTCTTTAGTCGTTTCAAAACGGCTCGATGAAATCCACGGCAAGACATTCGGCCTTAAAGATTCCGATCATGGCGAAAACGCGGTCACTTTCTCGGTCAAGGTGAAGGACGGGGACAGTTGGCGTGAGTTCATCGCTCCCGCACTGCCGCCGTGGACGCCGAAAAAATGAACCGCGCAATCGTCAGCGATGCCCGGAAGATGATTCTGTTTCTCGACACTCCCCGCGCTGGTGACGGACTCAACCACCGCTTCCTCGTCGCAGCACCCGATGAGTGCGATGAGCGGGAGATCGTTCGCTTTGCGGAAAGCGCCCGAGAGCACGCGACCGGGCGAGACTATATCGCCGTCGCCCGCAACGTGTCCCAAGTTTCACGCGGCCAACTTCGAGACGGTCGCGAGTTGCTCGTTCTCGCCGGAATATCCGCAACCCAGTCCGGCAACACCGAAAGATTGCGCACGAGACTCACGGAAATGCTTGGCGCAATTCAGCACGCCGAGGCGTCTCTTCAAACCAACTCCGCCGGACTGCTGGTGCCGAGCGCGCAAATCGCGTCTTTCGAGCGGGAACTTCGCGACTACGTCGCGCTGGCAGAATCCAGCCCGGCGTCTACTACACGGAGGCCCCGGCGCACCATGCTCGCGCTTGTGGCACTCATCCTCGCCGCAGTCGTTTTCAAACTGACGCAATGCGGGAAGGAGGGTGGGGAAAAATTTTCGCCACCCGAGGGCGGGAACACCAGCGCACAGCCAGACGCTATTCCCCTTTCAAGAGCGTGGCTCGATGCGCAAAACGAAAACGACCGCAAACAACTGGGGGAGTTTTGGGATGCTATCAACAAGAAGACGCCGCGCCCTCCCGCCGAACTCAGCGAGATCATCGGTAAGTGGGCGAAAGCACTGACCGAACTTTCGCAGGAGGATGATGAGATACGAAACCACCTCGGGGAAGAGCAACGGAAGGTGCTGTCCGCGCCTGCCGGGAGCAATGCCGCCAAATCCGACATGGATCGCTTTAACGTGGTAGCTGGATTTCTAGGCGGCGAACTCTTTCAAAGACGTGTGGAGGAAGCCGTGGGCGGGGAGAACTTTCAACGTAATTTCTGGGATAAACGTCTGGAATTTCTCCGTGTCACGGGCGGCGATAAAGCAACGAAGCTACCAGTTTCGGCTCAGCAATTTTGCAAAAAACTGAGCGATGCAGTCCAGAGCGGTGCTCAATAGTATCAGTCACCAGCAACCGGAGCGAATGATCGACGGTTGAACCGTCCGCATTCGGCCATACCACCATACCACTCGCGGCTGGTGACTCCATCCGCGCGCGAAAACTCGACGGCCAATTTCGGCTGATAAACGAGCGGTGGCGAAGCGTGCATTTTTCCGCAAACGGTGCGGGCCGATAGCAGCATTCTGGCTTGCTTCAATCTTCGCGCCAAGCGGTGCGCTGGCGTGGAAATGGGCGCAACTTTTGGCGTCACAAAAACCTTCCCGTTCGCGGCATCGGCGAACGAGGCAAGGGCATGAAACAGCCACAAACTGAATACGTAGGAACCTTCATCAAAGCCTCTGGCGCAGCGCGCACGATGCGCTTTGTCACATCGGAAACCAACCTCCGCACTCGCGGTCTTATCACCGTCTTCGACGTGGAGAAGCGCAGTCTGCGCAAGTTCAACCTCGCCACGCTCGTTGGACGACTGACCGCGTTCGCGCCGGGCGCGCAGCCGTCCTTCTGCGCCTAACGTCTACGCACTCTACGTATGAATGACTCGCTTCAATTCATCCTCGCCGGGAACGCGCTGTTCACCGTCGAAAACGTCGCCACGGGCAACCGCTTCACTTTCAAGGTGCGTCAGCCGGATGACGACAAGCCGCACTTTGTCAGCGTGCTCACAGGGCCGGATAACGAGCACGACTACGCGTTCCTCGGAACGGTGTTCGATGCAGCCCGCTATCACCACGGGCGACGTTCCCGCATCCCCGAGGATGCGCCGAGTGCGAAGGCGTTTGAGTGGCTCTTTCGGCAGTTGAGCACAGGGCATTCGCTGCCGCCGCAAGTGCGAGCCACTCCGCGAAAACTGCGCGCATCAACTGGCGGAGGGCCTTCATCGCCTGCCTCCCTTGATGGCTTTGATGCATTCGGGGCCGAACCCCGACTCCACGGACTCGGGGACCGTCAGCGTCTTTCCGCACCGTCCTCGCCGATCTCGGCGCGGTGCTCCGCAGTCTGAAACCAAAACCAAAACCAAAACACAAACGATGAACCACATCACAAAGCCAATGCTCGCCGGCAAATGCGAGCGCCCGAATGATCTGTCCTTTCCCGTGCTCGCCACGCCGAAGCTGGATGGCATTCGTTGTCTGAAACTTAACGGGCTCGCTCTCACGCGCTCGTTCAAACCCGTGTCCAACCGCTTCACCCGCGAGTGGATTGAAGCCAATCTGCCCGACGGCCTCGACGGCGAGTTGATCGTGCGTGGCACCACGTTCAGCGAAACAGCGGGTCACATCGGGCGCGAGTCCGGGGAACCGGACTTCACATTCGCCGTATTCGATTACGTGAGCGACGGCGTGGACGTGCCTTACGTTTGCCGAATGCAAGAACTCGCGCGATTGCCGAGATTCGAGCACTTCGAGAAAATCCTGCCCGTCACGATCCACAATGCGGAGCAGCTCACGGCTTACGAAGAAAAGTGCATCGCCGATGGATACGAGGGCGTGATGATCCGCACGCCCGATTCGCCATACAAGTGTGGGCGTTCCACGGAGCGCGAAGGCTGGTTGCTCAAGATTAAGCGGTTCGAGGATGCGGAGGCGGTGGTGCTCGAAACCTACGAGGGCATGAGCAATCAGAACGAAGCGCAGCGCGACGCCTTCGGGCGCACCAAGCGTAGTTCGGCGCAAGCAGGTAAGGTGGGACGCGGCGAACTCGGCGGATTCGTCGTCCGGTTGATGGGCTCGGATGTGGTGTTTCGGTTGGGCTACAACCATGTGCTCGGCGGAATCGATCGCGTGACGCTCTGGGAGCAGCGCGACTCATTGCTGGGTAAGCTCGTGAAGTTCAGTCACCAGCCCAGCGGGGCCAAGGAAGCGCCGCGCTTTCCAAAGTTCATCGGGTTCCGGGAGGCGTCGGATCTATGAGCACTCACCTTTCGCGCCACCCAAACGCTGCTCCGAACAATGGTGAAAAATATGGCGATTCAATCCACTTCCCGTTCGAGGGCTGGCTGAACGAGGAAGGGGCATGTCTGCAAAAACCAATACTAACCATGCTCACAAACTACGCACTCTGCGTAGTCTGCGGAAACCCGAGGACGTTGAAGCGATGAACATTCGATTCGGCGTGGAACTAGAAACCAAAGTGCCAATCACCAGCGGCGTCGCCGTCGGCGGCTATCACGCCGGGAATCCGGTGCGAATCGCCAATGCGACCAACGGGCAGCAGCTCCTCGCGCCCACTTTCAATGGTGCGACGTGGCGGGCTGACCGCGATGGCTCAATCACCTGCCAGCCGGGTGAGATGCCCTGCGAATTCGTTTCGCCCATTCTCCACGGAGTCGAGGGCATTGAGAACCTATGCCGGTTCATGGAATGGATGAACGCCATCGGCGCAACCGTTGATACTTCGTGCGGCGTCCATATCACCGTGGGAATCGAGTCGGTCATTGGGAGCCGCGATGCGGGCAAGGTGAGCGAGTTTGTGCGCAAGTTGGCGCACATCGCCCAGTGGCACGCGATGTCCCTTTACGGCCAGACGGGCACTGGCCGTCACCTGAATCGCTACAGCCACACGCTCGCTGCGGACGTCGAGCGTCACATGAAGAAAATCGTGAGCACGAGCAGCGTCGCGGATAAGCAAGCCTCCGCAGTCGCGTGCGGGCGCGGAATGCTCAACGTCCAAAAGGTGTACCCGCTTTTCAGTGTTATTCGTTAATGGTTGCTGTTGTGCCGGTTGTTACAGGCCGACAAAACCGATGATGGCAAGGGCGTGGAAGAAAGTGAAGTCTTTTGTCCTGCTTTTGTCAGGCCGGGATGGAGGATTGCGCCCGGTCATTCTCACATTTCAAGGCAGGTGACGAGAGGTGTTGCTGGCCACCGAACGGTGGGGCAGGTATCAACACTGTATGAACTCGTTCGAGGAGTATTCGCGATTCCTGACAAACTACACGACCATCTCAGGCGTTTGGGTGCGCGACCAAGCGGAGTCCAACGCAGAGATCGCTTTTAATCCGAAACTCACCGAACCAGCGAAATTCCATCAGGAGAGGGAGGCACATCCCGACAAGCTCCGCGCTCCTTCATTCTCCGACAACGAGTTTTTGGACTACGCGGAGGGACTGAAGGAAGTAGGACGAAACATTGCGAAAGCGAAGCCGGATATCGTCCTCATTCCGATGCGTGGTGCAGTGCGACCGTGGGAGCACTTGCGGGTCTATTGCAACATAAGCGTCCAAGACGGTTGCTTGTTTCCATTCACGGACAAAGAAAAGTATTCAGACGAGACGCGCGGAATCATCGCCGAGGCGTTGAAACTTCATTTCGGAAAACGCCAGGTGAATGTTGTGTGTTTAGACGAATCGGAAGGCGGGCACGGAACCCGGCAGTTGCTCGATATTCTCAGCGATCTTCATCAATACGACGCCAAGTCTGTCTGGACGAT
>CANIWM010000116.1 GCA_947471505.1 Chthoniobacteraceae bacterium | reverse complement strand
TCGCCACATCAAACTCGGTCGCAAACCCACCGCCAGCCCCATCCGAATCACCACCTCCGCCGACACCCCATTCACCCGCCGCTCCACCTGCCCCCACTGCGAAGGCGAAATCTTCGCCCGCAACGCCGCGCGCCGCTTCGAAAGCCCCAGCGCCAAACGCTTCTCCCGAATCACCTCCACCGCCGCCACGATCAATTGCTCCCGCTTCTCCAAAAAAAGCGCCTCCCGCCCCGAGTCCCCACCCCGCGAATCACCACGTTTGCCATTCTTCTTTGGAGGGAACTTCGGTTTCATCGGAGAGAACTACAGACGAATCAACCCACCGCGGCCCCCGCCCGCACTCCGCATTGAAAATGGATTCTGGTCATCGTCATGTGGCGGGCGATTTAGCAAAAAGGTGGGGCGGGGCAAGCGGGAAATATCGGGGCGTTACGACGCGGGTGGAATTAAAAGTGGAAAGTAGCCCGCGAGTCTCTTCGCGGCAAAAACCAGACGGCGAAGCCGCACGAAACAGAAGTGTCGCTCCGCGAGTGGGGTTGTGCCGCGAGGGACTCGCGGGCTACTATGCGCTTTGCGCTGTGCCCCTTTTAACCACACCCGTGGCCGCCGGGTGTGATGAAAAGTGGACCAAACGATTGAGTCGCCATGGTAGCGCCCCGAGCGCCAAAGGCGCTTGCGTAGAGCGCCACTGCGTGTCGTGCCGGGGCCGGGACGGCCCCGCTACTTTCGCGTCTAGGCTCGACGAGGCCGATTCCGAAGCTGGGGGCAGACGATAAAAACGAAATAATGAACGGAAAATGCCCGCGACGGTTCTCGATGTTTTCGCCTGACTTCCTTTCCACTATTTCCATCGGAAGCGCTGTGAGTCTGGCAAATCATTCTCCCCTACTTCGGCTGCGTGACTACGGGCCATCCGTCCGCGTCCCATCGCAGCGGGAGCAATCGGAGCCGGGAGCGCCTGCTGAGTTCGCGATCGTATTAATGATGCGCCAGCCATTCTCCGCCGTTCTTTGCAAAGATAGAAGCAACGCTGCCGCGAGAAGTGGAAAAAACGAAGGTCAATTTCATGTCGCCGATGTTGCGCGACCCGGCACGCCGCGCAAGCAATCAAGTGCCTTTGCAGGCTGGCCGAACCCCTTTGCGGCGCATTCCTTGTTCCCGCTGAATATCTCCGCGCTTTCTCATCACCTTTGTGGACGAGGAAGCGGCGGCGCAGTTACCTCATCACTCGGTAAAACCGCTTCGGCGCTGCGCCGAGTGCGCCGGTGTCGGTCCATGTGCTGACTTGGCCAACGGGGATGTTTGTCCAGTTGATGAGGTCTTCGGAGGTTTGCACGGAGTAGCTGATCCCGGCTTGCGTGGGCCATTGGATGGTGACGTTGTTGCCGCTCGGCGTGGCGGTGGCGGTGAAGTTTGCGGGCGGTGTGACGGTGCTGACGGTGTAGCTCGCGGCGGCGGCGGATGTGGTGGTGCTGCCGTTGCTGTCGGTCGCGCTGAGGCTGTAGGTGATGGTCGTTCCGGCGGTGCGCACGGGGATTTGTGCGCCGTAGATTCCGTCGCCCGAGAGGCCGTCGCCGTGCAGTCCGTCGTCTAGCATCGTCACCGCGACGGGTGGATTTCCGGCGGTGGTGATTACGGTGATGTCGTCGATGTTCACCTTCGGCGCGGGTGTCGGCGCGACGGCGTTGTAGCCGACGAATTGGAACCGCATTCTCAGCGTGTTCACGCGCTCGGTCGCCGCGAGGTCGTAATGGTAGAGCTGCATTGCGTGGTTGAGTCCGGTCAGTTCGCTGAGCCGCGTGGTCCATGTCGCGCCGCCGTCTGCGGAGAGCTGGAACGTCCAGCCGTTCGGCGAAATCAATGACGACGCGCCGAGCCAAAACTCCACAGCGCCTGCGGTCCCTGCGGCGGCGATGTTGTTCGTCGTCGTGACGTAGTTGTCGGTGATGTTCACCGTGCCTTTGTCAAACTGCAGCCCGCACGAATTGCCCGCGCCGTGATTCGCGGCGGTGACTTGTTTGATCGTGTTGCCGGTGCCGTTGACAGTCCACGGATTGTTCGCATCCGTCCCGGTCCACGGCGTGACGGCGGTCGCTGCCATCGTTTCAGTAAAGACTGGGCCGGTCGTGAGCGAGCCATCGCTGTAGGTGATCTGTGCGCCGGTGATGCTCGCGCCGCTCGCAGCCTGCAATCGCGCGGTGACATAGACACTGTCCACGTAAGTCGGCGTGTTTGGCGAAGTGCGCGTATCCGTGATGGTCGGCGGCGGGATGACCCCGGTGCCGGTGAGCGTGACATCGAACGCCGCTCCCACCGCGGTGTCGCTGCTCGCGATGTGCAGCGCCGCCGTTTTTGCGCCGACGCTTGTCGCCGAAAACTGGACGGTCATCGTCGTCGCCGCGCCTGCTGCGATGAGCGCGGCGGGCGGACTGGTGATGGTGAAAAGCGTAGCGTTCGTGCCATCAATCGTCACGCCGCCGATGGTCAGCGAAGTCGCTCCGTTGTTGCGGATGGTGAACGTCTTTGTCGTCGAGGAGCCGACATTCACACTGCCAAAACCGACTGCGCTAACGCCGTCGCTGAGCACCGTTCCCGCTGGCTGCTCCACGCCGATTTGCGTCGTCGTCGTAACGACGGGACCGCGCACAGCGAGCACGGGATAGCTCGATGCGTAAGGCTCGTAGCTCACGATGCCCTGCTGATTCCGCGATGGCGTGGACGTCGTCGTCACGCCGAAATCCACCAGCCATGCCTGCGTGGGCGTGCCGGATTTCACACTCGTCGAACTCCAATACGCAGTCGCCGTCGCGGCCGGGAAAAGCGTGCGATTCAGACACGGAACGCTCGTCGTTGCGGATGCAGTGGCGCGCGCGATGTCTTCGAGCGATTGAAGCTCTTTCACATTTGGCAGCCGCCAATCGCTGAACCCAGCAGTCGTCAACCCTTCCGCGTAAGTGAGCGCATTTGTCCACGTCATCGCGGACGACGGCACTTGTGTCCACATCAGCCCCGTATCGAGATCCGTCACCGAGCCGTCGTTGTTGTTTTGGTAATTGTGCCCGATGGTCGGCTTCGCGCCCCGCACGTATCGCGCGTGGAAACGGAGCGTGCCACCTGCGCTGATCGTCGAGGTTTTCGGGTGCGGCCCGATGCCGCCGCCGGCGTTGGTCGCCCACACTTTCGTGTTGTCGCCGTAGAACAAATCGCTCGTCCACCAATAGCCCGGCGTGCCGCTCGCATTCGCTACAAAATAAGTCGGGTTCAGCACCGGATTGCGTTCGTGGTCGAGAATGCTGAACGCCTCCTGAGCGGTCGGCAAACGCCAGTCGGTGAAGCCGCCGAGCGTCACCCCCGCTGCGCCCGAGACAGCGTTGTCCCACGTCATTTCTCCGGCGTCCGTTTTCTGCCACATGAGGCCGGTGACGTTGTCGATCACTGTTCCGTTTGCGTTGTCGGTGAACGACGGCGGATTGATCGTGTAGTCGCTGTCTTCGCCCGCAGTTGCCGTGGCATTCAGCGTCTGGCCGGTGTCCGGCAGCTTGAGCATCGAGGTTACGGCCATCGGATAGTAGCTGAAACGCGATGCGCTTGTGTAAGTCGCTGGCGTGCCGGTCGGGTCCGTGGGCGTCTGGTGATTCACCGTCACGGTGTGCGCGATCCGATTGATGGAATACGTCACGTGATACGTCGTCCCGCTGACCGTGTAAGTGAGGTCATACGAATCCTTCGCCGGACGCGCAAAGCCCGTAATCACAGCGCCCGCGAGCGGCGAGCCCGCCGGAGCCACGGTGCTGGCCGTCGGCTGCGGGTCGATTTGACCGCCGTAATTCACCACCGTCCCGTGCATCGCGTTCATCAGATAAGGACTCTGCGGCCCCGTCGCCGACGTGCCCCGAGCGTGATAGTGATAACCCCACACGCCGTGATTGTGCCCGCCATCCGCATCCAGCGCCTGCTGCGCCGAACCGTCCGGCTCCACGTATCCATAGATCGGATACCCATCCAGCGCCCAAGCGCACGGCTTGTCCGGCGTGAGCACGGAATACAAATGCGTCGGCGCGATGTGATAGTGGTAATCATCCGCGCGACCGCAGTGACCGCCGTAAATATCCAGCTCGCCGATGGCCTGCGAAAACTGCCCCGTGTTGTTGCGCGGATTAAAAATCGGGATTCCGTTCGCACCGAGCGCCACCGCACCGCGAAGGAAGTTTCCATTCAGCGAAATCGGCGACGCCGCCGCGACCGGCACCATCGGAATCCGCCACACATTCGGCTGCCCAAATCCGAGCGATCCCGAGTCCGTCTCCGGATTCGTCACGCTCCCAAAATACCCGACCGTGATTGGCAACTGCTGCTGCCACGCGGTGATGCCGACCATCGGCGTCGGCATGAGCGTCACGTCCGGCATCGAATCGCCCTCCACGTAAAGATACGTCCCGTCATTATAAAACCGAACGGTCGGACGAAACGGTGCGAACGACGCAATCATCAGCGAACCATTCCCCGCAGGCGGCGAGTAAAGCGCTACCACGCCGCCGCCATTTTGCAGCGCCGCCATGCTCCCGAGCGCCAGCGATTGAGTGAACGAGTGCGGGCTCAGTAACGGGAGCCACGGGGAAGGCGACATACGATCTCGGCTCACAGAAGAGGCACGCTTCGGGACGACGACCGCCTCCTCCTCCCGTGAAGCAGGTGCACGGAAGAAATCAGGCACTCGCTCAGATGTTACTCGATACCGAGCCGCGATTTCCTCGCGCATCGCATCCGAGAAACCGCCCGCCGCATCGCCATGCGAATGGCCGCCTTCATGTCCCCACACAGAGCCCCCGGTAGCCATCAGGACGCCGGTCGCAAGGTGTAGAAAAGTGTGTTTCATTTTCGCACGGTACACGCACGGACCTTTAGTCAAGATGAAGGCGGAAACTTCCGGACGCTTCACTGCGCCAACGTCGCTCGCAGCGCGGCGAGTTCCCCGTTTACCGACGCATCCGTCCGTTCGAGCGAAGTCCACCGCCGCCTGAATTCTAAGGAGCGGAGCTTAAATATGAATCGGGTGCCCGTAGGCTGCGCACGTCGCTTCGTGAATCGCTTCGCTCAGCGTCGGGTGGGCGTGGATGGTCGCTTCGATTTCGTCCTTCGTAAGCTCTGACGTAATCGCCAAGCCCATCTCCGCGATCATCTCCGTGGCTTCTGGGCCGACGATGTGCGCGCCGAGTAGTTCGCCGTGTGGTTCGCCGTAGATGAGCTTCACAAAGCCGTCGATCTCGCCAATCGCGCGGGCTTTGCCGCTGGCCATGAACGGGAACTTGCCGACTTTAAACTTGAGCCCTTTTTCCTTCGCCGCGCGCTCGGTGAGTCCGACGCTGGCGACTTGCGGGTGGCAGTAGGTGCAGCCGGGGAAAGTGGTGACTTTCTTCGGCTTGTGACCCGCCACGAACATCCCTTCGACGCACTGAATCGCCTCGTAACTGGCAACGTGCGCCAGCCACGGTGGGCCGATGATGTCGCCTGCTGCGAAGACGCCGGGGGTGGTCGTCTCGTAGCGATCATTCGTGGCGATGAAGCCGCGTTCCGTGAGCGATTTCTTGTCCGCAAACACTGCGCCGCCGGGGAGCAGCGGCATGATGCCGATGGCGACGAGGCAGACTTCGACTTCCAGCACTTGCTCTTTTCCATCCGCGCCAACGACAGTGATTTTCACGCCGTCCGCCGTGACTTCCGTCTTCGTGGTCTTGGTGTTCGTGAGGACTTTGATACCTTGTTTCACGAACGCCTTTTCCACGACCTGCGAAACTTCGGTATCCTCCACGGGGAGCGCATTGGGAGCCATCTCCACGACGGTGACTTTCGTCCCGAACGCATTGTAAAAATACGCGAACTCCACGCCGATTGCGCCGGCTCCGATGACAATCATGGACGCGGGTTGTTTCTCCAAAACCATCGCCTCACGCGAGCCGATGACCTTCTTCCCGTCGAACGGCAGGCCCGGCATCGGGCGCGACAAGCAGCCTGTAGCGACGAGGATTTTCGCAGCCGTATGGACTTCCGTTTTCCCATCCGCGCCCTTCACGGTGACGCTGCCCGCTTTATCCAGCGTCGCCTCGCCCCGGATGTAATCAATTTTGTTCTTCTTGAAGAGAAACTCGATGCCGCCCGCGTTCTTATCGCTCACGTCGCGCGAGCGTTTGATGACCTTGCTCCAGTCGAAGCTGAGGTCGGTAAACGAGAAGCCGAACTCGGCAGCGCGGTGCTTCATCAGGTGATAAAGCTCGGCGTTGCGCAGGAGCGATTTCGTCGGAATGCAGCCCCAGTTCAGGCAAGTCCCGCCCGCGCGTTCCTTTTCCACGCAAGCGACGCGTTTGCCGAGTTGAGCTGCTTTGATCGCGCCGACGTAGCCCGCCGGGCCACCGCCAATTACAATGAGGTCGTATGATGCCATAAAAAGGCGCGCACAATCCGAGTTGGGAAACGTCGCGTCAAGGCTCCTGCGATCTTATTCGCGGGAGGGGCGCTACTGCACCGTCACTGCAATTCATCACCTGGCATCGGCGGCACATCGGGGACTTCGGAAAGCGCTTCGTCGAAAGCCGCCCGCGACGCACCGCGCGCCCGATGCTCCATGTAGCTTTCATGGCTCCACACGCCCACGGATTGCGTGACTGCGAGTGAAATGAGCTGCGCCAACGGGATACGTTCACGCGCGGCGAGAGCGCGAGCTTGCTCCATCACGGGTTCGGGCACTTGGGCTTCGATAGTGGTCATGGCTGTATGGTTCGTAGTGTTTTAAGAAACTTCCCCGGCGTGGTTACAGTCACCCCGAGTTTGTCGGCACCAGTGAAGTTTCGGATGTTGTGCGTGACGATATAGCGCGCTCCTGCGGAAACCGCCAGTTCCAGAATGAAATCATCGTTCGGATCAGAAAGAAACGGTCGCCAGCGAAAGCTAATGCCGTGCTCCACCGCGTTCGCTGCAATGAACTGCAACACCGCCTCAACTCGCTCCGGTTTCGCCCAAGCCGCCATCACCTCACGTCGTGCCACATCCTCATACTCCAGCAGCAAAGCGGTAGAAACATGGAGCCGCCAACCCGGCGTGCCAACTCGCCGAAGAAGCTCAAACGATGCGCCATTCCGAGAACGCAGTGCGGAAATGAGCACATTGGTGTCGAGCACGACTTCGAGAGGTGGTTTCATGAGATTCGTTTAGAGGGCGTAAACATCCTTGTGCGTATTTATTGCTCTTCACGCATACGCGAGTTTCCCGCGTGGCTCGGGGATGGGGCGGCCTTCGGCGTGGGCCGTGTCGAGCCATTCTTGGATGATGACTTGGACGTTGGCGAGGGCTTGCTCGTAGGTCGCTCCATCGGCCATGCAGCCGGGGAGTTCAGGGACTTCGACGATGAAGCTCTCGTCGGCTCGGCTCCAGTAGATGATGAGTTCGTATCGCATGTTATTCGGCGTCGAGTGTGTATTTCAGGATGAGTTCGCGGGCCTGCTTTACTTGATATGGCTTCGCTTTGCCACCGGTCTTTGGCTGGAGGTTGAGGATTTCCTCTACGCCGGGTTTGGTAAAAATGGTGTGGCTCCCTTTACCTGAGCGCCGGGTGAAACCTGCGCGTTCAAGGACGTGACAGAGATCGTCGAAATCAATGTTCGTGTCCGAGCGGCCCTCAAGAATTTTTGCGATGGCTTTCTTGGCTCGGCTCATTTGCGGCGGCTTACGCCTGCGGGGGCGTCGTGCCGCCGGGGGCGTCGGCTTTGTCGTCGCGTTGGGGGGCGCGCTCGACTCGGCTGGCGGTTTGCCAGGTGTGGAGTTTGACGGAGTCGCGGGCGTATTTGTTTTGCATCATGGCGTCGAGTTCTTGGACGTCGTCGGCAGCGAGGGCGAGGATTTGGCCGATGCGGGCGGTGTCTTCGATTCCGCTTTGGTTTTCACTTTGGTTGTGGGCGTTGGCTTCGCGGATGGCTTCACGGTCGGCGGCAAGGTCTTCGACGAAATCGTCGGGGAGGAGATATTCGATGAAGCGGGCGCGTAGGGCGGCTTTGGCTGCTTTTTGCGCGGGGGTGTCGCCACCTTGTTCTACGGGGTCGTTGTTGTCTCTGAGGCGCTTGAGGAGGGAATCGGCGTGGGCGGTGATGGCTCCTTCGGCGGGGTTGCTGGGGATGATGTATGGGACTGCGAAGCCGTTTTCTTTGAGGGCGATGGAGCGGGCGGTGCGGGCGATATTTTTGAAGTCGAGGACGAGGGCATCGAGGAGCGTTTCTTTGCTGACTCGGGCGGGGAGTTGGCCAGCTCGGGCTTGGTCGAGCCCGGCGATGTAGCCGTCGATGGCTGTGAAGTGGCGTTTGGCTTTGGCGCTATTGGCAAAGTCGGCGGCGTTGTCAGCCCCGAAGGTTTGGATTCGGGTGAGGCGGGCGTAGCGGCGTTGGTCGCGGTCGTTCATAGTTTTATATGGAAGGTTGAGGGGCGGAAGTTGAAGGGAGTCGAGTGAGATGCCAAGCGGGAAATAAGGAATCCTCCCCCAAAAACGCGGCTATTTTTGAACCGCAGATACTCGCAAATCTCCGCAGATAGCCGAGAAGTCCACGTCGATTTACCAAAGACAGAGTAATGTCGAAACCGCGCTGCCGTAATATCTGCGTTCATTCGCGCGTATCTGCGGTTCAAAGAGCGGCGGACGGGATTCACTGTCGGGCTTTTACAGAAAACTGCGGGGATGGGTGGTCTGGAAGCCGCACAGAGTTCGCGACCGCGCACTCGACAGAGGAAAAACCAACCCAGACCCCAGCTCGCACCAACCCAGACCTCGACGCGCACCAACCCAGAGGGCGTCTCACATTAACCCAGAGGCGAGCTGACATTACCCAGACTGTTGCTCACACCGCCCAGACCTCGACGCGCACTAACCCAGAGGTCGGCTGCACGGACCCCGGCATGGGCTGCCACGACCCAGAGTGGTGCTCGCATCGACCCAGAGCTAGGTTGCCATCGCCCAGAGCGGGGTTGTATGGACCCAGAGGGTGGCTGCTTCAGCTCCGACCGGTGTTTTCCGCTCGCAGGGAGCTCAAATTACTTCCCCGACAAGGTCATACACCTGCGTGCCCGTGATGCGCACGTTCACGAACTCGCCTACGGGGGCGGGCTTCTTGAGCAAAATGCGTCCGTCAATGTCCGGCGCGTCGCTCTCGCCGCGTGCGACGAGCGGTTGGTCCACTACGGCGCGGACGACTTTGCCGACTTGGGCTTGGCCGATCTCTTTCGCGATCTTTTGCTGGAGCTTCATCGCCTTTTTGTAGCGCGCTTCTTTGACTTTGGCGGGGAGTTGGCCTTCCATTTTACCTGCGCGACTCCCCTCTTCTTGGCTGTAGGTGAAAACGCCGAGGCGCTCGAACCGTGTGCGTTCGATGAAGTCGAGGAGGTATTCAAATTCTTCCTCCGTCTCGCCGGGGAATCCGACGATGAATGTGGTGCGAATGGAGATGCCGGGGATGCCTTCGCGGATGCGTTTCACGAGGGACTCGATGTGCTCGCTGGAAGTCTCGCGTTTCATCACTTCGAGCATCCGGGGGTGGATGTGCTGGAGCGGCATGTCGATGTAGCGCGCGACGTGGCGGGTGGCGGCGATGCAGTCGATGAGTTCATCGCTCCAGTGGGCGGGGTGGGTGTAAAGTAGGCGCACCCAGAAGTCGCCTTCGATGCGGTCTAGCTCGCGCAGGAGCTTGGTGAGCGTGGGTCCGCGGCGGCTGTCCACGAGTTGTTTCGGCCCGGCCTTTTCTGCCCAGAGGTCCATGCCGTAGTAGGTGGTGTCTTGGCTGATGAGGTTGATCTCTTTCACGCCTTCCGCGACGAGCCCGCGCACTTCCGTGACGACGCTCTCGATGGTGCGCGAGCGGTGCCGCCCGCGCATCTGCGGGATGACGCAAAATGAGCACGGGTGGTTGCACCCTTCGGCGATCTTCGTGAAGACGGTGTGCGCTGGCGTGAGGCGGACGCGGGGCGTGTCCCAGTCCGGGATATACACGGGCTTGCGGGTGACGAAGTTCAAGGGCTCCCACGCTTCGTTGAGCGGGACTTTCGTGGAGGTCTGGGCGGGCTTCGGGCTGTCGCCGCGACCGAGGACTTTGGCGATGATAGAGCCGACATCCTTTACCTGGTCGAGCCCGATGAACGCATCCACTTCGCCCTTAAACTCGCCGGCCAGCTCGGTGGAAAATCGCTGGCTCATGCAGCCGGCGACGATCAGCTTCTGGCCGACGCGGCGCTTTTTGAGGCCCTTGGATTCGTGGGCTTCGAGGATGGCTTCGATGCTCTCTTCTTTTGCGGAATCGATGAAGGCGCACGTGTTCACGATGAGGACATCGGCTTCCGCAGCGTCGTTGGTAATCGTCATCCCGTGCTGCAAAACATCGCCGAGCATGATCTCGGCATCCACGAGGTTCTTTGCACAGCCAAGGGAGATCATGCCGATCTTGGGGACTTTGGTTTCAGGCGCTTTCGTGGTCGTTTTCATCATTGGACGCACTGAGTAACACGCAGCAGCGCAATCGGCAAAGGAGAACGTGCTGGCGTGCGGACATGAAAAGCGAAACAAGAGCGGCCATGCTCACCACACGCAGACTTTTCCTCAAACAACTCAGCCTCACCGCAGCCGCACTCTTTTCCGCTCCCGCGTGGGCGGAAGTCGCAGCGGGACTCCCGCGCAGCACACCGGCGGCGGAGGGCGTGGATGCGGCGGGCATCCATGCGTTTCTCGATGCGCTGGCCGCACAGAAAATGGAGGCGCACAGCTTCATGCTCGTGCGGCACGGGCGCGTCGTGGCGGAAGGCTGGTGGGCTCCGTATGAACGCGGGCTGCGGCACACCCTTTATTCGCTGAGCAAGAGCTTCACATCCACGGCCATCGGCCTGCTCGTCGCCGATGGGAAGCTGACCGTGGAAGAAAAAGTGGCGTCCATTTTCCCCGACGAGCTGCCCGCGACGGTGAGCGAGAATCTCGCGGCGGTGCGCGTGAAGGATTTGCTCACGATGTCCGTCGGTCACGCGAAAGACCCGACTTTCGAGATGGTGAAATCGGACGACTGGCTGCGCAGTTTCCTCGCGTGGCCTGTGGAGCACGCGCCCGGCACGCACTTCGTCTATAACAGCGGCGCGACTTACACGCTCTCGGCCATCGTGCAAAAGCGCACGGGCAAGACCGTGCTGGAGTTCCTGCGCGAGCGGCTGTTTGCGCCGCTGGGCATCGCGGATGCAACGCGGGAGACGTGCCCGCGCGGCATTTGCACAGGTGGCTGGGGGTTGAGCGTGCCGACGGAGGCGCTGGCAAAATTCGCGCAGCTCTACCTCCAACGCGGGATGTGGGACGGTCGCCAGATTCTCCCCGCAAGCTGGGTGTCCGAGGCAACCTCGAAGCAAGTGCAACAGCCACCGCGCGACAAGCCCTCGCGCCCGGCGGAGACGGACGATTGGCTGCAAGGATACGGCTACCAATTTTGGCGCAGCCAACACGGCGCGTATCGTGGCGACGGCGCGTTCGGGCAGTTCGCGATCGTCATGCCGGAGCAAGACGCCGTGCTCATCCTCACTGCGGAAATCAACAACATGCAGGGCGAGATTGACCTCGCGTGGGAACACCTCGTCCCCGCGATGAAAGCCGCGCCGCTCGCCGACGCTGCCGCCGATGAAAAGCTCCGCGCACGCCTCGCCACACTCGCCATCCCCGTGCCAGCGGGAATCGCATCCGCACGGGCTGCGAGCATCTCGGGAAAGACGGTGCGCTTTGAAAAAAACGACCTCGGCATCGAGAGCGCCGCGTTCACTTTTACCGGCGATGCGAGCACCATCACGTTCCGCGATGCGACCCGCGAGCACCGCATCATCGCTGGCTCCGGCAAGTGGCAGCGCGGCGAGACGGCGCTGCCGGGCACCCCGCCGCGCCTAGTCAGCGGAGGAGGAAAGCCGGGCACACCGCAGCCGATTTCCACCGCAGCCGCATGGACGGACGATGCTACGCTCGCAGTCACCATCCGCTTCCACGAGACGCCGCACCACGACTTGCTCACGTTCCATTTCGACGGCGAGAAAGTAGAGCTGACGTTCCTCAACAGCATCACCGGCCTAAACCCAAAAGGCCGCGACTCGCGCGCTCCGCTGCGTGGCACGCTCGGATAGATGCGCTTCTTCCGCCGCCATCTCTTCTTCAAGCCCCCAAGCTCGGATGCTTACTTCTCCACCACGAACGAATCAAACGCGGCGAGGCCGGGGGTCGGGACGGCTACAGTCGTGCCGGCGGCTAGTTCGGGGGAGAGGAGGGTGACGGGGATTTTGCGCCCGGTGGTGCGTTGGCTGGTCCAGACGAGGGCGTCGGGGCTGGTCTCGAAGCGGAGGGAGTCGCCCGCTTTATCGTGCCGGAAGCGCCAGTAGCGGTGCTGGGTTGCGCTGTAGGCTACGGTCGTTTGTTCGCGGAGGCCGACGGCGTTTTGGATGAAGGTGAGGACGCCTGCTTTGTAGCGGATTTGCAGGAAGTTCTGCCGGTCTTTGTAGAGGCTGAAGACGGCCTCTGCATTGCCTGCGGGGACGGCGGGGACCATGATTTGTGCGCTGCACCCGGTGAAATCAATAGCGCTGCCGGTGACGCCGAAGAAGCGCTCGCCGGCTTTCGCGGCGCGTGGGACGATTTCTGTGCGGCGGTTGCGCTCGGCAACGAGGATGGCGCGGTCGAAGCCCGAGTTGCTGGCGGTCGCGGCGGTGGCTCCGAGGCTCCATTTCTGCGGGTTGCGCATATTGTCGTCGAAGTTGTCTGCGGCCACGATCACGGGTGGGATGTCGGTGATGACGGCGGTGGTGGATGTCGCGTTTGTCGCTCCTTTGTCGTCGGTAACGGTAAGCGTGACTGCGTAGCTCCCGGCTGCGGTGTAGGTGCAGGTGGGCTTTGCGCCGGAGGCCGTGGTGCCGTTGCCGAAGCTCCATGCGTAGCTGGCGATGGTGCCGTCGGCGTCTGTGGAAAGTGAGCCGTCGAACGCAACAGGGATGCCCGTTTTCCCGCTGAATGGGCCGCCGCTCCGCGCGACGGGCGCTTGGTTAAGGCCGACAATGCTTGCGGTCGTGGTGGCGCTTCCGGTCTCGCCCACGTTGTCGCTGACGGTGAGGCGCACGGTGAAAGTTCCGGGGTTCACGTAAGCGTGGGAGACGTTGATGCCCGAGGCCGTGGTGCCGTCGCCGAAATCCCAGTTCCACTCCCAGAGCGTGCCGTCCGGGTCGTTCGAGGCGGAGCCGTTGAACGCGATGCGGGCACCGGGAGCCGCGTTGTAGGGGCCGCCGGGGCGGGCGATGGGCGGCATGTTGGTCTGCGCGGGATTGACTAAAATGCTCACGCCCTCCGTGGACGTTGCGCCTTTGTTATCGGTGACGGTGAGCTTTGCCTCGTAGTAGCCCGTGGCCGAATAGGTGTGTGAAACGGACGCGCCTGTGGCCGTCGAGCCATCGCCGAAAATCCAAGCATAGCTCGCGAGGGTGCCGTCTGGGTCCGACGAGCCGCCTCCATCGAAATACACCGGCGAACCAACGAGTCCCATATCTATTCCCTTTACTACCAATAGGTCGGAAGGCATAAATACCTCATGCCGAAGACCCAATTGCATCAGCCACGCGCAAAGCGCACGAAATCTCCATCGGGATTAGCTCGCGGGGCAGACTCCACCTCGCCAGCCAAGAAGCCGAAGGCTTACTCGTATTTGCGATTTTCGACGGCGGATCAAATCCAGGGAGATTCCTTTCGCCGACAAACGGAACTGGCACGGGCATGGTGTGCGAAAACCGGTATCCCGCTCGTCGATAATTACCGAGACCTTGGAGTATCGGCCTTTCGTGCGGCCAACGCCGATAAAGGCGCGCTGAAAGCATTCCTCGATCGGGTTGAGAGCGGCGTTATCGAGCCGGGCTCCTATCTGATAGTGGAAAGTTTGGACCGGCTGTCGCGGACAGACATCACGTTCGCGCTCCAGATGTTTCTCGGCCTCGTCAACGCGGGCATCATCGTCGTAACGCTTGCGGATGAGCGAGTGTATGATCGGCAGCGGATCAACGACGGGAACTTTACGGACATCATCATCAGCCTGACGATTCTGAGCAGGGCCAACGAAGAGAGCCGGATGAAATCGAGTCGGCTGTGTGCCGCGTGGGCCAACAAGCGAAATCGGATCACGGAGGAGAAGATGACGGCGCAATGCCCCGCGTGGCTGCGTCTCTCGACAAACAGGAAAGGGTTTGACCTTGTCGAGGAGAAGGCTGCGATTGTGCGGCGGATTTTTGAGATGGCAGCGCAAGGAAAAGGCAAACAGGGCATCGCCCGCGTATTCAATGCAGAAGGCGTTCCTTGTATGGGAGATGGCGTGCACTGGTATCCGTCCACGATAGGAAAGATTCTCGATTCGAGAGCTGTGATCGGAGAGTTTCAACCAGGCAGAATGGTGAGTGGCAAACGTGAGGTGTTTGAGCCCGTTGCTGATTATTATCCGGCTGCCATCTCGATGGAGCTGTATGCGACGGTCCAACGGATTCGTCGCGAACGGCCCTCCTACCGGGGCCGAGGAACGACCAATCCTATTGCCGGGCTCGTTTACAACGTGATGACCGGGAACAAAATGATCCGGATCAGCAAGGGGCCGAAGTGGATTTATCTCGTCGATTCAGCAGCACAAGTCGGCGCGGCCCCCTACATAACCTGGCGCTTCGACCAGTTCATGGAGTCACTGCTGACGGTGTGCGAAGCGGCGACGGATGCTCCTGCGGTGCCTCACAAACAGAACCCGGGGTTAGCAGCAGCGTTGAAACGAATTGGGGAGATTGAAGCGCAAGTCCCTCGTCTTGTAGAGTTCATTGCTGGCGGCTTCTCCGCGTCAGTGGACGCGAAACTTCGCGGTATGGAAAAAGAGAAGGCCGAACTCGAGAAGCAACTTGCAGAGCTTCATTCCGAACAATCAGCCGGCGACATCGACCTTCAAAAAGTGAACTGGCGGGATGACGCGACCCTCAAGGAAACCGCCCGTGCCGTGATTCGGCGGATTGATGTTCATCCAGTTGAGCGGTGGTTCAAGGTGACGATCTTTGATGGTAGGGAAGTCCTCTACACGGAGAGTAGCGGGCAGATTGAGATTGCCTCAAATGAACCGCCCCCCTCTAGCCTCCGAACGCCAAAATCGAAGAAATCAAAGTCATGAAACAGAACCTATGCCCAGCAGACCTTGATGCACTTGTCACCTACGCGCAAGGCTACGCCGAATTTGCCATGAAAAACGTGGGTCGCGTGCCGCCGACGATGCTGGCTGTCACGACTGACGGGCTGCTGCATTTCCTACCGGAGAGTCTGGCGGATGAGCGAGCGAAGGACAACTTCGCAAACGTCGGCCGGCTGATCTGCGCGGCCTACGGAGCGACATCCGCCGTGATGATACTGGAGTCGTGGGTGACGCTTGCGAAGCCTGATGCACCGCTCGATCCGACGACACCGCCATCTGAGGCGTTCGACCGCATGGAGTTCGTTGTAGTGATGGGTGAGACTGCCGGAAGGAAGACGCAACGCTTTCTTCCAATTGTGCGAACCGACGCAGGCGGATTCTTTGG
>CANIWM010000115.1 GCA_947471505.1 Chthoniobacteraceae bacterium | reverse complement strand
GGTCGCATACCGGAGCGACGACGGAACAGGCAGTATCGAGTTCACGCTGCCGAAGAAGGGAGGCTACGCGAAATGACGCTCGATGCCACCATCCGTGCGGTGCAATCGAAGATCGGTGTCGCAGTGGACGGCAATCCAGGTCCGCAGACATGGGCGGCGATTCATCGTGCCGTCGTCGGAGACGCGCCTTCTGCCGCCATTGGTAAACTCGCTGACGAACGAAGTGAGAGAGCCATCGTCACGCTGCTCCCGGAAGTGCAGCCGCTCGCCCGTGCCCTTGTCGAAAGCGCCGCCACCATCGGGATCGCGATCAAGGTCATTTCCGGCACGCGCACCTACGACGAACAGAACGCTCTCTACGAACAGGGCCGGACAAAGCCGGGGCGTATCGTAACCAATGCGCGCGGCGGCTACTCCAATCACAACTTCGGCATCGCGTTCGACATCGGCGTTTTTGAAGGCGGGCGCTACCTCAACGAGTCGCCAGCCTACAAAGCCGTGGGCGCTATGGGGATGAAGCTCGGGCTGGAATGGGGCGGGAACTGGCGAACAATGACAGACGAGCCGCACTTTCAGCTCCGGCCTTCGTGGGCGCGCGAGATGAGTGAGCGCGACATGCTCGCCGAACTGCGTCGGCGGAACTCACAGAACCTTCCGGTGTTTATTTACCTCTAACCACCAAGCCATCCCGCGCCCACATGTCTTGGAAAGTATCAGCAGGAATGAGTTGTGGCCGGTAAACAAGCGGATCGTTCACGTAGATGTGATTGTCATCGTATCCAACGACTACGACGGCATGGTCGCCGGGTACGTTCACCTGAACAGACACGATAATGGGACATTCGTTGTCGATGGCGTTCCGAAGCTGCTTCAACGTCGCGTATCGATCGCGCAAACGGCGGACCTCTAGTCCGATTCCACGAATTGCCCGGACAATCTGATTTGTGTCGAGGCCATGCCCTCCTCCATCCTCATTTGGATCGCATTGCGCTCCAGCAAACCGTCGAGCGCGGTCTGGACCAATTTCATAATGGTAATACGCGGCCACCATCACGATGCACCTCACAGCGCACGTATGGCCATCACTTTGGGAGAAATACGGCACATTCAGTAATCTCGGGTTCGGACGTTCGGCACGCAGTCGTGAAAACCAAGTTCGAACCGATCGGAGCCAATGCGTTTTGGTCAACCAATCAACTGATTCGCCACGTTCGCCGCACCAAGGACAATGCTCCATACTCCAATGCATGCCGCGCCCACAGCACCGGCAATTGCCACCACCAAAATCGTCATCGGGCTCGGAGGGCCAAGCGAGTTCATTGCCGCACTTTGGACAAAATGAAAACGGATGCCGAACCGCAACCCTGCGGCAGTGAGGACAGCGAGAGAGCTCAGTCATAAGTCAGGAAAGATCATTTAACAGGCGGGGGCATGGGGGAAAGGAATTTTGACATACACCGGCCCACATGGCCTCGACACCGGACTACAGCATCGGATTCACCCGCGAAGAGGTGGATGAAATTCTCGCTGCGCAAAAGGCGGAGCTGAAGCGCACGCTTGCGGCGTGGTCGGAATCGGGCAGCACGATCACCAAGCGCCGGATCGACGAAATCCATGCCATCATCGCCGCGTGCCAGACCGCGCTGCGGAAGCTCGCCCCCGAAGTCTATGGACGCCCCGTTCGTGTCGGCACGAGCGGGGTCATTGGTCATCTACCCAAATGAACCCGCTGCGCTCGATCATCACGCGGCTTCTGCCGAAGGCGTGGTTCAGTCCGTTTGAATCCGCGAATCCTTCGCCGCGTCGCGGGCGAGTGCCCGGTGCGGCTCCGCGTGATTCAAAACTCGACCTTCTGCCGGGAGTGCGGCGGGAACTCGTCCGGCGTTCGCGCTACCTGCACAAGAACTCGGGATTCATCCGGGAGCTGGTCGGCAACATGGCGATCTACGCGACTGGCGATGGCATCAAACCGCAAGCGCTCACGGGCAATGCCGACTGGAATAAAGCGGCGGAAGATTACTTCGCGCGCTGGGCCGCACGGTGCGAAATCACCCGCCGGTTTTGCTTCGCGGAATGTCAGGCGCTCGTTTGCCGGGGCATGGATGTGGACGGCGAATACTTCATCCACAAAACGCGCAATGCGGATGGCTTACCCCGTCTGCAACTCATCGAATCCCACCGCATCGGAGACGCCGATCAGAACGATACCGAGGACGGGATCGGCTTCGATGCTTACGGCGCTCCCGCGTTCTATCGCGTGCTGCTCGATGACGGCGGCTTCCGCGACATTCCCGCGCATTTGATGATCCACATTTATGAGCCGGAGAGCGCCAGCGCAGTGCGGAACGCTCCGACGTTGCAGCACTCCATTAACCATCTTTTGGATGAAATGGAACTCCTCGCGTTGGAGAAGCACGCGGTGAAAGACAACTGCGACGTCTCGCGTGTGCTCAAAACGGAGCGCGGCGAACTCGACGAAGACGGCGACTTTTCAATCGGCAATCGGAACGCGCAAGGCGAGGTCAGCGAGCCCGGTGCTTTGCAAAGGATCGTCGGTGGAAAACTCGTGGCGCTCAAACCCGGCGAGTCGCTCGACAGCTTTCAGCCAAACCGGCCCAGCCCGACATTCACTGGTTTTCTGGAGCATCTCCGCCGCGACTCCGCGCTCGGTCACATCCCGTTCGAGTTTGCGGCGGATTCGAGCAAGGTCGGCGGCGCAGGCGTGCGGCTCGTGGTCGCAAAGGCCGACCGGCGTTTTTCCTATCGCCAGCTCATTCTCATCGAACGATTCCTCAAGCCTGTCTGGTTCTTCGTCATTGGCGACGCCATCGCCACGCGCCAGCTCGCCGAGGTTGAGAACTGGACGAAAGTCGCGTTCACCACGCCACGCCGCATCACCGTGGATGCGGGGCGTGAGTCGCAGCAGAACCGGTCCGACGTAGAGATGGGAATCAAGACGCTCCATTCGCATTTTGCGGAGCAGGGAATGGACTTCAGCGAGGAGATGGAGATCCGCGCTCAGAACGCACGAGCGCTGCTGGACCTTGCTGAGAAATACAAGGTGCCGCTTGAGATGCTCTACCGCCCAGGCGGCGGTATCGCAGCGACTCCAGCCGTGGGCGAACCCGAAGAACCGACTGCCGATGGGAATGCTCGGCAGCCCGGATAGTTCGTGCCGACACGAACTGCGCCTTTTGACAAGCGGCGCTTGGCGTGACGCCACTTCTACACGCCATCCATTATCAGCCTTGGCTCATTACGCCCGAGGCACACGCAGCCATGTGCCGCGCCGCTGGGAATCTCGGACTCTTCACCGAGCCGCAGCAGCCACCTTCGCCGCCCGCGCTCCTCAGCGTTGAGCGCGGCGTGGGCATCGTGACGATTCACGGTGCGCTGATGAGGCGGCCTGACTTCTTCTCCCGACTGCTGTTGGGCGCGACGGATATGGAAGACATCGAGGCCGCGCTCATCGCGGCTCGTGACCGCACGGATGTGCAGGCTGTCTTTCTCGATGTAGATTCGCCCGGAGGCACGGTGAACGGCACGCCGGAACTCGCCGCGCTCGTCGCCGACGTGTCGAAGGCCAAATACACTTACGCCTTCACCGATGGCCAAATGTGCAGCGCCGCCTACTGGATCGCTTCGCAATCGGACGCCATCTTCGCAACGCCCAGCGCCCGCGTTGGCTCCATCGGCGTGCTGCTCCCGATGCTCGATGAATCCAAAGCCTTCGAGCAAGCGGGCGTGAAAGTGGAGCTGTTCGCAGCGGGCAAATACAAGAGCGTCGGCGTGCCCGGCCTCTCGCTCACCGACGAGCAGCGCGCGTGGCTCCAAGCGGACATTGATGAAATCTACGCGGACTTCAAATCTGCCGTGCTCGCGCGCGGCCGCCGCATCACGCCCGACGTGATGGAAGGTCAGTGCTTCTCGGGCCGGAAGGCGTCCTACAACTCACTCACCTCCGGCGTCGTGCAAGACCGCGCCACCGCACTGATGAAGCTCCGCGAGCGGCACGTAAAACAGCCGGTGAGTTGACAGCCCATTGCAGACACGAATGAAAACCATCGACGAACAACTCGAAGAAGCCCTGACACGCATCAAAACGCTCGATAGCGATGCCGCCGCAAGCGCATCGCTGCTCACCGAAGCCGGCCATCAGCACGAGCGTTTCCGCCAGGAAATCGCCGCGCTCACGAAGGAAAAGGAAACGCTCACGCTCGCAGCTAGCGAACTCACCGATCAACGCGACCAGCTTTCCCGCGACCTTGCCACCGCGAAAGAATCGCTCAAAACGACCGGCGAATCCGTCAAGGAACTCGATGCGGCGAAGGAGCAGCTCAGCGCCCTTGGCAAGGAAATCGAATCGCTCAAAGCCAGCGCAAAATCCGCCGAGCGCATCGCTGCCGAACGCTACGGCGCAGCCAGCCCGCAGCCGCTTCCCGTCACGCCTCGGGGCGACGCGAAAGCCAACGATCTCATCGTCCGATTCAAGGCGATCACCGACCCGAAAGAACAGACCACATTCTGGCGCAGCCTCACCAGCGAACAGCGCACGCTCATTCTCAACGCCAAATAACCAACTACTGCCATGCCCAACACACTCACCAACGTCAAAGACATCAAAGTCGCACAAGCCGCGCTTCAGCCATTCATGGCGACGCTCCTGCCGATGCGCGCTTTTTCCACCAACTTTTCGCCCGACCCGGCGGACAAACTCGATACCGTCCGCGTCCCCGTCGTCGGCGCACCATCTGCCGCGAGCGACTTCGCAGGCAGCTACACCACAGGCGCGGACGGCACCATTGATGTCGTGCCCGTGCAACTCAACCGACACAAATTCAAAACGGTCCACGTCACCGCACGCGAAGCCGCCGAGACTGCACTCAACGTCCTCGAAACCCTCGTCTCCAGTGCCGTGAAGCAACTCGCGCAGGACGTTCTTCAGGACATTTTCAGCGAAATCACAGCGGCCCACTACGGCGACCCCGCCATCGCCGCACTCGCCCCAGCGTCTTTCGACTATAAGAAAGTCCTCGGCATCCGCGAGAAGTGCGCCATCGGCAAAATGCCCGTGAGCGACCGCGCGCTCGTGCTCGACGGTGCCTACTTCACGAACCTGCTCGGCGACGACATCGTGGCGAAGAGCTTCATGCCGCCCATCGCACAACCCGGCGTCGTCGAGGGCATCATCCGCCGCCTCGCAGGCTTCGACGTGTATGAGACGAGCATCCTGCCCGAGAACAACGAAAAGCTCGTCGGCTTCGCTGCCCACCCGAGCTGCCTCGCAGTCGCCATGCGCTACCTCATGCCCGTCGCCGACTACGACGAAGCCGGAGCCGTCACCGACCCCGACACCGGCCTCACGTTCGGCTACCTGCGCTACACCGAGACGAGCAGCAACCGCATCTTCGTCACCGTCGAGTGCCTCTACGGCTTCAAAAAAGCCATCGGCGAAGGACTCAAGCGCATCGTGAAGCCGTAAGGCGCACGGACTTCATTCGGGAACTGCAAGCCCCGCTGCTGGAAACGGCAGCGGGGCTTTTTGCGGTCAGGCCGAAGGCACCACAGACCTCCACCGGTCAATCCCGAAAGTGCCGGTGGGTCGCGGCGAACGCCAATGTATCGCAGCGCTGCCAGCCAGCGCGGGCGACGCGGCGCGAGAAAGGGAGACGCAACATCATTTAGTAATGTGGAAGAAGCCTTCCCGACCGCAGCAATCGGCGTTACCGCCGCCCCTGCCTACGTCCAAACAGTTGCCGGATATGACTTCTTCCACGTCCGCAGTTGATACCCCTCAGCCGGATGTTGTCGATGCCATTCCCGACCTGAGCCCGCGAAGTTCAGGGCGTCGTGGTCGCGTTCGCTTCCGAAGCATCGGCTCGCTCCGTCCAAGTCGCCGTTGGGACCTACTCGCCGATCATCGCCTCAATAGTCGATAGTGCGTTCCCTTCCAAACGGTTGTTCATGTAGATGAACGACGGACGCTTGCTCGCCTTCGCTTTGCGACGCACACCTGCTGCGCGGCAAGTGGCGCGAGCTTGGAATGCAGTGTCTCGGCCTTTATCATGCCCAACGTATAGCCAAGCTTTGACACTGCGGCGAGGGCATGTCGCTCCACGATGAAAAAGCCGCCGCGCTCGCTGAAGTTCTCGCCGCCACGGGCGAGGAAATTGTTTGGAAGGGGCGAACGCTTCACGCGCTCGTTTCTGACAATCCGCTGAGCCAAGACCTCGGCCTTGGCGGATTCGATGCGAAGAGCGATTGCACGATGAAGGTGTTGCGCTCGGAGCTTGGCGCGGATCGGCCAAAGCTCGGCGAAACGCTGGCGTTCCAAGGCGCGACCTACCGCATCACGCGCGTCACCGACCACCCGCAGTTTCCAATGATCGTGCTCGTGGTTGAACAGGAGGACTAAACGCCATGCTCGATCACACGCTCGACGAACTCTTGCTCGCGCACTTGAAGACGGTGCCCGCACTCGCGGCGCTCCACGGCTACACCGGGCAGGACAACGCCGATCACAAACTGCCCGCAGTCACGGTCAGCACCACGTCCGCACCGCTTGCTGGCTCCGACACAGCGTTCCGTGGCGAGGTCGGCGTCATCATTGAAAGCGAGGCACACGACACGACGGTGGCGTTACATGGAGCGCGTGTGGAAGCCGCACGCGGTGCGCTAGCGGATAGGTCCGGAGTCGTTGCGGCGATCAATGCCACAGGGCTGCTTCACATTTATGGCTATGCGCCGCTCGGCTCAGAGCCCACGGCGGGCGAGGCTCGTTTCAGCACGAACCTCAAGTATCGCTTCGGCTTCGGCCCGGCGTGATCGTTGACACCACTGCGCCGGTATGCCCGCAAACGACGTAAAATTCGGCATCAGCCGCCATCAAGGCACGCTCATTGATTCGGTGGAAACCGACGACAGCGTGCAGGTCAAGGAATTGCCCGGCAGCAACGGCGAGATCGCCCGTGTGAAGCCGTATCGCAGCATGACGGAAGGCTCGGTGAAAGGTCACGGCGCACTGGCCGTCGTGCCGGGCGTTGGCGATCCCGGTGTGAGCGGCCTGCCCAACGGCGGTGTGACCGTCATTACCAACGTGAAGCACAACGAGAACAACGAGGACTTCGATGGCTGGGAATACAGCTTCAAACACTACCCAACGGCGGAGGCCGTGAACTGATTTTATGCGAAAAGGCGACCAACTCTGTATCCTGCGCGCGGAAGTAGAAACCGACGCGGACGCGCTCAATCTCCTACGACTCGTAGCCGCGCTCACCGCCATCGGCATCCCGCTCGATGATGATTGCCCGTATCTCGAAACCCGCGAACTAGTGGAAGGCGCGGAACGGCGGCTCGTGACGTGGACACTCAAAGCCAAGAGCCTCTGCGGCCAGCACGACGCGCGGAAGCTCATCGAAGCATGGCACGATCCGGTGTGGACGACGCAGAACGCCGAGCATCCGTTTGCCTACATCACGACCGCCTTCCGTAACGCGGGCCTGCTCGCGGCTGAAATCGGGCGGCTGGCTCCCGTCGCGCTGATCCGCAAAGGCAAACGGTTCGCGCTCGTGCCCTTCGACGCGACGCCGGAACGCCGCCAGGAACTCCTCACCGCTCTCGAAAAATGACCACGGACGCACGCACGCAAATCAACCTCGACACGTTCATCGAGCCTGCACCCGAAGCCGGCGGAATCACGCTGCGGCCGTTCTCGGCGGGCACACTCACCATCTGCCGGGCGCTCGGCCTCACGATGGTCGTGGGCGGTGACAAGGAGCAGGTCGAAGCACTCTCCGCCGACGACAAGCAGCGGCAACTCACGACGTTCCTGTTCATCCAATCGCAACCGCTCGACGTGGTGAAGAAAGCCGTGAAGCTGGCGCGCGAAGATCGCCAAGCGTTCGAGGACGAATACCTACTACCCTTCGAGTTGGAGCTACCCGTGACCGCGATGTTCGCTGCGATGCAGCAGCTCGAAACCAACCTCACCGCAATCGAAGCAGCCCAAATCGAAGTGCTCTCTCGTCCGAGCGGGAAGAAAGAAACCACTCCGCCCCCAAACTGATCGAGCCAGTGTGGACGGCGAGTTTCGTCTTCACACTGGCGCGCGAAACCGGATGGCCAGAGCACTTCATCTTTTGGGAACTGCCACTCGCACGCCTCCTGCAATACCAGCACTGCGCGCTCCGAGCGCACGATGTCTGGACCGTGCCCGCAGCGCCACCCGCCACCCATCAACTCGAAACCCTGCTGACCAACTGGACGCCCGATGAACGCACGACTTCGTTTTGATCTTCGCCCCATCCAGCGCGGCATCAAAGCACTCGCCCCACACGCGAAAAAGTCGCGGCGCGAACTCGCCGAGGAAGCCGCACGCGGATTCGTAAAAGAAGTCGTCGCCATCACACCGCCCGCATCGAAAGGCAAACGCGGCAGCGCGGCGAAGAAGGCCGGCGAAGGTGCCATCATCGCCGACCTCGCGCGAGTGATGGTCGCTGCGGCCCAGCGCAAAGGCGTCAAGCTGACCGACCCAGCAGCGATCCATAAACGCCTGCGCGACCCGCAAACGGGACGCATGAACCCGCGCAACTTGCAGCACCCGTATCCCGTGGACGCATCCGCACTACGCGCTCTCAAACGCGACCTACTCAAGCGTGTCGGCGAACTCGCCGCCGGTTGGAACGCAGGGGCACAAAAGCTCGGCGTGAAACTCCCGGCATGGGTCGCCCGCCACGGCACCAAGCGCAGCTCAGCAGCAGTCATCAACACATTCCGCGTCTTCCGGATCATCCTCACCAACGCGGTGAAATACGTCACCCACGTCGAGAGCTACGACCGCCGCATCCAGTCAGCCATCAACATCCAGGGGCGGAAGATGCAGCGTCGCGCAGAGTTCCTTTTGACACGCGCTCTCCGGCGAGCGGGCTGGAAGTGACCGACATAATCGGCAAGCAGTAAGTCAGGGAAGAAACGTGATGCACGTAATCACTACTCGTTCACGCGGCACGAAGATTCATCTGCGATAGTTTCGATTTGAGAAATTCTCGTATCGAGTAATTCCCGGTAAAAGGAAATCGCCGCAGGAATTCATTTTATGCATTCGTAGGCAATCCTTCGCGACCTTCTTTCCGCAAACCGGACATGCAACGAGCGGCTGTCCCAAAGCCGATAATTCGTCGAAAAGGTAACCACGACGTGTAAGGTCATCCTTCGCTCGACGATGGCCTAAATCAGCCGCCATCATCAGATACTGATCTGCCGCTAGGGAGTCGCCCGCCTTCTTGAACAAAAGGCCGAGCTTGTAGTTCGCCTCAGCACTCCCAAGGCGTGCAGCTTCATCATAAAGCTGCTCTTTCGTTTCTTGATGTGTCACGTCAGCCATTTCAAGGAGGAGTGCGATGAGTCTGGGTTTTGCGGATTCGCAATTACCCGCCACTGCGCGCCGATACCAGCGAACAGCAGTGTTTTTTTCGCCATTGTGGAGAAAGAGATCTCCGACATAGCGCATCACATCAGGAACGAAGTGTGCGGCGTCATACCCCGGCCGACTCTCGAATGAATCCCCCGCAATAGTATTTTGGAAAACAATATCAGCCAGCTTGTAACGCGCCTCGCTATCTCCTGCGTCAATCGCCTTTTTGACCCACACGAGTGCTTCATCGAACTGCTTACTTTGAAGGTGCAAGTCAGCTAGAAAACTCATCACCTTACATTGCCCTGTTTCACGATGCACTTGAAGAGCCAAATCAATGGCATCCTTAACACGTCCCTCCTTCGCGCATCTCCGGGCAAGTAGTTCGGTTTCGACGGTGTTCATATCGCTGGTGACTTCATGGCCTTCTTTCAAGAGTCAGAATGTCTGTCTGTGCTGCATTCTCAAGCCCTATCAGGCACATCGATTGTGAGTAATCCAGCCTTATCGGGGAGGAGCGGCCTATCGGCACGCGGATAGGCCGCGGCGGCTCCGATTCTCACAGCAAGTTTGACACGCGCGCTCCGGCGAGCGGGCTGGAAGTAAGTCCGCCCAAACAATCGCGGGATAGAGCAGCGGCAGCTCGCCAGCCTCATGCGCTGGAGGTCGTCGGTTCAAGTCCGACTCCCGCAACCAATCTCCGATGCCCAAAGCCACCGCCGTATTCGATGCCGATGACAGCCGCCTGAGCGGCGCGTTGGCGCGTATCAATGGGAAGATGCTGGCGCTGCAATCGCGTATCGCGAAGTTCGCGGTGGCGTTCATGGCTGTGAGGGCTGTGGCGGGCGTGGTGACTGCGGGGTTCGACCACTTTAAGCAGGCGCTCGATGTGGGCGGGCAGCTCAACGATCTCTCCGCCAATACGGGCGTGGCTGTGGGTGATCTCGTCGTGTTGCAGCAGGAGTTTGCAAATGCGGGCAAGGCGGCGGAGGACATCGGGCCGGTGTTTGGTAAGATGGCGAAGACGCTTCAGGGCGGTTCGGCGGACGATGCTATTAAGAAGCTCGGCATCAACCTTGAAGAGCTGAAGCGCAAGACGCCTGCGGAACAGTTTCGGGCGCTCGGCACGGCCATCAATGCGGTGCAAGACCCATCACAGAAGGCGGCGGTTTCGATGGAGGTTTTTGGGCGCAGCGGTGCGGAGTTGCTCTCGCTGTTTTCTTCGGATGGCTTTGGCGATGCGGCCAGTCAGGTGGGCGCGCAAGCGCAACTCCTTGCTCGCGATGCGGCGTTGTTTGATGACGTCGGCGACAAGCTGGCGCTCACGGGGACGAAGGTGCGCGGGTTTTGGGTGGGGCTGGCCGACAAGGTCGCGCCGGTGCTCAAGCCGCTCCTCGATAAGTTCGCATCAGCAGACCTCGCAAGCTGGGGACAAAAGGCCGGCGAAGCGGTGGCCTTCATCGTGCAGGCGTTCGCGGATGGGAAGGTGGGCGACATCCTTTTCGCATCGGCGAAGATCGCTTTTGCGAATGCGGTGAACTTTCTCGCGGGAACGCTCATGGCGGTGGCGCAGGCGCTCTGGCAGGCACTCGTCGAGGCGGTGAAAAGTGCCATCACGCTTTTCCAAATCGTGACCACAGCGGACTTCTGGATCGGCATGGGCAGGGCAGTCATGAGCATCGCGCAGGGCTTCATCGCGTTCTTGCTCGATGGCATCGCGAAGCTCCTCGATTGGCTGTCGGGCATCCCGCTCATCGGCGATGAAATCGGCCAGGGCTCGAAGGAAGTGCAGTCGTGGGCCGGTGGCGTGCGAGCGGCCAGTGACGCCAACAAGCAAGCGAGCGCAGACGTGCTTGCGCCCGCGTTCGACAAGGCGGGAACTCGGATGCGCGAGACGTTCAATAATATCGGCACGGCGCTCTCCGATGGATTCACAAAGGGGAGCGGACTCATTGATACAACGGAGTGGCAGGCGCAGCTTGATGCCAGCGTCGGAGGCGTGATGGACCGCGTGCAAAAGGTCTCGGAACAGGCGCGCGAGGACGTGGAGCCGAAGAAGCAGATCGGCCCGCAGCTCAACCTCGACGACACCGATGAGGACAAGCCGCAGAAGACCGTGAAGAGCGCGGTGTCGGCGATTCAGCGCATCGGCGGCGGTGGTGCAGCATACAGCAACGGCGACCCGATGCTCCGCGAGCAGCAGCGGCAAACACGCGAACTGACGACTCAGACCGGACTGCTCCGCGACGTGAAACGCGCCATCGAAAACAAGCCCAGCGCGAGCACCACCACGCTCAGCGCAGCCTTCGCCTGAACTCCATGAGCACACCACTTCCCACGACCGGCATCAGCGGCGGCATCAGCGAAACGGGCGTCGCGAGCATCGAAGTGCCGATGTTTGTCGAGACACTTGCGGAGGCCCTGAGCGTGCTTCCGAATCTCGGCATCGGCATCCCGTATCGCTCACGCTCCTTCACGCAGGAGGACGACGGCGGCTTCAAAGTGACGCTGCATTTTGAAGGAATGAGCGATGACGCGAAGGACGACGATCAAGTGACCTTCGAGCTGGATACCTCGATGGCCGAAGACCCGATCCAGACGCACCCATTCTTCGAGACCCTCAAAACGAGGTATGCGTGGGACGCTGCGAAGGAGCAGTTCGCCGAGACGCTGCCCGAGACGAGCGGCGAGCAAACGGCGCTCAGCGGGAGTGGCAAGAAGGCGAAGAAAAACCCGATGTTTGGCGTGGATAACTGGCTCGTGGTCGGTGCCGTCTTCCGTAAGACCTACGCAGCGCGCACTATTCCATCGGGCATCCTGCGCGGCATCGGGACGGTGGTGGAAAAACCGCCCGGCATCGAGCAGTTCAAAATCCCCGGCGCAGCGAAAAAGCGGAATTGGCTCAAGCTCGCGCCGAAGCTCAAACGCAAAGGCAACGCCCTGGAAATCACGGAGGAATACATGCTCTCCGGTCCGAACGGATGGCTGCGCGACGTGTATGGGCAATCCCAACTGGAGGGCGGCAGCGAATGACGGAGCCGCCGTTCGTAAAGCGCGGCCAGACCATCACCGCCACGCTGTGGAATCAGCTCTGCGCCGCCGTGCGCGCGTGCCGCATCATCGCGGGCGACGGTGTGCGGCTTCGCGAAATGCCGGACGGAACCATCATCACGTTCGACGGCGACGGTGCCGATTTTGCGCATCCGTTCCAAGTGTCGCTCGTGGGTACGCAGGCCGCGAGCATCCGGCCCGGAACCGTGAATCGCGTGGAAGCAAAGATCAACTCGGTGCCGCCGCCATTGCTCAAGTTCGGCAGGCCGATGCTCGATGCCGAAGGACGCGGTTACATCTGCGTCGAGGTGACGTGCCGCGAGGAGGATTGGTCGGTCGAGAATGTCGAGGTCGTACAGGTCGCCGATCCCAACACGGACGACGGCGAGGCGAGTGATTCGCAAGGCGGCAGCGGCGGTGCCGTCGCGTTGCCGGGCCGGCGTGCGCGCTACCCGCTGGCGATGCTGCGCCAGCGAAAAGGCGGAAAACTCGACCTCTACCAGATCACATTCTTCGACCTGCAACACCGCGCTGCTCTCAGCCCCGACCGCAAGAGCGCGACGCGACATTTCTTCTGGCAATGATCGCCGCCGACGCATGGAACAAACTCGTCGCCCACGTGAAGCGTGCGCGTCCACTACGCGGCGTTCGTGCCGACACGAAGGAGCACCCGCGCGGCGTGATTGTGTCCGGCGACACCACCTCGTTTTGGCGGCATCCGTGGTTCATCAACGCCCGCTGGGAATGGAAGGACGACGGCACCGGCGAATGGCGCGCGTTCATCCGGCCTGGCTTCGTGAATGGCCGCGACGCCCACATCCCGATGCCCGCTGATTGGCCGGACGGGACACCGCCCGAGGACAATGCTCCCAGCGAGCGCGATGTCCCGCTTACGAATGAACCTCAGCCGTATCTCATCCTGGGCGGTTGGCGCAATCCGCTGACTCCATCCAGCGTGGGTGCAACACTCTCCGGGCAAGTCATCGCCGCCCCAGCGGAAGGCTATCCCAAGTATTTTGAGAAACTCGGAGTGAAAGCAGCGGCAAAAGGTGGCGACATCAGCAAGCCCGGCGCGATGGAAGGCGAATTCGATGCAACGCGAACGAGGGAGATTCGCGCGATGGACGTAGTGCTCTCAAAAGCCCGCATCGGCACGCGGCTGCAAATCGACGTCCACGACCCTCTCCTCGATGCGCAAACGGAAACCATCTCCACCGTTTTCCTGAACGACGCACTCCGCACGACCGGCGGACGCGCCAAACTGAGAGCCGTGTCGAAGTATGTCCCGCAACAGCAGCAAAGCCTGCCGCAGATGTATGGCACGCTGCTCAGCGCGGGCGACGCGCAACTCGACGAACTCAAACTCGCGACCATCTGGATCGTCTCGCCGCCCGATGCAGCCACGGACGCCGAGCCTGACGAAACGTGGACGCCTTACCCGCAGAACTTCGTTTTCTGGAATCTCCAACACGCCTCACGTCTCATCCCACCGCGCGCACCAAGCCCACCGCTGCGACTCCACACCGGACTCGCGGGAGGCATCGGAGACCGCATCAATGACGCGCTCCTGAGCTTCGTGAACGACCAATACGCCGAGGCCGAAGCATTCCTCAACCAAGCCGATGCGAGCGGCATGTTCTGGAGCACGTAGTCATGTCACTCGATCCGAAAACCAACCGGCGAGAGCGCGAGACAGATAATGCGCAGAACCGCGCCGAGGCACCGCCGCTCAATCCACCGTTCCCGCACAAACGGCAGTCGTTCGATCCGTTCTTCTTTTCACTCGAACGAGAGACACCCGAGGAAGCAGCGTCCTTTGACAACGCGCACCCGGCGTGAGCGACCTCGATCTTTATGCCGACCTGATTACGCGCAAACTTGTCTCCCGCGATGGCGGGGCTGTGACGCTTTCACCGTTCGTGCTGGGCGATCAGTTGCGGTGTTCATTGCGGATGTTTGAGCGGAGCGAGGGCGGCGATTTGCGTGAACGCGATCAGCGCGTGCGGACGCTGCGGGCGAGTATTGGGCGCGTGCTGACGGCTCCGACGGCGGGTTGGTTTACGCTCGGGGGCTGGTCGCGGCCATCCGTGGAAATCGAAAATCTGGCGGCGATTACCGAGGTGGGCATCATCCGCGATGGATCGCTCATTGCAGGGATTCAGCCACCAGCGGGAACGCTCGAATCGCAGGCCGCCTACATTGCGGGAAATTTGACCGGCGCTTTGGCTGATTGGGATGCGGATTCGGAAATCTTTTCCGTCTCCATTCCGGGCGGCGCTGGCATCACACTGCGCGTGCTCTACTTTAGTGGCACCAACCTTGAGGCGAGCGGGGACTCGATTGAGCAGCAGACGGGGAACATCAATTTCAATGCCGATACGGCTACTTTTGCGGCAGCGGTGGGAGAGTCGTTTGGGGCCATCGCAGAGCTTTCCTCGCCCGTCGCAGGATGCTGGGTCTTTCGCACAGACGCGCAAACACCGCCTTTGATCGCCGTGATGGAGAACCGGCTCAATCCGATCTCGTTCGTCCGCTCGCGAAGCTGGGTGCAAAACGAACAGACGTGGTTTGAAATCAGGCTCATTCAGGCTCCGCTGGCGTTCAACGACGGGCACGAGCGCGTGCTGCCGGAGCCGCCGACCGTGCGCCGCATTCGCGATGGAAGTGCAGGCAGTGAGACGGAACCGCCCGTGAACGAGCTGCAAGCGTTGCGGCTGCCGCCGGACTTTCGCGGCACCTACTTTCTGCGCTGGAACTACCGTGTCTCGAAGCTGCTCGGCATCGAAGACGGGCCGGATGAAATCGCCGCCGCGCTCAACGCGATGTTTGAGAGCGGCAAGCGATTTGAGGTCACAAACCCCGAGCCTGACAACGCCTACGTGGAGTTTATTGGAAGGCTCAGCGGTGCGCCCCAGCCGCTCATCACGGTTGAGGTGAACACCTTCGCGCCGGGCGTGCTTACATTCACGCTGCCGCTGGATCGCGCCGAGATGGCGGCGGCGCTGCGTACTGTGGCGGAAATCGAAGTGCCGTTCGAGGTGGAGGCCGAGATCGTGGAAGACGGCGAAGACATCGCCGACCCGGCGGTCACGGGCCGCATAATGACGCTCTTTCAGCAGCCGGTGAAAGTGGTGCGCGAACAAATCTGGGAGGAGATGGAAACGGTGCAGGCGATCGACTGGCTGCGTCCGCCGCAGCCGCGCGACTACATTCCATTTACGCCGGACCAGATCATTTTTGGCGTGCAACACTACGTCGCGGTGTTCGGTGACGGCGAACTGCGCTCGTT
>CANIWM010000114.1 GCA_947471505.1 Chthoniobacteraceae bacterium | reverse complement strand
GAAGACCGTGGTGCTCTTCTTTGAGAAAGGCACGAAGACGCGCAAGGTGTGGTTCTACCAGCTCGACCCCGGCCGCAACATGGGCAAGACCAACCCGCTCAACGACGCCGACCTCGCCGAGTTCATCGCACTGCACGCGACCAAGGCCGACTCGCCCAAAAGCTGGAGCGTGGACTTGGCGGCCATCGACCCGAAGACGTTTGATTTGTCCGTGAAGAACCCCAACGGCGGCGAGGAAATCGCGCACCGCAGCCCGCAGGAAATCATGGACGAGATAGCCGCGCTGGACGCCGAGAGCGCGGAAGTGCTGGCCGGAATCAGGAGGCTCCTATGAACCTGCGCGCAGCGCTTTGGAGTGCGGAGCAAGCGCAGCGCAGCTCCGCTTTCGGACGGCTTGCGAAGTTCGTCCGCCGCACAAAGCGGAACTGCGCTATCGCTTGTTCCGCACTCCAAAATGCTTCGCATCGGCGGGGGACGCGGGGCGACATCCGGGAGGCGCTATGAAGAAGGGGTGGAAAACAGTGCCCCTTGGCGAGCTTTGCGACGTGCTCGACCACAAGCGCAAACCAATCACCAAGCGCGACCGCGAGGCGGGAGAGTATCCCTACTACGGCGCAACTGGAGTGCTCGACCACGTTGCCGGATACCTGTTCGACGAGACGCTCGTGCTCGTCGGCGAAGATGGCGCGAAGTGGGCATCAGGCGAGAGCACCGCCTTCGCAGTCGAAGGCAAGATATGGGTCAACAATCACGCTCATGTTTTGAGGCCGCATCGAACCGTGCTTCTCGACAATTGGCTCATCTACCACCTTAACCATTCAGACCTGACCGAGTTTGTCTCTGGCCTTACTGTTCCGAAGCTCAACCAAGGCTGCCTGCGTGAGATTCCCGTTCCCGTCCCCCCGCTGTCCGAACAGCAGCGGATCGTCGGCCTGCTGGACGAAGCGTTTGAGGGCATCGCCACCGCCAAAGCCAACGCCGAAAAGAACCTCCAAAACGCCCGCGCCCTCTTCGAAAGCCACCTCCAATCCGTCTTCACCCAGCGCGGCCCGGGGTGGGTGGAGAAGAAGCTCGGGGAGCTATGTGATATTTTGGACAACCAACGGAAGCCGATCACAAAGCGAGACCGTGTAGCTGGTGACATCCCGTATTACGGAGCGACTTGCATTCAGGACTATGTGAAGGACTTCATCTTCGATGAGCCGCTGGTCTTGGTCGGTGAAGATGGCGCAAAATGGAACTCTGGAGACAAGACGGCATTCGCTGTTTCGGGTAAGTGCTGGGTAAACAACCACGCGCACGTTTTGCGTCCACACCGAGACAAGATCACAGACTACTGGCTGATCTCATTCCTAACCCATAGCGACCTTACGCCATTCGTTTCTGGGCTGACTGTTCCTAAGCTCAACCAAGGCAATCTTCGCGAGATACCGATACCGCTTCCACCCATTTCAATCCAAAGGCAATTGGCCGAAACGGCAGAATCTTTGGAGGAAGAAACCCAACGCCTCGCCCGCCTCTACGAGCGGAAGCACGCCGCGCTGGAGGCGTTGAAGAAGTCGCTCCTCCACCAAGCCTTCACCGGCGCGCTGTAATGATTGCTTTTTACGAGTGCCTTGGGTTGAGGGAAGACATAGGGCTACCGCATTGATTTATGATGAACTCGAACGGAACTGAGACCGATGGCTTTCAAGAGAGCCTGACCGCGGCCATCGCCGCTGAACGCCGGGCGCTGCTGGAGCATCGGCTCTACGGACGATTGCGGACGCTGGAACATCTGGCGGTGTTCATGGAGCACCATGTGTTCGCGGTGTGGGATTTCATGTCGCTGCTGAAGGCGCTGCAGGTGCGCCTGACGTGCGCGGGCGTGCCCTGGCTGCCACAGGGCAATGCGCAGGTGCGCCGCTTGGTGAATGAGATCGTGCTCGGTGAGGAGAGCGATGTGCTGCCAGAAGGCGGAGCGGCGAGCCACTTCGAGCTTTATCTCCATGCCATGCACCAGGCCGGGGCGGACACGGCGCAGGTGGAGCACTTCATCGGGCTGCTCCAGTCCGGGCAGCCGGTGGTGGCGGCGCTGGAGCAAGCCGGTGTGCCGGCGGCGGTGGGGGCGTTCGTGCGGCAAACGTTTGAGGTGATCGAGCGCGGGCGGCCCCATGAAATCGCCGCCGCCTTCACCTACGGGCGGGAGGATTTGATTCCGGAGATGTTCACGCAACTGGTGCATGGGCTGGAGCGGCAATTCCCCGGCAAGCTGGCGAAGCTGCGATACTACCTGGACCGGCACATCGAACTGGACGGCGACGAGCATGGCGAAATGGGCCGCCAAATGGTGAATCTGCTGTGCGAGGGAGACCCGCGCCGTGAGCAGGAGGCCACGCAGGCGGCGGTGGCAGCGCTGCAATCTCGAATACGGCTCTGGGACGGGATTGCCCTGGCGGCGGAACAAATGGCTGAAACGGAGCTGATTCAGCAGCCATGAACGAAGCCGAGACACGCGCCGAACACATTGATCCCGCATTGAAAGCGGCGGGCTGGGGCGTCGTCGAGGGCAGCAAAATCCTGCGCGAATATCCCATCACGCCGGGCCGCATCGAAGGCCACGGCAAACGCGGCAAGGCGCTCACCGCCGATTACGTGCTGGTCTATCGCAACCGCAAGCTGGCCGTGAACGAGGCCAAGGCGTGGGACAAACCGCTGACGGAAGGTGTGGGCCAGGCCAAGGATTACGCGGGCAAGATGGCCGTGCGCTTCGCCTACGCCACCAACGGCCAGAGCATCTACGCCATCGACATGGAGACGGGCAAGGAAGGCGAAATCGCCACCTACCCCACGCCGGACGAACTCTGGGCGATGACGTTTGCCGAGGCCAACGTGTGGCGAGATCGTTTCGCCGCCATTCCCTTCGAGGACAAGGGCGGTTCGCATCCCAGCCGCTACTATCAGGACATCGCCGTGGAGCGCGTGATGGAGGCCATCGCTGCGGGTCTCATGCGTATCCTGCTCACGCTCGCCACCGGCACGGGCAAGACCTTCATCGCGTTTCAAATTGCGTGGAAACTCTTTCACGCCCGCTGGAATTTGAGCCGCGAACCCACGCGCAGGCCACGCATCCTCTTCCTCGCCGACCGGAACATTCTGGCGAACCAGGCTTACAATGCGTTCTCGGCGTTTGAGGATTCGTCGCCGGGTTCGTGTGTCCGCATCAGCCCGGATGAGATTCGCAGAACGGGCAGACCTCCGACCAACGGCAGCATTTTCTTCACGATTTTCCAGACGTTCATGAGCGGCCCGCCGAAGGACGGCAAGCCGTCGCCCTACTTTGGCGAGTATCCGCCAGACTTCTTTGATTTCATCGTCATCGACGAGTGCCATCGCGGTGGCGCGAACGACGAAAGCAACTGGCGCGACATCCTCGATTACTTCGCGCCCGCCGTGCAACTCGGCCTCACCGCCACGCCCAAGCGGAAGGACAACGTGGACACCTACGCCTACTTCGGCGAGCCGGTGTATATCTACTCCCTCAAGGAGGGCATCAACGACGGCTTCCTCACGCCGTTCCGCGTGAAGCAGATTTCGACGACGCTCGACGAATACGTTTACACGCCGGACGACCGGGTGCTGGAGGGCGAGGTGGAATACGGAAAACGATACGGGGAAAAGGACTTCAACCGGAAGATCGTCATCGAAGAGCGCGAGCGGAAGCGGGTGGATATTTTCATGGGGCAAATCGACCAGCGGGAAAAGACGCTCGTCTTCTGCGCCACGCAGGACCACGCGCTGGCGGTGCGGGATTACATCAACCAGATCAAGACGAGCGGCGACCCGAATTACTGCCATCGCGTGACGGCGGACGACGGCGCGCTCGGCGAGCAGCATCTGCGCGATTTTCAGGACAACGAAAAGAGCATCCCGACCATCCTCACCACATCGCAGAAACTCTCGACCGGCGTGGATGCGCGGAACATTCGCAACATCGTGCTGATGCGCCCGGTGAACTCGATGATCGAGTTCAAACAAATCATCGGGCGGGGAACGCGGCTCTTTGCGGGCAAGGACTACTTCACCATCTACGACTTCGTGAAAGCGCATCATCACTTCAACGACCCGGAGTGGGACGGCGAACCGGTGCAGGAAGACGACTGCCCGAAGTGCAAGCAGCGCCCGTGCGTCTGCGAAAAGCCGGGTCCGCAGCCTTGCTCAAAATGCGGACAGGCACCGTGCGAGTGTCCAAAGGAACCCTGCAAGGTCTGCGGGCGGCTCGACTGCACGTGTGTGTCGCAGAAGAAGACGAAGGTGAAACTCGCCGACGGCAAAGCGCGGACCATCCAGCACATGACGATGACGAGCTTCTGGCATCCCGACGGCACGCCGATGTCTGCGCAGCAGTTCATGGAAATGTTGTTTGGAAAGCTGCCGGAGTTTTTCCAAAATGAGGAAGAGTTGCGCCAGCTCTGGAGCACCCCGGATACACGCTCCAAGCTCCTGCAAGGTCTTGCGGACAAAGGCTTCGGGCCGGACCAGCTTGCGGAGATGCAAAAGATCATCGACGCCGAGAAGAGCGACCTTTTCGACGTGCTCGCGCATGTGGCCTACGCGCTGCCGCCATTGACGCGCGAGCAACGGGCCGCGAAAGCAAAGGTAGAAATCTCTACGCACTTTAACTCGAAGCAGCAGGTCTTTCTGGACTTCGTGCTCTCGCACTACGTCACCGTGGGCGTGGAAGAGCTAGAGCAAACAAAGCTGACTCCGCTTCTCCGGCTGAAATACGGCCAGTCCATCGCCGACGCCGTGGCGGACCTTGGTGCGGATATCGGCATCGCATTCGCCGGTTTCCAGAAATACCTCTACGCAGACGACGTGGCGTAACAGCGTCCCACACACCGTCTCTAGGAAATAACCGCACGACATGAACTCATCCGTCTATCTCGAACTCGCCGAGGCCATCCTGAGCGAACCCACTGCGCCTTTTCACGAAGACGCCGTGCGGGCGAAGCTCCACCAGCTCCTCGATGGATACCCCGGCATCACGCTCTCGCAAGACCCCTTTGGCAACCTCATCGCCCTCTACCAACACGGCGACAAGCAGCCCGAGTTCGCCTTTGCCGCGCACATGGACCACCCGGCCTACGTGGGGCGCGAATTCCTCGGCGGCGTCCCCGCCAGCTACCGCAAACTCAAGCCGCCGACGGAAAAATTTGGCCCTTTCCGCATGTGGGCGCTGCCTGCGTTTCGCGTGCGGGGCGGGCGCATCTACTCGCGGGCTTGCGACGACCTCATCGGCTGCGCGTGCATCGTCTCCATGCTCCGCGAGCTATCGAAAAAGCGCGCGAAGTGCGCGGCATACGGGCTCTTCACTCGCGCGGAGGAAGTCGGCTTTGTCGGAGCCATCCAGCTCGCCAAGCGCGGCATCATCCCGAAAGAAACCACCATCGTCTCTCTCGAAACCAGCAGCCTCAAAGGCGGCCCGGTGAAGCTCGGCGGCGGCGTCATCGTCCGCGTCGGCGACCGCACGAGCGTCTTCGACTCCGCTGGCACCGCGCGGCTGCTCGCTGCTGCTAAAGCCGGCGACATCCCCCACCAGCGCGCGCTCATGCAGGGCGGCACCTGCGAGGCCACGGCCTACGCGCTCTACGGCTACCGCACCGCCGCCATGTGCGTGGCCCTCGGCAACTACCACAACTGCGGCCCCGCCGACCGCATCGCGCCCGAGTTTGTCAGCGTCAGCGACGCCGTGGCGATGGCCGACCTCTGCATCGCCCTCAGCCGCTCCAAGCCCACCGACCCTCTCGCCGCACTCCGCAAGCGGCTGGAAAAGCGGATGAAAGAATACGGCAAGCACTTCTAGCGCGCCTCGGCGTCCGGGCGGTTCCACCACTTCCCCAGCCGCACTGGCCTCCACGCGCTCAGGCGCTCCAGCAAGGATGCCCCATCGGTTTCCACGAGTAGCGAATTGCAGTGCTCGGGACGGAGAAATTGCGCGCTCGTTGCCTGCTGGAGGAAAGCGAGCAGGTGGTCGTAAAAGCCCGCCACATTCAGCACACCCACGGGCTTATCGTGAAAGGCGAGTTGCTGCCACGTCAGCGTCTCGAACAGCTCCTCGTACGTTCCAATCCCGCCCGGCAGCGCCACGAAGCCGTCGCTTAAATCCACCATCATCTGCTTCCGCTCGTGCATCGACCCGACCACCCGCAACTCCGTGCAATCGCGCAATCCCAGCTCCTTCTCCATCAGCGCCGACGGGATGACACCGATCACCTCCCCTCCCGCCGCCAGCGCCGCCGTCGCCACCGTCCCCATGAGCCCGATATTCCCGCCGCCGTACACGAGGCCGATGCCCCGCTGTGCGAGCAGTGTGCCGAAAGCGTGCGCGGCCTCGGTGTATTCAGCGCGATTCCCCGGCAAGGAGCCGCAATAGACGCAGATGCGATTCATGCCGGAGTGATCGTCGGAGTGCGGCTTTGGCATAGGCTAGGGAAGTTGCACTCGGAGGCGGAAAAACTCTTTCACTCCCGGCGCTGCTGCGGAGCGGACTCGGAGGGTGCGGGTGCCGTCGCTGTTCACGACATTGCTGAGCGGCACAAGCGCGACTCCTTCGTTCCAAGTGGCGAGGTCTGTGGCGATTTGCGGGGTGATGATTGCGGTGTCTGCGCCGATGCGCTCGCGCCAGGTGAAAGTGGCGTAGCCTGCCTCGATGGCGGCGCTGGGTGGGACGGCGAGCGCGTAGTCGAGCGGGGTGGCGTAGCTGGCGGGGTTGAGCGCGTCGCCGCCGCTCGGGCTGCCGTTCAGCCCGGTGCTGACGCGCCAATTTCCGCCGACGGCGCTGGCGGCTGTGGCGGGGTTTTTGAGCGTGAGGGAGTATCCGAGGCCGTCGGTTTCCGCAGGCCATGTGGCGTCGCCGAGATAGGTGAAATCCACGATCACCAAGCCGCCACGGTCGAGCAGTTGGATTTGCTCGCCGCTGTTGCTGAGGCCGCCGGTGTAGGTGCCGAAGACGATAACGCCTGCGCCGTAGCGGGCGGCAAATGCGGCGGCGTTGCGCGCAAGGATGAGGCGCGCACCGGGGGCGAGTGTGGCAGCGGGGAACGTGTAGGTGAGGCCCGCGCCGAACGTCGCGTTCAACAAATCCACGGGGTTCGTGCCGATGTTCAGCAGCTCGATGAACTCAAATTGATCGGGGTCGATTGACGCGACGCCGAGCGTAGCCAGCTCTGCGGGCGTGGCGTTGGCTGGGTGATACATCAGCTCGGAGATGACGAGGTTTCCGGCCTCGGCGGGGACGGTCGAGCCGGTGTTCGTGATGATGATCGTGTCCGTGGTGACGACGGCATTTTGCATGTCCAGTGCTTCGAGCGTGAAGCTGTTCGCGCCTGCGCCGAGGGGCACGGTGACTTGCCACTGCGAGCCCGTGAGCCATGTGAGGGCGAGCGGCTCGACGGCTCCGGCGATGCGGATGCTGTGCATATTTACCCAGCCAGTTCCGACGAGCACGGCACTCGGTGCGGCGACGGAAAAGTTCGCACCGCCATTGGTAGTGATGGTGAACGGAGTGGGTGGGAAATCATTATAGACCTGCGAGAGCACGTTGGAGCGGCGCGCGGTGATCCAGCTTTTGAAGTTCGTGGCGTACCCGCTTTTCCCCGCCAGCGCGGAGTAGTGGTCCACCCACGAGTCGAGGTAGGTGTTGGAAAAAGTGGTGTTGCAAAGGTCGAGGATGTTTTCCGCCATGCGCCGCTTCACGCGAGGGTCGGCGATGAGCGTGGCGACTCGGTGCGCGCCGCCGCCGTAGATGGAGAAGTTGGTGGCGAAGTAGAATGCGTGGTCCATATCCCACGGGAGAAGCATGACGCGGCCATCCGGGCGGGTGAGAAATTGGATGTTGTGCGTGAGGTGTTGGTTGAACGTGTCGGCCAGTCCGAGCAGCGCGTTGAGGGCGAGTGTGCGCGTCCAGCTTTCCACGTCGATGGCCGCTGTTGCAGCGTTGTAGAGGTTCGCGTCCGGCTGGCTGAACGCGGAGGTCATCGCGAGGATGCCGCTGTAGTCGTCGCGGTCGGTGTGGTTCTGCACGAGGTAGTTGAAGCGGTAGGATTCCTTGTCCGAGCCCATCGTGAGCGTGTCCACGGCAGCGAACGTGGAGTAGGCGTTTTTGAGGCTCTCGGGGTTTCCGTCCACGGTGCTCGTGGGGTAGTAAATGATCTCCTGTTTGAAGAGCGAGCCGTCGCCGCCGTTGGGCGTGAAGTAGTCGAGCTGCGAGTTCGCGTAGCGGCGGAGGCGGAGCTGCGCGCGGCGGCTCTCGTAGTAAGGCGTGGCCACGTAGGCGACATCCACGAGTTCGCTGGGGATGTTCCCGGCGTGCTCGGAGACGCGGAGAAAGAGCATCTCGTTCACGCTCGGGCCGAGCGTGTTCTCCAGCCAGCCGCCGCCGTCTCCGCGCGGCATGTTGAACGCGCCGTCCAAGACCATGTCGGTCTCCGTGCCGCGAAATGGCTGCTCGGGATCGAAGTCGAGATTCCATCCGACGCGATTTCCCTGCCGCCCGTATGGCGCGCTGCGGAGGCGCACGCGCACGCCGTAGAAGACCTCGCGGTCGTTCGCGATGAGCGTCGCCGGCCAGCGGAAATTGCTCACGCTGTGAATGGGCGCGTGCATCGCCGCAGCGTCGTCGGGCCGCATGATGAGTCGCAGCTTGTTCGCCAGCGGCACCGCCGAGACGCCGCCATCGCCCACACGGTAGAGCGCCCGCGACGCCGCGCCCGCTGCGGGGAACGTCGCAGTCGCGCCGAGCCCATCCGCGCCTTGCACGTAAAACTGTACGACCATGCCCGCGAGCGGCTGCCCCGGAATCTGCGCGGAGTAGCGCCCCGAGCCGTCGTTCGTCATCGCCACGGAGGAAAATGCGCCCGCATTCACCGAGTAGAAAAGCGTCTGGGTGCCGAGGCCATCGGGATCAAACGGACGCGCAAAAACCGTGACTGGCTGCCCAATCGCGGGCACGAGCGGAGCGTGGACAAACTCAGTGAAGGTCGGCCCGGCGTTTGCGATGCGGCGGCTGTTCACCGCGCCCGGCGTGCCAGCGGTTGCGGGCTGCGGGAGGATGGTCGTGCGAGCGGCGCGGTTGAGGTAAAGGCGGGTGTTGAGTTGTGGGGAACCGGCGATCCATTTCGCGCGAAACGATACGCGGTAGTTCTTCGTCGGGTCGATGACTTGGTTGCCGACGAGCGTGGTCGAGCAGTTGTTGTAGGTGTGCTCCAGCCCATCCGTGGCGACGACGCGCAGGACTTTGCCGGGGCCGCTCGGGTCTTGCTGGACGACGCTGAGTTTGTGCGTGCCGAGGCAGCGCCACTTCAGCGGTTGCGAGCCGATGGTGTCGCCCTCGAACGTGCCATTTTGGATGACCTCCGTGTTCGCGCCCGTCGGGTCTTTGCGCACGCTGAGATCGTCCAAGAGGAACTCGCCGCCGTTCAGCAGGCCGATGAGGAACTCGTTCCAAGTCGAAGGATTGTTCGAGCCCGGCGGCTCTGCGCCGAGCGCTGTGTAGGTGTAAGTCTGCCAGCCGAGCTTCCCGCTTTCGTCGCTCGCGGCCCACGATTCCGGGCTCGTGTTATCGGCGGCGGGATCGATGAGTTCCAGCGAAGCGCCGTCGCCGTCCGCATAGGGCGACCAGCGCCCGCCGTTGCGGTAGCGCACCTTGTCCACCTGCACGCCGCCTGCATCGCGGAGCTTTATCGAGTCGCCGCTGTTCGCCATCGAGCCGGAGAATTGCGCCTGATTCACCACGAGGAACCCGCCCGCCGCCAAGCTCGTCCCGGCGGGGAACGTGTAGCCGATAGCGTCGTCCAATTTCCACCCCGAGAGGTCCACCGCCGCGCCGGAGCGGTTGTGCAGCTCCACCCACTCGGCGGAGTTTTCCGCATAGAGGACGGCGGCGTTCGGGTGCGCGTAAGTCGGGTGCGCGTGGTAGAAAATCTCGTTGATCACCACGCTTCCAGCGACGTGCGCAGCGGGAGTCGCCAGCGCGGGCTGGGTGGAAAAATTCGCGGATCCAGGCGTGCCGCCCGCTTGCGTGCTGGCGACCCAACTCGCCGCATTGTCGCTGGCCAAAGTGACGCCGCGCTTTGCCAGCGTCGGCCCGGTGCCGTCGGGAGAAGTCGGCCAGTCGCCACTCACGCCATACTTCACTTCATCCACCAGCCAGCCTTGCTTCGTGCGCAGCCGCAGCGTGTCGCCCGAGCCATCGAGGTGCCCGACAAACCCACCGAGCGCGCCGCCCGGATTGCCCGCGACGCTCGACACCACAACCATCGCGCCCGGCTCCAGCACGGTGTTTGCCGGGAAGGTGAACGCGATGCCGCCGGTGAGTTCCCAGCCGCCCATATCCAGCCGCGTGCCAAACTGATTCACAATCTCCACCCACTCCGGCGCGCCCACCGTCGCCGGGTTGTAGTGGATTTCATTAAACGTCGCCACGCCGCCCGCAGCGCCCGGCGCACCCGGCTGTGCGAAAGCCAGCGTGGAGGCCGGGGGCGCAGTGAGCGTGAGCAGCGACACCGCATCCACTAGCACCGTGTCGTCGCCATTTGCCCCCATGTTTTCCAACACCAGCACCGTGGTCTCCGCAGACGCCGTGAAATCAAAAGTGAGCGTCCGATACGCCTGCCCCGCGCCCACCGGCGACACCGCGCCGTTGAACGCCGTCTGCCCATCCACCATCACCCGAAACGTCGGCGCAACACTCGCCGCGCGTCCATTATACCGCAGCGAAAGCCGGTAAGTCCCGCCCGTCGCGAGCCCCGCCACCGACTGCCGGACGCCGCGTGCGTGCTGAAGAAAAAGCACATTCGCCCCATCCGGCACCACGCCATTGTCGTGAAACGGACCGCTGCTCGTATTCACCCCGCTTTGCCCTACACCGAATGCCTCCCAGCCCGCGATGTTCGTGTAGTAGCCCGGATACGCGATGCCCACACCGCTCGCCTCGAAGCTCGGATTTGCGATGAACACCTCGTCCACCCCGCGCTTGATCACCGCCACCGCGTCGAACACTGCCGAAGCATCGCCGCCCGCGTTTGCCGCCGATCCGATGCTCAGCACCCCGCTCGTCGCCGTCGCCGTCCACACAAAGTTCGCCACGATATACGGCGACGCCCCGCCCACCGGCTGGATGCCTGTCGGCGAAAGCAGCGTCTGCCCCGCGAGCGACACATTCACCTTTGGGAAATCGCCGCAGCAATCCCGCGCATTCATCCAAACCTGCACCCAATACCGCTGCCCCACGACAAAGCCCGTCAGATTTTGCGTCAGCGCCCCCGTGCCCTGGATAAAAGCCACGCGCGTCCCGTCGGGAATCGCCCCATTACTCGCAAACGGAGTCCCCGCACCGATGTCCGATCCATTGATCCCGCCGCCCGTCCAGCCCGTGATGAAAGTCGGATTCCCGCCGCCGAGATACCCCGGAAAAACGGTAAACGTATCCGCCTGAAAACTCGGATTGATCACTGAAATAGAGTCGACCGCAAAAAGCGACGAAGCGAGAAGACTGAGGAGAAGGCGGAGTTTCATGAGTGTGCGCGCAGCCTACTCGCGTCGGCGACGGAATCCAGCAATCGCTGCAAGCCCGCCGATGAGCAGCGCGGCGCTGCCGGGCTCGGGCACGGCGAGCAGGGTGACGTCGTTGCCGGCGTCTTCTGCGTAGCTGATTGTGAAGGCGCGATAGAAGCCTCCATTTGTGACCTCGAACTCTTCTCCCTCTTCCAGACTGTTGCCGCCATAGCTGAAGTGGCCGCTAAAGGGACTTGTACCATTGATGAGGGTGAACAAGGTCGTCTGGACTGGGACAGCGAGGAGCGAAAGATTCAAGGCGACAGTGCCAGAGGTGCTGCCTGCGCCGGTGATGTTCAGTTGGTCCCCGGTGGTGGTGCCGAGTTCGATGCTAAATGCGGAACCGTCCGCAAAAGACACCGGTCCGGTATTGAGTGTGCCGATGCTGCTGCCGGGGGCGATGGTGCCGCCTGTCGCGACGGTGACTGCGCCGGTGCTGCCGCCGCTTCCGCCGAGCGTGCCGCCATTTACCGAGACGACGCTGCCGCTGATGCTGCCGCTGACGAGGAGCTTGCCGCCGTTGATGGTTGTCGCGCCGGTGTAGCCGTTCGCGCCCGAGAGAACCCATGTTCCCGCGCCGTTTTTCACGACGCTAGTCGCGCTGCCCGCTTGACCAATGGCCATGGCAAAAGTGTTCGCGCCGGTGTTGCTGCCGGTGAGCGTCAAGGTGCGGGTGCCGGGAAATTCAAAGAAGTCCGGCGATGAAGTCGCTGTGAAGCTCAGAGTCGCCGATGGAACGCTGCCCGAGGCGTCGATGGTCGCGCCACCCGAGCTCCCCCCGCCGCCATCGGCATTGATGCGGATCGCGCGGTTGGTGCTCTGCGCGGTGGCACCGGTGTATTGGAGCGTGCCGCCGCGGAAGAGGATGCCGACATTGCCGCCGCCATCCGTGGCGCGGTTGCCCAGACTGCCGTTCACGCCGTAGTCGGAGAAGGTGCCGACATTGAGCACGCCACCCGCGAGCGTCGTCACGCCCGAGTAGCTGCTGCTGCCCGAAAGGGTAAGCGTGCCCGCGCCCACTTTGCTGATTCCGCCGGTGCCGGTGATGGCCCCCGCGAAGGCGGTGCTCGTCGCATCGCCGGTAGTCAGCGTGTTCGCGCCGAGCTGCACTTCGCCGCCGGTGCCGCCGCCGCCCGCGAGCGAACCGACCGTTTCACTCGCATTGAGCAGCAGCGTCGCGCCGGCCGTGTTCGCGATGGACACCGCGCTGGTGTCCCCGATCGCCACGCCGCCGCTGAGGGCGAGCGTGCCGCCGTTGATGGTCGTGGCACCGGTGTAGCCGTTCGCGCCGGAGAGAACCCATGTTCCCGCGCCGTTTTTCACGACGCTGGTCGCGCCGCCTGCTTCACCAATGGCCATGCCGAAGGTGTTCGCGCCGGTGTTGCTGCCGGTGAGCGTCAGGGTGCGGGTGCCGGGATTTTCAAAGAAGTCCGGCGATGAAGTCGCTGTGAAGCTCAGGGTCGCCGATGGAACGCTGCCTGAGGCGTCGATGGTCGCGCCGCCCGAGTTCCCCCCGCCGCCATCCGCATTGATGCGGATCGCGCGGTTGGTGCTCTGCGCGGTGGCCCCGGTGTATTGGAGCGTGCCGCCGCGGAAGAGGATGCCGACATTGCCGCCCGTATCCGCGGCGCGATTGCCGAGGCCACCCGCGACACCGTAGTCGGAGAAGGTGCCGACATTGAGTACGCCACCCGCGAGCGTTGTCACGCCGGTGTAGCTGTTCGCGCCGGAGAGAGCCATTACGCCGTTGCCGTTCTTGACCAATCCGCCGCCGATGAGATTCCCGGTGACATTCAGGTCCACCGCGCCATTCCCATCGGTAACGTTGAATTGCGCGCCTTGAAGATTGAAGTTCTGCGCGCTGATCGTGGCGGGTGTTCCATCGCTGTGCGACGTGAACGTGCCCTGCGTTGACGCGTAGTAGATGGTACCCAAGCCCGAGAAGCCGCCGTCCACGGATGAGATCGTCCCGCCGACGACGTTCAGCGCGTAAGGCATGGACAACACGACCCCGGTATCGACCGTGAGCGCGCCGCCCTTATTGATCGTCAGCAGATCGCCGGCATGGGTGTTTTGGTAGCCCAGCCCGTTAAATGCACCGCCCAGCAGTGTGCCGCCGGAGTTCACAGTGATGCTGCTGCCGACGCCGAGCGTTCCGATACCGCCATTGCCGCCGCCGTCATAGGAGAGTCGCAGAGTGCCGCCGTTGACGGTCGTCGCGCCGGTGTAAGTGTTGGCGCTGGTGAGGTTTAGGGCGCCGTTACCCGATTTTGTGAGACTACCGCTTCCGGAAACCACGCCGTCAAAGGAAGTGTTGGCCGAGCCATCCACCGTAAGCCGAGAGAATGGCGCGATTTGCACCGAACTGCCGGCCACGCCGGAGAGCGAGGCTACGGTCTGGTTCACGTCCGTCAGGTTCAGCGTTGCACCGGAGGTCGGGAGCGACACAGCGGTGGTGGGGCTGAGGACGTTGGTCTGAAAGGCCGATGCTTGCGTGACTAAGAGATTATCTACGCCGCCGATCATGCCGCCCGCCGAGCCAAAAGTGATGTAGCTCGTGCCCATCCCGGTATTGAGGGCGTACGTGCCGAGGGTGTTCGCGCCCTGCGTGACGACGAGCCTTGTCCCATTCCCAGCGAAGGGGGAACCGGTGCCTGAGGAGTCGGAGAGATAAAAGCCAAAGCTGTCGCCACCGGTCGTGCTGCCGATATCGTAGATCGCCCCTCCGTTATTGAAAATCTGGATGCCAGTACTCTGCCGGTAGAGGAATCCAAACTCCCCGGAGCCAGTGACAGGGAACCCATTTCCGCCGGATGAGCGCATGGTGAAGCTGGTCCATTCCGAGGAATTGCCAGTGTTGCCCTTGAACATATCGAACCCGACCTTCAGCGGCCCATTGGCATTGGCGGTGGAAAGCGGGAGACTATTGAGTGTGGCGCTGGCACCAAAGGCGAGCAGGAGATAGTCGCCATTCGTTCCTGCGGGCTGCTGGACGGGCGTGGGATTGCCAGTCTGCGTGTTACCAGCCGGAGTCCAGTTTTGTTGGGCCGCAGTGCCGGTCTGCCGCGCAGCGAGGTTGAAGTTAAGGTCTAGGGTGTTGGGGTTGCCCGAGGTGCTAAAGTTATCCGTCAGCAACGGGGAAGCGGTCGTGCCTTGGACGAGCAAAGTGCCCGCATTCACCGTGGTCGCGCCGCTATAGGTATGCGCGCCCTTGAGGGTGAGGGTGCCGTTGCCCATCTTGGTCAGCGTGCCGGTGTTGCCGGGAAGGTCGGCGAGGGTATTGGCAACGGTCACACTGTGACTATTCGTATCAAAAATAGCACCGCCATTGGCAATCTCCGCTGCAGCACTGTGCGCCGCGACGTCGAAGTTGTTCGACACTTTCAAAAAGTCCGCACTGTCTGCCGAAGCGACGACACGCGTGCCGTTGAAAATCGTGCGTGACGCTCCCCCGAACGTGTAGTTGCCCCAAATCGAAGGCGTGGTGAGCGTGCCGCCGTTGAGCGCTAGGTGCGATGCCACATTGCGGAAGTCCACGCCGCCTGTCACGACGACCGACGACGTCCCGCCCATCGTGAAGTCATTCCACGCATTCCCCGAGAGAATCTGCCCGCCGATGGTCGCCTGAGTATTCCCCGTGAAATGCAGTGCGCCCCGGGTTACGACAACATTCGCGTTCGTGGAAAACATCCCGTCATTCAGAGTAGTTCGCCCGTCGTTTGCGTCTGGGATCGAGTCCACGTTGCCACCAATCGTGCCGTTGATTTGAAGCGACTTGTTCCCCAGTGCAATCGTAGCTCCGCTGAATGTCAGCGTACGCGTCCCCGCCTGTCTGCCATACGAGTAGATATTGAGATCACCACCGCTGCCATCGGTCGTGATATTGCCCGTGTAAGTGGCAGCGCCCGAACGCTGATAGATCGTCTGGGTGTTTCCCGTGAGCGTGAAGCCCTTGGCGCTAGTGCCGCTCGTATTGGTAAAAAATACCGTGGCATTGCCAATCGCATACTGCGCACCTGCCGCCTCGACCGATACATTCGTGATGTCCGTCGTGTGGTCGCCCGTGCCGCTGGAATTAAACTGGATCGTCTGCGCACCAGTCGCCGTAAAGCCGAAGGCGTAACGCTGAAAAGCATTCGTGGGAAGCCAGCCGTAGTTGGTGCCGGTCCCGTCGAGGTTCAGTGAAGCCGCCTGCGTATTGTCGGCAAAGACGCTCACGCCAGCGACGTTCCCATTCCGCGCAGCGGCGTCGAAGCTAAACAGGTAATCAGTCCCGCCGACGGTGCTGATTGCCTGCGATGCCGCCACGTCGCCTTGCAGGAAGAGAAAACTCGGCACATTGGTCGCCGGGGCGAAAGGGCTGCCTGACCCAGGAGCCAGCGTTCCGTTAATGCCCCCGCCCCCACCTACCGCCCACCCCGTAGCGCCACTCGGGTTGTCGCCACCGAAATATCCCGGAAACGAGACGAAACTCGCCGCATTTGCGGAAAAGTCGCCATTGGTGACGAGGTTCTGCGCCCGAGCCGCGCCGGTGAAGGCCAGACCAAGCACGACAGCGCTGATGGAAAGCGCGAGCGGTGCCCGTTTGCTGCCCGGAAAGATGCAAGGTTGCGTCATCATATTTTGGGAATGCCCGAATGGGCGAAACGTGGGTTTGATCTTTAGTATCGAGCTCATGGATGTCGTGTTCTTATTGATAAGGTGGGTGAGGCACAGCTCCACTTCGTGCCCTCAAGATAAGAACGCAAAACGAAAAGCCGCTTCGCGCAAAACTACCCGCACCCGAACGCGTTGCAAATGTTTTGTGATTTTTGCGCGGCACAAATTTCGAGCCTTCGCGACACGCTCCGCCGGGAGCGCATTTCGCCGCATCTCCGTCGTAGAACAAACCACCGAATGAAGTTCAAAGCCCATGCCGTCGCGTCGTTCGCCGGGAGACGGACGTAAGGGTGTGATTAAACCTAAAAACGGCAGTTGAACGGATTTTCAGAGAAAAATGAGCCTTGGACGGGTGAGTGATTTTCAACTGCTCCGCAGTTGGCAATTTCCAGAGTAAAATACCCTATTTTTCGGCCTCAAAAACGGGGTCAACTGCCGTTTT
>CANIWM010000113.1 GCA_947471505.1 Chthoniobacteraceae bacterium | reverse complement strand
GGTCTATCTCGACATGCAACCCCTCCGCGACCTCCTCAAACCTTCACTTCAACTAGCCGCCTAGTTCCCCCCCAGAATCCACAACAATACCTTTCCTTTCCTCATCTTTGACCCGCGCCTTTTGCTGAATCTTGACGGACACTACCCTTCCTTCTGAAGATCGGCAACCGTGAGCGGTGGAAGTGGTACAGGCATTATTTGCGAGTTTCGTTGGTTCACTCAGTGATGAGCATGGCGAGTTCATGGGTCGCGCCGAGCTTTGCAAAAACGGTCAGTGATTCGTAGTAGGCGGTGACGGCCTTGTGGCTGGCGCGGAGAGTGAGACTCGGCATGGGCTGCGTGTATAGGAGGGTGCGTTCTTTATGGCAATACCTGCGGCTGAAGGTGCGGGATAATGTGCTCGTGGGCACGCCCGGCTCGCGCTTTCTGCGGGTGAAGGTGACGGCGGCACCGTGAGTGGAGCAGCCCATCGCGCAGAGACAAAGAGGCGATTCCTCAGCACTTTGCCTACATCGCCTGCGGCAGTCCACGGGAGTTTCCTCCTTTGAGCAGTTCGTCTGGGACCTTCAGCAACGCGGCGTCGCGGACATTGATACGCCGGTTTTGATCCTCGGAATAGACGTGTAACCGTTCCATTTCATCCACCGAAAATTCCTACAACGTACCGCGCCGCTTGATGTCGAGGTAGCAGTTCGCCAGTGCGGCGGGGAGGGCTTGGGCGGTTTCGTCGAGGGTGAGGATTCCTCGGTCGCGGAGGGTGGCGAGGAATTGGGCGCGCTCTTCTAAATACGAGTGGCCTGCGCCGAGGAAGAGCGCGTCTTCGAGCGTGACGATGGGCTGGCGCATCCGCTCGACGACGGTGCGTTCGCGGAGGTTCGCGACGACGACGAGGTGTTTGCGCCGCAGGAGCGCGAGGGGCTGGAGGAGGTGCTCGGAATCTTCGGGGCGGAGATTGGTGAGGAGGACGACCATCGCGCGGCGGCGCTGGCGGGCCATGAGGCGCTCGGCGGCTTCGCTGAAATCACTGGGCTCGGGCGTGGCTTGGTAGTCGTAGAGGTGGTTCAGCAGGGCGCTCATGGAGTGCTGGCCTTTGACGGGCGGCATCCAGCGGTTCGTGCCGCCGAAGCCCATCACGCCGACTTGGTCGCCCTGCCGGAGGGCGATGTAACTGAGGAGTAGCGTGGCGTTCAGCGTGTGGTCGAACTGCGAGAGGTCGCCGTCGAGCGCGCGCATCCGGCGTCCGCAATCGAGGAGGAAAATGAGCGTCTGATCGCGCTGCTCGCGGAACTCCCGAGCGATGAGGATGCGGCGGCGGGAGGTGGCTTTCCAATCAATCTGCGAAAGGACATCGCCGTCTTGGTAGTCGCGGAGCTGGTGAAACTCGCGGCTCTGGCCGGCGATGTTTTTTGCCACGATTCCCATCTGGCTGGTGCGGTTGCTCATGGCGAGGAGCGTGTAGCGGACGATGGGTTCGTAGTTGGGATAGACCTTCACCTCCGCAGGCTCGCCGACGCGGTAGCCGCGCTGCCAAAGGCCGAGCGTGGAGGTGTCGCGGATGTGGCACTGCGAGAAGGTGACCGGCCCGCGCTCCATCGCGGTGGCGTTGTAAAAGACCTGCGTCCTCCCGCGTCCTTGCACTGCGCCGCTCCACGGGAGGTGCTGGCTGTTCACGGTGAGGGGAAGTCCGTCGAAGAACTCGGCGGTGACAGTGTGGCGGTTGGGATTGTGCAGGGTGATGGCGATTTCATTTTCCACGCCGAGCGCGAGGCGTCCGGGCAACTGCCGCTCGACCGTCATGCGCTGGCGGAGCTTCAGCATGGCGAAATCAACCGCCGTCATCCCCAGCATCAGGCCCGCGAACACGAGGCAGAGCTGCGTGAATCGCGGCCACACCGCCGCCAGCACGCCGAGAATGGCGAGCAGCGCGACGAGGCGAATGAGGCGGGACGTGGGGATCATCGCCTAGCGCCGTGGAGCCTCGGTCGTGCGGATGATTCCCTCCAGCGTCTGGTCCACCGTCTGCCCGCTGATAGCCAACTCCGGCGCGATGGCGACGCGGTGACGGAGGACGGGGAGCGCCGCAGATTTAATATCGTCGGGCGTCACAAAATCTCGCCCAGCCATCGCCGCAAACGCTTTCCCCACGCGGACGAGTGCGATGGCTCCGCGTGTGCCTGCGCCGAGCGCGATGCCTTGTGTGCCGCGTGTCGCGCGAGCGAGGCGGACGGCGTAGGCGACGACCTCCGGCACGACTTGGAGCGCGCCGACTGCGCGCTGGAGGTCGAGCACGTCTTGCACGGTGCAGACTTGCGCCAGCTCGCTGATTTTCAGCCCGCCGCCGTTCAGCAGATCGTTCACGATGCGCTCCTCCTCCGCCTGCTGCGGGTAATCAATGAGCACCTTCATGAGGAAGCGGTCGAGTTGCGCCTCGGGGAGCGGATACGTGCCCTCTTGCTCGATGGGGTTTTGCGTGGCGAGCGTCATAAATGGCGGCGCGAGGACGTGGCTCTCTCCGTCAATCGTCACCTGCCATTCCTGCATCACCTCCAGCAGCGCGGCCTGCGTCTTCGCGGGCGCGCGGTTGATTTCATCGGCCAGCAAAAGGTTCGTGAAGACGGGGCCTTTCCGCACGCGAAACTCCTGCGACGACATATCGTAAAGCGTGTGCCCGGTGACATCGCTCGGCATCAAGTCCGGCGTGAACTGGATGCGTCGGAACTGCCCACCGAACGTGCGCGCGAGTGCGAGAATGAGATGCGTCTTCCCCAGCCCCGGCTTGCCCTCCACGAGCACATGCCCGCCCGCGAGAAAGGCCGCGAGCACTTGGTCGAGCACATCATCCTGCCCGATAAATACCTTCCGCACCTCACTGCGGATTGAGTGAACGAGTTGCGCGGCGTGAGCGAAGAAATTGGGTTGTGGGTCCATGCCGCGATGTTTTGTGGGAATGGGGCGGAAAGTCTAGCCGTCTGTTCAAAAACCCCGCGTTCGGCACCAGCCACGACTCACAGCGGAGGAATCCCCGCCAGAGCATCCGCCAGACGAGTCGCCGTGCCGTGCTTCGCGCACCAGCCCTCGACGTAGGCCATGTCGAGCGTCTCCGTCCCCTGCACCGCGAGCACATCGCGCGCATCATTGAGGTCCTTGCTGCGGCCCCAACGGAGTTTCTGGACGATGACGTCTTCGGCTGTGGGGAGCCATGTGGTGCGGTTAATTTGCTTCGAGAATAACTGCCGCCGCCGCTCGAACTGCGACATCACGAAAGGATCGTCGAATAATTCAAACAGCTCGACCTTGATCGGGGATTTTTGCCGTGCAACGCCAACCAATCGGCGGCCCCAAGTCAGCGTATCAAACTGAACCTGCCCATTGAATTCGACCACCGGGTCGAGCCTTGCGATCACACGCTCCATCGGCCCGCTGCTTTCCACGCTCAGAACGACGTCCACATCTTTTGTTGCGCGAGGGATACCGTATAAATTGAACGCGAATGCGCCGGTGAGCATGTGTTTTATGCCCTCAGCCTCGCAGGCATCAATCACCGCTGCTGCCAGTAACTCCACAGTCATGGCAATGATGGTCTTTGGTTTGCGAACCGCCCTTCATCGCTCACGCGACCAAGACGCTCCATGCGCCGCCGCACCTCCATCGTGCCGACTGCTTCGTCCGCTGTGCCGAGTTGCCACATCGCACCCTCAAGCATTCGGAGGAACGCATTGTTTGTGAGGTCAATTCCGTCCGCGAGCCGCTCTTCCATCGTCTGCTTGCGAGCGCGCAGGATTTTCTCCCGGTAAATGTCATCCTGCAACGCCTTCAACGCCGCAGGGTCATCGTGAATGTTTGGCATGGCATTCTCCTACGCGGGTTGTTGCGCGCAGACAAGACTCGTCAGCGCGGCTACCCGCCGAGGGCATCGAGCATTTTTCTGAGGTCTTGCATGAGTAGGCGGAAGGCGTGTGGCTCGTGCGGCGCTTCGCTGGCGAGGATGGCTCGGGCTCGCTCGGCTTTTAGCCCGGAGGTCGCGGCGATGTGGGCGAAAAAGTCGTCGTCCATCACGGACCATCCGCGTCGCCGGGCGGCTGTGTGAATGGCGTTTTGCACGGGAGCGACGAGCGCATCGGCCTGACGATGCCGCCAGAGGAACGCGCCGGTGAGCAGCAAGTGATCGGAGAAGTTGCGGGCCGACTCCGACTTCAAAAGCCCCACCGGCCCGAGCCTGCGCAGGTAGCGCGCGAGCCACACGGCGAGCAGTAATGCGAGCGCGATCATCGCCAGCCATGCGCGCTCCCACAGCATCGTCCAAAAGGAAATACGCACGCCATTGAGGAACCACACGATGTCTGAGCGGCTCATCCCAATGACTGCGGAGAACATCTCCGCGTGGTCGCTGTCGCCGATGTAGCGATTGCGCCACGGGTGCGCGTGGGCGAGCAGCGTCACTCGTCCGCCGCCGAGACGATAGGAGATAAACGAGGGCTCGTCTTTTTCCCCCGCGTTGCCGTCTGGGCGAGTCGGCAGATGCTCAAATGTGATCCGCCCCGTGAGGCTGCACGACATCCGGCGCTTGCCGACTTTCACTGCGGTATCCTTTTGCTCGCGCTCGGAGACGCTCTTGATTTCCAGCGCCTTCAGGAGCCGCCCTTGCTCGGCGACCTCGCGCTTTTTGAAAAACTCCCAGAGCGTCTTGAGGTCGAACCTCGTCCAGTCATCTCGCCAGCTCTCGCCCCCGGCGAGGATGAGCACGAGATGCCCGCCGCGCTTTGTCCAGGCGACCACATCATCCGTCTCGCCGTGATTGTTAAAGGACTGGAGCGGCGTGATGAGCGTGCCGGTTTGCTTGAGACAGTCGCGCAAGCGGCGGGAGGTATTCGTCGTATAGCCGTTCTCTTTTAGGAGGCGATTCGCGGCGAGGAAAGGGTCTTGCCGGGCCGCGCCACGGTAGCCGACTTCGACTTCCTCGTATTCGACTTTTGTCCCACTGCATCCCGCCAGCAGAGCGGCGAGGAGCAGGGCGAAGCAGCGCGCGATCATTGCGCGCCTCCTTGCTCGCGGAAGGGCCACGACTGCAAGAGCCGCTCCATATCCGTCGGCGCGGGATCGCGCTCCGCGTAGGCCACGAGCATCCACTGCCCGGTCAGGTCCGCGAAATAATCGCGCCGCACGGGCTCCACGAGTTTGCGCGTGTGGCGGACGCAGTCGTTCTCCGTGTCGCCCTCCTGCACGGGCAAATGCGCGTGGTTCACCAGCCAGCTCAGCGAGCCCCGATACAGCAGGCTCAGCGCGCCTCGTGCATCGCCCGCTGCCCATCGCGCCATCGCTGCGGCGAGGATGTCTGCGGGCAGCGACTCGGGCGTCACATCGAGGCCCATGATGGTTCGCGGTGCGCTCGGTTTTTGCAAAGTCCGCGCGCCCGTGCGCTGGAACATGTGGCGGTTCACATAGAGCAGCCACGCCAGCCAGACCACGACGCCGACGAGGATCGCGTAGTAGAGAATCTGCCCGATGCTCGCCAGCCATTCGCCCCCGCTGAAATCCCAATCTTTATCGGAGGTCAGCTTCCTCTGCTGCACTTTGTGAATCTCGAAAGCAGGCTGCTTCAACACCTCGTGGATCGCCGCCTTTTCCTTCGACGCCGCCTTTTCGATCTCTATCGCCGACGCCCCAGCCGTGCAGGCGAAGAAGGCGAGAACGGTGACTACTTTTTGCAGCCGCTTGGCGAGGCGGCGGAAGGAAATCTCCACGTCCCAGCCCTCCAGATGCGTCCGGCAGTTCAGGTAAATGCCGAAGCCGCCGCCCACGTAGAACAGCTCCACGAGCGTCATGGAGACGAGGTAGCCGAGCACGAGCGTCCACTTCAGCCACGGCTCCATCTCGCCTTTGCTGAACGCCATATCCACGAACGCATCCATCAGCCCCGTCGCCCCCGTCGGGTCGCCCGTCGCCGTCACACCCAGCGTCAGCAGCGCGAACACCAAGATCATTTCGTAAAGCCCGCACAGCGCCACCAGCCCGCTGACTCGCGAGCCTGCCAGTCGCAAAAGCACCTGCTGGCGGTCCTTCAACGCCTTCCCGGTCTGCTGCTCCAAATCAATCGCCGTCGCCGTCAGCGCCCTCGACCACGCGAAATGCGGCAGGACCAAAAGCCACGGCACCCGGTAAAACAACACGCCGAGATTGCGCCGAAAAATCATCCCCGGCCACGCCCGCAGCACCTCCCTCAACGTCGGCGTCGCGCCGAAAAGCGAGCGGCTCATTATGAAGAGCGGCACCCGGTCGTAGATCGGTTTCAGCCACCAAATCGCCGTCAACACCCAGCCCAGCGGGAAATACCAGCTCAGCCCCAGCAGCAAAATCCACAGCGGCACCACCGTCAGCGACCACGCCGCGAGCAGACGAGGGAAAAGCTTCCGCGTCATCGCAAACCCGAGGTCCACCGCCTCCCACTGCCCGCGTGGGCGGATCACCGCGCTCACATCCTCAAGCCGCATCCTGCCTCCTTCCCACGAACACGAAACGAGTGCGCCGATGCACCAGCGCACGCTCGGCGAGTTCGATAGTTTGGAGCGTATCCAGTTGTTGCAGGGCTTCCACGGGGCAGCGGTGTAAGCGCCCGCGCCCCGTCTGCGCAAGCGCGGAAGCGAGAAACGGCGCACAGCGTCCCAAAGCCCGGCACTTTTTGCGGTCTGAATCCATTTCAAGAAGGTATTCGACAGCATAATTGCGGCTCCCCATTTCCCGACTCATCCGCAGCAGTTTCAACCACCATTTTCCCGAAAATGAATACGCTCAACCTTCCTGACTTTACTTCCAAAAACGTTTTCGTGCGCCCGTTTTCGCAGCGGAAACGGGGTCAAATGAAACAGAAATAAACACACGGTAAATGCTCGCAAAGTTTCCTATTGTTTGTGTGACTCCGTTTTCCAATGGCGCGATACGAATTCGACGGTCAACGTGCGGGAACCTGAGATTTCAGTGGTCAGTTTTCGGCCGGAAACTGCCCCCTGACGACTACCTACTTTATGGTTCATGCAAGTTGAGTGTTAAAACCGTATGAGGCGTCCGCCCAGGAACTGAGCGTAAATGTGGGAACGTCTCTTCGTCCCGACTGCACCCGACCCGTTACCGAAGCACAAAGATTGACCTAAAGCGGCCGATTGCTGCTGTCTCTCTTTCCACATATGAAACTCGAAAGACCCAGACCCATCATGAACCCAATCCACGTCGTCGTATCCGCGATTCTGCTCGCCCCGCTCAGCGCCGCCGAACTGAGACTCGCGACGCTCTTTTCCGACCACATGGTCCTCCAGCGCGACAAGCCGGTGCCCGTTTGGGGCTGGGCGGACGCGGGCGAGAAAATCACCGTCACATTCGGCGCGCAGACGAAAACTTCCGCAGCCAACGGAGATGGCAAATGGATGGTGAAACTCGACCCGATGCCCGCAAGGGCAAATGCGCAGAAGCTCGTCGTCCAATCGGAAAAGGCGGAACGCAGCGCGGTGGCTGACGATGTTCTTGTCGGTGAAGTCTGGCTCGGCTCGGGCCAGTCCAACATGGCGATGAAGGTTTCGGGGGCGCAGGATTTTGAAGCGGAAAAAGCGAAGGCCGGACTGCCGCTCATCCGGATGTTCAACGAAAACTCCGGCGCCGCCAGAACCCCGACGGCAAATGCCTCCGGCAAGTGGGATGTCTGTTCGCCGGAAAGTGTCGGCTCGTTTTCCGCGACGCTCTTTTTCTTTGGACGCGAAGTGCAGCACGACCTCGGCGTGCCGGTCGGGCTCATCAATTCCTCGGTCGGCGGAACCCCCATCGAATCGTGGATCGCAGCCGAAGCGCAGGCGAAGTCTCCGGCATTAAAAGCGGCGCATGAGCGGAGCGCAGCGTCGGAGGCGAAATTCGACGAAGCTGCGGCTAAGGAACAGTTCGAGAAGGCCATAGAGCGCTGGAAGGAACAGGCGGAGAAGGCAAAGCCCGACGGCAAGCCCGCGCCAAAACAGCCGCTCGACCCGCTCGTGCAGCGCAATCGGCGCGGAGGTCCGGGCGGACTTTTCAATGGCAAAATCGCTCCGCTGATTCCGTATGCACTCGGCGGTATCGTTTGGTATCAAGGCGAGGCCAATACAAGGGGAGGCGGAGGTGACGACTACTCGCACCAATTGCCGCTTCTCGTGACCGACTGGCGCAGTCGTTGGAATGACGAGCTGCCGTTCGCGTGGGTGCAACTGCCCAATTTCGTGCGCCCCGGCGAGGGCTGGCCGCGCGTGCGCGAAGCGATGCTCAAGACGCTGAATCTCCCGCGCACCGGCATGGCCATCGCGATCGATATCGGCGACCCGAAAAACATCCACCCGAAGAACAAGCAGGAAGTCGGGCACCGTCTCGCGTTATGGGCACTGGGCGACGTCTATGGCCGCAAAGTCGCCGCCACGAGCGGTCCTCTTCCCGCAAAACACGAGGTGAAAGGCGCGGATGTGGTCGTTTCATTTACACACACCAACGGCGGACTCGCGGCGAAAGGCGGCGAGGTAAAAGGCTTCCTCATCGCGGGCGAAGATCGTGCGTGGAAGCCGGCAACCGCGCGCATCGAGGGCGACAAAGTGATCGTCTCCAGCGCGGAAGTGAAAGTGCCCGTCGCGGTGCGCTACGCGTGGGAGGACAACCCGGAGTGCAATCTCGCCAACGGCGCAGGTCTGCCCGCCTCGCCCTTCCGCACGGACGATTGGCCGGAGCTGCCCGCACCCGCGCAGTAGGAAATGAACCAATCCTTTCCGGCCTCCATAGCGAACGGCAAAGGGCCAGGGGGTCAGACGATAAAATAGAAAAATGACACGCAACGAAGCCGGAAAGTTTTCCATTTTTTCGCCTGACCCCTGACCGTGTGACCCCTGACCGTGACCCCGTTTCCGTTGCCATTACTTCCCCGCCGCGATGCAAAACAGATGCTTCTCTCCGCGGATGAGCAGGCGTCCGGCGACGGGGACGGGTGAGGCGATGATGGGCTCGCCCATTTTGTTTTCCGAGAGCACTTCGAATCCGCCGTCGATCTTCGCAACGAAGACGGTGCCGTCCTCGCGTGCGGCGTAGAGTTTCCCATCGGCTACGGCGGGCGAGGAATAGTAGCTCTGCGCGCCCTTCGGGAGATCGCCGGTCCAGACCGTGGTGCCGTCGGCGGGATTGATGCACACGACCTGACCGCGGTCTCGCACGACGTAGATGCGGCCTTTGTATTCGAGCGGCGTGGGTACGAAGCTGCCCGTATCGTTGCTCACCCAAGCGCGGTGCGTGGCGGTGACATCGCCCGTGCCGCCGAGCTTGATCCCGTGCAGCCGCGAGCCGCGTCCGAACGGGACGACCGCCATGTCGCCGACGACTACGGGCGACGAGACCGCCACCCAGTTGCTCTTCGACTCCGGATTGAAATCGCCGCAACTCCACAGCGTCGCGCCGGTCGCTGCGTCGTGCGCGGTGAGATGCTCCGCGCCCCACACGAGCAGCGCTTCCTTTCCCGCGTGGCGGATGACGATCGGTGTCGCGTAGCTGTGGTCGCCCTCGGTCGGCGTTGTGAAATTGCGCGCCACCTTCCAGCGCAGGTCGCCCGTGGTTTTGTCAAACGCCGCCACGTACGATTCGCCGTGGTGCATGAGCGTGGCGATCACGTCTTTTTCCGTGAGGACGGGCGAAGAGCCGTAGTCCCAATACAGCGTGTCTTTCCCAAATCGCTCGATGAGGTTCGTCTTCCAGCGCACCTTGCCGTCCAGCTCGAAGGCCGCGAGGTTCCCGCTCTTAAAGTGGGTGAAAATGGCGGTGCCGTCCGTGGCTGGCGAAGGGTTGCTGCCGGAGCCGTTGCGGTTCTTCCCCGGCTTCTCGGGGCCGACCGGAGTCTGCCAGAGCGGCTTGCCGGCCCAGTCAAACGCGAGCAGCGAGTCCTGGCCATCGGATGGCGCGGTGACGTAGATGCGTTCGTTCCAGACGATGGGCGTGGAGCAGCCTTTGCCGGGAAGCGGCGCCGACCAGACGACGTTTGTGGTCGCATCCCACTTCGTCGGGTACGAGCCGTTCTCGGTGCTGCCATTGTCGCGCGGACCGCGCCAGCGGGGCCAGTTGTTTGTCTCCGCAGAGGCGATGGTGGCGGTGAAGAATCCCACGGCGATGCACCGAAGGATCAGCGAGAGGGGAGATGTGCCGGAAAGATTCATGCGCTCAGTCATAGTTCGCGACCATGGTCATCCGCCCCGAATACTGCCAAACATTTTTCCACAGCGGCACCGGCAGCACACAGATTCCTTGCCTCGCCATTCCCCCGGCGTAACGTCCGCCGCATGCGCACCACTCGCCGCCTATTCCTCAAGAACACCACGCTCGCCGCCGCCGCACTCGGCGCCGCGCCGTCACTCCTCGCGCAACTCGCGGGCGATCGCCCCGCTCGTGCCGACGGCGTCTCCGTGCTCAACCCGCGCGCCCGCGTCCCCGTCGGACTCATCATCGACGACTCCACGTGCCTCGTGAACTTGAACCGCTTCACCATGCCGCAGTTCGACCAGGCCTTCGCCGGGGCCAACGCGAACTACCATCGCAACTGGCGCGAATGGCCCGTCGAAATCCCCGATGCCTTCGTCCGCAAATTCGGCGAATGGTGCGCCGGCGCAGGCGTGAAGGGCAAATACAGCATCGTCCCGTATCCCGCATGCGTCGGGCGGCTCGACCGCATGTTGCCCGGCTGGACCCAGCGCGAACTCAACGACAGCCTCGAACTCGTCCGCACCGTCATGATGCCAAACTGGGACATCCATCCCGAAATGGTCACACACTCCCGCGTCATCGACACCAAGACCGGCCATCCCTACCCCGACCACTCCCTCAAGTTCATGGAAAACTGGGACTGGACCACCGGCCGCAGCGCCGACGAAATCGGCAACTATCTCGCCTACGCCCTGACCATCCTCAAAAACGCCGGCCTGCCCTGCGAAGGCGTCACCACCCCCGGCGGCTTTGGAAACAAAGCGCTGCCCCAGCTTTCCCAAGCCTCCTTCCAAGCCGTGCGCGACGTATTCAACGCCGAGATCCCCCATTACTTCCGCCACCTCTACAGCGAGGGAGAAAAGAGCGTCGCCCCGCGTGTCGAAAACGCCTCCGGACTCGACGGCCCCGACCCGCGCTGCGTCGTCAGCATCATCGGCTGCGCCGGCGACTGGACGGGCGGCTGGGACAACACCCCGCCCGGCGGCGTGGACAAATTCATCAGCGAAGATCTCCAGTCCGGCCGCATGGTCGAAGTCATCACGCGCGGCGAGCCCGCCCTCGCCCTTGCGCACTGGACCGGCATCTACTGGAACGGCCAGGAGCTCGGCTTCAAAATCTGGCAGGAAGTCGTCCGCCGCCTCCACGCCCGCTTCGACAATCTGCTGTGGATGAAACTCAGCGAAATCTCCCGCTACTGGGCCGCGCGCGAACTCACCCGCATCGAACACACCGGCAACCGGCTCACATTCCGCGCCCCATACGCCTGCCCCGCCTTCACCGTGCAATTCCCCGCCCCGCCCGCCGCCATCCCGAGCCACACCCAAAATCAGCAACCCGCCGCGGCCCTCCGTGAAGTAAAGCGCCCGCTCGATCTCGAAAGCGGCACCTGGCACCGCTCCGGCCAAAGCGTCACCGTGTGCATCAATCTACCAAAAGGCGTCTCCGTGCTGGAGATCGGTTGAAGCAGTGGCAGCGTATGGTTGGACGGATCCAACCGTGATGGCACCGGGGCAATCTTGGATGACATCAGAAAAGTTTACGCGTTGCGGTCGAGTTAGATTGGTAGTGGCTCATACACGGTGACCCCTACGTAACGGTCATACGACTCGTGCTCGACCTTGGGGAGCTTCGAGCGCGAGACTCGTAGTGTGAAACCTCCATGCAAGTGGCCCTGCCGAAGAACCATCCAGTCGAAGATGTCTTCCGGATCGAAGGAGAGACGCTGACCAACCTGGTGCCACTTCTGGAACTCGGGCGGAACCTCGAAGAAGGTGCCGGAGAAGACACGCTCGGCGGAGTGGTAATGAACGGAGGTGAGCCAAAGAAATGCGAACCTGTCCTCGCCAAGACGCTCGGACCCGTCTGGGTCGCGAAACCGAAGCTTGGCCGAGTAAAATGCGTCTCCGCCCCGTTGCATATGCTCGATAAAATGCGGAAGGGTCGCAGCCGCACGGTCGTAAGCGGACTGACAGTCTGCGTCGGCTGTCGGTATGGCCATGAATAACGGCTCGACCTGTGGCTCGGCAAACTTTCCTGGGCTGTTTGGGGTTTCATTCATGGGTGACGCGAGCGACTCCTAATCTCCCATTATCCGACCGGCAACTTTCGCCAGTCGAATAGCGGGTGACTCGGAGAGACGCGCTTTCTCCCGGTCGGATTGGTTGATGTGAGTGGATGGCGGGCGCATGGAAGCGCTGTAGCGGAATGAGGTGCTCCCTCAAGAACATTCTCGGGCGTGACATCCCCCCGTCGCCGAAAGGGGAAAGCGGGTCGGGCAACGAAAAAGAAAAAACCGGAGAGATTCAAATCCCGCGTGGGCGAATCACCGCGCTCACATCATCAAGCCGCATCCTGCCTTCTTCCCACGAAGGTAAAATATGCGGCGAAGCCCAGCCAGCCGAGGATGCCGACGGTGTGCTTCATCGCGGCGGGGATGCTGGATGGGGACCAAAATGCTTCGATCGGGGCGGCGAGGGCGACCATCATCGAGCCGCCGATGAGGATGGGGAGTGCGCGTCTTCCTGCCGCAGTGAGCGCGTCTTTTCGCGAGAGTCGCCCCGGTTTAATCAGCCCGAGCCCCGTGACGGTGCCCGCCGCGCCGCAGAGGATGATGCCGAGAATCTCGAACGAGGAATGGCTGGCGCAAAAGGTGTAAAGGCGGTGGAGGTTTCCGTTGGCGTGAACGTAGCCAAACATCGCGCCGAGGATGATCCCCTGCTGGCCGAGCGCATACACTGCGCCCACGCCGAACAGGACTCCGCAAGCGAAACTCTGGAAGGCGATGGAGACGTTGTTGATGATGTAAAAGCCGAGCATCCCGAAGTTGCTGCCGAATTTCTCGCGGATGAATTCGTCCACGTTGTCGGTGCCATACTGCATATCCATCATCGCCTGATGCTCCGGCGAGAGGAGCGCGTAAATCCACTTCGGCTCGAAGTACGCCGCCGCGATGAACGCGAAAAACGGCAGCCAGAACATCGCGAGGCACAACCACACCACGCGGGATTCCGCGCGGACGGCGGCGGGGAATGTGTGGCCGAAAAAGAGCGCCAGCCCGCTAGAGCCGCGATTGAGCCCGGAGTGCAAATGGCCCCACGCGGCGATGACGTTTCCATTCAGCCGCTCGCAGAGCTTCCGCCCGTACATGCGGTGCTGAGCGAGCGCGAGGTCGCCGCACACTTTGCGAAATAGGCGCGGGAGTCGTTCGGCATCGAGCAGCGGGCGCTTGCGGTCGAGTTCTGCCACGGTCGCTTCGAGTTCGCGCCAGTTGGCTTCGTTGTGGGCTTCAAAGTCGGCGCGTTTCATGAGTCTCGTAGCCACACGCCGATGCCGAGCACGCGCTGCACTGCGCCGCGCCCCTGGATGCCGAGCAGCTCTGCGAGCGGCTGCACGAGTTCTTCCTTCCGCGACTCCGACCACGACGGCGCACGCTCGACGAACTGGATAAAGGCGACTTGCTCCTCTCGCGTGAGCACAAACGGCGGTGGTGCGGGCGCGATGGGCTCGCGCGATTTCGCCGTGAAATGCGGCTCCGTCGTCTTGTCGTAAATCACGAGCGTATCCGCCACTAAATCGCCCAGCCGCTGAAAGCGCAGCGTGCAGAGGCAGCTCGTGACCCCGAACAAATAAAAGCCGAACACCAGCCACGCGAGCTGCCATTGCGGCAGCAGCGGCATCATGTCTGCAAACCGAACGAGGTTGCGCAGAAATGCCGCGCCCCAGCCCACCGGAGCACCGGAAGTTCGGACCACGCGGAGGCCCATGTATTTCTTCCCCGGCGTCTGCCCGCGACGGAGCACTTCGTAGAGCATGAAGTAGCCCCAGTAAGTCCCGAAGGCCGACAGCAAGATGAGCCCGACGCTCATCTCCATGCCCACAAGGTTGCCGAGGAAAAGCAGGCCCAAAATCAGCCCCCCAAAGATCAGCGCAGCGAGGACCATATCCACCATCAGCGCCACCGCACGCGGCAACGGACCCGCAGGGTGCAGTTGCACCTGCACGCCTTCAGCGAGTTCGATAGTTTGGAGCGTGTCCAGTTTGAGCGGGGTTTCCACGGGGCACTCCTCTAGTCGCAGTCAGCCCGCGACGGCAAGCGGGCTTTTCGTTTTTGCCTGCCAGGGCAGCTTGCCGAAGCGCCGCTGGGCTGCGAGAAGCTCCGGCATGTCATCCGCCGCGGAATCATTGCAAACCACCTTGGCCTCCAAAAACCTCGCACCCGGTCACCGGCGCTTTCTCACGCAGATGGGGCGACTCCTCCCGTGCCTCGCGCAGTCCGCTGCGGCAAAAGAGCCCGCCCTCACACTCTACCAAAGCTCCGCGAGGCAGTGGCTTTTTTACCTCCAGTCGCTCTGCCGCATCTACCGCGACGTGCAGGACAAAAAGCCCTTCAAGGCGCTCAGCGCCCCCATCAAGGCACTCGAAGATCAGCTCGGTGCCGTGGACTACTGGGACGGCTGGCTAAAGGATGCCGCCGCGCAAAAAGACTTCCCCGAGGTGCTGCGTGCCGCGCTGGAGCGGCATAAAGCGGATGAACTCTCCAAGCTCCAAACGCTGCTCGATTCCGATGAGTGGCTGCACGGCGACTTCCCGCGCATCCGAACGATAATGGAGGAACTAGCCGAAGTGGACTGGCACAAAGCGACGAAAGATCGCCGGAAAGTTGCCGAGTTTATCGCCGCCGAATTGGAGGAAATCGAAGACGACTACGGCGCTGGCGAGTTCGACTTCGAGGAGCTGGAGCTCGGCGTCCACGAGTTCCGCCGGAAGCTCCGTTGGCTCAGCATCTACGCGCAAAGCCTCGAAGGGCTCATCCAGCTCCGCCCCGCCGAGCGCGTGGATGCGGCGCTCCAGCCCTACATGACCAAATCCGTCGTCGAGTCGCGCTACAACGTCGTCCCCTCCCCCGCTGCCGGGATCGACCCGCTCTATTTCTCCGCGCCCCACTTTTACGCCCTGAGCTGGATCATCGCCGAAATCGGCACCATCAAAGACGACGGGCTCAAAATCGAAACACTCACCAACCTCGCCACCGAGTGCGGCCTCGGCGCGAAATCCGTCGTCCCATTTCTCCGCGACTGCACGCACACCCTCGCGACCATCCCCGCCACCGTCGCAAAAATCGCCCGCACCTTTATCGAGGAGAACGCCGTTCTGCGCGGCCTGCGGGCGGACATTCTCCGTTGACGCCGCCGCCGCACTCCCGCTTCGCTGCACACCGCTATGCGCCTTTTCCTGCTCACTCTCTTCGCAACACCACTGCTCGCCGCCGACGACGGATGGGTGGACCTTTTCAACGGCAAAGACCTTTCTAATTGGGTGAACGTAAACTGCGCCCCCGAGACGTGGAGCGTGGCGGACGGCGTCATCCACTGCACCGGCAAGCCGACTGGCGGACTGCGCATCCCGAAGATGTATGAAAACTTCGAGATGGAGGTGGAATGGCGACATATGAAAAGCGGGGGAAACGCCGGCATCTTCATCTGGGCCTCGCCGCTCGCCGCGAAAGGCGTCCCCTTTCTCCGCGCCATCGAAGTGCAAGTGCTCGACCACGGCTACGGCAACACCAAGAGCTACACGACGCACGGCGACGTCTTCCCCATTCACGGCTCCTCGATGGTCCCGCTTGGGCGGCATAATGGAATGCGCAGCTTCCCCAGCGAAGAGCGTAGCAAGCCCTCCCCCGAGTGGAACCACTACCACATCTCCGCGAAAGACGGCGTGCTACGACTCAGCGTGAACGGCAAGGAAGTGAGCGGCGGCGAGCAGTGCAATTGGCGAAAAGGATACGTCGGCCTCGAAAGCGAAGGCGCCCCGACCGAATGGCGGCTCGTCCGCATCCGCGAGCTCCCCGGCAACACCGCAACGCCAGAACAAACCGCCGACGAAGCACTCGGCCACACCCAGCTCTACAACGGCCTCGACCTCCGGGGCTGGCAAGGCGCGGAAAAGGCGACGAACTTCGTCCCGAGCGATTGGCGGCTCGTGCTGAAAGCCGGGCCCGCCGGACAGTCCATCTCCACAGAAAAAGAATACGGCGACTTCGAGTTCATCGCCGACATCAAGCTCGGAAAAGACACCCCCGCCGAAGATTCGCCCGGTGGAATCGCAATCGGCAGCGCTTCAAATATCGCCCTCCGCTTTGATGAAAAGAGCGGCCTCAAACGCAACGCATGGAAACGACTCACCCTCACCCGACGCGGAGCCACCCTCACCGGCACCCTCGACGCTGAGACACTGACGCTCCCACCCACGCAAGAAGGCGCAGCCCGCATCCACCTCCTCCACAGCGGAGCCGAAGTAGAACTCGGCAACCTCTACCTCCGCGAGCTGAAGTAGCCTCGCCTCCCGCGCTTCAGAAACACGGACGCAAAAACGTAGCTCGACATTCCAATGTCGAGTATTGGAGCCCTCTCCGGGGAAGGTTCTTCTGTCGAGAACGCCCCCACTCGACTTTGGAAAATCGAGCTACGCCGCGTCTTCAGAGCCCGTGACACAAAACCCACTCTGCCCCAGCGCTACACCCGCGTGATCTGATTGATCAGCGTATTGAGCACATCGAGGATCGCCTGCACCTCCGCCCGCGTCGGCGGATCGCTCAGCGCGATGTTGAATGTGCCGAGGTTTGGGTTTTGCGCGGTGTTGGCGAGGGCGGCTTCTAGGGAGCCGCTGATTAAATGCAGGACGGAAAAGGAAACCGCTAATCTGCGCTCATCTCCGCTAATTTTCAGGCAGCAAGCGGCAAAGATTAGCGAAGATGAGCGCAGATTAGCGGTATCAAAATCTGGTTTCCGATTTAATCAGCGTTTCCCTAGTGCGACGATGCGGTCGTTCAGTGCGTTGAACTGGGCGCGCATTTCCACCGCATCAATGTCGTCGCCGTTTTGTGGTATAGTAGGATCGAATGCCATAGGGTTTCCCTTCTCGCCCAACCTCGGAAAAAGGACAGCAAAAAACGTTTGCAAAAGTAATCCTAAAAACGGCAGTTGAGGGTTGAGGGCGAGGGGGAGCGGCGCGGGTTGGATTTCACGGTGGCGGCAGGTCGATGATGCTGCGCGCGGTGGTTGCGCGGTCGCTGTTTTAGAAAATCAGCGCGTTTTGTTTGGGTGGGGAGGGG
>CANIWM010000112.1 GCA_947471505.1 Chthoniobacteraceae bacterium | reverse complement strand
GTCAGGTCCGGCGGCAGGATTTTGCCCACCACTGCGGCCTCACCCAATAGGTGAACGTTTTTCGCGCTCGTTTCGTCGTGCATCTCTCTGTTGTTGCACGACTTCCGCCATTTTCACATCCGGCTAACTGCTTTATTTAGGTTTAATCACACCCGATTCTCAATCCCCACACTTGCTCCGGCAGACAGTCCGCGTTTATCTACCCCGCACATGTCACTGAACGCCAACGTCCGCGCAGAAGCCCTGATCGAAGCACTCCCGTATATGCAGAAATTCCGGGGGCATCTCTTCGTCATCAAATACGGCGGCAGCGCGATGGAAGACGAACATGCCATTGACCGACTGCTCAAAGACATCGTCTTCCTCGAAGCTGTCGGCATCAACCCCATCGTCATCCACGGCGGCGGCAAAGCCATCACCGAGCGGATGCGCCAGGCAGGACAAAAGGCGCGCTTCGTCAACGGCCTTCGGTGCACTGACAAAGAGGCCGTCAGCATTGTCGAAGACGTCCTCGACAACACCATCAACCCCGACATCGCCAACCGCATCAACGCATTCGGCGGCTCCGCGATGGGCATCCACGGCAAGAACGTCCTCATCGCTCAAAAGCTTCCCCCCCAGCGCGAGCACGGCGAAGATGTGGACCTCGGCTACGTCGGCGAAGTCACCGATGTGAAGCTCGACGAAATCACCCAAATGGTGGAACGCGAAATCGTTCCCGTCATCAGTCCCCTCGCCCGCGACACCGCAGGCATCGTCTATAACATCAACGCCGACATCGCCGCCGGCAGCGTCGCCGGAAGACTCGGCGCGACGAAGCTCATCTACGTAAGCGACGTGCCCGGCCTCATGCGCGATCCCGCCGACAAAAGCTCGCTCATCCCCAGCGTCTCCACGGCGCAAATCGAGAAACTCATCGCCGACAACATCATCTCCGGCGGGATGATCCCAAAAGTCGAAAGTGCCCTCAACGCCCTCCGCCAAGGTGTGAAAAAAGTCCACTTCATCGACGGGCGCACCCCTCACGCCCTGCTCCTAGAAGTCTTCACCAATCAAGGAATCGGAACCGAGATCGTCGGGTAACTTCCAAGAAACGACCGAGTGCGTCTCTGGGACAGAAAGCGAAGACGCAGGGGCTATTATTCCAGCTCTCACTCATCGCCGCGACCAGATGCGCTCGAACTCCTCGCGCCGCACCCAGCCCGCGCGATCGCCGTCTGCGCGGACGTAGAGGTAATTGCCGCGTTCTTTTTCCACGCGAGCTAACTCACCGGCGGGTAGTTTCACGAGTTCTTCGCCTTCCCGGGTCGGAGTGAGTCGGAGCGGCGTGGCGTCTTCTAGGGCAACGCCGAGATTGCCGCGCCGCGAGAGGCCGAACAGCGCGGGGATGGTGAAAAGGAATGCGGTGAGTGACAGCGCGGCGATGCCTTGATGCCAGTCCGCCCGGCGCGCGCCGAGCAGTCGCGGGAGGGTGAGCAGCATGACTCCCCCCCAAAAGCCGAGTGATGCTGCGGCCAGCCAGACGTTCGGCGAGAGCCATGTCGAGTAGCTCTCGGTCCACGAGAGTGCGGGGCTGGGCAGCTCGGCTTTGTGCCGGGCGAAGGCCAAGTTTGCGGCGGTGTTCGTGTCGCGGGGATTGATGAGCGCCGCCCTCTCCCAAGCGAGGATGGCGTGGCCGGGACGGACGACTTTCCATTCGGCATTGCCGAGATTGTGCAGCGCGCCGTGGGAGAAGTTGCTCTCGGAGACCAGCTCGCGGAGCTGGTAGGCAGCCTCGCCGTAGTCGCTGTCGCTCATGGCGCGCTTGGCTTTTTCAAAGCGGTCGTCCGGCGCTTCGGCGAAGGCGGCGGCGCAGGCGAGCAGGAAAAGGAAGAGCGTTTTCATCAGGCTTTGGCGCTCAGCCGAGCGAGGGTGTGTTCGAGGTCAGGCATGAGTTTGTCGGGTTTGATGGCTCCGTTCGCGCCGTAGCGGTGCGCTTCGGCGTGGTCGAAAATCGCCCGCGCGGTCTGCGAGGCGCGCTCGTCGTCGCGGAGAATGTGGAGCACTTCCTCCTGCGTGAGACTGCCAGCCTGTGCCGTGTCGAGCGGCGCGGCGGCTTCGCGGATGGCGCGGGTGCTGGCGGTGAGGAATGCGGTGGAATCGCCGAGCCGTGCAGCGTTCCGCGCTTCGCCGAGTGCAAGCCGGGCCGCAGCGCGAGCTTTGCGGCGGCGCATGATTTGCGGGTTCGCGGCGTGGTGTTCGCGGCTCTTCCGCCGTGCCCATAGTGCCGCGAGGAACACAATCGGCGTCAGTTGCAGCGCGAGGAACCAGCGCGACCAGAGCGCCGGGCGAAGGCTATGCGTCCAGAGCCCCGACGACTCGGCGAGGCCGGTGAGTGCAGGCTCGATGCGCTTTGGACCTTTGGCCTCTTCCTCCTCTTTGGGCTTTTCCGTTGCGACGGCTGGGGGCTCGGGAACGGTGGAGGCGGTCACTTTCATGGGCTGCGGCGGGATGGTGACATCAATAAACTGCGCCTTCACCGGATCGAAATAGCTGAAGGGGATCGCCGGGGTCGCGCGCACGCCAGCGCGCTTCGGGACGAGCGTGTAAGTGAACGTCTTCGTCGCCAGCAGCGGCGCGTCTTCATCGTTCGCGGCGGCGAGGTCGGTCGTGGGCTTGTAAGTCTGCCAGTCCGCGTTGTCGGGCAGCTCGGGCGCGGAGACGCCCGCGAGATTTCCTTCGCCGGTGAGGGAGATGGCGAGCGTGATGGGCTCGCCCATTTCCACTTCGTTGCCAGAGACTTTCGGTGCGGAGAGCGCGAACTGCCCGATGGCTCCAGTAAAGCCCGGCAGCCGCCCCGTCGTCGGCAGCGGCAGGACATTGAAGTGCGTGGATGGCACATCAATCGTGCTCTGCCCCTGCATATTGATCCCGCCGCGGAAGCCGCCCACGTCGCGCTTTTGCACATGGACGATGACTTGGCAGTTCACGTCGGTCGGGCCTTCTTTCAGCGGAGTGATTTGCACGGGCTTGGCGATGGCGCGGCGCTTGGCTCCCTCGACTTCCACTTCCACGGAGCGGTGCATATTCTCCACGCGGAAAACTACGGAGCCGCTCGTCTTCGCGACGTGCTGGACGTAGGTCGGCGTCTCGTCCGGCGTCTCGATAAACAGGATGCGCGCAGGGATCGTCTCGCCCACGTAGAAGTCGCGCTTCGGCATGTCTATGGATGCCAAGAGCGGCTGATAGCGGGCCTCGCCGGGCAGCGCGTCCGCGACATCCACACGCGCTTGCGGGATGGTGATATTGCGCCCGCCCGCCGGGAACTCGAACGACGGCACGACGAACCGCCCCACGCGGCTGGGAATCGCGATGTAGTTAAAAACAATCGCGCCGTCGCCCGTCATCGAGGGACGCCCCGTCGTTTGGAAAGTGAGCCCTTCGACCTCGGGAATCTGCGGCGAATCGAGCAGGCGAGTCAGCCCCAACACGGTGATGCGAAACGGCACCGGGCGACCCACCCGCGCACCCGCATCGAAGCTCGCAGCGGCCCCGCCATTCAAGGCCAGCGGCAACACCGGGTCTTGCTGCGGCAGGACGAAGCGCGGCGCAGGGACTGGGCGCGGTGGCGCTGGCGCAGGATCGCTGGCGACGGGCGACTGCTGCGCGAGGAGCGGCGCGGCGAGGATGAGATTGAAAAGGATGCGTTTCACCAGTCTTTGCCTTTCTTGCCTTTCGGCGCTTGTTGCTGCCCGCCGGGGAACCGTCCATCACGGCGCGGCTGGCCGAGCGGGTCGGGTTCATTGCTATCGCCGCCGCCATTCGGCTGGCCGTCAGGGCCGACGTTCATGGTCCGTTGCTTCATCGTCTCTTTGAGCCACTTGCCCATCTCCGGCGAAATCTCGCGCTCGCCGCCGATGCGCTGCTCCTGCTTCTGGCCAGGTTTGTCTTTCGGCTTTTTGCCCTTCTCCTCGTCGGAGTCCTCGTCCTCCTCCTCGCCGTCGCCTTCTTGCATCATCTCGTCGGGAATCTTCCCGCGCAGCTTGCCCATCATCTTCTTCAGCTCCGCACGCTTTTGCTCCACCTCGGCGGCTTGCTGTTCGAGTTCCTCTTTGAACTTGAGCAGCTCTTTAATATGCCGCTCGACGACATCGGCGTTGAACGCTGCATCCGCGTCCGACGGCTCGAGCTCGCACGCGCTGCGGAAGTCGCCGACGGAGCGCCGCCACTTTGCCAGCGCCGTGCCGAGGAGATCAAAAGTGCGTGTGTTCGCCTCGTGGGAAGCCCTCAGTTGCTTCCGTGCAGCGCGGCCTTCCATGTAAGCCTCGATCAGTTCCTGCACGTTCGTGCTCAACTCCGCGATGGGCTTTTTCGACCGCAAGACTTCCTCCGCCACGGCTGTTGCGGCCGCGGCGCTGTCGAGCATCTGCTGGCGATTCCCCTCCCCTTTCAGCGTCTCTTTCCCCTGCGAAAAACGGACGTGCCCGAGATTGTAGAGCGCGGGAGTGATGATGTGGTCCTGGCCCGAGTTTGCCGCATCCCTCAACATCGTCTCGGCTTCCTTCAAGTCGCCTGCGCGGAGCTTGTTCAGCCCATTGTTGTAAAGCTCACGCGGCGTCTGCGGAGCAGCGATGAGAGCGGGTGCGAGCAATGCTGAGATGGCGAAAAGGCGAATCATTTAGCTGGCTGGTTGTTGTTCACGGATACGGCGGCGGGTGGCGAGCAGAGACTCTACCACTAACAGCAAAATGGCAACACCGAGCGGCCATTGATAGCGATCAATGCCGAGCTTGCGAACTTGCGTGAGCCCTTTGCCCTCACTCGTCCGAAGCGCCTTACCGACATCGGCCATCCCGCCCGCGACGGTGGTGAGGAGGCGGTAATTGCCGCCAGTTGCCTTGGCGATTTCGGTGAGCGTTTGCTCGTCGAGCGCACTGTTCACGGGCTGGTTGCGGTCGTCGAGAAGCGGCACCGGCACACCGCCGGGACCGGGCACCATAATTTGCGCGCCGTTCGCGCTGCCGACGCCGACGCTGTAAATAATCACGCCTTCCTCGGCGAGTTTGCCTGCTGCTTTGATGCCGAGTTTTTCCAAGTCCTCGCCGTCGCTGAGAATGATGAGCACCTTGCGTTTGTCCGTCTTTTCAAACGCACTCCGCGCGGCGAAAAGTGCGCTGGCGATGTCGGAGCCGGGGACGTTCAGGCTCTCGGGCGTGAGGTCGCCGAGCGTCTCCTCGAACGCATCGTAGTCCAGCGTGAGCGGGCACCACAGAAACGCATCGCCCGCAAATGCGACGAGCCCCACGCGCCCGCCCGCGTGGCGGTGGAGGAAATCGCGGATGGCGAGCTTCGCGCGCTCAAGGCGGTTTGGCTGAACATCGCGAGCGAGCATGGACTTCGACACATCAAGTAGGAAGACAACGTCCTCGCCCTTGCGCTTTACCTCTTCCGACACGATGCCCCACTGCGGCCTCGCCATCGCCACGCCGAGGAGAAACACCGCGAGCAAAAGCAGCCCGTTTTTCACGATGCGTTTCGTCGGGCTATGATTCGCGAGCAGCGCCGGGAGTTGGTCTGCATTCGCAAAAGAAGCGAGCTGCGCGCGGCGGCGGTTTGCCGAGTATGCGATGAGGCCCGCGAGAATGGCGACGCCCAATGCTGCCAGCCAGAGCCAGCCTGGCTCGGCGAAGAGAAGCTGGTTCTTCATGGCACCCTCCTGAAGCGTGTATTCGCGAGCAGCACTTCCAGCAGCATCAGTGCGATGCCAGCGAGGAGTGGGATTTGATACAGCGGGGTGTAAGTGCGGCGGCTTTTGAGTTTCTTCTCCGTCTTTTCGAGCCGATCAATGTCGGCGTAGACGGTGTCGAGTTCCTGCTTGTTCGTCGCGGTGTAGCTTTTGCCGCCGGTGAGCTTCGACATTTTCTCCAGCACGACGTAGTTCGCGGCGGAGAGCTGGGTGATGTAGCCGATGGGCAGTCCGTCGGGACCGAGGTAAAACTTGCCCGTCGAGCGGTCGAAGTTGTGCAACATACACGGCTCATTTTTGCCGATACCGATGGAGTAAATGCGGACCTTTTCGCCCCGCGCGAACTCGGCGGAGGGCAGCGGCTCTAGCGTCTCCCACTTGTTGTTGTCGCCATCGGTGAGGAGCATGATGACCTTGCTCTTGCTGTCTTTCTGCGCCGCGAGCCGCCGCACTGCGAGGCCCGTCGCGTCGCCGATGGCGGTGCCGACTTGATTGATGAGCCCGATGTGTAGGCGGTCGAAATTCTCGAGCAGCCATTTGTGATTCAGCGTCGGCGGGCTGAGGAGAAATGGGACGCCGCTGAAGAGGACGAGCCCGATGCGGTCGCTCGGGCGCTTGGCGACGAACGCCTTCATCTGCTCCTGCGCGATGTCGAAGCGCGTCGTGAGCGTGCCCGGCGGAGCCATGTCCAGCGCCATCATGCTCCACGAAAGGTCATAGACGATCATGATGTCCACGCCGCTCGACTGCACTTCAGTTTCCTCATTCACAAATCGCGGGCCCGCCAGCGCGACGATGGCCAGCGCGACGATGATCGTGCGGAGGAAAAGGAACAGCCGTCCTGCGCCCGAGCGGACGCGCCCGCCGATGGCGCGAATCAGCTCCGCGCTCGAAAATAGCAGCGACCCTTCCTTGCCCGCCCGCCCACGGAGGAATGCGTAAATCGGCAGCAGCGCAAGAAGCGCCAACGCCCACGGATGTTGAAATTCAAAGGCGCTCGTCATGATGCAGGAGTGAGGCGACGCCTCTCGATGCGGGCGATGAGTGCCAGCGCGCGTTCAATCCACTCCGGATGCTGCTCCGGCTGATTCGGCGAGAACTTCGCCTCGTCGCACTCGCGGAGAAAATCGGCCGCCTCGCCACCGAGGAGCGTATCCCATTTCGGATGCGCCGAGAGCCAATGGAGGAGTTCCTCAGTCGTCGCTCCGCGAGCCGGGATGTGAAATGCGTCGAGCAAGTAGCGCCGCACCACTGCGGAAAGCACGAGCGGCGTGACGACCGTCCCGTTGAGCCCTTCGAGCTCCTTGCGCGCAAACGCATACGGAGCCAACGGTTGCGGCGGTTGTTTCTTCGGCCAAGCAGCCGCGACCCCTACGACGACCGCGATGATCCCCGTGCCGACAAACCACGGCAGTAAATCGCGCCGTTTCTCCACGGAAGCCGACAGCTCCTCACGCAGCGGGCGCAGCTCAGGAATCGGACCGGGGTCGCGAGTGATGGCACACATCGCGGGAAGAGCGGCGAAAAGGAACAGGACAAGCCGCTTCATCGCCGCCTCCTCATTTCAAAGAATCGCTGTAACGTGGATGCAAAATCAGAACTCGGCGCGAGACGCACGACATCCACGGCGCTTTGCGTAAGCGAGCGATCGAGGTGCTCCAGACGCTGCGCAGACTTTTCGGCATACGCGGAACGTACGCTGGAACGAGTGGTATCGAGTTCGAGCAATTCGCCTGTCTCCGCATCCTCGAGCAGGAGCAATCCAGATGGCGGCATGGCGCGCTCGCGTTCATCGTGGAGATGCACGCAGACGAGGTCGTGACGCGAGTTGGTGTGCCCTAGCTCGCGGAACAAATCGTGTTGCCCGGCCTTCGCGTCGAAACTGTGCAGAAAGTCCGTGACCAAAAAGACCACGGCGCGCCGATGTAGCACGTGGTTCACAAAATTAAGCGCCGCGCTGATGTTTGTTCCCCGCTTCTTTGCAGGAAATGCGAGCGTCTCCCGAATGATTCGGAGCAAATGCTTGCGCCCTTTTTTCGCCGGAACAAAAAGCTCCACATCCTCGCTGAATAGGAGCAACCCCACCTTGTCGCCACTGCGCAGCGCCGAGAACGCCAGCGTCGCAGCGACCTCCGCAGCAAACTCCCGTTTCGTCCGGTCAGATGATCCGAAAGCTTCGCTCGCCGAAACATCGACCACGAGCATCACCGCCAGCTCGCGCTCCTCGCGATGGAGCTTCACAAACGGTCGCCTCATGCGCGCCGTGACATTCCAATCAATCGTCCGCACATCATCGCCCGGCACGTATTCACGCAGCTCCTCAAAATCCAGCCCACGCCCTTTGAACTGGCTATGATAAGCGCCCGTCATCATGTCATTTGCGAACTTGCGAGTTCGCAGCTCGATGCGCCGGACGCGGTTCAGGATGTCGTGGGTTGTCGGCACGCGCTAAGGCACGGGGACATTGTCAAAGATGCGCTTCACCACGACATCGCTCGTGATGCCCTGCGCTTCCGCCTCGTAGGTGAGCAGGACGCGGTGGCGGAGCACGTCTGCGCCGATGGCTTTGATGTCGCCGGGCGTCACGTAGGCGCGGCCTTGGATTAAGGCCCACGCTTTCGCTGCGAGCGTCAGCGCGATGGTCGCGCGCGGACTCGCTCCGAACTGGATGAGCGGCGCGAGGTCGCCGACTCCATACTTCGCGGGCTCGCGAGTCGCGAAGACGACGTGGACGATGTAATCGCGGACTTTTTCATCCACATGCAGGTCGTCCACGACGGCGCGGGCGGCTGCGATTTGCTCCTGCTCGATGACTTTGCCGACCTCAGTCTTGGGCTGAGTGAAAGCCATGGTGTCGAGAATTTTGCGCTCTTCCTCGAAGGTGGGGTAGCCCACGACGACCTTAAGCATGAAGCGGTCAACTTGCGCCTCGGGCAGCGGGTAAGTGCCTTCTTGGTCAATCGGGTTTTCCGTGGCGAGGACGAGGAACGGTGAAGGCAGTTTGTGCGTCACGCCGCCGAGTGTCACCTGCCGCTCCTGCATCGCTTCGAGCAAGGCGGACTGCACCTTTGCGGGCGCACGGTTGATTTCATCCGCCAGCACAATGTTCGCGAAAACCGGGCCTTTGGTCGCGTGGTATTTGCCGTCGCCGGGATTATAAATCAGCGTGCCAACGATGTCGGCGGGCAGCAGGTCGGGGGTGAACTGAATGCGGCTGAAGCTGGCATGGATCGCGTTGGCGAGGGTGCGGACGGCGAGCGTCTTGGCGAGGCCGGGCACACCTTCGAGGAGAACGTGACCGTTTGCCAAAAGGCCGACGAGCAGACGGTCGAGCAGCCCTTGCTGCCCGACGACCACTTGGCCCACGGTTTCGCGGAGTTTCGGTATCCAGCCTGCGGCTTCGCGCACGCGGGCATTTAATTCGTCTAGGGACGTTTGGCTCATGAGACGGCGAGAGGATGCGAAAGAGCGTCGCGCGGCAAGCATCTGTTCGCGGAATGTTCGCAAAGGGAAATCAGACCTCCACGCGATAGATCTGAACCTTCCCCCACGCGGCCCACTCGCCTTGCTTCCTCGGCGGCTGCCCATTGGCGCCAGCGATGATGAGAGTGTTCCCGTCGGCGGTGAACCGTGCGTGGGTAATCCGCTTCTTCGTATCCACGGAATGCACAAGCGTGCCGTCGGCGGCGGAGAAAATCGCGGCGTTCCATGTGCCTTGCGCTTGTCTCCCAGCCATCAGGAAATGCGCGCCACTCGGATGCCACGCTACGCTTTCCATGAGGCCGGAGCCGTGCTGTCCGTCTTTGATTTGATCGATGCGCTTGCCGGTTTTCCAGTCCCAACGCTGCCACGTCATCTTGCCGTTGCCAGCCATCGGGTCGTTCATCGGTCCCATGCCGCAGCACAGCAGCGATGCAGCGTCCGGCGCGAAAGCGAGTCCGTAAATGCCGCCACAGAAGTGGTGCGTTTTCGTCGTCCCCCACGAGGTGAAATCGGGCGAGGTCCACTGCGCGCTTGGCTGTCCGTCGCCGAGCGATTGCAAATTCCACACGCGCACTTCGCCCATCATATTTGCCGCCGCGAGGTGCTGGCCGTCGGGGCTGAAGGCACAACTCAGCACGGGCGGCGTGTGGCCGAGCGCAGCGACGAGCTCGCCGTTGCGCGCATCATAGACCTTCACCGATGGCTCCGTCTCCGCAGCAGGCTCATACTTCCAAGCACCCGGCAAATACTGCCCGCTCACCGTCGCCACGCGGCTGCCGTCCGGCGACAGCGCGATCTGCCAGCTCCAGAAATTGTGCGCCTTCACACGCCGCCAGCAGCGCCGCGTCTCCACGTCGTGCCACAGCAACATGCCGTCGTATCCTGCGGAAATGAGCGTGCGCCCATCGGGCAGCAGCGCACACCCGCTGGCGTAGGATGCGTGCTTTGCGTCGAACGGCTCGGCCTTTCCCGTGGCCGTATCCATTTCGTAGATCGCCCCGTCGGCGCACGCTACGAATGCGCGGCTGCCATCGGGCGCGATGGCGAGGCCGAGCGCGCCGGTAGGAAGTGTGTGATCTTGTGTGCGAGTCAGTTTCATGGCGTCACGCGAGGATGTCGCGGATGGGCTCCACTTTGTTTTCCACGCGGTGAAAGGTCGGCATCCCCGGCAAGTCGTATTCTGCGTATGGGTCTATGCCGAGTGCGGTGAAAATGGTCGCGAAGAGATTCTGTTCGTTGAACGGCTGGGAGATCACATCCACTCCGTCGGCGTCCGTCGCGCCCGTCACCACGCCGCGCTTCAGCCCGCAGCCTGTCATCATCATGCTCCACGCGTTCGGGTAATGGTCGCGTCCACGGGCGGGATTGATCCACGGCGTGCGGCCAAACTCTCCCATCGCGATGACGAGTGTGGAGTCGAGTAGCCCTCGCTCTTCCAGATCATTCACGAGATGAAACAGCACGCGGTCCAGCTCTGGCACAAGCATCTGGTGGATCTCATGCTGGAAGACGTGGTTGTCCCAATTCATCCCATTCGCCACCATCACGAACGGCGCACCGTGCTCCACGAGATGCCGCGACATTAGCGCGTGCTGCGCAAAACTCCCCGGCCCGTATCGCTCGCGATCCTTGGCGGACAACTTGTTCACATCAAAGAGGTCCGCGCTCGCAGTCATCCCTCGCATCCGCTCAAAGGCGGCATTTTGGCTGCGCGCCACGCCGCTCTTCCGGTCACGCTCGTATTTGGAAGTGAGGAACTTCCTCAGCGCCTCCCGCGACTCGCGGTCCTGCACGGGGATCGTCTCCGCCGCATTATTCAGAAACTGCGTGTATTCTCCGCCGAGCCGCACAGGCGCGTGCTCCGCGCCCAGCCAGCCAGCCCAATTCCCCGCCTTGAACGACTCGAATTCGTTCCCGCCGGGAATCGGATCGAGGAAGATGAAATTCGGCAGCGGCGAGTCGAGCTGCCCCATCGCCTGCGACAGCGAACTCCCCAACGTCGGCCTCGTGAAGCCCGCGCGGTCTGGGCTCCCTCGCTGGAGGAGATTGATCGCCTGCAAGTGCTCCGTCTGCGTCGTCTTCATACTGCGGACGACATTCAGTTTATCCGCGATGCTCGCGCACTTCGGCATGAGCGAGGAGAAATGAACACCCGGCACCCGCGTCGGGATGCTCCCGAATGGCCCACCCGACGGGCGTCCCGGCTTCGGGTCCCACGTCTCAAACTGGCTCGGCGCGCCGCAGAGCCACAGGAGGATGCAGTGCTTCTGCGCCTTCTTCGTCTCCGCCGCGAAGACGGGATTATGAAACAGCCCCGCGAAGCTCGATACACTCGCCAGCGCGCCACCCGTCAGCCCTTTGAGGAAAAGGCGGCGGTGCATCGTGTGCTCGTCTGTGCGGCATTGGCCGATTGGAAAATCCATCGCCTTACACAATCCGCCAGCTCGCTTCCCGTTGGAAAAATCCCCGACGACTACGGCTCGAACACGTCGGGCGCGCTCCACTGCTCGACGCTGTAAGTCTCCATTTCCTCCAGTCGGCGGCGGTCCGCGAGAGGCATGTTCCCGAGGATGCGTTCGCGCTCCGTCTCCTGCCACTGAAGGACGAGGCGGAAAATGCTCTCAAGCGTATCATCGGGCAACTGGTCCCATTTTTCCTGCGGGGCGTTTTCCCAAAAGATCGCGAGCGCAGCAGTGCGAAATAGCAATCGGCGTTTCACCTCCGCATTCTGCGCGATGACGGTTAGGAGAAAGTCTTGGAACTCGTCCGTCGGCATCTCGCCACGCCGGATGCAAGCGTGGATACGCGTAAGCGTCTGCTGCAGTTCTTCGGCGGCGCGCAGCTCCGAGCTACCCCCCCATTCTGCGGAAAATGGCCACGGTATCATCAAGCGTAAGCAACATCCCCGAGAGCATCTCTGCTGCCGCTCGCTCCGGATTGGTCGGTGGCCAATCGGGAAGCGCAGAGAGCTTCTCCCCGAACGCCGAGAATTCCTTCAAAAGACTCGGCACATCGCCCGCCGGATTCTTCCCACTCAGCGCCGCATCCAGCGCGTCGCAGGTGGAAATAAACGGCCCCGTCTCCAACCCGCGAGCGCGTAGCAAAAAGGTATGGCGCTCCACACAGGCTCGGAGTTCTTTGAGCCTGGCCAGGAGCGATTCAGGGCTCAGTTCGTTGGACATGACATATTTTGGTTGGGCGTGATTCGATGCATAAAAGCAAAATCCGGCCCAGCATCGTCGAAATCTCCCAGCCGCACCGTCTTCACGCTGGCGCGGCGGCTGTATCGGCGTCACAAAGCCACGACATGCAAAAACCAAACCCTGATTCCCGTGCGCGCTTCCTTGAGAAATTGCGCGCCAGTCTCGCCGATAACACCTTCATCAAGCTCACACTCAGCCGCCGCCGAAACGAGGGCGTCCTGCGCAATGTCTATGGCCGCATGGTCGAGCTGAAGGGCGGGCGCGTCGTCTCCTTCACCCTCCGCGAAGCCACCCGCGACATCACCCGCAACGAGCCCTTCGACTCCGCCGCTTACAAAGTCGAAGGCTGGCTCACCACCGACTTCCAAGAAGCCCACCTCTTCACAACCTCCGGCGACTGGCGCTGGAAACAAGGCAGCCCGCTCAAAGCCACGCAGCCCACCTTCAGCGATCCCCTCCCCACCTCCCACGACCGGCCCAAAGTCCGCGCCACCACCGGCGCGCAGTTTCTGACAAAGCTCGGCGTCACCGCAGCCGATGGCACCGCCCGCGCCGGCATGACGGATAAGCTCCGCCAAGTGGAGCGCTTCGTCGAACTGCTCGGCCACCTCGTCGCCGACTCCCCGCTCGCGGCCAGCCCCAGCATCACCGCTTGCGATATGGGCGCGGGAAAAGGCTACCTCACTTTTGCCGCCCACGATTTCTTCCGGCGGCGCGATGTGAAGATCGCCATGACCGGCGTCGAACTCCGCGCCGACCTCGTCGCCCAGACCAACGCCATCGCCACCGAACTCGGCTGCGAAGGACTCCGCTTCGTCGAAGGCGAAATCGGCGCATTCGCACTCCCCGACAAGCTCGACCTCCTCCTCGCCCTCCACGCCTGCGACACCGCCACCGACGACGCCATCGCCGCTGGCGTGCAGGCGGGTGCGGCCCTCATCGTCGTCGCCCCGTGCTGCCACAAAGAAGTCCGCCGCGCTTTCACCCCGCCGCCCGTCCTCGCCGAAGTCCTCCGCCACGGCATCCTCGCCGAGCGTCAGGCCGAACTCCTCACCGACGGCCTCCGCGCCCTCGTCCTCGAAATCCACGGCTACGAAGCCAAGGTGTTTGAATTCATCTCCAGCGAGCACACCGCCAAGAACCTCATGCTCACCGCCACGAAACGCGGCATCCCCACCAACGCCGACGCACTCAAAGCCCGACTCGCCGAAACCATGGCCTTCTTCGGCCTCGCCGAGCAGCGCCTCGCCAAGCTCCTCGGCGTATGAGCACCGGCTTCTCCCGCAACGAAATCACCGTCCTCAACCGCGTCCGCACGCGCTTTCTCGACGGCACCAATGCCGGCGGCGGATATTGGAAAGACGACGAAGAACTCGCCCTCTACGACGACACATTCGCCCAGCGCATCGGGTGGAAATGGGAGGCCGTCCTCCGCGAACTCGCCGCGCGCGCTTGGCAGCCCCGTAGCACCCGCGTCCTCGATTTCGGCTGCGGCACCGGAGTCGCATCTCGCCGCGTCCTCGGCGCATTCCGCAGCATCCGCGAAGTTGCCTTTACCGATGTCTCCGCCGCCGCCATCCACTTCGCCACCCGCCGGATGCGCGAAGAATTTCCCGCCATCCCCGCCGTACCTTTTGATAAAACAGCGCCGCTCCCGCCCGGCACCATGCTCGTCGTCAGCCACGTCCTCAACGAACTGCCCGCCAAAGCCCACGCCCAACTCATCACCCTCGCCGAGCAGGCCGAAGAAATCCTCTGGGTCGAAGCCGGCACCCACGCCGACAGCCGCAGCCTCATCGCCGTCCGCGAAGCCCTCCGCAGCAAATTCACCGTCATCGCCCCCTGCCCCCACGCCCACGCCTGCGGCATCCTCGCCCCAGAGAACGCCGCGCACTGGTGCCACTTCTTCACCCCATTCCCCTCTCACGCCGCCCAAGACGCCCGCTGGTCGCAGCTCGGACGCGAACTCGGCATCGACCTCCGCGCCCTGCCCTACAGCTTCCTCGTCCTCCAGAAAAACGCCGCCCTTTTCCCCGAAGCCTCCCGCATCCTCGGCACGCCCATAGAAAAAAAAGGCCACTTCGAGCTACTCACCTGCGCCGCCGAAGGCGTGCGCGAAGTCATCGCCCAAAAGCGCGACGTGCCCGACCTATTTAGAGCCCTCCGCAAGCGCGAACTCGCCCCCGCCTACCAACTCCGCGTGGAAGCGGGGAAAGTCACGGGGGTGAATAAAAGTGGAATAAGCGATTGAGTCGCAATGGTAGCGGGGCCGTCTCGGCCCCGAGCGCCAAAGGCGCTTGCGTAGAGCGCCACTGCGGGTAGGGCCGGGGCCGGGACGGCCCCGCTACTTTCGCGTCTTGGCTCGGCGACGCCAATTCCGGCATTCCACTTTTAATCACACCCGAAAGTCACCGCTGCCGAGGCCGCTACTTCCCTCCTAAATTGAAGAAATCCACCGGCGGGCGAGTGACGACCGGCTCGGGCGCGGCTGGCTGCTTCGGAGCACCGGCAGCATTGCCAGTCAACGCGGGCGCCCCTGGAACCACCGGCGACGGCACGGCCGGCACCGCTGGGATCGCGGGCTTTGCATCCGCGACTTTCGCGACGTCCTCCTTCTTCTCCAGCGGCGTCGCCGCTTTTGCCAACGTCGCAAAATCAGCCACGGACGAAAATCGATACGTCTCCTTTCCATCGTGAACGACGACGATCCGATACTCGATGTCGCTCTTCGAAACGTCGGTGGATGTCTTGTACGACGCGACCGTGAACTCCCCCACCTGCGCCTCAATCGCCTCGACCGAGCGAAGCGCTTTCAGGGGCTCCACGCCTTCGTATTTCGTCATCAGCGACGCGCGTCCCTTCACCAGCACAGTCCAGCGAATCTCGCCCGGGGGTAGCGGTTTGATCCCGACATTCTTGAGGTCCAGTTTAAAGGTCTGCTTTTTTCGAGTGACCGTGCCGCCATAGCTCGTGTCGGGTTCCGGCCCCCGTGTATCCAAGGTCTTCCGCGACACATTTACCGACAACCGGCCAGGGTCAGCCTCCATCTTCGGCTCGATGGCTGGCTTGGCCACCTCTGCCGCCGCCAGTCGCGCTTTCTCGATCTCCTCCGGCGTCTTCCGCTCCACAAGCGTCGCCTCTTTGGCGAGCGCAGCGAAGTCCGGCGCGGTCGAAAACCGGTACGTCTCTTTGCCTTCGTGCCGGATCACGAGTTCATACTCGAGTTTGTCCTTCGCGACCGACTCATACTCGCGGACCGTCGCGAGACCGAAATCGCCTACGACCAATTCCGCCACCTCGCTCGACTTCAGCGCTTTTACGACCTCCTTACCTTTATACTTCTCCAAGGTCGAATAGCGCTTCCTCACCACCACCGTCCACTGCAACTCCCCCACTGGCAACGCCTTCAGACGCTGGTTTTTAATCTCCACCTTCAACCCCTGCCGCACCTTCGTCCCATTGCCCTCGCTCGTCGCCGACCGGTCACTCGTCTTGCGCGAGACGTTGACGGAAAGCCCGTTCTGCTCATCAGCGCAAGCGCAGGCGATGCCCAAGAATACCGCTGCGACTGCCGCTAGAAATGTGGTCGTTTTCATCCGTGATAAATGTCTGGCAGGAATGTCTCCGTTTTTCAATCCACCACCAGCGGGAATCTTTGCGATCCTCCTGCTCAATCGTGGAAAACGAGGACGGCACCCGGATTCGCAGCGGTCCGCGCCACCAGTTCGGATATCCTCCCGCCTACACCCGCGTGATCTGATTGATCAGCGCATTGAGGACATCGAGGATTGCCTGCACCTCGGGCCGCGTCGGCGGATCGCTCAGCGCGATGTTAAACGTCCCGAGGTTTGGGTTTTGCGCAGTGTTGGCGAGCGCCGCTTCAAGCGCGACGATGCGGTCGTTCAGCGCGGTGAGTTGCCCGCGCATTTCCGCAGCGGAATTCGGCGAGCCGTCGGCAGGTTTTGTAGGATCGAATGGCATAGTTGGATGATGTAAAAATGGCAGATGTTTTCGTCCGCAGATTGCTCAGATGTTCGCAGATTCAGGACTTGGGAAGCGGTCGTTTTTTCGGTTGTGCTCCGGCATCAAATATCAATGCAGCGACTACGCTACTCGCTTCGCGTGAAACTGCGCAGACCCAAAAAATCTGCGGCCATCGGCGCAATCTGCAGAAGAAAACCCGTTCACCTACAACCTGAACCAGTTCACTCAAAACCTGAACTCGTTCACCTCGGAGACAAGTCAGTTCACCTCAAACCTGAACTGGTTCAGCGTGAACCTGAACCAGTTCAGCTCACGGCCAGTAAGTTCACCGGAAACCTGAACTCGTTCACATCGGAAGTGAATCAGCTCACATCGAACCTGAGCCAGTTCAGTGTGGGACATGAACTGTTCACCTCGGACCTGAACCCGTTCACATTAGACCTGAACCCGTTCACATTTGGCCTGAGCAGGTTCACATTTGCCATGAACCAGTTCACCGAAAACCTCAACTGATTCACCACATCGCCGAACTCGTTCACCGATGCGCTGAACTCGTTCACTTTTTGACCTTAGTTAAACACCCAAGGAACAGTATTTTACAGAGAGCGGCGGTTTTGATTCAGCGATTACGGCGGCGTGACCGGGCCTCCGCCGTCTGGCGGCGGCGTGGGCGGCTCACCACTTCCCCCTTGCCCCTCAAATTGCTCCCTTAGCGTCTCATAGAGCGATTGCAGGCCGGGCACGTCCTCCTTCGCCGTCTTCACGATTTCGTAAAACTTGCGCGCCTGCCGGTAGCGCTCCGAGCCGACCACAGCACGCGTGTCCTTTACCTTTTGCAACGCCGCCGCGAGCGCCACTTCCACCTCCCCGAGTTGCTCAAAGTAGAGCTCGTCCTTGTCCCACTCCGTCTTGCTCATGTAAGTGGGCAGCACAGTCGGGAAAGTCTCCGCTCCGGTGATCGCCGTGTCGCAAAAAGTTTCGCGACCCGAGCCCACGCGTTGCAGCGACTGGCGTTCGTCGTCGGTCAGCGTCACCAGCGCGGGAAATTGAGGCGCGAGCGCCACGATGTCGGCCTTTAGCGCATCAAGCGCGGCCGGTGTGAATACAGCAGAGATGTTTTGAATTGGCATAGTGTTGTTTTGATCCTAAAAACGGCAGTTGAGGGTTGAGGGCGAGGGGGAGCGGCGCGGGTTGGATTTCACGGTGGCGGCAGGTCGATGATGCTGCGCGCGGTGGTTGCGCGGTCGCTGTTTTAGAAAATCAGCGC
>CANIWM010000111.1 GCA_947471505.1 Chthoniobacteraceae bacterium | reverse complement strand
CCCCTCCCCACCCAAACAAAACGCGCTGATTTTCTAAAACAGCGACCGCGCAACCACCGCGCGCAGCATCATCGACCTGCCGCCACCGTGAAATCCAACCCGCGCCGCTCCCCCTCGCCCTCAACCCTCAACTGCCGTTTTTAGGTTCACTTGAGCGCTGAGGCCGAGGGCGTATTTGAGGAGGTTTGGGGTGCCGTCGGAAAATGGAACGTCTAGCGCGCGGGAGAGGTCGCTGGCGAGGGCGGTGCGGTGGCCGAAGTTTTGCAGCGTCCACCAGTCGGCGATGCCGTCGGCGTCGGTGTCGATGCGGCCGTTGCCGAGTGCGCCGGTGGTGGGGGCGAGGGTGAAGGTGCGAGTCGTCGAGCCGCTGGCGTGGGTGATGGTGAGGGTGAATTCGGCGGCGGTGCCGGCGGGAATCTCGGGAGCGCTGTCGAGTTCAAAGGCGATGGTGTTGTTTCCAAAGAGGCCGGGCGGGAGGTCGGGGTAGGGGCTTTGTGGCTGGAGGATGGTGATGCCGGGAGTGGTGGTGCTGAGCGTGGCGTTGATACCGGTGGCGTTGCCGATGCCGGTGTTGGCGAGGGGGATGGTGAGGAGGTTGTGTTCGTTGCGGTCGAGGACGCCGTTGGCATTTCCGCCGGTGAGTGTGGCGGTGCCGAGGGTGAAGTCGGGGGCGGCGGTGCCGGGTGTGCGGGTGAAGGTGGCGGCGCGGAGTGCGACGGCGCGTCCGTAGCCGCCGGAGGGGCCGGTGCAGAAGAAGGTGATGTGGAGGTTTTTGGGGCGACGCCAGTTTGCGCCCGCGTCGAAGACGGTGGCGGTGACGGGCGGGTAGGCGGCGTAGTTAAAGGTGATGCCGGTGCTGGTGGCGGTGATGGTGAGGGGCTGCCACTGCTGCATCACGGCGGCGAGTGTGGTCTGGTTGGTTTGGGCGATGTTCAGTGTGTTCGCGGTGATCCGGTAGTCGTTGGGAAAGGACAGTTGCCGGGAGTAGAAGCGCGCGATGATGAGGCCGGTGTCGTCGAGCACGTCGAGATACTGGCCGCCGTTGTTGCCGTGGTTGGGAGCGTTGTCGGTGTAGTTGATGCTGGCGTTGAGGGTCCATTGCGTGGTGGCGTCGCTCGGGGTGCCGAGGTCGCGGGTGAGGGTGCGCGTGGAGTTGGTGTTGTTGACGAAGTAGAGGGAAAGATCGCTCGGCGCATTGTGCGCACTGCGGTAGGTGAACTTGCTCGTGCGGAGAATCCAGTGATTCCAGAAGTCCACCGTGGTGTCGGTGGCGGTGTTGCGGATCATTCCGTAGGCGTTGTTGAAGATGCTCGCTTCGACGGGGAGGCCAGCGAGTACGTCGAAGCTCCCAGCGGCGGGAGTCGGGTGCTGCCACGGTGCCCAGCAGAGCTGGCTTTGCGGGATGATTTGTTTTGGCTGGCTGGTGCTGGACCAGGAGAGGCTTGCGGCGGCGGTGCCGGTGCTTTGGAAATACTCCAGCCGGATGGCGGTGCGCTGCCCGGCGGTGAGTGCGATGGTGCCGTTTTGTTCGGCACCGGTGTTCGTCCATTGGTCGATGATGAGCTTCCCATTGACCCAGAGCCGTGCGCCGTCGTCGGTGTTGGTGTAGAAGGTGTAAGTCTGCGTGTAGAGCGGGGTGACGAAGCCGCTCCAGCGGGCTGACCACGTATCCGCAGCCGTGATCGCTGTGCCTGTGGGAATCGCCGCGCCCCAGTTGAAGTTCACGGTGCTGTCGGTGCGGATGGTTTTCAGCTCGGCGCTGTTGAGGTCAGCGGTGTCGAAGTATTCGCCGCGCAGTCCGGCGACGATGGGCGCGGCCCATGTGATCGGCGTGCTTTGCTCGGCGACGGTGTCGAGGCCGTCGATGCGCCAGCGATGCACGCCGCCGTGCCAGCTCTCGTCGTTGTGGTAAAGGAAGGCGCGGCCATCGGGGAGTTTGACGACCCAAGGATTGATCGCGTTGCCCGCCATCTTCGCAGGGCAGAGCGCGCCCCCTCCGTTGTTGCCAACATCATCGCCGACTTCGCCGAACTCTCCCACCATCAGCCCGCTGTCGAAGTAGTGCCGGTATTTGTTTACCTGGCTCCCTTTGTAAAACTCGCCGTAGTAGCCGTAGAAGATGTGGCGACCGGTGGTCATGGGTAGGCTGCCCGCGTTGAGCACGCCATTGCCGATGTCGAACGCGCCGTCTTCCGGCCACGGCCCGGCATAGTTTCTGTGAGTGGCCATGGACGTGCGCCACAGCCAGCCCGTGCCGCCCACACGCACGCCGCCGAGGTGGTAGCCTGTGCCACGAGTCATCGCCGCGTCCGGCGGCGAGTGATCGAATGAAATCACGATGTCACCCGTGGTCTGCACGCCGGGGCGGACGTGGTTGGCATCTCCCCACCATGCCGGATCAATGCTTGTGGCGGGCGCGGATGCGAGTGCCGTGGAGGCGGCGTAGATCGGGTTGTTACTTCCATCAAAACCAGTGAGCACCGACTTCGTCCATGTCACCGTGCCGCCGATGGATGGCATATTAACGGTGCGGATCGAGCCGTCAGGCTGCACGCCTGCATTTGCGGTCGTCGTGAGGATGCCCGTGTCGCGAAACTGCCCTGCGGCTGTCATTTCAAAAAGCGCGAGTCTTTGATCCGAATCGCGAGGGATGAGCGCATAGGTGCGGCCATTGCTCAGTGTGCAGGGGTAGCAGCGGCGAAACGGATTGCCGCCGTATCCCGTTGGCACGATCTTCGTCCAATTGCGCGCGAGTGACCATGAGCCGTTGTCCGGCGCGAGCGGCAGCGAGTAGTCCACGGCGTATTCGAGGAAGTCGGAGAACACGCGTGTCGGATTGTTTTCATCGACCGCGCAGAAGTAGCTGTATTGGCGATACTGCACGCGCTCGATGAATGTGCGCGCTGCGGTGTAGTGCTGGATGCGCCCGTTGCCAAAATCGCCGATCCAGAAGGTGCCGTCCGGCTGGAAGGCGACGAACGTGTGCTCCTCGAACATGAAGCGGTCATCGCTCACCGTCGGCGAAACCGTGTAGCCGCCCGCCTGCCCGAACGTCCAAGCCGCCGAGCCATCGGCTACGGCGAACGCTTTCAAATGCTGGCTCAGCCCGCCATCCACGACGACGAGCGTTGCATTATCCGGCGAAACGCCGAGCGCCATTGGCGTGTCGAAGGTCGCCGCGAGCACCTGGAGCTGAGTCATCGTGCCGTCCGGTGCGACGGAGTATTGCGCGACTTCGGGCACCGTGCCGTTCTTTCGCGCAAGCCAAAGATTATCACCAGCATCCACCGCGAGTGCGCCGGGTGAGGTGATACCCGTGATCGTCTGCACCATCGCGCCGGTTGTCTTGCTGAGAATCTTCAGCTCGTTCTTGTCCGCGTGGGACACGAAGAGCAGTGCGCCCACTTTCTGCACCGCGAGGCCGCTCACCGGTGAGCCGTCCGTGCGCTTATCAATCGTGTGCGTGAGCGTGATGCCGTAGAGCACCGAGTAGGACACGCCGCTGGCGAAAGGAAACTGCGTGTCGTCGCTCACGCGTGTGCCGAAGACGAACGTGTTCGCCGTCGCATTTGGGTCCGCGCCTGACCAATAAACGAGCGGGCCGTCCGTCGCGACATTCCAGACATCGGGGCCTTTGCTGAGGATGAGCTGCTTCGTTGAGTTTGGTGTGGTCGTGGAGAACTTCCCCGATGTGCTGCCCGCCTCCGCGTAGCCATTGCCGTAGTAGGCCGTCGTGCCGTTGATCGCGAGGCCACCGATGTGATTGTAGCTTTTCCAAACAGTGGGCCCGGTAAAGGAAGACGAGGTATTCCCTAGCACGCCTTCCCATGTGTAGGTGCAGGAGGAGGAGAGCACTTTGATCGAGTAAGCGCCATCCGGCACGAGATTCCCGAGATCATCCGTGCCATCCCACGCCGCCGCATTCACGCCCGCCGGATACGCGACATTGCTCCAGATTGTCCGCATCAGCGTGCCATCCGCCTTGAACACGCCCGCGCTCGTCTGCTGCGGGCTGGGGAGGGTGAAATTGAAAGTCACCGGCTGCGCAGCGATGCAGAACGCGGGGATTATCGACAGCAGTGTGAGAAGAATCAGGCGGACCGCGTTAGCGATAGGCCGACTTGCGCGCGTGAACCCGAAACAATCACGGTGTTCTAGGATCGTGAAATTGGAAGACATTCGGCGTGAACGATTGTCACCGAACCGCCTTTGGATCAAGTCGCTACACCGCCGGGAGAATCTCCTCGATCGGCGCGCCGAACGGCAGGATGGGCATCGGGCGGCCTTGCAGGTCGAGCGTGCTCTCCGTGTAGTCGATGCCGAGGTGACGATAGACGGTCGCCCACAAGTCGTTCGGCGAAAGCTGACGGTCCACGGGATGTTCGCCGCGGGCGTTGGTTGCGCCGACGATTTGGCCGGTGCGCATTCCGCCGCCGCTCACGAGCATCGACATCGCGTTTGGCCAATGGTCGCGGCCGGGTTGTGTGACTTTCGTTTGCGTGCCGACGCTGTGCTCGACTTTTGGCGTGCGGCCAAACTCGCCGGTCGCGATGACCATCACGTCTTTGTCGAGGCCGCGGGCGTAGAGGTCGTCGATGAGCGCCGTGAGCGCTTGATCGTAATACGGCATCTTCCAACGGAGGTCGGAGTAAATGTCGCAGTTCACCGCGTGCGAATCCCAGTTGTAGCAGCAGTCCGCCGGCATTTTCCCGCCGGGATTCTCCCACACCATAGTGACAAAGCGGCTGCCTGCTTCCACGAGGCGGCGGGCCATGAGTCCGCGCTGGCCGTAAGCGTGCCGACCGTAGCGTTCGCGCACGCTGTCGGGCTCGCGCGAGAGGTCGAAAGCCGCCTGCACTTTCGGCGAAGTGAGCATGTGAAACGCGCGCTGGCTGAACTCATCCATCGCGCCCATCAGGCCGCTAGAGTCGGCATCGCGGCGCAGGCGATCCATGCCTTCCAGCAAATGCACACGGTCATCGAGCCGCGATTGCATGTCGGGCGTGAGGCCGATGTTCTGGACTTTGAAATCCGCCGCGCTCGGATCGCCCGCGACCATGAATGGCGTCGTGCTCGCACCGAGCCACGCTGCGCCGAGCGAGAATGTATCGATGCCTTGCCGACCGCCGTCCACGCCTGCGACGCAAGGCGGCATCGCCTGGTCGGGACGCGAGAGCATTTTGCTGACGATCGACGTCACTGAGGGCGCATCATTCACAAAGCCCGTCGGCGTCGCCGGAGCACGGCCGGTGAGGAAGCGCTTGTGCCCGCCGCCATGGTCGGCGAACTCGTGGCAGACCGAGCGGATGAGCGTGTATTTGTCGGCCATCTTCGCGTGCATCGGCAGGAGCTCGCAGACATCGATGCCGGAGACGTTCGTCTTTATCGGGCGCAAGAGGCCGCGGTATTCCAGCGGGGCCTCGGGCTTCATGTCGTAGCTTTCGAGGTGCGGCATCCCGCCGGGCAGCCAGATGAAAATGACGGACTTCTCCCGCACCTTGCGGCCCGCGGCCTTCGCGAGCGTTTCCGCGCGCAAGACATCGCTCATGCCCAGCCCGAGCAGACTCAGCGCGCCGGCTTCGAGGAAGCTGCGGCGGGAAATCGGGCCCCGGCATCGGGTGATGGGCAGGAAATTTGACGTGTGAGACATGGCTGGTGAAAAAGACTCCGCGCCCCGCGATACCTTAGCGACCGTTCTTTACGCGCCCACCAGCTCCCGCAGCGCATTGCCGTTGTCCGTGATTCTCCGCGGCCTGCCGAGCGGGTCGATGAACTCGCCTGCGGGGTCGATTCCGAGCATGTGGAAAATCGTCGCCGCAAGGTCCGGCGGCGTTACCGGGCGGTCGGCGGGATAAGCGCCGATGCGGTCGCTCGCTCCGATCACCTGTCCGCCGCCGATGCCCGCACCGGCGAGCGCGACGGAAAAACACGAGCCCCAATGGTCGCGCCCGCCCACCGCGTTGATCTTTGGGGAGCGCCCAAATTCGCCCATCACCACCACGAGCGTTTCGTCGAGAAGACCGCGTGTTTGCATGTCGGCGATGAACGTCGCGAACGTCCTGTCGAACTGCGGGCACAACACATCGCGCACCCGCCCGGCGTTATCGGCGTGCGTGTCCCACAGCGGGCTGCCCTTCACCTCGGCTTTGCCTTCGCGCGGCCAGTTTACTTGCACGAGCCGCACGCCGGCCTCCACGAGCCGACGCCCGAGCAGCATGCTCTGGCCGAATTTGTGGCGGCCGTAATTATCACGCAGCGCGCCCGACTCCGATTCCAAATCGAACGCCCTCCGGCTCGCTTCGGAATGCAGCACGTCGAACGCCTTTTGGTGCATGTGGCCCAGCTCCGCCACCGCGCCGCTTTCCGCGCTCGCGCGAAAATGCGCGTCCATCTGCCCGAGCAGGCTGAACCGCTCCGAGAGCCGCGCGCTCGTCACGCCATCGGCGAGGCTCAGGCCCTCGATGCGCATCGGCTGTTCCGTCGGGTCGCACTTCATCATCATCGGATGCCACGTCGGCCCCATGAACCCGCCGTTCTGCCCCGGCCACACGATATTCCCGTCGTTCGCCAGATGCTCCGGCAGCACGACGGATGAAAGCGGCGAGCGCTCGCTCGGCTTCAGCGTGCCCACGACCGAAGCGATACTCGGCCAATCGTCGGGGCTCGCCGGGACGTTCTCCGCCTTCGACTGCGGCACGTAGCCCGTGAGCATGAAAGAGCCGCTGGTGGAGTGCGAATTGATATCCGTCGTCATCGAGCGCACCACCGCCAGCCGGTCCGCCACCAGCGCCGTGTGCGGCAGCGTCTCGGAGAAATGGACACCCGGAACCCGCGTCGCGATCGAGCGAAAAGTCCCGCGAATCTCCAGCGGCGCATCCGGCTTCGGGTCAAACGTCTCGTGTTGCGGCGGCCCCCCGCCGAGGAACACGATCACACACGACTTCGCCCGGCCAAAGCTCGCGCCTTTCCCCGTAGTCGCAGCACTTGCGCGCGCGCCGAGCAAATGCGGCAGCGAAATCCCCAGCGCGCCCAGCCCGCCCACGCGCAACCATTCGCGACGCGAAAAGCCGCGGGCGTTTATCGGTCTGGAAGATGAGTTCGGAGTCATGGCGAGACAACCACCGCCGGTGCGGAGCGTTAGCCGGACGTCGCGGATTCGGCGGCAATCCGGAATGATCTTCTTTTATTCTGGTGCGGTGATTTTTGGTGGCGGCTGATGAGTTTGGCCAGAAGCCCCGCGTATGGCGCAAAGCGCACGGCCTGCGCCAAGTGGACGCCTGGGCGGCGCTCGGCTTGCCGCGCGACCAAGGGCTGATCTGCCGCTCCGACTTCGGCGAAGTAACCAGCGCGATGCAGAAAGCAATTCGCCGGACTCGCCTGTTCTCACGCGCCTCGACCACCTCATGTCATCTGGCAGTTGCATCCCACCGCCTCCTGAGCAAGAATATCCTGACGCCTCAATTAAAAGCCCACCTTCATATCCGAACCTTCCCAAGCATGACTCGTTTCAACCGCAGCATTCAGTTTCTGGCAGCCATCTCCGGACTCGCCGCCATGGCCGGGTCCGCGATGGCGCAGATCACGGTGGTCAATACCGGTTCCGTGGTGTCGCCAGTGGCCGACGATCCCACGACCGCGGTGCTGTCGTTCAATGCCGGCGCCACCGCGAACAAGCTGATTGTCCAGGTCAGTGCGGAGGGCCAGGAGGTGGACTCGATCACTTATCAGGGAGTCGCTCTGACGCAAGCGGCCGCCGGCACCCCTAGCGGGCGCAACAAGGGAATCTTCTATCTGGACAACCCGTTCACCGGCGGCGCGGCCGATCTCTCGGTCACCCTTGGAGTAGGTACATCGAACGGGATCGCCATCGGCGTGGTCTCGGTTTCAGGGGCCGCCCCAGGAGTCGCCGCAGCCGCCTTGGCCGACGGTGCAAGCAGCGTGACACTGACGGTGCCGGTGTCCGGAAGTTTCGTGGTCGGCGCATACGCCTCCAATAATACCGTCGGCACGATCACGCTGCCCGCGGGTCACACGGGGATTTACAACTCCACCAACATTGGCTCCGCCCATGCGGCGGCGAGTTACGCCAATGCCCAGGCCGCCGACTCACGGACCTATTCCTACACCGACACCAGTTCATCAACTCCGGTGACGTCCGCCGCGGTCTTCGTGCCGGCCTCTGCCGCCCCGGTGATCACGGGCACCAGCCCGGCCGCCGGCGCGCTCGCCGTGCCGCCGGACGGCAATCTGGTGGCGACTTTCAGCGAGCCGGTGGTGGCCGGCAGTGGCAACATCCAATTGTGGCAGTCCGGCGGAACCTCCCCGCTCGAGTCCTTCAATGTGGCCACTTCCCCTCAAATCACCTTCGCGGGATCGACCCTCACCATCGATCCGTCGGTAAACCTCGCTCCCAACACCTTCTACTACGTCTTGATCGCCTCCACGGCGGTCGTCGATACCTCGGGCGGCAACGCGTTCGCGGGAATCACCAGTTCCTCCACGTGGTCCTTCTCCACCGGCAACACCCCGCCGCTGGTGCCCACCTTCTCACCCAAGGACGAGGCCTTCGGCGTGGCCTTGAATGCCAATCTTGTGGCGACCTTCAGCGAGACCATCCAGAAGGGGACCGGCAACATCACCATCCGCAGGACCGACGGCACGGTGTTTGAAACCATCAACGTGACCTCCACCGCCGTCACCTTGTCTGGAGGGAAGGTGACGATCAATCCCGTCAACAACCTCGTTGCCGGGGCTGGATACTATGTGCTCATCGACCCCACCGCGCTCCGCAACACCGCCGGCCAGTATTACGCCGGGATTTCGGATGCCACCGTGTGGAACTTCACCGCGCTGCCAGACCTGGCCACGGTGGATGGACGGCTTACCTGGATGATGCAGCAGAACATCACCAACCCGTATCCCAGCACGACGAGTTCAGCGGGCCTGGCCTGCTATGCACTGGCTGCCTTCCATCTTGGCACCGACCTGGTGACCGCCAACGACTACATCAACCAGTTCCACAACCTGTATCCGGTTGCGGACAGTGACACGATCGACTTCGACTCCTACTTCTGGCTGCACCTGATCTGGCGCATCTACCATGATCCTGCGATGAACGCGCGGCTGACGCCGCAGGCCCGCGCCGACATTCAGGACATGATGTGGCTTTTCATCCGGACGCGCAGCAGGACCAGCGACGCGCAAGGCGACACCTGGGTCTATCACGACAGCGAGAACCACGACGCCATGCAGAAGGGCAGCTTCCTGCTCTGCGCGGAGGCCCTCAAGGATGCGCCCGGCTATGGCCCGGGCATGGTCCTCGCCGATGGACAGACCCTCGCCCAGCACGCCACCGCATGGAGCGGCTATTTGCAACGCTACTTCATCGCCCGCGCCGGGGAGGGCATCAATGCCGAGATCGCCAGCCCGATCTACGCCAAATACACCGTCGGGGCTTATTACAACCTGATGGACTTCGCGGAGTCGCCGGTGCTGCGCACGCTGGCGCAACGCTTCATCACGCTGTATTGGGCGGACACCGCGTCGGACTGGAGTCTGTCCGGCGTGCGGGGCGGTGGGGAGGCGCGCTGCTATAAGGACAGCTACGTCCGTCTCGGCACCCAGTATTCCTTTCACCCGCTACTCTATGGCTATGGATGGCATACCGCTTCCAGTACGGTCCGCACCTATGGCCTGATTCCCGCCGCCAGTTCCTACCGGGTGCCCGCGATCATCACCGCCTGCGCCACCGCTCCCGCCCGCCCGAACTACCTCTACACCTCCCGCCGCTTTGGCCGCGCCGGTAGCGTCGTCGGGGCTGACAACTTCATCACCTTCGACAGCGGCAACTCGAACCTGCGCCGCGACACCTGGGTCACGCCCGATTACAGCATGGGCACCCTGACCTTTGATATGAACCGGGCCTACACCCAGATCACCGACCAGAACCGCTCGATGGGTGTGATGTTCGCCTCCGGTCCCAACAACCGGGTGATGGTCTTTGGCAAAGGTAACTCCACCGAGGACAAGAGTTATGCCGACCTCAACGGCGTGACCCGCACGAACTGCATGGTGGTGCAACGCGACCAGAACGCCAATAACAGCGGCAGCGGCACGCTGGTCTTCGTTCCGCAAAGCCTCTGGAACGCCCGCGTTGAGACCAGCGGCTGGCTATTCCTGCAAAGCGGCAATGCCTACTGCGCGGTCCGTCCGGCAAGCGGCGGTTACACCGCAACGACCGCCTCACAAGGAGTGGATCTTTCCATGGGAGACATCTGGGCGCCAGTGATCATCCAGATGGGCCAGGCGGCGAACTATGCGGACTTCGCTGCATTCAGGACTTCCGTGATCGCCAACGCGCTGACCTTCGTTACCAGCACGCTCAACTACACCAGCGAGGCCGGCGATACCTTCACCTTCTACGCCAACAGCAAAATCACTCCGCGGGTGAACGGAACCACCGTGAACCTCAACCCGACCAAGACCTACGACAGCCCCTACCTCTCGATGGTCCATGGCACGGATCTGGCCACGGTTTCCTACCCGGGTTATCAGAATCTGTTGCTGAACTTCGACCCTTCCTCCACCGGCTTCGTTGCGGTCACCGCTAGCGCCCAATCCTATCAAAGCGCCTCCTCCCTCACCAACACCCTCACCGGCTTCACGGTAGATGCCGGCAGCAATCGCAAACTGGTCCTGGCAGCCAGTTGGGAAAGCTCGAATTCGGGCATCAGCGCGACCTGGAACGGGACTCAGAATTTCACGGTGGCGGTGAATTCCGCGAACGGCAGAAACTCGGCGGTCCTCTACCTCGACGACCCGACTCCCGGCACCGGCAACATCGTGGTGACCTTCCCCGTGACGGTCACCAACGGTTCACGCGTCGGGGCACTGAGCTTGGTGGGCGCGGCGCATGGTGTCGCACGAACCTCGGCCTCCTCCGGCGTTTCCGGCAGCCTGGCCCTCCCGGTGGATGGGAGCTTCGTGGCAGGCGTTTACACCTCCAACGGCACACCCACGATCACCGGCCCCTTAGCCAGCACCCTCTACACCGGCGATTCGGGCTCATGTGCCGGTAACGCGGGCTACCAGACTGTGCCAACGGCGGGCCCCGCCACTTACACTTGGACGGTCAGTGCCCCTTCGGGCGACAAAAACGCTCTCGCAGCCTTCGTGCCGGCGGCTGCCGCCCCGGTGATCATCACGACCAGCCCGGCGGACAATGCGACCGGTGTCCTCGTCGCAGCCAACCTCGTCGCAACCTTCAGCGAACCGGTCGTCGCCGGAACCGGCACGATCACGCTCAAGAGAACCTCCAATAACAGCACGGTCGAGAGCTTCAACGTGGCCTCCTCGCCGAGACTCGTCTTCAGCGGACAGACCCTGACCATCGATCCGACCAACGACCTCGGTCCGGGAGTGGGTTACCATGTCCTGATCGACTCCACCGCGATCGTCGATACCTCCGGCGGCAATGCCTTCGCAGGCATTTCCAGCGCCACCGCATGGAGCTTCACCACCGCCGGCACCCCCGTGAACAGCTTCGCAAACTGGATTTCCGTCTTCGGACTCGCTCCCGCCGACCAGGACCTCGGCGACGACCCCGACGGCGATGGGATCCCCAATGGCGTGGAGAATTTCTTCGGCACCAACCCGAGCGTCCCCAGCGGCGGCCTCGTCGCCGGTGCGGTGAGTGGCAACACCTTCACCTTCACCCACCCGCAGAATGCCAGTCCCGCCGCCGACCTCACCGCGAGCTACCGCTGGTCCACCGATCTTGCCACCTTTCACCTCGGCGGCGAGACAAGCGGCGGGACCACCGTGAACTTCACCACCGAGGCGAACACGCCCTCACCTGGCTTCACCCGGGTCACGGCCACGGCCACCGGGACGCTTCCCGACCGTCTGTTTGTCGATGTCAAGGTGACGGGCCCTTGAACCTTCAATCACCCAGATGAAACACATGATGATTTTGCTATTCGGGGGCAGGTGATTACTTCCAGTCGGGTAGCGACGTGGTAGTGGGAATATTCCGCGACTTTCTAACGAATCGGGGGCATATCCGTCTTTAGAAGAGAACCATGAAACCTGCCCATAACATCATCATCGCTGGAGCTGGCGCGTTACTCATTGTCGCGCTGCTCTTCCAGCAACAATCGCTGGAGACGGACATTTTGATCCTGCGGCAAACGCTGGCATCGAGGAAGGCGGACGCGGTGCAGCCTTCGCCGGAGAGTTCGGAGAGTGGGAGGCAGTTTATCGAGACAGAGCCAGTTCGGCAAAATCGCATTGGTGTGCCGACGGAGGTCACCCCGCAGTCGCTCGAAGAACAGGTCGCCGAACTGAAAGGCGTCATCCGCGCGCAGGCAAACCGCATCGAAGGGCTGGAAGCCCAGATACGCACGTCCGAGGAGGCCGCGGCCAAGGCATCCGCGCCGAGCTGGGGCATCGTGCAAGCGGTGGGCGCGCCCGATACGACTACGGCGGGCGACCAGCGATCCGCTTGGGCTCCGCTACAGCAGGATGGAGGGCCGGAATGGATGGAGCTGACGTTTGAAAAGCCGGTGGAAATCGCGCAGTTGATGGTCCGCGAGACTTACAATCCCGGCGCGGTCGTCCGCATCACTGCTGTCACAGATTCCGGCACGGAGATTCCCATTTGGCAGGGCGAAGACCCTGGGCTCGGCAAGCCGCTCTCGGATTCACTTTTCGCAGCCACAGCGGGCGTGACGACTGGGCGCGTCCGCGTGCATCTCGATACGAAGAAAGTGCCCGGTTGGAATGAGGTGGACGCGGTGCAGCTCATAGGCCGCGACGGCTCGCAGCAATGGGCCAAGTCTGCAAAGGCGAGCAGCAGCTACGGCGGCGCGCAGGGTGGCGGGCTCCGCACCTACGACGTCTTCTCGGGTGATACGCTGCTCAGTCGCTGACGTGGCACGAACGCCGTCGTCCGTGGCAGCGTCTCGAAACACACCTCACCCCTCTGCTTCTCCGCTCCGTGGCGATTCGCGCCGCCGCGTGCTGGCGCTCACGCTGCGCCCAGTGCTCCCACTGCTTTTGCAGCCGGTTCAGTGCGGCGCAGTCTTCACCGCTCAGCAGCGGGACGTTCAGGGCTTTGATCAAAGAAATGAATTCGTGTTGCATGGCCGTTAGAGCATCGGATGAAGGGTGGACGCGGCTTTGCGCGATGGCAGCCGCTTGATTTCGACGACGCGGGCAGCGGTAAAAAGCGGCTGCATTTTCCCTCCGAGATCAAGGAGCGCATCCGGCAGAAGTTCGCCGTCGCGCATCCTCAGTAGGAGCGTGCCGCGAGCTTTGCCCGAGAGCTGCCCGAGCCGGTGGAGCGAGACGTAGGTGGGTTTGATGGAAGTTGTGGACATGGCGTTTGACCCTTCCGTTCGTGTCAACACGAAGCAGCGCATCCGCTCGCCACGTTCCCAGCCCCTCAAAACCCGGTGGAGCGAGCCCGTCCAGCCCCCGTTTCCTGCACCAACCTGCGCCCAAGTGAAAATGGGACGCTTGGGACGCCATTTTGAACATCCCCCACGCACGTATGTGTGCAAGCGTGCGCCCATGCGCCTGCGCACGCGTTACGCGTAATGTTTGAAATGGCGTCCCAAGCGTCCCAAATTCAACACCGTGCATCTCCATTCATGCGAACGGATGCACCAAACCTCCGACCCAAACCGGCGCCCAACGAATCAACACCGCCGTTCAGCACATCCCATCGCGCACAACGTTTCGAGCGCCCAGCGACGAAAAACCGGGCCACCATCAACGACACCGCACATGGGAAACAGATCGCGAAAAGCAGACCATTTCCCACATGCGATGCACCGGGATGAAATTACGGAAACGCCCGTAGAACAAGCGTTTATCAGCCTTTGGAGCCCACGAGCGGCTTCGCGAAGGGTAAGATGCCCCGAAAAAAGTGGGAACGTAAAAAATGGCTTCCTCATAGAATTGGAGTGATGGTCCCCCTTCCCAAGTGTAAGTCGCTCTCTCGTAAAAGATTACCTGTTCATCGCGAAAGAATCGCGACATCCCTGAAAAATGTCCCAAGTCCTGCGGGGCGTCAATTCACAGGTGCAGACTCCGAGCGATACGAAAAGGCGACGCATCCATGACTTCGAGTCCCGGCACTCGCGAAAACTCATCCAGATTCAGCGTCGCGACTCGGTAATCGTGATGCAGCGCCACAGATGCAATCTGCAAATCGTGCAGCCCAATGAGCGTCCCCGCCGCGCTCATCGAAGCCCATATTTTAGAGTAAATTACCGCCTCATCGCGGCAGAACGCCAAAAGAGGATACCGAGCCTCAACATCCCCGATAAACTCCATCCGCTTCTCCTTACGCTCTGGCGAGTCCGCCCGTTCCGCCCCGTGAAGAAGCTCCGCAAGCGTCATCACCGTGACGTAGAGCCGCTCCGCCCCAATCTCCGCGTGGAACCCCACCCAATCAAAACGCCCCCGCTCCGCAGCGACGAAAATGGATGAATCAACGACTACTCCCATCGCGGTTCTGCGGGCGGGCGGTTTGCCTCACGACGCGCAGCCTCAACATCAGCCGCAAACGCCTCTGCATCAGTATCCGGCATCCGTTCGCGTTCACTCCACCACCGCACCGCATCCAGCCCAGTGAACACCTTCCGGCGGCCTCTCAACGTCTCCTCCAGCGCACCATCGAGCCTCACTAATTCGTCCGTAGTAAGGCTCGGCAGTGCCACTTCAATTTCAGTCAGCGTGCTCATACCCGGAAAATGCCCGAAGTCCTGCGGGGCGTCAACTCAGGGGTTTGGAGGAATTGAAAGCCTGATTCTGTCGCTTTTCATCGCCTTCTCTGACCCCAGCCCCACAACGTTTCGAGCGCCCAGCGACGAAAAACCGGGTCGCCATCAACGACACCGCACGTGGGAAACAGATCGCGAAAAGCGCACCATTTCCCACATGCGATGCACCGGGATGAAATTACGAAAACGCCCGTAGAACAAGCGTTTATCAGCCTTTGGAGCGCACGATCGGCTTCGCGAAGGGTAAGATGCCCCGAAAAAAGTGGGAACGTAAAAAATGGCTTCCTCATAGAATTGGAGTGATGGTCCCCCTTCCCAGATTGAGAGACGATCTCGTTAAAAGATTACCTGTTCATCGCGGAGCAATCACCTGCATCCATGTTCGCTTCCGCTCACGTCGAATTTGCTTTCGCGCCCGCCGCACCGGAAACGGTCAGAACGCGGACGGGTGTCGGGAGTGAGGGGGGTCTGACTTCAGGCGCGAAAGGTGATGCAGTCTCGGCAATCATGCAACGTCATCAATGATAGATGAAAGAAGCTGTAGTTCACCGGCAAAAAAAGGATCTGAACAGGATTCAGCAGAGAGATAAAGGGCTTCAGCGACACCTTGTATTGCGTCGTCCGTATCCGCTTCGTGTAAAGCTGTTTCGAGTGACTCCAATAAATTCAGGAGGAGCCTGTCACGGGCTTCGAATCCTTCGTTGCCTTCCGGAGTTTCAATATCGTGAAAAAACCGGATGATGGCGGAGCATACTTTCTTGGGCACCATAAATTTTTTGAGGATATTCTCCAGCCGAGAAAAGCTGAACACGGTCATGTCCTTTGCGACTGCTGCATCCAAGTCATCGTCGTCACATGAAGTTTCCGCTTGTTTTTTTGTCGGTTCAGCGTCGGACGTAACCTGTTTGAATAAATTGGAGCCGTTACGTTGCTTAGGAGTTACAAAACTTGTCGCGCCATTGAGGCGCTCCTGCTCTAAACGGATGACATCTCTTGTGTCGGAGACATCGACCGCTTCCTCTGACTCATCCTTAAATGTGCTTGGACCGACGGAGCCATCGATCACCTTGCGCTTCTTGGCAAGTAGCTCAACCATGCGCTGGTCGACGCTTTCGTCGGCCAGCAGCCGGAACACTTGGACAGGTCGGGTTTGCCCCATGCGATGGGTGCGAGCTATTGCTTGGCTTTCCAAAGACGGTTTGATCTGCGGCTCCATGATCACCACCACAGAGGCAGCCTGAATGTTCAGTCCTGTACCGCCAGCCACAATCTGCGCCACAAGGATCGAGGGTTTCTCGGCAGCGGTGAATTGCTCAATAATATTGAGCCGCCCCGCTGAAGGGACAGAGCCAGTAATCGGTCCAAATGCCTCTGGTAATTCTGCCATTACACGATCAATGACCTCACAAAAGAAGGAAAAGACGATCACCTTTTGTCCATCAGCCTTCGCCTCCTCTACGATCTCCTTGAGACGTTCAAGCTTGGCGGTTGCAGCACGCCCGTCTCCTATAACGACAGAGCGCCGCATCCCCATAAAATTGCCAGCGAGGACCTGTTGGTTATAGTGATCGCGTTCGTTGATGCCGATGGTCAGCCATTCGTCTGACTCGATCATTTCCGGCAGTTCTTTGAGGACATCTTTCTGGTTCCGACGCAAGTAGACGGGAGCCACCTGTTCACGGAATAAAGATGGGCTGACTACGGCAGCAGCCCGGGAACTTGCTTCATTGGCAGGGAGACCCGGCTGCAAATAGTTGATGAGTGAGTAAAATTCCAGAAGTCGATTCTCCACCGGTGTCCCTGAAAGGAAAAGCACACGGGAGGTGCGCTCTGCTATAACGCCGATTGCTTCGGAGCGCCCTCTGTCTGGATTCTTCACATAATGAGCCTCGTCAGCTACCAGCATTTGGAATTCCAATCCATTTAGCATTTCCTTCATGTGGAGAGAGCGAAGGGTGCCGTAGGAAGTGACGCCGACTACTTTCTCCTTCGTAAGCTGAGATATCGCTCTTTTTCGCCCTGTGCTTCCGATGATGACGGGCTCAAGGGAGCTTTTATTTTGAATCTCATGAGCCCAATTGCTGACCACTGCTGCTGGGCAAACCACTAGGAAACCGCGTTCCCCATGGGCCGCCAAGTGTGCCATCGCGGCCAATGCCTGAATCGTCTTGCCGAGCCCCATTTCATCGCCTAGTAAAACGCACCTTTGGTTAAGAATATAGCGGGCTCCGAAACTCTGATAGGGGCGCAAGGGGATACGAAGGAGTGATTCGTCGAGTGGATGACTTCGAACATTATTAATGATCTCTTCGGGGATCCCCCCCGTTGTAGCGGCTTCATCAGCCTCCGATACGCCGAGTTTAGTTAAGTAGAAATAAAACGCGGCGGGGTTACTAAGAAAATCTTCCCAAACCGAGGTGGTAAAACTGGGGTGTAGGCTTTGGCTTAGCCGGATTTCCTCTTTGACGCGTTCCGATTCTAGCACCTGCCGGAGAGTTGGCAGGGCTTTTAAAGCTTCCTGTAGCTCGGGCCTTGGCCCAATAACTAATCTTATTATGCGGTCAATAGGATCCTCTTTTTTGGCAGGCATCGCCCGTTTATAAAGTTCCTGCAAGCTCCTCAAAAACGGAAACGGGTCATCCTTGTCGGAAAGGCAGTTGTCGATGTGGTGCTGTAATCGGACCCGTTTTAGTAGCCTCTCGTGGCTGACTGGCCTCCTCTTGGCGTCAATGCGCACCTTTTCATTATCTTTTGCGGCTAGTGCGAGTTGTTCGGTAGCCCTTTCAATATCCCTAGCGGCAGGTCCACTGACATCATCAATCCTCTGCAACTCCCATGCTGATGCCTTGCAGAGTCTCGCGATATTGTCGTAGCCGCTTTCTCTGATGCGATCGAGGGTGCTTACGCGTACATTTGTGAGGATACTTATCTGCTCTATATCGATCTGAGAGAGGCATCGCTCGATCGCTTCAGTTTTCACTTCCTCAAAAGCTTCTCGTGCTTGACATGCCGTCTCGTTACGAAGGGTCTGGGCCTTACTCAGGTCGGCAATAGTCTTTGCCGCTCGATCAAATAGATCACACACCTCAGGGCTTCCCGGCTCGAAAGTTGCGTCGCTCATTATTGGATCGCCCGCAATAACGCCGAGTTTAGTTAAGTAGAAATAAAACGCGGCGGGGTTACTAAGAAAATCTTCCCAAACCGAGGTGGTAAAACTGGGGTGTAGGCTTTG
>CANIWM010000110.1 GCA_947471505.1 Chthoniobacteraceae bacterium | reverse complement strand
GTCGGCGAGAGGCTGTGGGCCGAAGTCGCGCTTCAACCAGGACAGGTAGTGCCGCAGGCTACGCCGGTAGGCATGACTAATCCCGGCCGCCTCCTTCGCCGCGGTGAACTCATCGGCCACCTCCTTGAATAGCTTGGTGGGCAGGCCGAGATGGTTCGCGTTATAGAACCGCACCGCATCGAGGATGGAACCGCCCTTCATGCCCAGCTTTGCGTCGCTCCATTCCTCGATAGCACTGACAATGTTCAATCCGAACCGCTTCGTCCGCGCCTCGCACGTCCTTATCAGTTCAAAGTCGCGCTGTGTCGCTGGCTCTGTGGACAAAAGTTCGTGTCGACACGAACTTATGGTCTGCTGCGCGAATAGCTTCGCCGCGTCCATGCTGGCGAAACTCTTGGTCTTGCGCTGCCCGAGCGCATACCAGGCGCACTGGAAGCAAGGGTAACCGTCCTTGCGGCGGATCGTGTAGATTTTGATCTCTTCGTCCCCGCTGCCAACTGTGATGATGCTCCGGCGTCGCATGGCTTTTTGGCCTGCGTGCCGAGTCAACTTTTTGCGTGGAATTTTGCGTGGAAATTCCGCCGCCGGGGCTGGTGCTAATTCAGATGTTGCTGATTCTAGGCTACTTGCGGATTTCCCAAAAGAGGATGCAGCGCATGGTTAGCACGGGAAAAAGTGAAACATTCGACGGGATGGGAGTAACAGAGGGTTGCGAGCGGGAGCAGGTGTGTAAAGTGGGGACGTGTATGGCGGGAAAGTAGGCCGGAATGCCTCTGGTGGCGCGACTCGATCGCGACCCCGTTGGTTAGCATGGCCGCAGCCCCCGCGAGACGGACTTTGGTGGCGACACGGCCCGCGCGGCAACGCGCAGGGCGGTGAAGACCCCGTTCAGGAGACTGACTCATTATGTTCGGCGGCTGCCCCGTCATACGCACTCACACAAACCAAAACCGATGAGCAAACGCAAACGCAAAAACCACAAACTCAACCAAGCCGCCGCAGCGCAAACGCCGCTCGGCAGCCACCTCAACGCCGACGCCGCGGGCATCGATGTCGGAGCGCAAGAGTTCGTCGTCGCCGTCCCCTATGGGCGCGGCGGCGAAGAAAAAGACGTGCGCACCTTCAGCAGCTTCACCGAAGGCATCCACGCCATGCGCGACTGGCTGCTCGCCTGCAAAATCACCACCGTCGCCATGGAAAGCACCGGCAACTACTGGCTCTGCGCCTGCGCCGCGCTCGAAGATGCGGGCATCGAAGTCTGCCTCGTCAACGCCCGCCACGTCAAAGGCGTCCCCGGCAAAAAGACCGACGTATGCGACGCCGCATGGCTCCAACAACTCCACGCCGCCGGGCTCCTACGCGCCAGCTTCCGCCCGCGCAAAGACATCCTCCCCCTGCGCTACCTCATGCGGCACCGCGCCGACCTCATCACTCAAGCCGGACAGCAAACCCAGCTCATGCAAAAAGTGCTCGCTGAAATGAACCTCCACATCCACCACGTCTTCAGCGACGTGGACGGAGTCAGCGCCCAAGCCATCATCAGCGCCATCCTCGCCGGGCAACGCGACCCCGCCGCCCTCGCCAAACTACGCGACCACCGCAGCCGCGCCCCGCTGGCGAAAATCAAAGCCGCCCTCATCGGCGACTACCGTGGCGAATACCTCTTCGTCCTCCGGCAATGCCAGGCGCGCTGGCAAGAAATCACCACCGCCATCGCCCAAGCCGACGACGAAATCGCCCTACGCACCGCCGCCATCACCAGCGAAACCGCCGCGCCCTTACCCGCCGCCCCCGCCGGACAACGGCGCATCCAAAAGAACATGCCCACCGCCATGCCCGTCTATACCGAAGCCCACCGGATACTAGGAGTCGATCTCAGCGCCATCCCCGGCGTGAGCGGCGGAGTCCTCTGCACCCTCATCAGCGAACTAGGCACCGCCGCCCACATTCGCGAAAAGTTCCGAAGCGCCCACGCCTTCGCGAGTTGGATGGGACTCTGCCCCGACAATCGGATCAGCGGAGGCCGAATCCTCAAAGCCAAAACGCGCAAAGTAGCCAACCGAGTCGCCAACATCCTGAGAATGGCCGCCCAAGCCGTCAGCCGGGCCGACGGCAAAATGGGCGACTACGTGAGGCGGTTCAAAGGTCGGCTCGGCAAAGCCGAAGGCATCGTAGCCGGCGCCCATAAACTCGCCCGAATCATCTGGGGAGCCATCGTGAGCGGCCAGCCGTATGACGAACCCAAAGCCTTCAACCTCACCCCCGCCAGCGCCGCTCGAAGGCTCAAAAACCTCCAAAACCAAGCCCAAGCTCTAAATATGAAACTCGTCCCCGCATAGCACCTTACAAATCCTGTTATTCAGGAGGCGCATTGGTCGGTTGCATCCATTTTGGCGTTTGCTGTTGCGAGCCTGGCTTCGAGCCAGTCCGGCTGTTCGTTGGGAAGAACGCGTCGCCATGTGTGAGTCGCGCCACCGTATGTCCACAAGAGTCGGTCGTCGTCCAGTTGGAACTCGGTGACTCGCCACGGGTCGGTCGGTCGTAGTCGAGCGGCGATAGATGTGGCAGACTCCGGTCGATACCAATGGCGCATTGGAGCGTGTTTGACGGGTTCGATGCTGATGACGACGAAGGTGATAATCCGTCCTCGGGACTCGTCGATAGACATGAACTCAGCATGGTCGGGAAAAGTGAGTGAAGGGTAAGTCCAAATGCCTCCGAAGGAAAGAGCGCTCATGATGCGCCTAACTCCCTGCTATACGACTGGAAACTTCCCCCACTCGCATAGCGGGCGACTCGGAGGCATGCGTTTTCTCTCTGTCGGGTTGGTTGTTTTGGTGGATTGTTGCGCACATCCGCGTTTTTTAGCAGAGCGAGGGGGGATGGCGAGGAGTTTTTACAGCGGTCTGGCGATGATCACCGGGGCGCTGCCGCGTTCGTGGCCGTCGGCGGTCTGGGCGACTAGGCGGAAGCTGGCTACGGCGCCCGGTGTGGTGAGGCCCCAGGTTGTGGTAAACACGATCGGCTCCCCGGCGTCCAGAGTGGCTACTACGTTTTCGATGTCCTCATTATAGTCCGGCCCGACGCAGGCGCGGAGCTGGTTCCTAGTCACCCCTGCGGTGGGCGACGGCGTGCCGGTAAGCTCGCCGCGGTTATTCACCACCGACCAGCCTCCTGTGAGGCCCGGAGCCTGCGGCGTGCTGCCCGCTACCGGGGTCAAAAGCGGCAGTGTATCGAGAATTGCCGACCCCTCGGCGAATATCGACGGAATCTTCAAACGATACACCTTCAATATAGGATAGATAACTTCCTGCGCATCGTTCCGTTTTTGAATATCCAGCGACCAATCCTGCTCCAGCGACTCCCATTCATTCCACGACGTGCGCAAGCTATCCAAGGCGGTATTAAACGCCCCCTGTTGATAGTCGCCCTTCAGCTTCAGCTCCGGCAAGCCTAGCGTAACCAGCCACAGATTCACCTTTGCCCAAAGCCGGCTCGTATCGCGCATCGGCTTCAAAAACGCATCGCGCCCCGAGGTTATTTGAGGCACATCCGACAGATTCTTACCATACGGGCTCGAAGCATAGTCAGCACGTATTTTCGTGTTAAAATCGTTCATTTTCACGAGCATGAACTCTTTCATCCCCGCCACGACGGCGCTTTGGATGGAAACATCCTGCGCCAGATTCTCGACATTATCCCGATGCTGCTCCAGCGCAGAAAACAGCGCCTCTAAATTTGCCACCACCGGGTCCGTCGTGAGTCCCGTCTCCGCCTTGCTCAGCGAAATCGGCACACCACCGTTCGCCGTGTTCGCGTCATTCCAGTGTTTGATAAAGAGCGGAACTACTGTGAAGAATGAAGTGGGTCCTTGAATCGGCATATTGCTTGAAGTGTGGTCTGTGAGAGTATTGTGAAAAAACGCGGTCAAGAAATCGAGCCATCGCCTGTCCAGAAACAGATGAAAACTATTCCTCACTGCATTTGTGCGCAGGCAAATACGGTATTTTACCGTACTAAGTCAATGCAGAAATGCAAAGAGGTTCAATTTTGTTAAAACAAGGTTCTATTGCTCCGCTTCAATACTCTGCGGCATTGTTTACAGGCAGTGCCGACACGTGAACAGGTTCTATTTTGTTACAACGAGGCGGTAAGATTACAAATCTAGTGCAAAAGAGCAATGGAACGGTCGGGAATTATCCATGTTCTGAGGCTTGCACGAGGAAATGGGATGGGAACGGGGCTTTCCCAAGCCCCGCTCCGGTTCGGGCTCGCCGCTTTACGCGAGGTCGAAGCGGTCGAGGTTCATCACTTTGCTCCATGCGGCTACGAAGTCGCGGACGAAGACCGTCTGCGAGTCGCTGCACGCATAGGCTTCTGCGAGGGAGCGGAGTTGCGAGTTGGAGCCGAAGACGAGATCGACGATGGTGCCGGTCCACTTGAGCTGGCCGGTTGCGCGGTCGCGGCCTTCGAGCACGCCGGGGGTGGTTTCGGACTTCGCCCACTTGGTATTCATGTCGAGCAGGTTGACGAAGAAATCATTCGTGAGTGTCTCGGGACGCTTGGTGAAGACGCCATGTTGCGCGCCGCCGAAGTTTGCGTTGAGCGCGCGCATTCCGCCGATGAGGACGGTCAGCTCGGGGGCGGTGAGCTTCATGAGTTGCGCGCGGTCGATGAGCAGCTCTGCCGCGGCTGCATCGTGGCCTTTGCGGATGTAGTTGCGGAAGCCGTCTGCCACGGGCTCCAGCACTGCGAACGAGGCCACATCGGTTTGTTCTTCCGTCGCGTCCATGCGCCCCGGAGTAAATGGAACGGTCACATCGTGGCCGGCTTTTTTCGCTGCTGCTTCGACGGCTGCGCATCCGCCGAGAACGATGAGGTCGGCGAGGGAGATTTTCTTTCCGCCGGTCTGTGCGCCGTTGAATGCGGCCTGAATGCCTTCGAGCGTGTGGAGGACTTTGCCGAGTTCGACGGGCTGGTTGGCTTCCCAATACTTCTGCGGTGCGAGGCGAATGCGTGCGCCGTTTGCGCCGCCGCGTTTGTCGCTGCCACGGAAGGTCGAGGCGGATGCCCATGCGGTCGTGACGAGTTGGGAAATGCTGAGCGGTGAAGCGAGGATCTGAGCCTTGAGCGCGGAGATGTCGTGCTCGTTGACCAGCGCATGATTTACCGCCGGAATCGGGTCCTGCCAGATCAGCGCCTCGGCAGGGACGAGCGCGCCGAGGTAGCGCGCAATCGGCCCCATGTCGCGGTGGGTGAGCTTGAACCAAGCACGCGAGAACGCGTCGGCAAATGCCTGCGGGTTCTCGTGGAAGTGCTTCGAGATTTTCGCGTAACTCGGGTCCACGCGAAGGGCGAGGTCGGTGGTGAACATCATCGGCGCATGGCGCTGTGAAGGATCGTGCGCATCGGGCACCGTGCCTGCGCCAGCGGCGTTCTTTGGCGTCCACTGCTGGGCACCGGCGGGACTCCTTGTGAGTTCCCATTCAAAGCCGAAGAGGTTTTCGAAATAGTTGTTGTCCCACTTCACGGGGTTGGTGGTCCAAGCGCCCTCAAGACCGCTGGTGATCGCGTGGGCTCCGCTGCCGGTGCCAAACGTGTTTTTCCAGCCGAGGCCCTGCTCTTCAATGTCCGCAGCCTCGGGCTCGCGAGCGACATACTTGCCGGGATCGGCAGCGCCGTGTGCCTTACCAAAGGTGTGTCCGCCTGCGATGAGCGCGACGGTTTCCTCGTCGTTCATCGCCATGCGGGCGAACGTTTCGCGAATGTCGCGAGCTGCGGCGACCGGGTCAGGGTTGCCGTTCGGGCCTTCGGGATTCACGTAGATGAGGCCCATCTGCACGGCTGCGAGAGGATTCGAGAGATCGCGATCTCCGCTGTAACGCTCGTCGCCAAGCCATTGGCTTTCGGGGCCCCAGTAAATATCCTCCTCCGGCTCCCAAATGTCCGCGCGCCCGCCTGCAAAGCCGAACGTTTTGAAGCCCATCGACTCCAGCGCAACATTGCCCGTGAGAATCATCAAATCGGCCCACGAAAGTTTACGTCCATACTTTTGCTTAATCGGCCACAGGAGCCGGCGCGCTTTATCCAGACTGGCATTATCCGGCCAGCTATTGAGCGGCGCAAACCGCTGCGCTCCCGTTCCGCCACCGCCGCGACCATCGGAAATGCGATACGTGCCCGCGCTGTGCCACGCCATCCGCACGAAGAACGGTCCGTAGTGCCCGTAATCCGCCGGCCACCACGGCTGCGAGTCCGTCATCAACGCGTGCAGGTCTTTGACGACGGCTTGCAGGTCGAGCGTCTTGAATTCCTCGGCGTAGTTGAATCCCTCGTCCATCGGGTTCGATAAAGACGAGTGCTGGTGCAGGATGCCGAGTTTGAGTTGATTCGGCCACCACCCGGCATTACCGGGAGCCCCTGCTGAGGTGTGTTTGCGAGTGCTGCCTGAGAATGGGCATGTAGGTTCGGATGACATAGTGAGTTTGTTTTACGGTTAAATAGAATAGTCGATTGCGGCCCGGCGTCGCCGAGACCGCGTGCGGTACAACGAAGCGGAAGCACCAATGGGATGCACGAGAAATTGAAGTCGGTGTCCGACGTGTGCGTGTTACGCGAGGATCGACTTCACGAGCGTGCCGTGAACGTCGGTGAGGCGGAAGTAGCGGCCTTGGAATTTGTAGATGAGCTTTTCGTGGTCGATGCCCATGAGGTGCAGCATCGTGGCGTGGAGGTCGTGGACGTGAACGCCGCCTTCGACGATGTTGTAGCCGTAGTCGTCGGTCGCGCCGATAACGGCGCCGGGCTTCACTCCGCCGCCCGCCATCCAAATGCTGAAGCAGCGCGGGTGATGGTCGCGGCCGTAGTTGTTGCCGCTCATTTTGCCCTGGCAATATGCGGTGCGCCCGAATTCGCCGCCCCATACGACGAGCGTGTCGTCGAGAAGGCCCCGACGTTTGAGGTCGGTGATGAGTGCGGCGGAGGCCTGGTCGGTTTGTTTGCACTGCTTGGTGATTCCGCCGACGACGTCGCCGTGCTGGTCCCAGCCTTGGTGAAAGAGCTGGATAAAGCGGACATCGCGCTCGATGAGCCGGCGGGCGAGCAGGCAGTTGGCGGCGTAGGTGCCGGGCGTTTTGCTGTCGGGGCCGTAAAGATTGAACGTCTCTTCCGTCTCGCCGGAGAGATCGGTGGCGTCGGGCACGCTGGTCTGCATTCGGAACGCCATCTCGGCTTGCGCGACGCGGGCATCGATCTCGGGGTCGAGCTGCTGCTGGGCTTGGTAGCCGTTGAGTTTTGCGAGGGCGTCGAGCATGTCGCGGCGGACGTGTGGTGAGACGCCTTCGGGATTCGTGAGGTAGAGGACGGGCTCTTTTCCGGCGCGGAATTGCACGCCCTGATGCTCACTCGGGAGGAAGCCCGCGCCCCAAAGTCGCGAGTAAAGCGGCTGGTCGCGGGAGGCGTTTTTCGACACGAGGACGATGAAGGCGGGCAGGTTGTCGTTGAGGCTACCGAGGCCGTAGGATGCCCACGCACCCATGGAAGGGCGGCCGGGCACCTGGTTGCCGGAGCAGAAGAATGTGATGGCGGGATCGTGGTTGATGGCCTCGGTGTGCATCGTGCGCACGAGGCAGATTTCATCAGCGATTTTTTGCGTGTAGGGCAGCGTGTCGGAGATCTCGGTGCCGCACTTTCCGCTCTTTGTGAAGTTCGCAAATGACCCCGCCATCGGGAGCAGGCTTTGGTTTCCGCTCATGGTGGAGAGGCGCTGGTTGCCGATGATTTCTTTGGGCAGCGCCTTGCCGTGTCCCTCGCGGAGGACGGGCTTGAAATCGAACGTCTCCAAGTGCGACGGGCCGCCGGCTTGGAATAGGTAGATGACGCGTTTTGCTTTCGGGGCGAAGTGCGGCTTTGCGATGACGCCGGGGATGGCTGCGGCGGGCGCGAGTTGCGCCATGGCCATGGCTCCGAGGCCGAGGCCGGTCCTGCTGAGAAATTGGCGGCGCGTGCTGCGCATGATGTCGTCGTAAGTGTGCATGAGCGTTTAGCGGTTGGTGATTGCGGCGTCGGATGTGAGGAGCGTGGAACAGACGATGGTCAGCGCCGCGAGTGCGGGATTCTCCTCGCCGCACACGGATTTCGCGGCGGGTTTGTCTGCGGTGTAGTGTTCGAGTTGCAGGGCGTGGAGTTTGGTGAGCGCGTCGAACTCCGGCTGCGCGGGAGTGCGCGAGGCGAGTAGGAGAAAAGCCTGCTGAATCTGCGGCGCGGTTCCCTCCGGCTTCTCTTTGCTCGCCCGCTTTGCAAGCTGCCGCGCGCATTCAAAGAAGCTCTGGTCGTTTAGAAAAATGAGCGGCTGCAGCGGTGTGTTGGTGGTGAGTCGGCGCGGCTGGCAAATTTCGCGGCTGCCGGCGTCGAGCGTGAGCATGCTCGGCGGCGGCGCGGTGCGTTTGCGGTAGGTGTAGAGGCTGCGGCGGTAGAGTCCCTCGCCTTTGTCTGGAGTGTAGTCGCCACCGGAAGCGCCGGCCTCGGACCACACGCCTGCGGGTTGCCACGGCTTGACGCTCGGGCCGCCGATTTTCTCGACGAGCAGCCCCGCCGCGAGCAGCGACTGGTCGCGAATCGCTTCGCCGGAAAGCCGATACGATGGGCCGCGAGAGAGCAGCGCGTTCTTCGGGTCCTTCTCCCGTTTTTCCTTCGTGCTCACGGACGATTGCCGGAACGACGCGCTCATCACGATGCGCTTGAGCATCCGCTTCACGTCCCAGCCGGTGTGGGAAAAATCGTGCGCGAGCGTGTCGAGTAATTCCTGGTGCGACGGGGCATCGCCCTGCAATCCGAAGTTCTCTTGCGTGGTCACGATACCGTTGCCGAAACACTGCATCCACAAACGATTCACGGCGACGCGCGAGACGAGCGGATTGTTCGGCTCCGTCATCCATTGTGCCAGTCCTAGGCGGTTCTTTGGCGCTTTTGGATCGAGCGGCATCACCGCTGAGGGCGGTGCGGGTTGCACCGGACGTTTGAGGTCCGGCGAGGCGTAGTCACCGCGCGTCAGGACGTGGAACTGCCGGGGATGCGGCGAGTCTTTCATGACCATGATCAGCGGGATCTGGTTGAGATAGTCGTCCTCCAGATTCTTGCGTGCGGCGATGATGGCCTGTCTCGCTTTCGTCGCGTCCTCGTCCACGCGAGCGAGCCAATGTTCACGAACCGCAGCCTTCGCCGATGCGTCGCCGGACTTTGCGGATTTGAACGCAGCCTCCAGCGCCGGAGCGTGCAAATCTGCCACTTCCAACGGCGACAGTGTCAGCCGGAAAACTTTCAACTCATCGATCAATCCATTCGCGAACCCTCGGTCGTCGCGCGGCCTTGCACCGAGTCGCATGACGTCGGTGGTGATGCTCTTGTCCAAATGATCGTGCCGCACCGGCGCTGCCACGGGCTTGCCGTCGTAGTAGAGTTTGAGCCCCGCTGCTGACGAAGAGCCGTCGTAAGTCACGGTGACATCCACCCATTTTCCCACTGGGAAATCCTCCTGCGTCTCCACCGATGCCGCACATCCCGGCCACAGATGGATGCAGCTCCAGCGCAGCTTCCCATTCTCCAGCAAAAGCTCGAAACCCGAAGCGTCCGCCATCTGCGAGAACATCGCCGGGCCGGTATGAAAAATAAGCGCGCGCTCTTTTCTTTCCGGTGAAAAGAGCCACAGAGACACGCTCAATGGCTGATGCCGGGTGATGCCCTTCACGCCGTCGAGCTGCAGCAGCGTGTCGCCGTCGAACTGCATTGCGCCTGCGACCACACCGGGCATCGCGGTGAGTTTGCCACCGGACATCGCCGCAGCCGCAGCGCCCGGCACCGCGTTCGGCAACTTTCCGTCCACGATTGCGTCGAGCGTAAAGTAGTCCGATGGAACCGGAGGCGTAAGCGTTGCAGTGGCCGCAAGCCATTGCTCGAAGGCCGCGTCGCGCCCGGCGAGCACCGTTTTCGCCGACGCGATAGCCGCGGTGAGTTGCGCCCGCCGTTTTTCGATTTCCGCGGTGTGCTTCGGCTCAATCAATCGCATCGAAGGCTCGGGCGCGGTCGTGGAAAGCGAGTAGGGATAAAGCCCGCACTCATCGATCTGCCCAAACATCGCGCACATGCTGTAGTAGTCCGATTGAGGCAACGGGTCGTATTTGTGGTCGTGGCATTTGCTGCATTCCATCGTCAGCCCGAGAAAAGCGGTGCCCGTCGTGTGGACGCGGTCCGACACATACTCCTGGCGAAACTCCTGCTCGATCGAACCGCCTTCCTGCGTCTGCCTGTGCAAGCGATTAAAGGTAGTCGCCAGCGTCTGCTCCGTCGTCGCGTTTGGCAGCAAGTCACCTGCGGTTTGCCACGTCACGAACTGGTCGTAGGGGAGGTTTTTGTTAAACGCACCAATCACCCAATCGCGCCACGGCCATACGAAGCAAGCGTTGTCCGACTGATACCCATACGTGTCCGCGAACCGCGCGACATCCATCCAATCCTGAGCCATCCGCTCGCCATAGCGCGGCGAAGCGAGCAACGCGTCCACCTGCTTCTCGTATGCGCTCGGTGTGGTGTCGGCGGCAAACGCCGCGAGTTGCTCCGGCGACGGCGGAAGCCCCGTGAGAACAAACGAAACTCGGCGCAGCAAAGTCGAACGCTCCGTCTCCGCATTGGGCGAGAGATTCAACGCCTCCAGCGCGTTCAGCACAAAGCGGTCGATGTCGTCTTTCACCCACGCCGCCGCTTTCACAGCAGGCGCGGGATGTTTCACCGGAGCGATAAATGCCCAGTGATTCGCATACGGCGCGCCTTCATCGATCCACCGCACCAACACGCTCCGCTCCGCTTCGGTCAGCGGGCGATTCAGTTTATTTGGCGGCATGATTTCCTCTTCGTCCGTGCTGTGAATCCGCTCGAACACCGTGCTTTCCTTCGATTTCCCCGGCACCACGGCGCGGTCACCGCTTTTCAAAACCGCCGTCGCCCCTTCAAACGTATCGATCCGCAACCCCGCCTTGCGCTTCTCCCCGTCAGGCCCATGACACGCAAAGCAGCGGTCCGACAAGATCGGCCGCACATCGCGGCTGTAGTCCACCGCTCCGAGCAAAAGCGGGCCGGACAGCAAGAGTGGTAGAGGAATCGCATAAGTCCGCATGATCGAAGTGAGTTTGAAAACGCCGCATGTCATAAATTCAAGTCAGTATAAGGTCGCCCCCGTTTGATGGAAAACAAACTATTGCATGGCGACTGGGTACAGCCGCCTAGACCGCTGCGCCGCTCCATTTCAATTTCTGGCGGAGCACCTCGAAGAATGGCATCCCCGGCAGCATCGCGAGCGGTAAGCGCTGCGGAGCTTTGGTGATGGAAATCACATCACCACTCAGCACGTGCTGCGCATTCTGCCCGTCGAGAGTGAGGAAGATGCTGCTCCGGCTTTCGCTGGGCGAAATGAGGATGGGGCTATTGTCGTTTACGATGACGGCACGATTGGTGAGCACATGGGGGCAAATGGGGTTGAGCACAAATACTCCGCTGTCTGGCGCAAGGATTGGCCCGCCTGCGCTGAGGCTGTAGGCGGTGCTGCCGGTGGGCGTCGCGACGATGAGACCGTCCGCATTATACTCACTCACCGCGGAGCCGCCGATCCGCACGTCGAGGCGGATGAGGCGGGACAGCTCGCCACGGCTCACGACCGCGTCGTTCAGCGCCACCCGAGTGCTGATGACTGTGTTGTCGCGGATGATTTCCACCTTGAGCAGGGTGCGCTCGCTGAGTGTGTAGGTTCTTTCGACGATTGCCTCTACGGCTCGGGAGTGCTCGGTTGCGGCGATGGTCGTCAAGAAGCCCAACGTCCCCAAGTTCACACCAAAGAGGGGGCGAAGTTGCTCGCCGAGCGCGTGGAGCACCTGCAAAATCGTCCCATCCCCACCGAGCACCAGCAGCATCTCGCAGACTTCCGCGAGTTCCGGCTCGGTGAGTGAGGATTCCACGCCGACGAGCTCGCTCGAACGGTAATCCAGATGAAGTTGCACCGGGTGGCGCGCGAATTCCGACATGAGCGAGAGGATCAACTCCCTCGCGCCGGGCTTGGTATTGTTGGCGATGATGCCGATATGGCGCGTCGTGCTCATTCCGCGCAGATAAAATGACCGTAGCGCCGACAGCAAGCGCGCTGTGTGAAATTACCCAAGTAACTGGGACGGCGGCTGCGGGTCTCCGTGGCCCGAAGAGTGCATGAGCCGGATGCCAAGCCGCACATAGCCGAGCCCCGATACGAGAGTGAAAAAGCCCGCCAGGATCACCGGCAAATCAATGAGCCCGACCTTCCACCCACCCACAGCGCCGAGCGACGGGTTCCATTGCAGCATCACACAGCCAATCGCCACCATCTGCGTCACCGTCGCCGTCTTACCCAGCAGGCTCGGGCTCACTTTCACGCTACCGAGCATAAAATGCAGCGCCAGCGTGCCGACCATAATCACCGCGTCGCGCGAGATGACGAGCACCGGGAACCACAGCGGGAATTCGTAATGCCAGTTGCTGATACTGAGCGTGATGATTCCCGCGAGCAGCAGTCCTTTATCCGCGATGGGGTCAAGGATAACACCCAGCTTGCTCATTTGGTTGAAGCGCCGTGCGATGTAGCCGTCGATCCCATCGCTCGCCGCCGCTACGATAAAGAGCGAAATCGCCGTCCACCGCATCCATTCCTCCGGCGTGCCGCGCGCCACGCTGCGCCCGTAATACAACGCCATCATCACGAAAAGCGGGATCATCAAGATGCGTCCGATCGTGATTTTGTTGGGTGTGGTCATGTGCGCTGCGACGCAATTGGAATATGAAACTCAAACGTCGTCCAGCCCGACATCGAATCATCCACCAAAATAATCGTCCCGTGATGCGCCCGGATGATCTCCGCGCAAATACTCAGCCCAAGTCCTTGCCCGCCTCGCGCCCTTTCGCGAGAAGGCTCCGCACGGTAAAAACGGTCGAACACCCGAAGGCGATCTTTGCCCGTGATCGCTTTGCCACTATTCCCGATACGGAAATATGCGAACGGCCCGCGCTTTTCCAGCATCGCTTCGATGCGCCCGCTCTCGATGTTATACTTAATCGCGTTGTCGAAAAGGTTGAGCATCACCTGCCGCAAGAATCGGGAATCCGCCAGCACCCAAATCCCGGGATCCACGGTCATGTCGAGGGTGATGTTTTTGGGATGCGCGAGAATCTCCACATCCTCCTGCATCTCACTCACAAACTCCGACAGATTCAGCGGTTGTAGCCCGAGCGTAAACTTCCCAGCATCCGCCTGCGACAGCAGCAACAGACCTTCCATGATGTGGACCAGTCGCCCCGTCTCCTCCTGGATATTCACCATCGTCTTCACCGCAGACGGCGGCAGATCCCCAGCCCGGAGCGACGCCTCCACTTCACCACTGATGATCGTCAGCGGCGTCTTCAGCTCATGCGACGCATCCGACGCGAACCTCCGCGACTGCTCGAAACTCCGCTCCAGTCGATCCATCATTCGGTTCAAAATGATCGTCAATTGACCAAACTCGTCGTTCACTTTTGTCGTCGGGATTCGCTGATCCAGCCGGGTCGCGGTGATCTTATCGGCCAACGTCGCGATCTCCTCCACCGGCTTCAGTGCTTTGCGCATCAGCCATCGCGCCCCAAGCGCGATAATCCCCAAAATCGTCGGCAGCGTAATCGCAAAATACGTCCGCATAGTGCGCAATGTCTCCATCGAGGGACCAAGGTCCGCGACGATCCGGATACGGACATCCCCCATTTTCCTCTGGAAAACCCGCGCCTCGCCGCCGCTCGTATGCACCGTCAGCGGCACATCGTCCGTCGCCAGCGGCAGATTACCTGCCCGGATGTTCCTCGTGCGATACACGATCGTCCCGAGCGGTTGCTCGATCTCTATGCTATAGAGGCTGTGGACGACGTTAAAAAGCTGCTGCAACGAAGGGTCGTGCGCCCAATTCATCGGTTGCTCCCGCTCCGCCAGTGCCGCAAAAAAGCTCCCCGCCTGCTGCTTCAGCAAGTCGTCGATGCTCTCCATCTTCGTCTTCTGGAGCACATAGCCCATCACTCCAGCAAAAAGCACCATCCCCACCCCTCCGATCAGCACCGCGAGAACCGTGATCTTCGTACGGAGCGAGAATGACTTCATCCGCTACTTCGACACAATGCTATAGCCCACTCCGCGAATGGTCTGTAGCATCTTGTGCGTCTCCCCATCGTCGATCTTCCGGCGCAACCGCTGGATATAAACATCCACCAGATTCGTCCCTGGATCGAAATGATACTCCCACACCCGCTCAATGATCTGTGTCCGCGTCAAAACTTGGTCCGCCGCACGCATGAGATACTCCAGCAGTCGAAACTCTCTCGGCGTCAGCGTGACCTTTCTCGTCCCCCTCAGCACCTCCCTCGACACGAGGTTCATCGATAAATCTCCCGCCTTGTAAAAGCTGATACTCTCCCCCGTCACCCGCCGCATCAGTGCGCGCAAGCGAGCGACCAGCTCATCCATCGAAAAGGGCTTCGACATGTAATCATCCGCACCCGCATTCAGCCCATCCACCCGCTCATTCACCTCGCCGCGTGCCGTCAAAATCATCACCGGCGTCGCGATCTTCTTCTCACGCAGTGACCGCAGCACGCTCAACCCATCAAGCCCTGGGAGCATGATATCCAGAACGATGGCGTCGTATGGCTGACTCGTCGCCTGCTTCAATCCCTCCACGCCATCGTGGAAAACATCCACCGTGTAGCCCTGCTCACGCAGGCCATTATTGATGAGGTTGGCGATCTTCTTTTCGTCTTCGACTACGAGTAATTTCATATGTTGGTGCATCTTGGAACCGCACACTCGCTCGCCCGTTGCGAATAATGTAATGAATTTCGTGTAACTATACCAATGAGGCGTCCAACGCCGTCAAAAGCTCGCGCATCGTCTCCGGAGTTTCATCGCCCATATTCGAGAGGCGGAACGTCTTCCCCTTCAGCTTCCCGTAGCCGCCATCAATGATAAAACCACGCTCCTTCGCCTTCTTCCCCAGCGCCTCCACGTCAATGCCCGTCGTATTCGCGATACACGTCAGCGCCTTCGAGCGGTAGCCTTCTGGCGCAAAGAACCCGAGCCCTTTCCCGCGCACCCACTCGTGGACGATGGCGTTGTTCTCCGCATGGCGCGCATGACGCGCCGCCACGCCTTCCGTAAAGATGTCGTCAATCTTCGACTCCAGCGCGTAGATGTGGCTGATGCTTGGCGTGCTCGGCGTCATATCCTCCGCCTGATTCTTCGCAAACTCCACGAAGTCGAAATAGTAACCGCGCGCCTTCACCGTCGCCGCTCGCTCCATCGCCTTCTTGCTCGCCGCAAAGAGCGCCAGACCCGGCGGCATCGCCAGCGCCTTCTGCGAGCCCGTCAGCAGCACATCAATGCCCAGCTCATCCATCGGCAACGGCACCACCGAGAACGACGACACCGTATCCACAATCAAGCACACCTCCGGGAACTCCCGCATCACCGCCGCAATCTCGCGGATGTCGCTCATTACGCCCGTCGAGGTTTCATTATGAATCAGCGTCACCGCATCGAACCCGCCCGCACTCAGCGCCGTGCGAAGTTGCTCGCCGCGAATCGGCTGGCCCCACTCCACTTGCAGCGCCACCGCGTCCTTGCCGCACTTCTTCGACACATCCAGCCACTTGTCGGAAAACGCCCCGTTCATGCAGTTCAGCACCTTCCCCGAGCCCACAAGATTGCGGATGCTCCCCTCCATCACGCCCCACGCGCTGCTCGTGCTGAGAAAGACCGGCTGCGTCGTCCCGAAAAGCTCCTTCAGCCTTGGCTGGATGCCCCCGTAGAGCTTCTTAAAATCCCCACTCCGATGCCCAATCATCGGCTTACAAAAAGCGGCGAAGGTTTTCTCGGAGACTTGAATAGGACCAGGAATGAAGAGCTTTGGCATGATATGGATGTTGTAAATTGAGCGCGCGACAAAAGAGCAAAACCGCCGCGAGGGAAAGGGGAAATGAGTTGAGAGTTAATGGCTGAGAGTTGAGAGACCGAGCAGGCTCACCCGTCGTGCCGTGGAGGAAACGGAGTCAGGCGAAAAATTGGGGGACCCTTCGGCTTTAAGGTACGCAGTTTTTCTTTTTCATGTCACCTCAACCGCTTTCCCAGCAGCGCAGTGTTGATTTCAGACAATGGACGCCTGCCGCGCGGGCCGGTCATTTGAACCCTTTTACGATCTCGTCGAAGACTTCGGTGAATTGTGTGCGGATGAGTTTCTCCTCGCTGAGTGCGCGTTGGAAGTAGTCGTAGCGGATTCGGGTGGCAGCGACCCTGATGTCTTGCTGGCTGACGCTTCGCATGAATTTAAATAGGGTTGAGGCGGCGTCGCGGCGGTCTATGGGATTCACGCGGGCGGTGCCGCCGACTTTGTCCACGAAGGAGCGCACGTGCGGGGAGATTGCTGGGTTCGTGTGCGCTGCGCTGACGATGACGCCGTCTTTGAGATCGCGCAGGAGGAGGGCAAGGTCGCTGGTGAGGTTTTTGATCTTTTCAATCACTACGCGTTCCTCCGCGAAGCTCGCCCAGTCAACGGGCTGCCAGCCTTTCACGCTGTCGAGCCGGTAGCCGAATCGCCGGATTTTGGCTTCTGCGTTTTCTTCGGAGAGCCATTTTTTGTCACGCACGCGGATGTAGGTCGCGATACCGATGACGGTGCCGGACTTTGCGTGGATGATGGGGCTACCGCTGTTGCCGGGGACGAATTCGGCGGTAACTTCGATGAGTTCGGGGCCGATGCCGGCGATTTTCCCGGCGAGTGGCGTGATGACTCGGGCACCTTCGCTGTTGCCGAGGACGAAGACTTCGTCGCCGATGGCTGCGACGTCTTCGACGCGCTCTGCGGCGAGTAGTTTGGGCGGCGCTGAGTCCACGGGCAGCGTGTAGTGGAGGATGTCGTGGCCGATTGCGGATGCGGGTAGGCTGGCGGTATTGACGGTCGATTTATCCAGCCGTGTGAACTGTGGCGCACGCATCCCGGCGACGACGTGTATGTTGGTGAAGAGCGCGGGCTTTCCGCGAAATGAGCAGATGAAACCGCTGCCCGCGCTGCCGGTGCCTTTGTCTTCCACGAAGACGAGGCACGCCGAATGTTCGCTGACAAATGCGGAGGCGGCTGCGGCTGTCGCGGCTGCGGCTGCGGCGGGGTCGGACGGGCCTGTGGGGGCGAAGACGGAGCTGACGGTGGTGCCGATCTTTTTTGCGAAGTCGCTGACGACTTGCTCTGCACCTTGGCCCGGCGCGGGCGGTAGCGAGATTGGCTCGAGCCCGGTGGAAGAGACGGGCGCAACAGCAGCCATCGCAGGAGCCTCCAGTGGGGTAGAAATGACCGCCTCAGTTTTTGCTTCGGGCGCGGCTGGCGAGCTGTGGACTACGATTGCGGCGGGCGGCGGAATCGGAGCTGGGACATTCACGGAAACGGCTGAGGGAATCGCCGGAGTGGGCGGCGGCTCGTGGCGTCTTACGGGGTCCATTCCTGACCAGAAATACGCCCGAAACGCAACGAGGATGAGCGCCGTTGCGAGCATCAGCGCTATACCCGAGCCGGGGCGGTTCCGCCGGTAAAGCACGCCGCCGCCGAGGAATGCAAGCACGGCCCACGGTGCCCAAAGCAGCATCGGCCAACGCGAGAGAAAGAGCCCAGCTATCGTCAGCCCGAGGCACACCCAGCCAGCGGAGAGTGACTCTTCATCGAGGTTGTAGCGCAGCCGTAGCCAGGCCCATTTGATCAGCGTGCGCCATGTCGGGGCGAGTGCGCCTTCGAGGTCTTGCGTCTTGTTGGGGATGAGCAACCAGCGCAGCGGCAGCCATTCGGAAGTGCCTGCTTGCTGCACAAAATCGTCGTACTCCAACATGCTCTCCCCGATGAGTTCCTTGAGCTGTTCGAGGTCGAACGGGCCAAGGATTTCACCGCGCCGGAGCACGTAGTGTGGATTTTCTTCCGGTGCTTCGACCGGGGCTGGAGTGGACGGTGAGTCTGCCGAGTCAGGGATCATAATTGTGATAAGATTTCGCGGAACATCGGCATCATCATGCACTTCGTCGAGCGTGGATGGGACGTAGGTTTTGATTAAACCTAAAAACGGCAGTTGAGGGTTGAGGGCGAGGGGGAGCGGCGCGGGTTGGATTTCACGGTGGCGGCAGGTCGATGATGCTGCGCGCGGTGGTTGCGCGGTCGCTGTTTTAGAAAATCAGCGCGTTTTGTTTGGGTGGGGAGGGGC
>CANIWM010000109.1 GCA_947471505.1 Chthoniobacteraceae bacterium | reverse complement strand
GGTTTTTGCTCCACCCATCGGGTTCGTTCGCGTGCCGCTCGTCTATGATCGCTGCAATTTCCGGTAGTCCAAGTTTGAGTTTCACTCCCGCCATTTCGTTTTTTTGCCTTTTTACTCTAAAATGTCACTTTAATTATGAAATTTAGTATGAGACCGTGGCGAACTTCGTGGGCACCGACGGTGCGAACCCGCTCGGTCAGCTTATCGTGATGCCGGACGGCACATTGTATGGAACCACGTATAAAGGCGGCACCAATGGCCGAGGCACGTTCTTCCGCATCACGGCGGATGGCACCGTCCAATCTCTCGTGAGCTTTGGCAGCGCTGCTGCGCTAATAGGCTCAAACCCTCGCGGCACGCTGATTCGCAATGGAAACGACTTTTTCGGCGTCACAGAAAAAGGGGGGGAAAGCGAGAAAGGCACGATTTTCAAAATTACCGTCAACTCGCTCGGCTCAACGACCCCGGCCGCGCTCACAACGCTCGTCGAACTTTCGGACGGCGAGGCCCCATTTGGTGGCCTCGTTGATGGCGGCGATGGGTTTTATTACGGCGCCACCACAAGGGGCGGCACGAATAACGTCGGCACCTTCTTCAAAGTCAGCCCGAGCGGCGAACTCACAAAACTTTACGACTTCACCCTCGCGAATCCTGTCCCCGGCAGCAATCTCGTGATCGACTCCGCAAACGCGGCATTCTACGGCACTACAGATCCCACCCTTGTTGAACCACCCGTCGGCACCGAATTCGGCACCGTTTATAAAATTACCACGACTGGCACCCTCACCACCCTCCACTCATTCACCGGAGATACCACCGTGCTCGGCGACGGACGTGGTCCCCGCAACATTGCGCGCATCGGCACCAACCTTCTCGCTGGCGTAACCTACGGCGGCGGCGGCAGTCTCTTTACCATCGGGACTTCCCCCGGCGCGCCCACGAAAATATATTCTTTCAGCGACAACTTCTCCGGGGTGCTCCGCGCATCCCGCCCCGAAGCCGCACCCTTTCTCGCGCCCGATGGCGCAATCTATGGCGTGACACAAAAAAGCAGCCTCGGCGGCGGTGCGATCTATCGGATGCTTAATAGCCCCGAAGCCATCATCATCTCCGTCACCGAAACAGCCCCCAACTCCGCCATCGCTCGCGGCATTGTAAATCCCAATGGCGAAACCGTGGATACGTTCTTCGAGTTCGCGACCAACGCAAACTTCAACTCTCCCATCGCCACCAGCCACCAGTCGCTCTCCGGGATCGCCGCGCAAAACGTCTCAGCGGATCTCAGTCCGTTGACACCGGGTGCCACCTACTTCGTCCGCCTTCGCGCAGGCACACGCACCAGCCCCACCTTTACCTACGGCCCTCCTCTTGCCACGACCGGCGCGGTATCCGCCGTCGGCGCAAGCGTCGCAACTTTCCGATCAATCGTGAACCCCTACGGACGAGAAACCAGCGTCACTCTCCAATACGGCAACACGCTTTCCTACGCCAGCCAAGCCACCCTTCCGAGCGCAGGAAATGGCAGCGCCCCAGCCGTGATCGAGGCCGTCATCGCCAACCTCACTCCATCGACCAACTACCACTATCGCATTGTCGCCACGAACGCTGCCGGTACCACTTACGGTACGGACGCCACCTTCAGCACTGGCATCAACACCGCACCGAGCGCCCCCGCACTGCTGGGCCTGACGACGAGCCTCAAGGACACCATTACCATCGCACTCCCCACCGGTCTCGACCCGGACGGCGACACCCTCACCCTCGCCATTGAAAACCAACCTTCCTTCGGCACCGCCTCGATTTTCGCCGGCAGCGCCATCCGCTTCACCCCAAATGCAGGTTTCAAAGGGACCGACACTCTCACCTACTCCCTCACCGACCCTAGCCAAGCCAAGACCATCGGGACCGTCACGATTCGCAATCCCTTCACTGCCCTCAAAGGCAACTATCTCACCTATCTCACTGACCCCCAAGGCCAACCGACCGGGACTCTCAAACTCACCCTCAGCGCGACCGGAGCCTTTACCGGCACGCTGACTTACGGCGGCACCTTCCCGATACAAGGAACCATTGATCCGGTGACTGGCAACCGCACCGGCACCTCCACGATCACCATTCCTCGCAAAGGAAAACCGGACCTCTCCATCACGCTCCACATCGACACCACCAGCGAAACAGGAGCGCTCAGCGGGACTGTTGACGGCCAAGACATCACACCCGACGCTCGCCTCATCACGATCGCCATCGCGTCCCGCCACACCGTCTGGCTCCGCCCACCCACAGACCCGCTTCTCCCCCAAGGCAACGGCTGGGCCACCCTCACCATCTCCGCAAAAGGAGCTGCAAAAATGGCCGGCAAACTCAGCGACGGCACCCCATTTGCCACCGCACCCTCCCTCCGCGCTACTGACTCGCTTCTCATCAACGTCCCGCTCTACACCACGCAGCCCATCACCGGGCGCGGCTACCTCTTTGGCACGCTCACTTTTGCAGATAAACCCGCTAGCGACGCCGACGGCACCCTCCAATGGAAACGCGGCCCGCAACCCGCCAGCCTCTACTACCCACTTGGCTTCGGCCCGGAAAACATCACCGTGCTGTCTTCCCGCTGGGTGCCGCCCACCGCCATCCCCGGCACTCATCAGCTCGACCTTACTGACGGAGGCTTGGCGGATAACGAACCCAATAATCTCCCGCTCACTTTCACATTCCTGAACACCGGGAAAACTCTGATCACCTCTGCCAACGTGCCCGAAAAAGTCACCCTCGTCGCCGCATTCAAAACCGGCACGTTTACCGGCACCTTCATTCATCCCGATGTCGCCCCCGTCAAACCGCGCGCCTTCTCGGGCATTCTCTTCCAGAAACAAAACACCGGTATCGGCCTCTTCCTTGGCACGACCACCGCTGGCGCCGCCCTCATCGACCTTCAGTAAAACGCATTTCCGCTTTATCCCGTGCCGGCAATCCTGCATGGGTCTAGGATGAAAATCGGGCTTGTTCGGCGCGGATACTCCGGCAGCGGTGGTGCGGAGGCATACATGCTTCGCTTCGCCGAGGCTGCCCGCACAGCCGGGCATCAAACCGTCGTTTTCGGCTCTGCCGAATGGGCGGCTGCCGACTGCGAGAAAATCATCGTCGATGGCCGGACGCCGCGCGAATTTGCCGACGCCCTGCAAGCCGCCCAGCCGCGCAAGTCGTGCGACTTCCTCTTCTCGCTAGAGCGCGTCTGGGAGTGCGACGCTTACCGCGCGGGCGACGGAGTCCATGCGTCGTGGCTGGAGCGACGAGCGAAGTTCGAGCAATGGTGGAAGCCCGTGTTTCGCCGTTTTCAACGCAAGCACAGCGAACTCGTGGAGCTAGAGCGGACGCTCTTCACCGGCAGCGCGAAGCGCATCATCGCGAACTCGGCGCTCGTGCGGAGTGAGATCATCGAGCGCTTTCAAACGCCCGCCGAACGCATCGCCCTCGTCCACAACGGCATTCCCGCCTGGCGCGAGGAACCCGGCGCTCGCCAGCGAGGAAGGGCGCGGCTGGGGATTGCGCCCGAGCGGTTCGTCGTCCTTTTCACCGGCTCCGGCTGGGAGCGAAAAGGCCTGCGCTTTGCAATCGCTGCCCTCCCGCGCGACGCGACGTTGCTCGTCGCCGGTGCGGGTAAAAAGAGGGGCCTGCCGGAAGCCAAGAACGTCCACTTTCTCGGCGCACAATCACGCGCGGACGTGAACGAATTGCTGGCGGTAGCCGACGCCTTTATTCTCCCCACGCTCTACGAACCATTCTCCAACGCGTGCCTCGAAGCCCTCGCCGCTGGGCTCCCCGTCATTACGACAACAGCCAATGGCTTCGCCGAAATCATCCAGCCCGGCGTCGAGGGTGATGTCGTAGAGCCGGGCGAGATCGCTTCTTTTCGCAGCGCGCTGGAACGCTGGAGAGAGCCGGAGCGCTGCCAAGCAATCCGCGCGCAGCTCATTCAAAAAGGTGCGCAATTTTCCATCGAGGCGAACGTCCAGGCGACGCTTGCTCAAATGGTGGAGTGAACCCGGCAGCGCAGATTCGTCATTTACCCCCGCCGCGCGATTCCTCAAACTCCACTCCATGAAATCAGCACTCGTCGCCGTCATCATGGGGAGCAAATCCGACTGGGAAACCATGAAGCACACCGTGGACATCTTGGAGCGATTCGGCATCCCGTATGATGCCAAGGTCGTCTCTGCCCACCGCACCCCGGACCTCATGGCCGACTACGCGAAGACTGCTGCCGAGCGCGGCATCCAAGTCATCATCGCCGGAGCGGGCGGGGCCGCCCATTTGCCAGGCATGGTCGCCGCGCACACGCATCTCCCCGTCCTCGGCGTCCCCGTGCAGAGCAAGGCGCTGAGCGGGCTGGACTCGCTCCTGAGCATCGCGCAAATGCCCGGCGGCATCCCCGTGGGCACGCTCGCAATCGGCGACGCGGGAGCGAAAAACGCGGGATTGCTCGCCGTCAGCATCCTCGCTTTGAACAACAGCAGCGTCCGCCAAGCCCTCATAGCCTATCGGCAAAAACAGACCGACGAAGTGCTTCGGCAAAGCCTGCCGTAGCGGCTCCGAGATTGCGAAAGTCCGGGAAGTGTGGTGGATACGCCCGAACACTGTGAGCAATGCCCGCAACAAAACCGTGAAGAAGAAAAAGACGCCGTATGATGCCCGGCAGATGCGGTTGCCCGTGCTCACCGAGCACGAACGAAAACTGGCGGCGAAGGCCCGAATCGCGGGCTTGGCGGAAGGCGAAGATTTAGAAGCGGAGGCTGCGGAAATCGAAGAAGAGGAGATGCGCCGCCCGCTTCGGCATCGCATCTATAATGGAATCATCGGCCTAGCGATGGTGCCGTTTGCGTATGTGCTCACCGTGGCGCTGCTGCACATGTTCGGGGCTGTGCGGCGACATGGACCGTTTTACAAAGCGCATGAGTTCGTCTGCCTCATCGCTGGGTGTGCCGCGTGGTTGGTGATCTTTGGGACGAGCTTGGCGATTCGAGGGATGCCACTGTTGCTGAAGTGGTATGTGGTGGGGCATGAGTTCATGCACGCTTGGCTGGCGGGCTTCTTTTTCAAAGGGAGGATCAAAGAGTTCGTCGCCGAGGAGGAGGGCGGCTACATCATCACGGACAAGTATAACTTCATCATCGCGCTGGCTCCTTACCTGTGGCCGATCTACAGCGTTCCGGTGGTGGCTGTGTGGGGTGTCGTGGGGTGGACTCCGTGGGGGCTGGAGCATGCAGGTTCGTTCTTTGGAGTTCTAGGGTTTACATGGATGTTTCACGTGAGCTTCACGGTGTGGATGCTGTTAAAGGGACAGAGCGACCTGCTTGGTCCGGGGCGGATTTTTTCGCTGGCGCTAATTTACATTTTCAATGTGGGACTGCTCGCGACGTTCGTGATTACGATGGCTCCAGAGTTCACATGGGCGAACTTTGGAAAAGAGCTGTGGGCCGTGACGATGGACTTCTATCGCTCTGTCGCCCGTGCCTTGGCGAGCTGAGTCGAGGTGAGGGAAAGTTTCCCGTTTCGCGGGCATACTACCTGCATTCTCTGGGGTCTATCAGCCCATGAAGATACACCTACTCGCATCCGCCGCCGCCATCTGCCTCAGTGCATGTGCGGGGACTAAAGTCACCAACACCGTCATTGCTGCCGGGGCAACTTCGCCCAAGGCCATTTTCATTCGCCCGTTTAGCATCGCAGACGGTGCTTTCAGTGGCTCACACGGCGGCACAGCCAACAAGGCAGTCCGCCAGTCGCAGGCTCCCGCAGAGTTCGCAAATATCCTGAAGGAAGAACTGGAAAAACTCGCTCCGACCTCGGTGCTGGCCGACGACGAAGATGCCAATTCCGGCTGGCTCGTCGATGGGGCCATCGAACTTGTGGACGCGGGCTGCGCCCCGGCTCGTGCCATCGCCGGAGGCCTCGGGATTGGGCGCTCGGGAATCCTTCTTCATATAAAAGTGACCGAAGTCGGCTCGACGCGGCACAGCGATGAAAAGGGTGGAACCGGCCCTGTCGTGTATGAATTTGATGTCGCCGGAGGTAGCCGCATCATGGGTATCAACGGAACGGTGAACTCTGCTGGCTTCGGCTACGCAGCGCCTTTCGACATGCGCAACGCCGCAGAGCGCATCCGCCAGACGCTCGAAGTGGATGGCCATCGCTACGGCTACCGCGAGACCGCGCGGAACTAAACTTTCAGAATGTTGGTTGGAAAACAGGTGGGCGGTGTCCGCAAGGGCGCCGTCCACCTCACCTTTTGCAGGCATAGCGCAAACCCTGCATCCATGCAGGTTCCAGCGCGGTGCCGGGGAAATATCCGCTTCGCGCGAAATGAGCGCGGAGCTTGGCACAGACCGTGCATCTCACGTCTGCATGTCCAACACAAAATTCCTTACAGCCCTCATCGTCCCAGCACTCTGCTTCGGCGGCTACAAGCTTTGGAGCGCCGCAGAAAACTCGCTCGCAGCATTCCAATCTCCCACGACCGCTGTAGCCGCAGTCATCGCGTTGGCCGCCGCCGACCACAGCGCGGCTCCTGCGCGAGGGCCGCAATTCCGCAAACCCGCGCCCATCATCACGGTTGCAGGCGGCGACGAGGAGGCGCTACCGCCTATCGGTGCTGGGCCGCAATCGATCCTACCGCCAGAGCCGCTCACTGCACCCACGGTCGCGGACGTGAAAGCCGAACTCGCAAATGCACAGGCCATCACGAAAGCGGAGATCAAATTCCAAAACACCGACATCCTCAGCGGCACGGAGCAAGGCATCGTCCAGCAAACGCTTGTCGGCAACGGGCGCGACCGCCTCATCGCCAAGCTGTGCAACAACTCTCCCACACCGCTCCGCGTCGGCATTCCCGCCGGGCAAGTCATGGAAAGCGGACGCAACCTCGTCATCGTCGCACGGCCCGCCGAGGCCGAGTTGATGCCCGCGCAATCGCTGGACGTGCGCCTCGTTACCGTCGCGCTTTACTCCGCGAATAAAATCGGGGAGTCCGCCTACAAACCGTCCTACCAGACTGCGCCAAAGCTGGAGGGCTTCCTCGCCTGGGTCGCCCAGCACCCCGAACTCAGCGCGCCCGCGCTTCAGACGGCCGTCCTCGCGCTTACCGAGAATCTCCCGCTCAACTCGCTCTCAAAATTCGCGCCCACCAACGGCATCACCTCCAAGCTCCCCACCGACGCCTTCCGCGTGGAAACCGGCGACCTCATCGGCGCACTCAGCGCGCTCCGCGAAAGCGGCACAAAGCTCGACACCGTCGCTCTCTCCCTCGACCCACAACTCCGCATCGAAGCCATGATCGAGCCCCTCAGCCGCCAAGCCGCCAAGCACTTCTACGGCATCACCGAAGACCGCGAGTGGGATTTCTGGAAGCACGAGCTGCTCAACGGCGACCCCGGCACACGGCACTACGCGCTCTTCGGCATCGCCCGCTTTTACCCGCAAGTCGCCGTCGAGATGCTGCCCAAATGGGCACGCGAAACGAAGACGCACCCCGTCTATCGCATGTCCGCCGTGCAAGCGCTCGCGGAGACCCAACGCCCCGAGGCACTGCCCATCCTCCACGGCCTCGCCACGGAACTCGGCGCGACGACCGAACTCGGCAAAGCCGCCACGCAAGCCGCGCAATACCTCGACACCCGCCTCTCGCAAAACGCCAACGCCCGCCCAGCCGTCGCCTTTCGCGGAAAGAAAAGTGTGGGCGGATTCTGAGTATCAGCCGCGTCTTACTCGCAGTTTGAAAAGCACGGCCATTACCCAGCGCGGTAACGACCGTCGAGCGCGACGGGCTTCTGCCAGCGCGGTGTGCGATCGAAGCGATCTCCGCTCGGTTAGTTCGCCCACCCTATTTCCTTTTCGTCGCTTGCCCCAGTTCCCACAGGGAAAGTGGATGTTTAAGTTACTTGAGAGGCGTTTCCGGTCGCATTGGGATTTGATAGCTCGTGTTCGATTCTGGCGCGGACATCCTTCGGAGCAAGGTCGTAACCGAGGGCACGTGGACCAGACCAGTTGACACCGACGAGCAAGCCATCACGCTCCAAGCCCGGAAGCCACTTGTCGCGGAATAAGTCCCAACTAATCTCGAAGGGTTGGAAGCCTGCGTATGCCGTGACGGTAGCAATAATGCGTTCGACGCGGGATAGACTGGACCAAAAAGGCATCGCGCGATTGCCGTCGGGTGTCTTGGGTGACGGGAATCCGCCGTCGTCTCGGAGAGTCCAAACGCGACCGTGCTCGGCAACGTCGCGTGCAAATGCGGCATACTGAGAAGCTGCTTGGGACATGGTTCGTTCACATGAGACGCGAGGAATCGCCTAACGACTGTATCGCAAACAAATCTGCTGGTTTACGGTGAGCGCCTCTGTAGGCGACAGAGTTGTGGGACGAATACGTTATTTGGGCGTTCATGGGGGGCGGTTTATGGGCGAATGCCGGGATAGCGCAACCGAATTGTCGCATCGGCTGCGTGGGCGGGTGTGATTAAAAGCGGAATGGCGCGAAGCGCAAAGTAGCCCGCGAGTCCCTTCGCGGCTCAACCCCACTCGCGGAGCGACACTTCTGTTTCGTGCGGCTTCGCCGTTGGGTTTTTGCCGCGAAGGGACTCGCGGGCTACTTTCCACTTTTAATGACACCCGGCCGTCTCGGCCCCGATGTCCCACAGGGACATGGCGCGTTGCTCGCCTTTGGCGCTCGGGGGCGGGACGCCCCCCGCTACTTCGCCGGGCTTGGTTTCCGGGCGTTTCCTTCAGTCGGCGCGGTGCGGCGAGCGGGGTGCGCGTCGAAGCTCGCGGGCAGTGTCTCTTTCTGCGAAGCGTGCACGTTTTCTCTCTGCGGCGGTTCTGCCGACTGAAGTCGCTGACAACATTTGCCCCTTGCGAGCTTGGCGGCGGCTGTCTTCTTCTGGTCAATTCAACTTTCCTCTGTATCGATAGCAAAACAACGCGCGCAAAAGGCGATAAACGTTTCATGCTTAGGCTATTACATGCACGGGATGTTCGATTTGGCGCACCCGTTCTGCCATTTTGGGTACTGGTTGTGTCATTTTAGAACCTTTATACCATTTTATTGACACAAGATGATATTTTTTCGCAGGTATTTATTGTTTTCTGCGCGCTGTTTATGCTATTTTATGCGCGATATTTGGCGCGTTTTTGCCTGTTCTATGGCGTGGATACGCTGGATGGGCGCTCGTTTTTCCTATGGATCCTATTATTTCTTCCGTGTCTGCTGCTCCTGCAACGGGTGCTGGTACTCCTGCGGCTCCGTGGGCTCCTGTGCCGGGGGTGACCTTGGCAAAGCTGGCGACGGTCCTCTTGGATGAATCGCGGTGGCGCATCCTCCGCGAGCTGGCGAAGGGCGAGGCGCTGCCGGTGCAGGAGCTGGTGCGCCGGACGCGGCGGACCCGCAATAGTGTGCAGAAAAATATGGCGATTCTGAAGGACGCGAAGCTGGTGGTGCAGGCTTACGGGCACTTGTATCGCCTCGCGCCGCAATTCGTGGCGTCCGAGGGCGGGACGCGGCTGGACTTGGGCTACTGCGTGCTTTGCCTCGACCGGCTGCCGACGTAGGCGGGGGCTCGCTACTTCTTCCCTCGGCTGACTTTTTCCCCAGTGTCTAAAGCGCGAGGATTTTATCCGTCCGCTCCGCGAGGAATTTGAGCCGGGTCGCGTCGCCGCCGCCGACTTCCAAGATTCCGTAGCCTTCGTAGCCGATTTCATCCAGCGCGGCCATGATGGAGGGCCAGTCGTTGTCCCCCTCCATCAGCTCTGCGCCGAAGCCTGCGCCGGGGCCGGCGGCGTCGCGTTTCTTGCGGCTGTATTCTTTGAAGTGGAGGTTGAAAATGTGCTTCTTGCCTAGCGTCCGCACCCAGTGTTCGGGCCAGCCGAACGTCACGCAGTTCCCGATGTCAAAATGCCAGCCCACCCACGGGCTGTTGATCTCTTCGAGGTAGCGTTTCGCGGCCACGGGTTCGTTGATGAAGCGGTTCCACACGTTCTCCACGGCGACGGCGCACTTCGACTGCTCGGCGGTTTCGAGGCAGCGTTTGATGCCCTCGATGCTGCGCGTCCAGCACTCCTCATACGTCACATTTTTCTCCACAGTGCCCGGCACCAACAGCACGCGAGAGCAGCCGATTTCCCCGCCCTGTTTCAGCGCGTATTTGAGACCGTTCACCGTCCGCTCGCGCTTCGCCGGGTCGGGCGAACTGAGCGGGAAACTCCAGTGCGGCGTGCAGATGATGCCCGCGATTTCCAGCCCGCTCGCCTCTTTCGCCGCGAGGATGGCATCGGTCGGCATCCCATCATCCGGCAAGTTCAGCTCGATGCCGTCGAACCCGGCATCTTTGACAGCCTTGAAGCGGTCCGTCAGCGACCCCTTCACTCCCACCATCCCGATGCCCACCGCCTTCTTGAATTTCGGGCGCTTCTTGGCTGGCGCGTCCTGCGCGTGAGAAATAAGGGCGCTCCCGGCGAGAGCTGCGGTGGTCGTGGTAAGGAAGTTTCTGCGATTCATGGCGGTAGTAGCCGGATGGTGCGGCGGGTTGTCAACCAAACAGCAGGCGTCGCCTGCAAGCGCGCTTGCTTGCGGGTGCGGCATTGGGCATTTGTCCGCGCATGTTTCGTATCTTCGCTTTGCTTGTCACTTTTGCCTTTGCCGCGTCTGCCGCTGTTTTGCCGGGGATCGATGTGTTGGCGGGGCGGGACTTTGATGCGCTGCGGGGGAAGCGGGTGGGGCTCATCACCAATCAAACCGGGGTGAACGCTGCGGGGACGAAGACGCGGCTCATTTTGAAAAAGGCGCCGGGGGTGCAGCTCGTCGCGCTGTTCGCGCCGGAGCATGGGCTGGATGGGACAGTCGGCGCTGCGAAGTCTATCGCGACGCGGAAGGACGCGGCGACGGGGCTGACGGTGTTTTCGATCTACGGGGCGACGCGGAAGCCTACGCCGGAGATGTTGAGGGGGCTGGATGCGCTGGTTTTCGACATGCAGGACATCGGCATCCGCAGCTACACGTATATTTCGACGATGGCGCGGGCGATGGAGGCGGCAGGGGAGGCGGGCATCGAGTTCATCGTGCTGGACAGGCCGAATCCGCTCGGCGGCGAGCGCGTGGAGGGGCCGGGCATCGAGGAGAAATGGCGGAGTTTTGTGGGGCAGATGCCGACGCCGTATTTGCACGGGATGACTGCGGGGGAGCTGGCGCGGATGTGCAATGCGAAGGGCTGGATGGCGAAGCGCTGCAAGCTCACGGTGGTGCCGATGAGCGGTTGGTCGCGAGGAATGACGTGGGAGGATACGGGGCTGCGCTGGGTGCAGACGTCGCCGAATATCCCGCGCATTTCTTCCGTTGCGTGCTATGCGGCAACGAGCATTTTCGGCTCGCTGGATGGCTCGGGGTTTGATGTGGGGATCGGGACGGACGCCCCTTTTCAAATGGGCGGCTTGTGCAACTGCGATGGCTCCACTTTCACCGCTCGAGTGCGAGCGGGCGGGGTGCCTGCATCGCCTTACAGCCGCGAGGATATGGCGGGCGCGCGGCTGAATATCAGCGCGAAGAGCGAGGTGAATCTGACTGGCATCAACATCCATCTCATCGCCGCAGCGCAGGCCGCAAAGCCCGGTATTTTCAACCGCTACCGCGACGCCGATGCGATCTTCTGGAAGATTTACGGGAGCGAAAGTCTGCGAGGCCAAATCGAGCGCGGGGTGTCGCCCGCGACGATCATCGCGGGCTGGCAGCGCGGGGTGGATTCGTTCCGCTCGGCGCGGCAGCCGTATCTCATTTACCAATGAAGGCGGCGGTGGTGCCCGCGCCCGAGGAGACGTATCTCGTCGCGGTGTCGGGCGGGCGGGACTCGATGATGCTGCTCCACTGGCTCATGGCGAGCGGGTGTCGGCGGCTGATCGTCTGCCACCTCGACCACGGGCTGCGCGAGACGAGCGCGCAGGATGCGGAGTTTGTGGCGGCGCACGCATATTTGCTGCGGCTGCCTTTCGTCACAGCGCGTGTGGAAATCACCGCACAAGAAGAAGCGGCGCGTGATGCCCGCTACGCCTTCCTTGCCAGCACCGCAAAGCAACACGGCTGCGCTCGCGTCCTCCTCGCGCACCACGCCGACGACCAAGTGGAGACGTTCCTTTTCAACCTCCTGCGCGGCGGGCCGAGTGGGATGAAGCTACAGTCCACGCGAATCGTGGACGGCATCACGCTCACACTTCTCCGCCCGTTGCTCGGAGTGTGGCGCGAGGAAATAGACGCCTACATCGCGGAGCACCGCGTCGCGTTTCGGGAGGACCAAAGCAACGCCGACACGCGCTTCACGCGGAACCGCCTGCGCCACGAAAGCATCCCCGCGCTCAGCGCCGCGATGGGCCGCGACGTGCGCCGCGCGATCTGGCGAGCAGCGGAGATTCTCGGCGCGGAGGATGAGTTCCTCGCGGGCCAACCGGCGCTCGCCCATCCGCCCACCGAGCTGGAGGTCGCCGTGCTCGCCGCCCTCCCGCTCGCGTTGCAGCGCCGCCTCGTCCACGGCTGGCTGGTCGCGCGCGGTGTGGGGAGCGTCGGCTTCGAGGAAGTGGAAGCCGTTCTCCGCCTCACCACGAGCCGCGTGGCGAAAGTAAATCTCCCCGGCAACCTCTGCGCGCGGCGGCGGGCGAAACGCATCTTCATCGCCAGCCAACAGGGCTGATTTGATTTCCCATACGGAGCAAATTTATCTGACAGCTTCGGCAATCGGTCTTGGCAGGAATGCTTCCGTGCCGCTTAGACGGGAGTGACTCTTTTTCCGGTCTGCGTCAGGAGTCTGTCTGCTCCGTGAAATCCAAGACTTTCCGGCATGACTGCTACCGTCGATTCGGCAGTAAAAAACAAAGCACATCCTTTATGAACACCATCCACAAAACACTCATTCCCATCCTCATCGCGGCGGCGTCAATCGCCAGCGCCCGCGCTGCGGACGACATCCTTATCGCTGACTTTGAAGGCGAGAACTATGGCGCTTGGAAAGTGGAGGGCGAGGCGTTCGGGCCGGGGCCAGCGCGCGGCACGCTGAAGGGGCAGATGCGGGTGGATGGGTTTGCGGGCAAGGGGCTGGTGAACTCGTTTTTCAAGGGCGACGACACCGTGGGCGCGCTCACGTCGGCGGAGTTTCGCATCGAGCGTAAGTTCGTCAATTTCCTCATCGGCGGCGGGAAGAATGCGGAGAAGCTGCGCATGGAGTTGCTCATCGGCGGCGCGGTAGTGCGCACGGCGACGGGGCCGAACGACAGGCCCGGCGGCGCGGAGACGCTGGCGGCGGAGTCGTGGGATGTCGCCGAGTTCGCGGGGAAGATGGCGGTGATTCACATCGTGGATGAGGCGAAGGGCGGATGGGGTCACATCAGCGTGGACCACATCGCGCAGAGCGACCGCAAGGCGGCGGTGCTGCTGGCGGATGCGAAGCGGGAGTTCAAGGTCGAGAAGCGTTACCTCAATCTGCCAATCAAGAACGGCGCGGCGAAGCAGAAGGTCACGACGTTTGTAGATGGGCGCGTGGAAGTGCGGAACGACATCGAGCTGGCGGATGGTGCGCCGGACTGGTGGGCCCCGATGGACGTGAGCGCGTGGCGTGGGAAAACGGTGACGCTGCAAGTGGACAAGCTGCGCGAAGACTCCACGGGCCTGAGCGCCATCGAGCAAAGCGACACGTTCCCCGGCGCGGAGAATCTTTACCGCGAACCCCTGCGCGGGCAGTTCCATTTCTCCTCGCAGCGCGGGTGGAATAACGACCCGAACGGGATGGTGTTTTTCAACGGCGAGTACCATCTTTTTTACCAGCACAACCCTTACGGCTGGCCGTGGGGGAACATGCACTGGGGCCACGCCGTGAGCCCAGACATGGTGCATTGGCAGGAGCTGGGGGATAAACTCGCGCCAGACGAAAGCGGCCCGATGTTTAGCGGCAGCGCGGTGGTGGACTGGAAGAATACGAGCGGCTTCGGCAAGGACGGCAAGCCGCCGCTGGTGCTGCTTTACACGGCTGCGGGCCACCCGACGGTGCAGAGTCTCGCCTACAGCACAGACGGGCGGACTTTCACGAAACTGGCGACGAATCCCGTGCTGAAAGAAATCACCGACGGCAATCGCGACCCGAAAGTGATCTGGCACGAGCCGACGAAAAAATGGGTGATGACGCTCTACGTGGAGACGAAGGAGAAGCAGCACACGATTCACTTTTTCACGTCGCCGAATCTCCGCGACTGGACGCTGGCGAGCGTGGTGAATGGCGGGATTGATGGAGACAAGTTCCTCTTCGAGTGCCCGGATTTTTTCGAGCTGCCGGTGGATGGAGACGCCTCGAAGTCGAAGTGGGTGCTCACGGCTGCGGACAGCAATTACGCGGTCGGCACCTTCGACGGCACGACGTTCACGCCGGAGAAGACCCACTTGCGTGGCCATCGCGGGCGCGGCTTTTACGCAGCGCAGACGTTTAGCGACTTGCCTGGGCGGCGCGTGCAGATCGGCTGGTTCCAGACGGAGACGCGCGGGATGCCGTTTAACCAATCCATGACCATCCCGCTGGAACTCAAGCTCACCGCAACGCCCGACGGACCGCGCATGACTTGGACGCCGGTGAAAGAACTCGCCTCGCTTCGCACGAAGTCGCACCGCTTCGACGTGCCGACACTCGCGCCCGACGCCGCCAACCCGTTCGCCGCCGTGAGTGCCGAACTCGTGGAGGTAAATGCGGAGTTTGAGCCGGGCGATGCGGAGGTTTCCTTCACCGTGCGCGGCGCGACGATCCGCTACGACGCGAAGAAGCAGGAGCTCGCCGTGAACGATCATCGCGTCCCCGCGCCGCTCCGTGATGGCAAGCAGCGCATCACGATTTTCTGCGACCGTACTGGGCTGGAAGTCTTTGCCAGCGACGGGCTGACTTACGTGCCGATGCCCTTTGTGCCAAAGGCCGACGACCTCGCGCTCGGAGTACAAGCGAAAGGCGGGGCGGCGAAGTTTTCCGCGCTGCAAGTCCATGAGCTCAAGTCTGCGTGGGGCGCTCAGTGAACGTTAGCCGAATCTCTTTCCTTTCCCGGCGCCGCCGCTAGTTTCCCGCGCCGTGAAGCGATTCAGGAAAATCTTACTCGTCGTGCTAAGCGCGCTCGTCGTGCTGGGCGGCATCGGTGTGTGGTGGCTGAATCGCTGGCTGCAATCGCCCGCGATGCACGCCCACATTGAGCGGGAGCTGAGTAAGGCAATCCGTGTTCCGCTCAAGTTTCAGGCGCTCTCCATCTCGCCGTGGGGCGGCATTTCCGCCACGGGGATCAGCGTTCCGGATGTGAAAGGCAACTTCTTCGAGGCGTCGAACTTCAGCGCGAATTACAGCCTGCGGGCGCTTTTGTCCGGCAGGCTCGTCTTCACTGTGATCACCGTGAACGGCCCGAAGTTCGTCGTCATCCAGCAGCCCGGCGGCGACTGGAAAGCGCCACCGCTTCCGCCCGACCTCCAGGCGGAGCTCGACGCGAAAAAGAAACCCAAAGCGCCCAAGCCCAAAGCCGACCAAGCTCCCGCCACGCCGAAGCCTCCCGCGACTACAAAGCAGAAAAGCAAACCCGATGTGCTGGTGGAAAAACTCCTCATCACCGGCGGCGCGGCGGAACTGTATGACGAGTTTGGCGCACCGTTCGCCACCCTCAGCGATCTCAAGCTCAACCTCCCCGGCATCACCGAGGACAAGCTCGATGGCTCGCTCCGCATCGGCCACGCAGTGCTCTACGGGAAGCTCGCCATGCGCAACCTCTTCATCGGCGTGAGCTACTCGGAGGCCAAAGGATTTATCTCCCCAAACTTCTCCGGCGCGCTCGGCGGCGGGAAGATCTCCGGCGGATTCGCCACGATGCCGGGCAAGGGAACGGAGCTGGGGATGCCCTACTCCGCCCGCCTCGAACTCACCGATGTAGATGTCGCCAGCGCCGCAGCCGAAGCCAGCGCCGAGCCGCCCAATCTCACCGGCATCCTCAGCGGCTCGCTGACCCTCAAGGGCGTCGGCGACCACCGCAAGCTCATGGAGGGGAAAGGGACGATCACTTTGAAGAACGGCATCTTCCGCGAGCTGGAGATGATCCACCAGCTCGGCGAGTTCCTGCGCCTCGAAGAAGTCGCACAGTTCGGCATCGATGAGGCCAAGCTCGACTTCCGAATCGGCAACGACCGCCTGTTCGTCGAGCCGCTCACGATCAACGCCGACCCTCTCATTCTCAGCGCCAGCGGCACTTCGCGGCTCGATGGGAAAATGACGCTGAACGCCAATATCAGCGTCAGCGAAGAGTTCCTCGTGAAGCGCAGCCAGATCGCCGGGCAGTTCGGCCCGCCGGATGAAAACCACCGCCGCTCGCTCCCCTTCGACGTGGCCGGGACGTGGACGAAACCGAAGAGCAACTTGCTCGAACGCTTCACCGGAACTACGGACAAAACTAAGCAGAAAATCATCGTCGGAGAATCCGTCCTGCGCCGCGCCATAGACGAAGTGAAAGCGCAAGCGGACGAACAGAAAAAGGAGGAGAAAAAGAAATGAGAGTCGTCGGAGGAATCGCGGGAGGAGTCCCCCTCATCAGCCCTGGGACGGATTTGCGGCCCACGATGGAAGTGGTGAAAAACGCCATCTTTAACAGCCTCATGGAGCTCACGCCCGATGCCCGAGTGCTCGACCTTTTCGCCGGCAGCGGCAGCCTCGGCGTCGAGGCGCTCAGCCGTGGCGCGGCGTCGTGCATCTTCGTCGAAGAGAACCGCCAAGCCTGCGCCGCCATCCGGAAGAACCTCGATAAAACCAAGCTCCCCGGCGGCGAGATCGTGAGCGCCGATGCGATGAAGTGGGTCGCCAAATCCGCAGCGCCCGGCGCATTCCACATGATCCTCGCCGACCCGCCCTACGCCAAGCGCCCCGGCGAACGCGACTTCACTCCCGAGTTACTCGCCAGCGAGCCTCTCCGCGCCGCGCTGGCACCCGGCGGCGTCTTCGTGCTGGAGCATCTGCCCGGTGCGACGCTCGCGCTCGGCGACCGCTGGGAATGCTTCCGGCAAAAACGTTACGGAGCGACGGAGGTCGCCTTCCTCCGCGCAGTGGAGACGCCCGCGCCTTGAGCCGGACCCCGCCACTTTCGATGCTCGTCTATCGCCTGCTCTTCCCGCTGGCGTTCGTGATTGCGCTCCCTTTTTGGCTGCTCCGGATGCGCCGCCGCGAGCGAGGCCGCGCTGGGCAGAAGAAGCCGCCCGGCTACCACACCGGCATGGCGCAGCGCTTCGGCATTTACGCGCCCGAGCTGCGGGAGAAAATGCGCGGCGCAGCGTGGCTGCATTCCATCAGCGTCGGCGAGACGTTCGTCGCCATGAAGCTCGCCCGCGAACTGCACGCCCGTGGCACGGAGCGCGTCGTCATCAGCGTCACCACCTCCACGGGCTTCGAGCTTCTATGCGACGCCGCGCAGCGAGACGGCTGGCTCATCCCCATCTACAACCCCATTGACCTCCGCTGGGTCGTAAAGCGCACGCTCGCCGCCATCGCCCCGCGCCAAGTCATCTTCATCGAAGGCGAGCTGTGGCCCAATTTGATGGATGTCTGCGCCCGGCGCGGACTCCCCATCGTCCTCGCCAACGCCCGCATGTCGCCCCGCAGCGGCGCACGATTTGTGAAGTTCGCCCGCATCGCTGGCTGGCTGTGGAAACTGCCGCGCCTCGTCTGCGTGCAAGACGCCGCCGACCACGCCCGCTTTATAAATCTCGGCGTCCCCAGCGAGCGCCTCGTCCTCACCGGCAACATCAAATACGACAACGCCCTCACCGACTCCGCCTCACGCGAGACCGAGTTCCGCGATTACGCCGCTGCGCTCGGCTTTAGCGCGGGCGACCCCATCATCGTCGCGGGCAGCACATGGGCCCCCGAGGAAAAGGCACTCGCCACCGCATTCACCGCACTGCGAGCGGAGTTCCCCACGCTCCGCCTCATCATCGTCCCGCGCCACGTCGAGCGCGCCGATGCCATCGTCCAAGAACTCGCACCCCTCCGCATCGCCCGCCGCTCCCAGCCCCCGCAACCCGCCGATGCCCTCCTCGTAGATGCCACTGGCGAACTGCGCGACTGGTACCGCCTCGCGACGGTCGTCTTCGTCGGAAAAAGCCTCCCCGGCATCAGCCAAAAGGGTGGCCAAAACATCGGCGAACCCGCAGCGCTCGGCCTGCCCGTCGTCTTCGGCCCGCACATGGAGAACTTCGAGGCGCTCACCCGGCACCTCCTTTCCAGCGAAGCCGCCGTGCAAATCCCCACTGCCGAAGCGCTCACCGCGACCCTCCGCCGCCTCATCCTAGACCCCGCGCTCCGCCAAGACATCGGCACCCGCGCGCGCGCCGTCCTCCTTCCGCATCAGGGCGCGACCGCACGGACAGCGGAGCGGATTGGGAAAGAGGAAGCCGGCGGAGTGATGTGATACCATCTCAACATGCCGCCGCCCCGATCCGCACTCGTGTTTCGAACCGCGTTGGCGAAGACGCTGGGCTGGCCCAACAGGTGGAAAGCCATACCGGATAGAGTTCTTTCTGGAAGAAGAAAAGGCACGCAAACGATGGTCTGCGTGCCTCTTAAATTGGTTGCGGGAGTAGGATTTGAACCTACGACCTTCAGGTTATGAGCCTG
>CANIWM010000108.1 GCA_947471505.1 Chthoniobacteraceae bacterium | reverse complement strand
TGGCCGTCACCTGAATCGCTACAGCCACACGCTCGCTGCGGACGTCGAGCGTCACATGAAGAAAATCGTGAGCACGAGCAGCGTCGCGGATAAGCAAGCCTCCGCAGTCGCGTGCGGGCGCGGAATGCTCAACGTCCAAAAGTCCTTCCGAATGCGCGGCGATGAGTATGTGGGAGCGGTGGAGTTCCGAGTGTTCGCCGGCACCACCAGTATTCAAAAAGTGCTGCACCACTTGGCAACGGTGCTCGGACTTTGCCGCCGGGCTTCGCAGGTCCAATGCCTCGGCGCATTCCGCAAGAACAAGCTGCAAATCAAACGCACGCAAACCGCCGAGAACGCCGTGCATTTCCTGTGGGATTACCTCGGGTGGACCGGCAGTGCGCGGCCCGTCGCGCTCGGGCTGTTTGGCCGCCTCCACCGCGACTTCCCCAGCCACGGCCCCGAGGCGCTGCGCCTCTGCCGCAAGTTCGATGAACGCTATCCGGAGGCCCGCCTGTGAGCGCCTGCCCTCTCAACTCTCAACCACCAGCCATCCACTAAAACAATGTGTGTCGTCCTTATCTGTCCACCAAAGCAACGGCCTGACCTGACCATCCTACGCGCGTGCAACGCCGCCAACCCGCACGGAGCCGGAGTGGCTTGGCGCGAAAAGCGCCGCATCCACTGGCGCAAAGCACTCACGCCCGGCGAAGTGAATCACCTGATCCAGAACGTGTCCGGGGAAGTCGTCATTCACTTCCGATGGGCCAGCGTCGGCGGGATTGAGCCGCTGCTTTGCCATCCGTTCCCGGTCACCGCAGATGCAGCGCTCGGCTACGAAGGCGTTTGCAAATCGGTGCTCTTTCACAATGGGACATGGAGCAATTGGAGCACGGCGCAGGAAATCATCGGCGACCTCGATGGACCGATGAGCGACAGCCGCGCTGTAGCCGCGCTCGTGCATCACAAGGGCGCGAAATTGCTCAAGAAGCTGCCGGGCCGATGGGCTGTGATGAACGGCAAGGAGATTGAGTTGTTCGGCGACTGGGTGCCTTGGAATGGCCTGCTCGTGAGCAACACCAGCTTCACCCCTTACCTCGCGCAGAGTGCGCGAAAGCCCACCCTTTCCAGCAGTCGTCCGCACTCTGCGGGTAGCTGCCGCAAACCGAGCACAGCGGGCCATACGGGCCAGCTCCCGCTGCCGCTCGGCAATCACCAACGCTGACCCGAACCAAGAAAAACAAGAAAATGAAACTGTTCAAATTGATAGCATCCAAAGCCGGCAAAGTGGTCTTCGACGACCGTATTGAAGCCGACAGTCCACGCACGGCACGCGAACAAATGAAATCGTTACTGGGTCTCCAGTCGCTCACTGGGGTCGTGTATTCGATCACGGAAATCCCGGTCGAACTCATCCGCGAAATCGTCACGGCTAAGGTGATGGAAATCGTCGGTTCGAGACGTGGCGGAGGCTCCACCATTGACGTGAGCCGCATCGTCAACGATGCCGCGAAAGTGGCGGTCAGCGACAAGCTCCGCCCTCTCGAACAACGGCTCGCCGCGCTGGAATCCAGTCGCGCGGCCAGCGGGACACCCTCCACATCCAGCCGTCGCTTCGACGCCTTCTCACGCGACACCACGCGTTCCCGTGAGGCTGAACCCACAGCCACCAGCGAACAGCCAGAGGCTCCGCTCCCGCCGGTGACAGACTGGCGTGCTGTGAAGCGCTTCTACAAGCACTGCGGGAGTCCGAAGCAGACAGCGGCGCACTTCGACCTGTCGATCAACACCGTGAAAGCGCGTGTGCGCCGGGAGGGCTGGTAGCCGTGATTAGCATCACTCGCTACGGCAGACGAAACTGGGCCGTGTGGCTCGATGGCGAGCTCGTGGTGGTCGCGCTCTATAAAAAGGGCGCGGCTGCCGTGGCCGGGAAGCTGCGCGAACTGGTCAGTCTGAAAGGAGGGACCCATGAAGCTGCGGCTTAACTCACGGAACGGCCGCAAACCTTGCGTGCCGATAGTTACACCGTCGCCGATGAACTGGCGACCAGCTATGCCGGACGACTTGATCGGACAGGCTCGCACGGTGTGCGCCGCCCAGGTCGCGAAAGCGCGACGGGTGCGCGATGCGCGAAATGCAGCGTGCAAGCTTCTGCTCTACGGCCCGCCCGGCGTGGGCAAGACGAGCGTGGCAGAAATGGTGGCGCGAGAGCTGACAGGCACGCCGCTGGGCGTCGAGAGCTTCAACGGCAAGGAGGTCACCATTGATGCCGTGCGGGGTTGGATGGAGACACTTCCCTACGGCTCGCTGTTCTCGAACTGGACGGTAAAAATCATCAACGAGTTGGATCGTTGCTCACGCGACGCGCAAGACATGCTCCTCACGTATCTCGACAAATTGCCGCCGGGCAAAGCGCTGATTGGCACGAGCAATCTCCAACTCGACTTGCTCACGGAGCGCTTCCAGACACGATTCCAGAGCATCAAACTGAGCGCACCAACTACGGAAGAAATCGCTGATTTTCTGCGAGCGCATTGGAGCGTGTCGCGCGACGTGGCGCTGCGGATCGCGGTGGGCAGCGGCGGATGCGTGCGCGCTGCGATGGCCGACTTGGAGACGTGGCTCGATGTAGAAGGAGGCGGGCTTCTGTGAGCGCGGACTGCTGCCGCTACTGCGGACACCCCTGCGAAGACGGTTCGGGTGTCTGCGCTCGATGCGAACGATCCTACGGAAAGCGACTCACTTTTCGCGCCAACCGTGAGTGCGCTCAGCAAATGGGGAAAAATATGGAGACGCTCAGCGATGGACATCCGCGAAGCCGGACGACGAGGAAGGATGCCATGAACGCAAACTCATCCACTGACCAAGCGCGCGAGGCCACGGCCCTGCGCGATGCCACCGTCCAAAAACTCGAAACGGCGCTGCTCGCTGAACACGAACGCGCCCGCGCAAAGCTGATGCTCGCGCTCAACTGCGGCGTGAGCGACTGCCAGCACGGCGCGGCATTCGCGCAAGCAGCTGCCGCCTGCTTCGAGCGCGCTGCCGCCCTCGCGGAAGCGCGCATCATCGCCCTGACGACGACCACTGAAACCACGCAATCCGCAACTCACTAATCCTATGCCTGAACAAGAACACACACTGCCACCCGACGCCGCCACGGCGGATGACCATCGCAACCCGCGCCGCCGCAACAACGGCGCATCCAATGGCGACGCGCCCGACCTCGGCGTGCTCGTCACGCCGCAGCCGCACCATGACCTCGACCGGCTCGTGCTCCACGCGGACGTGCGAAACGACATCGGTGCCGGGCTGCGGGCCATCCAACGCCGCGCCGACCTCGAAACAGTCTGGAGCATCAGCCAGCTCCAACCGCAAGACGGGCGGTGTATCCTCAATTTTCACGGCTCACCGGGCACGGGAAAGACGCGCGCCGCACTCGGCGTGGCGCTGCGGCTCGGCCAGCCGCTCTACCAAGTGGACTACAGCGCGGTGATTTCGAAATACCTCGGAGACACCGCCAAGCACATCGCCGCTTGCTTCAAGCGCGCCAGCGAACTCGGCGCGGTGCTCTTCTTTGACGAAGCCGACTCGCTGCTCTCGCGGCGCGTGAACATCGGGGAGAGCTGCGCGACCAGCATCAATCAAAACCGAAACGTGTTGATGCAAGAACTGGATCGGTTCAACGGCGTGGTCATCGTCACCACGAACTTGTTCGGCAATTATGACCCCGCGCTGCTCCGGCGCATCTCGCGGCACATCAAGTTCCGGCTGCCGGATAAGTCGATGCGCCGCCGACTGTTTGAGCTTCATCTACCCAACCGCGAGCGCGTGTTCGCCGACCTGAACATCATCGCCGCCGAATCGAAGGGGCTGTCAGGCGGGGACATTCTGAACGTCTGCTTGAACGCGATTTATGCGGGCTCCACTGCCGGGAACACCGGCGAGTGGAAGGTCACCGGGACAGACCTGCTCGCCGAGGTCGCGAAAGTGAAGTCCGCGCAGACCGACCACCAGACACCATTTTGCCGTGAAGCTACGCAGTCCGCGTAGTGAGCGACGAGAGCCAGAAAACAAAAACCAATGAAAAAACCGAAAGCACAAACTACGAACGCGGCCACAGTCGCCGCCCCACTCAAAGCACCCGCGCCCGCGCCAGCCTTGCGAAAAGTCAGCCTCGCCGGGTTCGCCACGCAAACACCTGCGAGCAAATCAGCGAAAGCCTACCCGCTCTTGCCTGACCCCGACGGGCAGGTCGCTGAAATCGTCACCAGCATCCTAGAAAAGAGCGCGCAGGTTGAGGCGCTTGAAGGTGCTGTGGAGCTTGAAAAGGCAGAACTGATCGCACTCGCGAAGCCGTTTTACTTCACCCATCACCACGGGCAGAACGCCGTGGCATCATCAGTCGAAGCGCGAGCAGCAGACGGCAAAGCTGTGCGCGTCGGATTCAGTAACAGTTACCGGGGAACGAGCGATGATATGGCCATCGCACGGATCGCCGGGGAGCATGTGACGCGCTACTTTAAGCAGTCCTTCGAGCTGAAGATCAAAGGCGACGTGATCCCGGACGCTGTGGTGGAGCCGCTGCTCGCGGAGTTGCAGGAGTTGTTCGCGCGATACGGAGCGAGTGCGGCGCTCTCCGCGAAGGCGACCATTAAGCCGACGAAAGAGTTCCACACCGCGCGGCACACACTGTTTTCCGTGGAGCAGAATCATGAACTGGACAAGGTGGTGCCCATCAGCGCCAGCGTGAAGACGAAGCTCGGACGCGGAGGGAGCGACGATGAATAAGTTCACACTCCGACTCGCCAATGGGCGCTGGGTCAGTTCGCCGACGAACACCGTGACCGCCAACGCGAACCTCGCAGGCGTGTTCACCGCCGCCGATGATGAATCGGCGGCGGAGCTGCACAGCGCGATGGAGCGGCTCCACGGCCCGCTAGAACTTGTCCCGTGGCAGAGCAAGCGCACCGACGCGCTCACGCGCCACATCGAGAACATCGCGCTGATGGACGAGGCCCAAGACCCATTCGACGGCGCGGAAGTGATCTACGCCTACACGCGCAAGGACGCGCTCGCCGATGGCGTGCAGATCGACGTGAGCGAGGTCGCCCGCGAGGCCGGGTTGAAGTTCCCGGTCTATCTTACCCGCACCGTTTGGGAGAACTACGTGCGCGTGCCTGATGGTGTGCGCTGCCAAGACGAAAGCGGGAGGTTATGGGATTTGGTTTGGATGCTGCGCGTTGCGGCCCGCCATACAAGCGGGCCGGAGATGTTCTTTCGCCTGCACGTCCGAAACGACAACCGCGACCGCACACCGCCGCTGGTGACGCTCAAGGCCGTGTGCGGCCCGCGCGACATAGACGACCCCGCGCCTGCAATTACGATCATGCTCTGCGATGAAGACTGACGCGCCCATCATCCTGACAATCTTCGGCGGCGAGCGATGCGTGGTGTCCCTCGATGCGCTCGAAGTCGCCGCGCACGCCATTCACTCAAAGGCTGTTCGTGAACGCGAGACGAGCGCCCATCCCTCCACCCTCGGCGCGGAAATCGACGGGCAAATTCGCCCGATAAACGAGTCTTTGGAGCATCCCGATGTCCATTCCTCAACGAACCACGTTGCACCATGAAGCCCGGCCCCGCGAAACTCATCCGAGTTGATGGCACTATCGAACCCGTGCTGCCGAAGAACGACGAAGACTTCAGCCTCGAAGAGTTACAGGCGTTCGTTGGTGGCTGCATCGAAATAGTACATCCGCCATCGCAGGCTGGTGCAATCCTTGTCGTGAATGAAGAAGGCCGATTGCGCGGCCTTCCATTGAACGGAATTGCAACAGCCGTGTACGGCCTCGACTTCGTCGTGGGCGACGCGTTGCTCTGCCACACGTCGCAGGTCCGATGAAAACACCTGCACTGCTCACGTATCCCGCACGACCGATTCAGGGCGGACGGCTCGAACTCGCCCCTCCCAAGCGCGGCCTGTGGTATGCCGAGCCGAAGTTCAACGGTTGGCGAGTGCTCATCCACACACCGAGCGGCACGATGTGGAATCGTCACGGGACGCTGCTCACCATCGCGGATTGTTTCCGGCCCGCGCTCGGGGCGTTGGCCAAGCTCGCGGGTCGTGGCCTCGTCTGGGCGGATTGCGAAGCGCTGGAGCGCCGGCACAATCTCGGACGAGGCACGCTCGTTGTGCTTGATGTGGTGCCTGAATCCGGGGCGCCGAGCTACGAGCAGCGGCGGGCGATGCTGGAAGCGATCATCCCGATTGATGCGGTGTTCAGTGGCGACACGTCGCATCCGGTGCCGTCCGGGTCTGTGGTGCTGACGCCGACGACCCGGGCGGATTCACATGCGGATGCGCTGGCGTTCTATCAGCGACTGCGTGAAGCGAACCGGGCGTTGCGGTGCGATTTTTTCGAAGGCGTGGTGATGAAGCGGGCTGACTCATCTTATCCAGTGCAGTTACGGTCGGCGACGGAGGAATTCCGAGGGTGCGTGAAGCACCGTTTTCTCACGTAGGCAGACAGTTCACGCCGCTGCCTTAAATCGTTCAAAGCGCAACGCAAGCCGGTCGCGATCTGGCTTATCCTTATCGCGGCCCGGCGGAAGAAGCGTCCCTCCATCTAATCGCTTCAAGGCTTCGAGCATCGGACCGTCAGTCTGCACCAGCAGTCGATCGGACACATGCAGCCGATAATCCGGATCGATGCCAATCAAATGCGCATCGAACGCGGCGTGATGGATCTTCGAGAGCGGAATGCCGTTCGGCACGACTGGCTGGCCCAATCGTTCGTCTTTGTCAGCGACAATGTGTGCTGCGTCGAGAAGTAGCGGATCTGGCAGGCCAGACAAAGCACACCGGCCGATGTAGGCGGTAATGACGGCCTCGCGAAATGATGCCTGATGCAGTCGTTGCTTGACCGCACGGAGGGCATAACGCCTTTCAATCGCGTTTTCAGGTGGAGCCGGAATCTCTTGATCGGATGCGCCGAAGGCTACACGCGCCTTCAGTGCCGAGGCGTCCCAGCCCGAAATGAATGCCGGAAGCATGGCTTGGTAGCGACCGGGCGCGATGCCAAGGAAGTAGATGATCGGTATTTGGTTCTCGTGCGCTTCGCGAAGCCGTCGGTTATCGGCGGCATTCGGGTCCTGTCCCATGAAAGCATAGTCGATGGTTTCCTCGCTTTCAAAAATCTGCCGATGTACCTGACCCGCTTTCCCATTTTTGCGCGACGCCTTACCAAGGATTAAACCGTAGCCCGGACAGCGCGAGCAGGCTCAGGATGAGCAGGCCGATTGCGGGCAGGAAGAAGGGTTCGTAGGCGTCGGCGACTTGCGGCTTTTTTTCTAGGACGACGACTTTTTTCATCTCGTCGATGCGCTGGAAGACGGCGCTCAGGGCTTCGGGGGTGACGGCGTTGAAGACTTCGCCGCCGGTCGCTCGGGCGATGCCGACGAGCGCGGGCTCGATGCGGTCGTTGGTCATCATGATGGCGAAGACGGTGATGTTTTGCGCACGCAGGGCGGCGATGATCGGGCCGTCGAGCGGGGGCTTGATGTCGCTGCTTTCGCCGTCGGTGATAAGGATAATCATGCGGTCGCCGGTGGGCCGTTGCGCGAGAAGTTCGGCGGCTCCGTAGAGCGCTTTGCCGATGTAGGTGATGCCCCATAGCTCGTCGGGAAGACCGTGGCGACCCATGGATGGCGGGTCGAGCTTCGGGTTGTTGGGTACGATGAATGGACGCGCGAGCGCGATGGATTCCGTGTCGAGCGTGAGCGGGAGCCAGTGGATGAAATGGCGCGAAAAAATGGTGAGCCCATACGCGTCACCTTTGCGGTAGTTCGTAAATTGCAGGATCGCGTCCATCGCGGAATCGAACCGCGTGTGGCGCCCCTCGGCTTGCGAGCCGTGGTTCTCCGCCATGCTGCCGGACGTATCGAGCACGATCTGGATATTGCTGAGCTGACGCTCGACTTCCGGCGGCGCGAACGTGACGGGATGCGCGAGAAAAATGACGGCGACGGCGAGCAACGTGGCAGGCAGGCAATTGGCGCAGAGGACGAGAAAACGCAGCACAAGTCCGCGTCCCTGTTTGCCGTGATCGAACGGCAACGCGACGGGCTGGCCGCGACGGGTCCATTCCCAAAAAGCCAAAATCACCGGCAGCGCGAGAAGCGCCAACCATTGCGGATGCAGGAAAATCATATGCGGATTGCCTCCTCGATGACGGCGGCGATTTCTTCGCGGCGGACCGTCGATGCCGGGTTGTGCAGCCAGTGCTGCAACTGCCGCATCGCGCTGCTCGTTTTTTCATTGCGACTGATCGCGCCAAACGCGGCGCTCATCGAAACATCGCCCGTCGCCGCGGACTCCTGCCAGCGGCGGATGAGCAGCATTTCCATCTTCGCTTTCGCGGTGGAATCCATCGTGTCGAGTTGCGCGAGAAACGCGCGCAGCATCTCGGCGAGTGTCGGCTCTGGCAGCGGCGGAGTGGCGGGAAGCGGTGCCTTTTTCCGCCCGTAACAAATGAGCAGGAGCAACCACACAATCCAAACTGCAAACAGCACGGCGAGCGTCGCGTAGTAGTGTCCGCCGACTTCCACGGCGATTTCCTCGGTTTCTTGGATTCGCGTGTCGAGATGCTTGGAGAGCTTTGGGTCGCCGCTGAATTTGAACGACGGCAGCCCGTCGAGTTTTCCGCCGTCTTCGGCGGTGAGGTAGTCTTTCAGATCAAATGTCCCGCCACGATTGACGATGTAGCGCACGTCGTAAATTCGCGCGCCCGCTTGCTCCATCACTCTCGCGATTCGGAGGTTCACCGCGACGCCCCATTTGTAAGGCGTCACTGCGACCGTCGGACCGCTGTACGTCACGATTGCAGCCTGCTCCACGCCGAGCGGCACGTTCACGGACTCGTCCTTTTTCTCCCCGATGAAAAACGTACCGATAAAGACGAGAATCCACGCGGCGAAGATGAGCCGGATAGTCCGTTGTTGATTGAAAAACCGCTTCATCGCACGCAACTCCCCCCGAATCCCCGTCGTTTCAAAAAGTGCCGCAGCTTGCCGAGTATCGGCTGCTCGGTCGGCAGGTGCAGATAGTCGATTCCGAAGCGCGTCAGCTCGCTCTTCCAGCCCTCCGCATCGACAAACGCGCGGCGTCCGTGACCGGTAAATGCGCGGCCCGACTCCGCTTCGACACCGCGAAAAAGCCCCGCGCCTTTCATCTGCAATTCCGCCGGATCTTGCAGATGCAGGACGATGCAGTCGTGCTTCTGCGCGAGAACTTGCAGCGCAGAAAACGCCTCGGGGTCGTGCAGATCGCTCAGCACGATAATCATCGTCCGCCGCTTGAGCGACGGCGCGACTTCCCGCGCACGGTGGGCGAGCGATGTCTCCTCCACGAAGTCGTGGTTGCGCAGTTGATGCGACCATTCCATGACGACATTTCGCGAAAGCGTCGGGCGCACATGCAGCTCGCGCGCGCCGCATCCGAGCAGGCCGACGGGTGTGACATTTGCCTGCGCTGCCAGCGCGATGCCCGTGGCGATTTGCACGGCCCACGCGTATTTGCTGAGCGGCTGCGAACTCACGCACATCGACGCCGACGTATCGAGCAGCAGATAAAGCGGGATTTGCTTCGGCTCTTGAAACTCTTTGATGAACAGCTTCCCGACCCGCGCGGAGATCTTCCAATCGATGGATTTTACCGGGTCGCCCGGCACGTAGAGCCGCGACTGCGCATACTCCAGCCCGCTGCCGTGAAAGACAGATTCTTCCTGGCCGAAGTTCAAGCTGTTCGCGAGGTGCTTCACGGTCACCTCGAACTGCCGCGCATCGACTGGGTCGTTATTGAGCCGGACTTTCCTGCGCATGGCTTAGCCGAGATTTGCGAGGATCGACTCCAGCACTTTCGGGCCGGTGTGCCCGGCAGCGGACGCTTCGTAACTCACGCGGATGCGGTGCAAAACCACATCCTCCGCGAGTTCGAACAAATCCTCCGGCGTCACAAAATCGCGACCGTGGATAACAGCGCGAGCGCGGGAAGCGTTGATGAGCGCAAGTCCGGCGCGCGGACTGCATCCAAAATCGAGATGCTTCGACTCGCGCGTGCGGCGGACCAATTCCACGCAATGCTTCACAAAAACTTCGCTCACATGGACCGCCTGCACAGCTTCCATCGCGGTGATCAAATCGTCCACCGAAGCGCCTGGATTATCCTCGATCATGTCAAACGCCGAACGCGGCACCGCACCGCCGCCCTCGCGCCGCAAGCCCATTCCGAGCTGGCGCTGAAGGATCATCTGCTCGTCCTCGCGGCTCGGATAGCCGAGCCGGTGCAGCAACATGAACCGGTCGAGCTGCGCCTCCGGCAGCTCGAAAGTGCCGGATTGCTCAACGGGGTTTTGCGTGGCGATGACGAGAAACGGCGTGGGCAATTTCAAGTTCTGTCCGCCGATGGTCACCTTGCGTTCCTGCATCGCTTCGAGCATCGCGCCCTGCACTTTGGGAGCAGCGCGATTGATTTCATCCGCGAGCAGGAGGTTCGTAAATACGGGGCCTTTATGAATGCGGAAGTCGCCCGCTTTCTGATCAATGATTTCCGAGCCGATGATGTCGGAAGGCAACATATCGACGGTGAACTGCACGCGCTTGAACTCAAGGTTGATGGCCTTCGCGATGGTATTGACGAGCAGCGTCTTCGCGAGTCCCGGCAGTCCTTGGAGAAGCAGATGCCCGCCGGTGAGAAGGGCAATCATCACACGCTCGACGACGACGTCCTGCCCCACGACGATTTTAGCGACACGCTCGCGGATTCCATTAACGAATTGCTGCGCAGCTTGCGCGTTGGATGGGTTGATAGTTTGCATGAAAATAGACGTTGGTTTTAGCGGGCGAAGCGCAGCCATTTTTCGGCGACACCACGGAGATCGGTTTCAGACATCGTGCTCGAATTGGTGTCGAAACACGTTTGCTGGACGCGCTGAAGGTCCTGCTGGATTTCCGTCTGCTGCGGCTCGGTGAGCGTGATGAGCGGACTTGTGCGAAGTCGGCGTAACAGCGCCACGATGGAAAAGCCGTCGAGTTCGGCGGGCATCTTAAATACATCGCTCGCACGCAACGCCTGCTCTCCGGCTGTCGCGCTGCGTTTCATGTAAAACACCACGCCAGCCGCGAGCGCTGCCAGCACTGCGCCGATGCTGACAAATAGCGATGTGCGATTTCCAGGATTGGCGAGCACCGCGCCGACGGTTGCGGTGCGTCCGATGGTCGTCGAAGGCTGCTGGAGCACGACGAGATTCATGTCGTCGTAAGTCTTATAAACAGTCGCAGCATCCGAGGCTTTCGTGGCCGGGAATGTAAACGCGGTCGGACTGTCCGCAGCCCGGATGGGATCGCCATCAAGCGCCACCGTCCAGAGTCGCTCCGAGCGTGGCGCGACTTGCTCGCCCCACGTATTGATCTCCTTCACTTGCAAGCCCTCGTTCGGGTTCACGTTCTTCACCGCGATGCGCGACTTGAGTGCTTCGATATCGAGCAGTTGATCGAGTTCCGGAACCAGCCCGCCAGCCGTCGCTTTTACTTCGAGCGAAAGCGAGCCGTTGATGGCGAGCTGTCGCGTGTCGAGTGTTTGGGTGATTTCGATCTTCTGCGCTGGGCGCGGCGGGATGTTATCCGTGCCGACTTTGAGCACGGTTTCCGCAGACTCCGCCGGGATGGTCACAGGACCGCTCAAATCCACAAACTTCAGTTCCAGCGAGACGGGCGGAACTTTGTCCACGCTCGCGTCTTTTGCCCGGACCAAAATATAGGCGAGCACAGTTTCCTCCCAGCCAGCCTGCGCGGTCGCACGGGGCTTCACTTCCGGCGGTGAGAAGGTGATCGATTTGATGTCGAAGAATGGCGACAGCGTGTCGTTGAGGCTCAATTCCAGCTCATCGCGCGGCCCAGCGGCCTCGCGCATTTTGCGGGCGAGCGGCGATTTTTTGCGCGGCTTGCCGGGTCCACCGTTCGGGTCGTTGGAAAGGTATTGTCCGAATTGCGCGACGCGGCTCATCGCTTCCGTGTGGATGATGCTCACGATAATCCCGAAGTCTTGATCTCGACCCACCGTCGTCGGTCCATCAACGCGAGTTTGCAGCCGGATTTCGCTCAGTAATTCGTCGAAATACGCCACCTTTTTCCCCGCGCCGAGCGTGAAGGGATCGTCCTTTGTGATGAGCAAGGCGCTCGCGAGGTAGCGGTATTTCAAATCTTCGTGCAGCGGCTCTTTTTCGTCGGCGAGCCGCGCGTTCACGATTTTTGCAAACATACTCACATGCGCCTGCGCCGCCTTGCCCGGTAGCGCGAGTAAGCTCTCGCGAATCTTGGTCAGCGCGGCGCGGTTCATGGCTTTGGAAAGATTGAGCTGTCCGCCTGAGCCTACACCGAGAAGTCCGTGGAACCAGCCAAGGTAAGCGTCCGCCGAATAGTCAGCGGCGTTGAGTTTCGGCACTTCTTTCGCGTAAGCCTCGGCACCGCGCTTGAAGTATTCCTGCGCCTGCAAATTCTTCGCTTTGTAGCCGACCATTTTCTTCCGCGCATCGCCAGTGACGAGGTCTTGGAAAAACTCAAAATCGCCCCAATCCGTGAGCAGCGAACCTGCAAGCGTGACGGCCCGCGAGCCGTTCGGATGTCCGGCGAGCCAGCCATCGATCATGGCCAGCGCACCGCGATAACCGCCGCGAACCATCTCCAGTGTCTGTGTCTCGTCGCGTCGGGTGAGGCCCGCTTTTTGAACATCCATCTTGCGCCAGCGTTCGCTGAGATTCGCGTTCATCCGCGAAATGATCAGGAAGAAAAGCGGCTCGTCCATTTTTTCGAGCGGACCGAAAACTTTCTCGATATGCGCGGTGCGATACGCTTCTGCGTTACTGTAGGCGAGGTCGAACGCGACGACGACTTTCTCATAGTCCTTCGGCGCAATGCCCGCATTCCGAAACAACGACATCATGCGCGAAAGACTCTCGATGTTTTTCTCCATCATGATCGGCGTGACGGGAATGCGCGCATCGTCGCCGAGTTCGTATTTGCGGCGCAGCGCTTCGGGCAATTGCGGGTTGTGAGACTTGGCCCAGACGGACAGGAAATCCTCCGCGAGCGCAACGCCCGCTTCGGGGTTTCGCTTGCCGATTGCGACGATCCGGTCCGCTGCTTGATCGAAGTTCGCGCCAACCAAAATCATTTTGGAAGTAATCGCATCGAGCCGTTCGTGAATGCCCTGCGGAAGCGCGGCCAGCCATTGTCCAGCGGGTGCATTCTCCAGCAAATCTTCCGCTGCGACGAACTTCTGCCCGTTGTTTGTCGTGGCCGTTTTTTGCGTAAAGGTGTTCTCCGCTTCACCGATCCAAAACTCGGCCATCAACTGCGAAAGCTGACTCCACGGCTGCGCGGAAAGGTCGGCGCTCTCGGCAAGGATGGTTGCGACAATCGACTGCGCCTTCAGGTTTTCAGTGCGCACGGGCACTTCGCCGCGAGATTCGTTTTGCAGTTTCGTGCCGAGCCCGGTGATGAGCCGGACCGCGCCGTCGGGGTTCGTTTTTACCAGCTCGCTGAAAACCGGCGTGATGTTGGAAATCGGGATCTGCGTGATGACTTTCGCCATTGCCTGACTCGCCTTCGTGCGCTCCCACTCGTTCACTTTTGGCAGCGTGAGCGTGCGCAGATTTTCGTCCCAGATTTTCTGTACCAACCCGCGCTGCGCCGCTTCGCTTTCGCGTTGGGAATTGTGGAAAGCCGTGATCTCATCGCGCACCGCACCATCGGCGATTTGCGAGACCTGCTCCAACGGCGGAAGATAGATACGCGCGAGGTCTTTGAATCCACCCGCGAGCGCCACCCGCCCTGCGAGCAAGCGCTTTGCCGGGTCGTTGCCGCCGATTCTCTCAGTTCCGCGTTTCAGCCGGTCCGAGAGCCAGTAGCTTTCGTTCGCGGGCACCGAAAGTCCGAGCAATTGCCCGATGCGATGCACCTCGTCCCAAGTAAACTCACCGGGCACCGCATCGGCCAGCGAGAGCACGTCATCGAGTCGCATGTTCGGCTTTTGCTTCTCGGTGAGATCGACGAGCATCTTAATGTAAACCTTCTTCGCCAAATCAGGCGGCATCACCGTCAGCGTCTCGCGGATTTTCTTCCAATCGCCCGTGCGGAAATCGGCCATGAATTTATCCGTTGCAGTCTGCGAGTCCGTTGCCGTGACCGTCCGCTCCAAACTGCGGTAAATCTCAGCGGGGTCGCGCGAGAATTTCTGATTCAGGATCGCCTCATACTGTTTGAGAACTTTCGGATCGAGCGGCTGCACTTCGGCGACCGGCGGCGGCGCTGCGGGCTCTTGCGAAGACGCTGTGGAAAGGAATGCGCAGCACGCGGCGGCGAAGAGATGGTTGAATTTCATGAACACGCGGAAATTGGATGCGACTCTACGAGCCATTGGTTTTTAGTTTTTCGAACTCCTGAAAGCCTTCGCGACCGTCCTTCGGCGCTTTGCCGGGTTTTCCGGGCGGGCCTCCGAGCGCGGCGGCAGCGGCTTTTCCTTTGCCGTCGTGCGGGCCTGCTTCGTCTTTGATCTTCAGCGCGGCTTCGAGGTTCTGCAATTTCGCCGCGTTGATTCCGGTGACGCCGTTCACCGCCTGAATGCTCCCGACGCCGGAGACGACCGACTGTACGGGAACCGGCGCGGTTTGGCCCGCAGCCTTGATTCCGTTAGCGTTGTTCGTGGTGCCTTTGACCGGCGGCGGCAACACCGGATTCACAGGCGGAATTGCGGCGTTCCCATCCGCTTTCACGCCGTTGATTTTGTTCACGCCCTGCGCGGCGGTGATTCCCGGTTCGACGTTTCTAACCTGCTCGACGGCATCCTGCTTCACGCCTTTCACGCCGGAGACTGCTGCTGGCGTGACGGCTTTTTCTTGTGCGATGGCGAGGCTGGCGAGGCAGAGCCAAAGTGTGGTGCTTGTTTTCATGGTGTTCGTTTTTGCAGGGTTTTCGAGAATTCCGCTTCCACGCGCTGCTCGTATTGAGCGAGCGCAGCAGCGTCTTGATGCTCGGCGAGGTAGCGGAAAATCTGCCGCGTCCGCTCCGCAAACGGACGCCATTCTTCCTCCGCAGCGCCGTTTGTTTTTAGTAGATAAGTCGCGTAGTAATTCGCCTTGCCGAGCAGTTCGCGGACGGCGCGCGTGACCTTCGCGTCGTCGCCGTGAACGAGCGCAGTTTCTTGCAACAGCGTGTTCAAATCCTCGATCGAGCCAACGACGTCGAGCATCTCCAGTCGCGCTTTGGCCTTCGCCAGACGAATCTGATGACGCACCAACGGCTGTTCGTTCGCAGGAAGTTCCGACGTGAGTTTTTCGTATTCCTCGATGACCTTTTCCCAGTCTGGCTCCTTGGCTTTTTCCAATTCACGAATCGCCGCGACATGGTCTCGCGCTTTCTCGCGGAGAATCTGATTTTGACCCTCGTTGAAATGGTAATACAGCACCGCCACGGGGGAGAGCAGCCACAACAGCGTAAAGAACTTCCTCATAACGCGGGATGATGCACTTTCCAATCGCTGCCAAAAAACTCCAGCGCCACCGGAATCAGCGCGTAAACAGTCGAGCCCAAAACCATGGCCAGCACCGCCCACTCAGCCAGCGACAGACCGCGTGTTGGCAACGGCGCAGTCACGACCAAATCACCGAGCGCACTCGTGGAAAGATGCTTCTCATTCACATCGACATACGAGCCGCCGAGCGCCGTCGCCACCGTGCGCAACGTGTCGCCTTCCTGCCGCGACTGATGCCCGTCGATGAACGTGCCTTTCAACGGATTCCCGAGGCCGAGCACGAACACTTCTTTCACCGATTTCGGGCGCGGCGTGATCGGCACGAGACTCACCGAATCGCCGTCGGTGAACACAATCAACCGCGTGCTTCCCTCGGGATAATCGTTCGCCAATTTCACCGCATTATTAATGGCCTGACCGAGGTCCGTCTGACCCAGCGGCATCGCGTAAGTGAGCGGCAGTCCATTGAAAACATTGCGCACCAACTCAGGGTCGTGCGCCTCCATCACCACTGGCATCGATTCCGTGTAAAAGCCAATCACCCCAAACCGCAAATTCCCGCTCACCCGCTGCAAAATCCCCTCCACCACTTCGCGCATCCGCGCCTGCCGCGTCTGATTTCCGTCCGGGCCCGAGTCCACCAAATACATACTCGGCGAAAGGTCCGCGACAAACACCAACCGCGTCGCCTCCTTGTTCGCGCGAGCCTTGTCGTCATCGCCCGGCGCGAGCTTCATCAAAACAATCGTCGCAAGTCCCCAAGCAAACGCCGCAAGACAAAGCGGACGCAACATCGGCACAAACCGAGTCCATCCACTCGCCCTCCCCGCCGGCCCAAAAGCCAGCCGCGCAATCACGCCGATCCGCCGCGAGTGCAGCCATTCGGCAAGCGACGCGAAAACGATGACGGTGAGAGCGGAGATAAACGGAATCAAGCGGAGTGAATGTGAAAAGACCGAAGCAATCCCTCCGCCTTAGAAGCCATCTCGCGAAAGCACATGCCCACTGGCGAAATGATCACACGATCTCCGACACCGGGCCGAGGCTGTCCACGAACTTCTCGGCGTTCACTTCCATCTTTTGCAGCATCGTCAACATCACGTTGCTCAGGAGCGCTTTTCCGTCTCGTGGTTTGCCGCAGAGGTCGCGCCATTCGTCGTAGCTGAGCGTGTAGTCCACCTTCAGGAATCGGGGTCAGGTGACATGAAAGCTTATAAACACAGCGTTCCAGAGCGATCAAAGTGACGGGGATGATTTGATAGAATGGGTGCTATGAGCACCAAAAAACAAAACATTACGGCCCTCACAACTGCAATCATCACACCAGTGAAGGTCTTCATCGGGATCGACTATCACAAGCGTTACAGCGTGTATCACGTCTTGGACGAGGCGGGGAAGGATGTCGCCATACCCCCCTCACTCCCCGACGCCCGTCCGAGTTCTGACCGTTTCCGGTGCGCCGGGCGCGAAAGCAAATTGCTCGCCGGTTCGACCTCGAAACACTCGCCGCCGACTTGCTCGCAGCGGACCGCGAACCGATCCCGGACTACGCGTTCGATTGCCACACGTTGAAGGGGAAGCGGAAACAAGACGAAGGCCGACTTCTCCCGCGAAGAGCAGCGCGCGTTGCACCCATTCCAGCCGGGGCTGTTCGATGATTTGGCGGGGAGTTGATGAGAGCCGATTGAACGCAAGCACCCGCTTGGGCGTGAGTTGGCGGGCGTTTTGCGTGTTGGAGAGCGCCAATCTATCCACCCTCGGCGCGGAAAACGAAGGCCAAATTCCGTGTTAAACGCGGAATCCGCCCCTTCCGAAACGAAGACCCTGCTTCCGCCCCGCCCTCGCAAACTTGGCGAGCCTCGCCAATCACGGCCTCGTGTGGGCCGACTGCGAGGCGCTGGAACGCCGCCACAACCTCGGACGCGGCACGTTGGTTGTGCTCGATGTGGTGCCGGAGACTGGAGCGCCGAGCTACGAGGAGAGGCGCACGATGCTGGAAGCGATTCTTCCGATTGATGCGGTGTTTCAGTGGCGACACGTCGCGCCCGATGCCGTGCGATGCGTCGGTGTTGACGCCGACGATGCGGGCGGCCTCACGGCAGTAAGAAGATAGTGTACAAGACTGAAAAAATCAATATACTGACCAATGACCGCAGAAAACAAAGCACTCGTCGAAGCCCTGATGGAATCCACCGGAGTTACCGAAGCCGAAGCTCGTGAAGGCGTGATCGCCCAAATGCTCGCAGATGAGTCTGAGGCGAGCGGCATCTACGATTCCGAAGAACTCTAGGCGCATGGGAACCATCAAGATCGAAGTAGTGACCGCGTTCTGACCGTTTCCGGCGCAGCGGGCGCGAAGGCAATTTCCGAGCAGTAATTGTAAAAACCTGATTACGATCGCCGAAAACTGCGTATACTGTGATACGTAAGAAGATACCCTCGGCAGCACCGACGCCTGCCTCTAAAATCTCGGGTGCATCCCAATGGGGTGCGTCGGCAGCGGACTCGCCCCGTCACCCATCTGCCTAAAGATTGATGCGCCTGCCCGAGGAGGAAAAACTCAACAACGTGCCGCTCATCAACGAGGCAACAGCACCGGCCGCAACCCATTTTATGAAGACAAAAATCAAACGCATCACCGACTCGCCAGACGCGGCGGCCGCCTTCTTCTTCGTGGGCGACACAGCCGTATTCGGCGCGCAGAACACCCATCAGACCATGTTTACCGCGATCCGCCGGATCGATCCAGTGCGGGCCGCCGGTGGCGCGGGCTACCAAGCCATCCAAGCGGAGCCCTTCTGGTTGAAGCGCGCAAAAGTTCCCCCGCGCCTGATTGATATTCTGGTGGCCGGGGCTAGGCTCCTCGTCGAGTTCATCGACTCTGCGGAGACGGAATGCTACGTCGGGCGCGCACCGACCAGGCACACAGCGAACACAGAAAAGGCACTGCCATGCGGACGCTGATCATCCCCGACCTTCATCACAACACTGAGACTGCCGATTACTGGCTGAATGCCGTCGAACACGACCGCGTGATCTTCCTCGGTGACTTCTTCGACGCCCATGAGGACACCGCCGGGGACGCCGCAAACACAGCAGCGTGGCTGGTCCGGCAAATGAAGAATCCCGATGCCGTGTTCCTTTTTGGCAATCACGATCTGGCGTATCGATTTCGTGGCAATGAGCAGGTGGATTGTCCCGGATTCAGCAATGAAAAATCGGACGCAATCCACCGGGTGATGAAGCGCGAACATTGGAACCGGTTTCGTCTCGCGCACGCCGAGCAAGGGTGGCTTGTGAGTCATGCGGGATTTCATCCGGCATGGATGAAGGAGCCCACTGTGAAGAAAATTCTATCCCGCTGCGACAAGGCAATGCGGCTCGCCTGCGAGGATCAAATTGACCCGATTCT
>CANIWM010000107.1 GCA_947471505.1 Chthoniobacteraceae bacterium | reverse complement strand
TTGGTCAGGTCCGGCGGCAGGATTTTGCCCACCACTGCGGCCTCACCCAATAGGTGAACGTTTTTCGCGCTCGTTTCGTCGTGCATCTCTCTGTTGTTGCACGACTTCCGCCATTTTCACATCCGGCTAACTGCTTTATTTAGGTTTAATTCGTCAACAAGTTTTTTCGCGTCAATCGTATAATCGTTCCCTTCGCCCAACTCTTTCTTCCATCCCTTGAACGCCCGCTCCGCGAATGGGAGGGCTTTGGTGAAGTCTTTTTGGTGCTGGTAAAAGAGGGCAAGATTGTATGCTGCGAAGCTGGTGTCCGGGTGATCGAGCCCAAGCTTGCGTTCGTAGGCTTTGAGGGCTCGAAGGTAGAGCGCCTCGGCGGTGGTGATATCGCGTTTGTCGCTCAACACGTTGGCGAGGCTGGTTACGCTTATGAGTGTGTCGGGGTGGTCGGGGCCGAGGTTCTTTTCGCGGGCTTTGAGGACGCGTTGGTAGAGGGACGCGGCTTCGTCGCGGTCGCCTTTCTTATCCAACAGTTCTGCAAGGTTGTCGGCACATACAATTACGAATTCGTGCTCGGGACCATACGTGCGCTCAAGGGCGGCAAGAACGCGCCGACAAAGTGGTTCTGCGGCGGCGAGGTCGCCCTTACCGCTCAATGCTTTGGCAAGATTGCACAAGCAGCGGAGAGTTTCGAGGTGCTCGGCCCCGAGTGTTCGCTCGAAGGCTTCGTGCGCTTGGCGGTAAAGTTTCTCGGCAGTCGTCATGTCGCCTTGCTCGTACGTTACGGTGGCGAGGTTATTGAGGCTGCCCAGCGTCCTCCTGTGCTCGGGGCCAAGGGTGCGCCTAAAGCCTTCAAATGCGCGGCGTTGAAGCGGTTCCGCGGCGTCGAGGTCGTCTTTTTCGCGCAGGGTGATGGCGAGATTGTTTACGCAGCCGAGCGTCTCCAGATGGTCCGGGCCGAGTGTGCGTTCGTAGGCAGCGAGGGCGCGGCGGTAGAGCAGTTCTGCGGCGTCGAAGTCCCGTTTGGCGTGTAATACGATGGCGAGGTTGTTGAGGCATCCGAGAGTCTCGTTGTGGTCGGGGACGAGTGTGGATTCGAGTCCGGGGATAGCGGTGCGGTAGAGCGTCTCTGCGGTGGCGATGTCGCCTTTTTCTCTCAGGCAGTTGGCGAGGTTTCCCATGGCGCGAAACGTGTCCGGGTGCTTGGGGCCGAAGGTGCGCTCTTGTATGGTGAGGACTTCTTTTGCGATGGGGATGGCTTCGTCGAATTGACCGTTGTCGTTTAGAACGATCGCGAGCAGGTGGTGGACTTTAACCCATTCCTCGGGTCGGGGTTTTTGGTCGCAGAGGGAGGCGGCGTTGCGGAGGTAGACGATGGCTTCGTCGTATTTGCGGGCGAGGTGCGCGGCTTCGCCCTGTTTGTAGATGACGGTGACTTTGAGTGAGCGCAGCTCTTCGGTCTCGGCGGGAGTGGTGGGTTTGAAGGCTTCGAGCTTGACGAGGATGGCTGAGAGGTCGCGCGTTTTGTCGGCGAGCGCGAGTTTGATCTCTGCGAGCACGGCGACGGGCTTTTTCTCCGCGCCGATGGCGATGCTTGCGGAGAAGATGAGGAGCGCGGCGAGTGCGATGCGGGCTGTTGCGGGCGAGTTCATGGCGCGGAGAGTGGGGATTTGCGGGGGCGGTGGCAAGGTGGTATGGGGTGATATGTGGAACAAGTGTAGGGCCGAAGGTCCGGTAATGTAATAGCCCAGGCAAAGCGAGGAACGAGCGCAGGCCTGGGTTCTCATCGAGGAACGATGCAGCCCTGAAAGGGCGGGATAAGGCCGCGAGCATGCGATCATGCCGCCCTTTCAGGGCTCGTCCTCCTTCCATCGGAACTCAGGGCTGCGCTCGTTCCTCGCTGACCCTGGGCTATTACATTTGCGGACCTTCGGCCCTCCATTCTTCCGCGCTCCACTCCATTTTTCATCACACACGCCTCCGCCGGTATGGTGCGAATTGCTGATTGCCGCCTGCGCGCGCAATGGCGATCCTGCGGGTATGACTTTACCGCTTTCTGGAAAAACTATTGTGATCATCGGGGGAACTACGGGGCTGGGGCTCTCGGCAGCGAAGGCGATCATTGCTGCGGGGGGGCGCGTGGTGGTGGTGGGGAAGGACCCGGAGACGACGACGACGGCGGAGCTGGTGCTGGGGCAGAAGGCGCTGGCTTTTACCGGGGATGCGACGGATTCGACGACGGCGGAGCGGGCGATCGGGGAGGCGGTGGCGGCGTTTGGGGGGATGCACGGGCTGTATCATGTGGCGGGGGGGAGCGGGCGGCGCTTCGGGGATGGGCCGCTGCATGAGCTGACGGATGAGGGGTGGCGGAAGACGATGGATATGAATCTGACGACGCTGATGTTCTCGAATCGCGCGGCGGTGCGTCACTTTATGCAGGAGGGGAAAGGGGGCGTGATTTTGAATATGGGGAGTGTGCTGGGGTGGTCGCCGTCACCACGGCATTTTGCGTCGCACGCTTACGCGGCGGCGAAGGCGGGAATCGTCGGGTTTAGCAAGAGCACGGCGGCTTTTTATGCGCCGCACAACATTCGCGTGAATGTGCTGGCGCCTGCGCTGGTGGAGACGGCGATGTCGCGCCGGGCGGTGGAGAATGCGGAGATTGTGTCGTTCATCCGGGCGAAGCAGCCGCTGGATGGGGGGCGCGTGGGGACGCCGGAGGACCTCGATGCGGCGGTGGTGTGGTTCCTCGGGGATACGTCGCGGTTTTGCACGGGGCAAGTGCTGGCGGTGGATGGCGGGTGGACGGTGAGTGAGGGGAATGGGCTGTAGGGGCGAGGGTTTTTTTTCTACGGGGTCTGGGTTGCGCGGAGGCGGAGGAAGCCGCTCGACCCGGCGGGCAGGCGGGTCTCGATGAGTTCGGTGCCGTCGGTCATGAGGGTGGCGGAGATGGGTGCGATGGGCGTCCAATTTGGAAGGGTGGTGGCGGTTTCTGCGGTGAGGGTGAGGCCGGTGAAGCGGTTGGTGCGTTTGTATTTGAGGGCGAGCTGGCCGCTGGTGGTGATGGGTTGGGGTGCGGGCTGGAAGGCGGTGGGGCTTTGGTCGAGGAGGGCTTCGAGGATGTTCGGGGTGCCGTCGCGGTCGGGGTCGTCGAGGAGGCCGGGGGCGGCGGGGGTGTGCTCGGTGGCCCATGCGGGAAAGGTGGTGGCGCCGGGGAGGAGGATCATTTTGCCGTTGCGCATGGCGAGGTCGGCGGTGACGGAGGTCTCGGCGGTGAAGGCGGTGAGGGCGTCGGTGCAGTCGCTCCAGCGGAAGCCGATGGTCTGGGAGCCGTTGCCGTATTCGATGTAGAAGCGGTATCCGCCGCCGGGTTTCTTGAGCATCATGCCGCCTTCCTTTGAGCCGAAGCCGATGTGCTGCGCGGGGGTCCAGGCGGTGAGGAGGTTCGTGGAGGTGGTGTGTTTCCATGTTCCGGCGGATTGGAAATCGACGTAGATGCCGTGGTAAATGTCGCCTTCTTTCCAGCAGTAGAACTCGTTCGTATTGCTGCCGGGGAGCGCGAGTGGGACGGGCGTGCTCCACGTTGTCCAGCCCGCATTGGTGGGCTCGGTGACGTAGGTGTGCATGTGGGGGTTGGGGCCGTATTCGACGCTTTGCAGGGCGATGGAGATGAAGAGGTGGACGCTGCCGTCGCCGTCGCGGAACCAGCAGGGATTCCATGTGAGGGTGGAGGCGGTGGCGCCGGCGACGGGGATTTGGATGTTGCCGAGGTAGGTCCAGTTGATGAGGTCCTGCGACTTCACGAGGCCGAACGCTTTGTGCAGGCCGTAGTTGCCGGAGGTGAAGGCGACCCAGTACCAGCCGTTGTCGTAGATGATGGCGGGGTCGCGCACGACGTTGTAGAACTCCGCCCATCCCGGTGGCTGCCAAGCGGCGGCGTCGCCGGTGAGCGAGGTCCACGTGAGGGCGTCGGGCGAGGTGGAGATGAAAAGCCGCTCGTCGTTTTGGCCGCTGGGGAGCGTGCGGAAGTGCGACATGACGTAGCGGGCGTTCGCCGGGATGCTCTGTGCGGATGCCGGGAGCACGGCGAAAAGGATGACGATGAGACGAAGGATATTCACGAAGGTGCTCCAAGGACCGCTCTTTGGGCGCAGTCCGCAAGCGGAAATACTCCGAGATTGGCAAAGGGGCGACCGGCGTGGGAGTTTGCACGGCATGACTCCACAACAAGAGCGCGCTGCTTACCTCACGCGCCGCCAATTTTTCTCGAAGAGCGCCGTGGGCATCGGCACGGCGGCGCTGGCTTCGCTGCTGGAGCCGAGCGCTCTCGCAGCGGGTGGCTTGCCGGGGTTGCCGCACTTTGCGCCGAAGGCGAAGCGTGTGATCTATCTGCTGCAAAATGGAGGGCCGCCGCATGTGGATATGTTCGACTACAAGCCGGAGCTGGAGAAATGGCGCGGCAAAGAGATCCCCGAGAGCATTCACAAGAACCAGCGGCAATCCACGATGACGCAAGGCGCGAAGAAGCTGGTGCTGCCGCCGTTTGTGAAGTTTGCGCAGCATGGGAAATCGGGTGCTTGGGCGAGTGAGTATATGCCGCACACGGCGTCCATCGCGGACGATATCGCCTTTGTGAAATCCATGCACACAGGGGCGGTGAATCACGCTCCGGCGATCTCATTTTTCCTGACGGGCTCGGAGATGCCGGGGCGTCCGAGCATGGGGGCATGGACGACTTACGGGCTGGGGAGCGAGACGCAGGATTTGCCGTCGTTTGTCGTGATGACTTCGCGGGATAAAGAGGCGACGTGCGGGCAAATCTTCTACGACTTCTATTGGGCGAGCGGGTTTTTGCCGTCGAAGTTTCAGGGCACGCGCTTTCGTGGCGGCGGCGACCCGGTGCTGTATCTATCGAACCCGGACGGGATGTCGCGCGAGGTGCGGCGGGGGTTGCTGGATGATTTGGCGAAGCTGAACGAGCAGCACTACGCGGAGTTTGCCGACCCGGAGATCGCGACGCGCATCGCGCAATACGAGATGTCCTACCGGATGCAGGCGAGCGTGCCGGAACTGACGGACCTTTCCAAAGAACCCAAATCTGTGCTGGAGAGCTACGGCCCGGATGTGGCGCGGCAGGGCTCCTTCGCGAACAACTGTCTGATGGCCCGGCGGCTCGTGGAGCGCGGCGTGCGCTTCGTGCAGATGTTTCACGCGGGCTGGGACCATCACCGCAATCTTTCCACGCAGTTTGAGATTCAGTGTCGCGATACCGACCAGCCTGCGGCAGCGCTGGTGAAGGACTTGAAGCAGCGCGGGCTGCTGGACGATACGCTCGTCATTTGGGCGGGGGAATTTGGGCGCACGCCGTTCATCCAAGGCGACATCAACGACCGCAAGCAGTGGGGCCGCGACCATCATCCGTATGGCTTCACGATTTGGATGGCGGGCGGCGGTATCAAACCGGGCGTCAGCTACGGAGCGACGGACGAGTTTGCCTATAACGCCGTGGAGAACCCGGTCCACGTCCACGACTTCCAAGCGACGGTAATGCACCTGCTCGGCATTGATCACGAGCGCCTGACGTTCCGCTTCCAAGGCCGGCAATACCGGCTGACGGATGTACACGGGAGCGTGGTGAAGGGGATTTTAGCGTAGTCCGTCGTGAGCGGCTACGGCGCGGTTTTCTCCGGCTCTTTTGGTGCGTCGGGCTTTGCGGCTAGCTCGATGGTTTCGCGGATGTATTGTGCGTGGAGGACGTCGCCGAGGCCGAGGGGATAGTGGATGGAGCGCTCTTCGTATTCGGCTTTGATTTGTTCGTCGTGCCGGAATTGGGCGAAGACCATTCCGATAATCAGCGGGTGGCCGTCGGGGCCGGGGACGAACACGGGGCCGCCGCTGTCGCCTCCAAATGCGGTGAAGTCTGCAAGATAACTGTGCTTTTTTCCCAACGGGAGGAGCGGGTGGCTGGCGATGATGCCCTGGCGGGCGACGGGGAAGCCTGCTTCGCTGGCCTCGAATGCTTTGGGGTAGGTGAGGACGTAGAGCTGGCTGGTGAGGCCGAGACGGGTGGCTTTGAGAGTGGCTTCGTCGGCGAGGGCGGCGAAGGGGATGGTGCCGACGGGGACGGGAAGCGGGTCGGCGAGGCGAAGGACGGCGACATCGTCTTTTTCGTGGCGGACCCAGAGCCGCTTGCCGTCGCGCCGGATGGGGATGGTGTGGTCGCGGCGTTTGTAGGTGCCGTCGTCGAGGCGCTCGCGGAGGACGAGCGTGGCGGTGTCGGCTTTGGTGCCTTTGAGCATGTGGCCGGCGGTAACGAGGTAGAGCGCGGTGTCGGGCGCGTCGCGGCGGACGAGGAAGCTGGTGCCGGTGACGGCGGGGTCGAAGAGCTTGAAGGTGGCGTCGATCATCTCGGTGGCAAAATCCGCGGAGGCGGTGGCGGCGAGTGCGAGGAAAGCGACGATGTGTGGTGTGATGCGCATGGGGCAGTGGTGTGTTGAGGTGGGTGGCGACTCAAGCGGGATTGTTAGGACGCAGAAGGCGCTGGGTTGGCTACGGGAGCACTTGGGTCGCTTTGAGGCGAATGAAGAATCGGTCGGCCCCGACGGGAGAGGCGAGGATCCACGTCGTGGTGATTCTCCCGGCGCCAGCGGGGACGGTGGTTTTTACGGGTGCGTCAAATGGCTGCCAGATCCCGAGCGTCGTCGAGTATTCGGGCGCGACGACCGCATCCTCGGCGGTCGTGCTCGTGGTGATGCTCACCTGCAAGTCGTTGCCAACCCGTGCGGCGGTGAGGGGCGATGGAGTGTGGACGGTGTCGCTGGTGCCGAGAACGTATTCGAGGAATGCGCTGAGGCCGTCGTGGTCGGCGTCGACGCTGGCGGTGCCGGAAAAGATCGTGGCATCACTGGAGCCGGGTGTGCCTCCGATAGTGGCGCTGCTGCGCCAGTTTGCAGCAACGCTCGGCGCGGGGCGCGTGGAGGGTCGGATGAGGGTGAGACTGTATCCGAGGCCGTCGGCTTCGACGGGCCAAGGCGCGGCGTCAGCCCATGTGAGGGTAAGGATTTCGGTGGCGTTGTCGGCGGTGACGACGAGAGTCTCGCCGCCATTTCCGAGGTTGCCGGTGTAGGTCCCTGCGGTGCGGATTCCTCCGGGGACGACTGCGCCGATTTCCGTGACGATGATGCGTTCGCCGGGTGCCAGCTTTGTGCCGTCGGGGAACGTGAAGCCGACGGCGTCGGACAGCACGACGCCGCCGAGGTCGATGGTGGCGGTGCCGACGTTCATGAACTCGATGAACTCGTAGCCGCCTGCTGCGGGGTGGTAGTGGAGCTCGGAGACGACGAGGTTCAGCGCGCTGGCTGCCTGCGCGACGATGAATGTGCCCTCCGCGAGCGCAGATGTGCTGCCTGCGTTCAGCACTCGGGCCTTTACGACGGTGTCGGCGTTGAGCGTGATTGGGCCGCTGTAGAAGATGGCGGTCGAGGCGGTCGCGCCGGTGAGCGAGATGGGTTCGACGCCGTTAGTGGTGTAGAAAATGACGCCCGCTGGAGCGGTGAGCGTGATTTGTTGACCAGCGGCGATATTCCCTCCGAGCTGGCTCATCGTGGGCGCGACGACATTTGGGAAAAGCGAGACGCGGCGGAAGCGGGCGAGCGCTTGCGGGTGGTTGCCCGCCCACCAAGTATTGGCGACCCAATTCATTTCCGGCAGCCAATTTGTCTCGCGAGTGTATTGCGTTGCCTGCCGCGCATCGCCCCAGCGGGCGGACTCTGCGACGATGCTTTTGTCGATTTCTGCCTGTCGGATTTTCCAGCGGAGATCGCATTGCGCGGGCGTCAGCGGGCCGTTGTTAAAACAGACGGCTTGCACACGGTCGCCGAACTGCCGCCGGAAGCGCGGATTCAGTCGCAGCTTGTCGTAGAAGGCGGCTGGAGTTCCCGCGCTGTTCACTTCTTCAAAGCGCGCACCTGCGCTGTAGGTGTCTATCCAAGCGAGGTTGAGGTTCGTGATTTCCTGGTCCCACGGATAGAACTTAAACCCGCTGCTCTCGGCACCGCGCCGTCGTCCGCCCCACCAATTGTGCACGGGCCAATCACGAGCCGTCGCGTAGATGTGGAGGATCATGAAGTCGATCAAGTTGGCCATGTCGAGATACACGGGATACGCGAGATTTCGTGTGCCGTCCGGGTTTCGACCTTGGATGCGGTAAAAGGCAGCGTCGTCAGGAAAGCCAGCAGCAGCAAGGGTGAGCGCGGCATCCCAATCGGTGCGGACTCCGCTTTCGAGTTCGTTCACGTCTTTCACCACGTCGTATTCCTCCTTGGTGCCCCCGAACATTTCTTCGTGCCAGGATTCGACGTAGGCTTCGGCGAGATTGTATTGGCCCCAGTAAAGTCCGTTGAGGAAAACATTCACGTAGCGGCTGTGCCCGGTGGGCTGCCCCATTGCGGCAAAGCTGTCTTTCATCCACGGGTCTCGGAGGTAGGAGGCGCGGTCGTTCGGATACTCATACGTGCCGACGTATTCGACGGCGAAGGAGTCGGTGCTCGATGCGCGGAGCACGAGTTCGTCCCACTTACGAACCGGCGTATCGTTGAAAAGCTTGTAGTCCAATTTCCCCGGCCCGAACTCCGATTTGAAGACGAGGCTGAAGCTGTGTTTCGGCGTGTGCCAATGCTGGCGGCTCAGCCCGCCGTGGATCCGGAAGCCGACTCCCACTTGGAGCGGAGCGCGCGAACCGTCGGGATAGATGATTTCCATCGAGGCTGGTTTGATCCAGTCTGGGCCTTGGTTCGGGCTGTTGGAATACATACCCGTTGCGCCGTCGAAAAGCTGCGCCGTGGGGATGCTGATGCACACTGCGGGCAGCCCGAGCAGCCCGTCGCGCACGGTGCGACCCGCCACTGCGCCGGAGACGACGCGTTGGTCCATCGTGTAGTCGGCGATCATCGGCTGGCCGATGCTTGGGCCGTATCCGCCGTACACGCCCCATGTCGCCGGGAAGCCTGCGGGCGCAGCGGGTTGCGCCTGGATGAGGCTGGGGAAAAGATACGTGTGCGTGTCGATATTCGTCGGAAGCCAGTCGGGCTTTGTCGCCATCGCACGCACGACTTTCGTGGTACTGATATTGAGCGTTACGGACGGCGTCTGCCCTGCCGAAGCGGTGACGGATTGGCTCCCCGGATTCCCAGGCCCCGGAATCGAACCATCGAGCGTGTAGTGCAGCGTGGATCCGGCGGTGAGCGTCGTAATCGTGGTCGTCTGTGGCGTGTCGTAAAAGCCGCGATTTACCGTGAACGAAGTATCCGCCACGTAGTCGGCAAAGCCCGCATCATTCGTGACCAGTGGCGACGGTGGCGAGAAATGCCGCCCCGCCAAATGGCGATACGCGATGAGCTGCGGCTCGATCAAAAACTCCGGGCTGGTGATGGATTCGTTGATGCCGTGAATGGCCAGCACGTTGGGCTGCCCGTTCGTGCGGAGCAGCGAGATCGCGGCGGTGACGTTGATTTCCTCCACGGAATTCAGCACTGCGCCCTTGGTGCGATTGAACAGCGCCAGCGTATTGTAGGCGACGGCAGTGGGCGTATTGCGACGCGCGATTTCCACGCCGTTGAGGTAGGCGACAAACGCATCGTCATACCGAATGCGCAGCCGCAATTCATCCCACGCGGGCGCACTCGTGAGCGTAAACGGAATGCGCAACATAGCCGACGGCGTGACGCCGTACATGGCGCTGCGGACCTGCTGCTGGATGACGGGAGTGAAGACATTGAAACCGTTCGGCGAAGTCGTACCGCTCGCGAGCGCCTGTATCTGCGCGGGCGACAGAGCTCCCGCCCACACCGCCAGATCGTCGATCAATCCCGACTGCGCCCCGCCGAGGAAGAAACTGCGGATTGTCGTGATGGGCGCTGTATTCGTCGCCGAATGCCACAGCAGGCCGTTCTGCCAAATCTCCTTCCGTGAGCCGTCTTTCAGGAAAACATAATGGTTCCACTGGCCCTTCCACTTCGTCGTGTCGGGCTCGTATTTGTTCATTCGCGTATCGCCCCCACAGCAGCCGCCGGAGTCGAAATAGATGTTCAAATCCGTCCACGGCAAATGCGCGAACGCCGAGCGATTCCCTCCGCCGTCGGTCTGCGTGGCCATATTGAAAAGATAGCCCTGAGTCGGAGCCGCCGCGCCGCCGTTAATCCAAACGCTGAGCGAAAACTTGTTGTTCGCCGTAATGGCGTCGAACACGCCGTTCGCCGCCTGCGGCCACACCACGTACCCGCCGTTCGCGCCATTCCCGAGGTCCAGCGCGCCTCCTGTGTGCCCCGTCGCAGTGAAGGTCGCGCCGCCTGCCAGCGTACCGTTTAGTCCACGGATGCTCGAATCCACTGCCACCGTGCCGCTCGTGCTGTCGAACTTCCAGTAGCCTTGAAGCTGCAAGCCGCTGCCATCGTCGATGCCGTCGTCGTAGCCAATCGCCGCCGCGCCGCTCGTCCACGTGCCATCGGCGAAATCCGGCAACGTCCAATTGAGCCCGAGCGAGCCATCCGTCATCGCCTTAAACTTCGCGACGGAAGACGGCGTGACCGGCGTAGCCTCCACCCGCCGCCCTTGCCCGTAGGTCGTGCCGTTCTTCAGCTTCGGAAAAGTAAACGAGGTCGCCACCGAGCCATCGGGCCGCGAGAGCGCAAGAAATTCGCCATCCGGGTCGAGCGCGAAATTCGTGTGCAGCTCGCTTCCGGAAACGGCCCGATTTTTCCCAGAAGCGAATACGAGCATCGTCTCGCCCGGCCCGAGCACCGTCGCTGGGAAGGTCCATTTGGCTGGCACCGCCGGGTCATCCGTCAGACGCCAGCCGCCGAGTTGCACATGCGCCGTCGTGGGATTTCGCAGCTCGATCCAGTCGGAGTCCGCACCATCTTCATCCACCACATCGCCCGCGCCGCTCGCCGCAATCTCGCTGATGATCGCCTGCCCGGTGAAGTCCGTAATCGGCATCTGATACAAATCTTTCGCCGGATTGAAAGCCCCCGGCGCAAACGAGAAAACGCGCGTCTCATCGATGTCCCCTTCGAAGTACGTCGCACCGCCGGGATTCACCGCCATGTGGAACCCGTTCATCCCTACTGGCGGTTGAGTCGTCGTCTCCGGGTGCGCCACGCCATTTACATACAGCGTGAAAACACCTCCACTCCGCACGACCGCCACTCGCGTCCATTGATTCACCTCCGCCTGCACGCCGCCGCCCGCCGCGAAAGGATTGCCGCCGATCCATTGGTAGCCGGGAATCGAAGCCGACCAGCGACCATTCGCCAAATGAATCACCGGCCCCGTAGAGGGCGGCGTATCGCCTGTCAGGCTGAAGATGAAATTGTAGTTCTCCTGCGTCACGTTGGACGTGCGCACCCACGTCTCGACGCCGAAGTTGTCGGTCCCAATCGCTGCTCCAAGATCGACAGAATTCCCGTAGAATCCTTGGTTCACCCCATTAAAATGGAGCGCGGCCGTCGAGCCTTCCGCACCGAGTCCAGTCGTCAGCACCGCTGTGGCCCCACCATTGATTTGCGCGTTCAGGTTGTAGCCATGCCCGGTTCCATCGAGCGGTAGATTTGCGGCACCGAGGCTCCCTGCCTCGCCGAGCGAATAACGGAAAACCGTAGTAACTCCGCCGAACGTGGCAGACGCCATGAACGAAAAGAGTAGTATTCGGAAGGCGAACTTCATGAGTGATGATCTGGGACGACGCTACTCCACTTCGGCTAACCGCGCACGATAAACGACACGCGCGTGTTCGTAGGCGGCGCGGGCTTCGGGCAGCTCGGGGGCGGCGTAGTGTTTCTCCTTTTGCGTCCAGCATTGGTCCACGGATTTCTGGCACCATTCGATGCTGCGCTTTTCGCGGATGGGCTTGCCGTTGACGATGATGAAGACGGGGTTTGTATGGGCGGCGGGGAGGATGCGGAGGGCGACCCAACTGCTTTTTTCGATAGGCACGTCGAAGGTGATGTCGCGGAGGTCGCCGTTGGCGGCGAGCTGTTTTTGGGTGACGGAGACGCCGTTGACGAGTGCTTCAACAGTGACTTCGCGGGTGTCGCCGATGCGTGCGCGCTCGATGCTCCAGAAGGGTTTTTCCGCAGGAGTGCCGAAGGAGCCGGAGATGGTGCCGATGCCGCGCAGGCGTGGGTCGGGCTTGTCGGCGAGGAGGGCGGCGGCTTTGACGGTGAGGGTGATTTTTCCCGGCTCCTTGAGCGTCAGCTCACTGCCGCGCTCGCCGACTCCGAGGCCGTTCGCTTTGAACTCCATGAGGTGCGCGCGCCCGTCGCCGACGTAGCAGCGACCGGCGCGGATGCCTTCGCACCAGTCGTCGTAGGTGAGCTTGCCGTCGAGCTTCACGTAGCTGCGCCCGAGGCCGACGCGCTCGCCGTAGATGCACGGGAAATCGGTCTCGCCGCTGATGCGGGTGCGGAAGCCGGCGTTGAGGGTGTGGTACCAGATGTTCAGCTCCCAAATGGCGGGGGTGTCCACGGTGCTCATGAAGTCCACGGCGGGGCCGAGCTTGCCGTCGGGGCCTTCGAGTTCGTGGGTCACGTCCACGATGTATTCGTTCGCGCCGATGCCGTCGAATGGCGGCACGGCGTAGTTCGGCAGTGTGTTGTCGGGGAGGCGCAGGCCCCAGCCGCTGTGGGCGGGGCCGACGAGTGCGCCCTGCTTTTTGGCCCAGCGAAGTGTGGAGAGGCCGAGGGTGGGCCAGTGGGCGCTGCTGTCGCCGCCGGGATACATCTGGTCGCGCAGGCGGAGGAGGCAGAGGTGGCCGCTTTTGTGGGAGCCGAAGCCGCTGACTTCGACGTCGTAGCGGAGGAGGTAGGGATACTTGGAGACGGCGTCTTCTTTCCCGCTGAAGAATTGCTTTTGGTAGTCGAAGCACGGTCCCCAGGTGAGGTTCGCGCCGACTTTGACATCCTCGCCGATGCAGTGCCGCGCCATGTCGGGGGCGTGGACTCCTTCGGTCGGGTTCGTGTAATGCGCGCAACCTGCGGCGTGGATGTGGTGGTCTCCGCTCCACCAGCCGAGCTTGGCGGGGTCAATCCAGCGCTTCACGTCGAACTCCAGCTCGCGGGTGTCGGCGCTCACTTTGACTACGCGCTTCTCGACGGTGCTCTCGGGGCCGCGCTCGAAGAGGATGGTGTAGTCGCCATCGGGCAGGCGGAGCTTCTCGCCGTCGGCGCGATAGACTTGCGGGTGAAATGAGAAGTCGGGCGCGAGGCGGCGGGCCTGCGAGGGATAGACGCGCTCGGCTTTGTCGCGAAAGGTGAACGCCGCCGTAGTGGGAGCGCCGGTTTCATCGCGGACGTGGAGGGTGAGTTCGCGCGCGGGCTGGCTGGTGAAAAGCACGTCGGCTTCGCTGCGAAAGCCGAGGTCCTGAGTCCCCTGCCCCACGCTGAACGAGAAGCGCGCCTCGCGTTTCCCGGCGTCGCGGGCGTAGAGCTGGACGAGGCGATACTCTACGCCGAGGCCGCTGAGCGCAGGCGCGAGCGGCTGCTTGTCGAACGATTGCACGTCGAGCCAAAGGTCGGCATCGGGCAGGCGCTCGGCGCTTTGGTAGTGCTTGTCCGACGGCGTGCCCACGCCCTTCGCGTTGTTCCGAGCGCGTGCATTCGGGCTCACGATGGCGAGCGGCGCGGTGGTGCCGCTTTCGTTGATCACTTTCACCAAGAACTGCCGCCAGCCGCCCTCGACAAGCTCGGGCTGCGCCGGGCCTTGCGCGACTTTCACCCGCATCTCGGGGCTGATCGTCACGACGAAAAGCACGCGCGGATCGAGCGCACGCTGGAACGCGTCTGCCGTGTTCGCGGAGGTCAGCGCGGCCTGCGTCGCGGCGTTCAGCGGTTCGCCGAGATAGTCCGTAGCCTCGACGACGCGCCGTGCTTGCGCAGCGAGCGGCTGGAGTTCGACGGCAGACACAAGCGGAGCAGGCTCGGCAAACGCGACGGTGATCGGGAGTAGGAAGAAGAGCTTTCGCATGGCGCCAAGTTGAGCATCGGACTCAGCAAACGCGAGCTAAAGGTCAGGCCGAAATCTCGGGGGCTCGCGGGCTATTTCCGCCGACGACGTGCGAGTAGGCCTAGGCCGGCAAGCAGCAGCGTGGCGCTGCCGGGCTCCGGAACTACGACGAGCTGTAGCTCCGTGGCGGTGAGATTGAAGGTGCCGGTGAGCCCTGCGCCGATGTCGGTGTAGGTGAAGTCGCTGACGCTGAAGTCGGTGCTGGCGAATTGGACGAGCGTGTAGGTGTTGCTCGGCCCGATGAGGTTGTTGCCGCCGCCCTCGAAGTCGAACAGGAAGCCGCCTGCGGTGCCTTTGGTGAAGGCTCCGCTGAGGGTGAGTTTGTCCGAGGCGCTGTCGCTGGCGCTTAGCTCGAATTGCATGATGCCGCCGCCATTCAGCGTGAGGTCGTCGCCGGTAATGGTGCCGATGCTGAAGCCGGGGGCAAGTGTGCCGTCGAGCACCACGCGACCATCCCAATCTCCGGTGCCGTTCACTTTCTGCGCAGCAGGAATGGTGTAGCCGGTCGCGCCGAATGGGAGCACGTCGAGCTTGGCTCCGGCGCTGACTTCGATGCGCGAGCTACCGCTGATGCTGCCGCTTGCGCCGATGGTGAGTGTGCCCGTTTCGATGTCGGTGACGCCGGTGTAGGTGCCGACGCCGTTGATGGTGGCGTGGCCGGTGGTGCTTGCTTTAAAGGTGATGCTGGAGCCTGCGCTGGTCTCGCCGATTGGGCCGAGGCCGACGTTTGCGCCGACGCCGACGACGTTGCTACCGAAGGATGGATCAAGGACAGATAGCGTGCTGTTGCCTCCTGTGAGGGTGACGCTGGAGAAGGTCGCATTGCGCACGGTGGCGTCGTTCTTATTAAAGAACACGCTTTGGCCGCCGCCGAACTTGAGGTCGCCGAAGTTGGCGGTGGTTCCGGCGTTGCCGATGATGTTGATGTTCACTGTGCCAGTGCCGGCGACTTCGATGTTGTTCCCAAATGTGGCGGCGACGTTGTCCACAGTGACACGGGATTGGAGTTGCGAGTAATTGCCATTCAGTGCGCCGAGGATGGTGCCTGCGGTGAGGATGAATTTCGCGGACCCCGCCGGGCTGCCGACGCCGCCCGCGCTTTGCACTTCGGCTTTGGCACCGTTGCCGAGTGTGATGTTGCCGTTGTAAGTGCTGGCGAGCGAGCCACGGAAGCGCAGACCGTTGCCGCCGTCGGTGCTGTTGTCTTGGCCGGAGATGGTGACGGCGAGGTCGCCGCTGCCGGTGATTGTGCCTGTATGAATGATGTCCTTTTTCGTGGCAGGCGCGGCTTCGTCGTAAAGGTGGATGCTGGATGCGCTGGCGATGTTCAGCGTGCCGGTGGCGACGTTGGCGAGGTTTGCGCCTGCGGAAAGGGTGCCGCCGTCGAGGGTGAGGTTGCCGGTGAGTGTGTTGCTGAGCTGAAGGATGCCGCCGCTTTTTACCGTGGCGGTGCTGCCTGCGCTGGCTCCGCTGGTGTTCACGCGTCCGCCTTCGATGTAGAGGCCGTCTGCGGCGGTGTTCGTGCCGGTGAGGGTGAGGACGCCGTTGCCTTTTTTCGTGAGGCGCGAGCCTGCCGTGCCGGTGATTGCGCCGCTGTAGGTGCTGGTCGCGGCTGTGTCCACGGTGAGCGAATCTGCCCCGAGCGTAATGCCGCCGCCGCCGCTGAGTCCGGCGATGGTCTGCGTGGCGACTGCGGTGAGATCGAGCGTCGCGCCGCTGGTGAGGGAGACGCTGTTTGCCGCAGGCAATGCGCCCGCCGCACTGACGACGACGCTGCCAGTGCCGATGGTGAGGCCGCCGGTGAAGCTGTTCGACGCGGAGCCGAGCGCGAGGACGCCGTTGCCGGATTTGTTGATGCCGCCGTTCGAGACGACGCCGCTGAGCGTGAGGTCGTTCCCGCCGCTGCCGCTGGCGACATCCAACGTGCGCACTGCGCCGCCGAGATTCGCCGTGCCGCTGAGTGTCGTGGCCGCGCCGGTGGAGCGGGTGATGTTTCCGTTGAAAGTAAAGTTCGCCGCAGTGCTGACGCCGGGCCCGACGGTGAGGCTGGCGACGCTGAGCGAGCCAGCGGTGAGCACGCCGTTGAGCGTGAGTGCACCGATGGTGTCGCTGTTGCCATTCAGGTCGAGTGTGGCGGGCACGCTGACTGCGACCGCTCCGGCGTCCGGCAACGTGTTACCTCCGCCGAGGCGGAGGGTGCCGCCGACAATGTTTGTGCCGCCGCCGTAAGTGTGAGGGCCACTGATGGTGACGCTGCCGGTGCCCGTCTTATCAAGCGAGCCCGCACCCCCGATGGCGTTTCCGACGCTGCCGTTCACTGTGTAGTCGAACGTCGAGTTCGCAAACGTCATGCTTGATGGGCTGACGGGGCCGCTGATCGTGATCGTCTTGCTACCAGTCGCCGTGTCGTCGAAAATCGCGCCATTGCCGTCGGTAAAGGCCTGCGCCGTCTGCCAGTTCGCGTCGCCCGCGCTGGTGCTCCATGTCGTGCCCGGCGTTCCATCCCAAGTGCGATTGGCGACGGCGGAATAGACGAGGCGCACAAGGTTTGCCTGACTGTAGTCCACGCTGTAGCCGACCGGCAGCCCAGTCTGCGTGGTAAAGGTTCCCACGAGCGAACCCGTGTAGGTAGCAAACGTGTAACTGCCATTGTTGAACGTGCTACCGCCATTGATTCCGAGCACACTTGCGCCACCGAGGGTGATGCTGGATGCGGCAAGCAGGTCCACCGACGGCGTATTCGTCACGTCGAGATACAGCCCGCCGTTGATGGTCGCATTTCCCATCGTCAGGGTGCCCACGCCGCCGAGTCCCGGCTCGATTCCAGCCGACGGGCCAATGGTCACACCGCCCGCGCCGGAGACTGTGCCCGTGCCGTGCAGACGCCCCGCGCTGAGCGTGAAAGCGCCCGCACCCGTGTCCAGCGACGCGCCCGCCGCGACGGCGATGTTGTGGCCAAACGTGGAGATCGCAGCGAGCGAAACGTCCGTGCCTCCCGCGTTGTGGTCCACCGCTTTGAGCCCCACGTTCTGTCCTGCGCCCCACTCACCGCCAGCGGGAAAATTATACGTCACCCCAGTCGGTGCTGCCGTGAGATAGCCGCTGCTGCCCGTCACCGCCGCGAGCCGTGTGGCGGTGAGATACGCGTCAAGTTTCGTCGTATTGGAAGTCGGGTCGGGAATCGCCGCGCCGCCTGCCACGCCCGTCGCGCTGAAGATGCGGTCGGGCCGTGGCGTGGCATTCACACGAAGGCCGCCGAAACCCGTGCCGTTTACGATAAGCGCATTCGTAGCCTCCGCGACGAGGCCCGCGTAGGCGCGAGTCCCAGCTGTTGGCGCGGTCGTGGTGAGCGGAGTCGGCACGCCGTTGGCGATCGTCCCGCCGGCATTCGGCGCGGGTAATTTGATGTCGAGTACCGCCTCGCTCGCAGTGCTGCCCAGCCCTGTCACGTTACCGCGCAGGATGATGTCGCCCACGTTCTGCTGAGTGAGCGGCGTGACATTTGAAAAGTTGGAAAGCGACTGCGCGATGCGGAGCGTGCCTCCCGCATTGAGGACCGCGTTGCCGGCGAGCAGCACGCCGTGGGCGTTGTTTTGGTCCGACCGAAGGCGGCCATCAAACACCGCGATGCCGCCATTTTGAATCGTCAGCGTGGTGCTGGAGTTCTCTCCGATCCACAGCACATTGTGCCCCGGATTCGTCGTACCACCAGGAGCCACGATTGTACTGATGATATTGGTGCCCGTGCCGCGTCCACCGAAGGCGATGTAGCCGTTAGAAGCCACGGTGAGCGCACCATTCACCGCGGAAGCGCGGGCATTGGGAAGCATCTGCAATGCGCCTTCAAACGAGATGCCGCCATTATAAATCACCCGTGCACTATCCACCATGTAGCGCCCCGTGGTGAGCGAGATCCCGCTGTGCGTCGTACCTGCCGCGCCGCTCGTCGGGTCACCGCCCACGACGCCGCGCACGGTCATCGCATTCGCATACGTGTTTAGCGCATCCGTCCCGGCTGAGCTAAGACTCGCCCGAGCCATCGCACCATTCGTCAGCTCAATGCGCAGCGCACCCGTGCCGGTGAAGGGATTTAGCCGAAGTACATTGTTAGCGAGATTCCAGTTCGCGTTGGTGGAGTTATTTTCGGAAAGCCCGAGCTGCCCGCCGTTGAATTTAATCACCGCCGTATTTCCAGCCGTATTATTCAGCGTGAGCGTGAGGTCACCCCCGGCATTCACAAGGCCGCCGCCCTGCGTTGTCGAGCTCACAGCGTTCACATTCACCATGTCCAGAATCCCGCCGCTCCCGCCAAACGTGATGGGACGCGCCGCGCCGAGTGTGATGTTTCCCGCGCCACTTGTAGCCAGCTTCAGCGTGCCGCCATTGATCGTCACCGCGTTCCCCGTCCCGCCCAGCACCGTCGCTGCGCCCACAGTGATATTCACACTCTGCGGAGCCGCTCCGACACCGCCGACCGTGAGCGTTCCGCCCGTGATATTCAGCCCTCCCGTATAGCTGCTCGCCGCCGAGCCGATCCACCAATTCCCAGCAGCGACCGCGATCCCGCCCGCACCACTTACCGCCCCCGTAATCGTCGTGAGCCCGTTGCCCGTGCCGTTCAGCGTAAGGAGATTCGTCGCCACGACCGGCGCGGAAATCGTCACCGCAGCCGTTCCATTTTGAGTCAAAGTCGGCAGCGTCCCATCCGTGCGGAAATCGAGCGAGTTCCCCGCGATGCTCGCCGTCTCTCCGGCACCGCCATTAAAGGTGAGCGAGTTTAGGAAAAGCCCCGTGAAATCATTATTGGTCACCGTCGCTCCGCCACCTGCCGGGAATAGGACGTCCAGCGTCGCATCGCTGACGTTCGGCTGCACACCCCCAAGCCAACTCGCGCCAGCATTCCATTGGAACGGCCCGGCGCCAAAAGCATTCCACGTGGCGGTGGCAGCGTGTGAAGAGACGGTGGTGATGGCGAGCAACGAAGCGATGCTCGTGGATAGGGTTTTAACAAATGAGGATTGACCCTAAAAACGGCAGTTGAGGGTTGAGGGCGAGGGGGAGCGGCGCGGGTTGGATTTCACGGTGGCGGCAGGTCGATGATGCTGCGCGCGGTGGTTGCGCGGTCGCTGTTTTAGAAAATCAGCGCGTTTTGTTTGGGTGGGGAGGGGCC
>CANIWM010000106.1 GCA_947471505.1 Chthoniobacteraceae bacterium | reverse complement strand
TAAAAACGGCAGTTGAACGGATTTTCAGAGAAAAATGAGCCTTGGACGGGTGAGTGATTTTCAACTGCTCCGCAGTTGGCAATTTCCAGAGTAAAATACCCTATTTTTCGGCCTCAAAAACGGGGTCAACTGCCGTTTTTAGGTTGAGTGTGGCCTTTAAGCGGGAAACGGGAGTCCCGCCGAGCGAATATCGGCGCGATCGGGGAAGCGGGCGATAGGGGGATTCATCAAACCCGCGCGGCTTCGACTTCTACGAAGGCGTAGCAGAGCATGTGGAGGATGTTCATTTGCACGTCTTCCACGCGGCCATAGTGGGTGTCGCCGACAACGATGACTTGGTCGGCGAGTTCGGCGGCCTGGCCGCGTTTGGCACCGACGAGGGCGATGGTGCGGAGGGCGTGCTCTTTCGCCCAGCCGAGGGCTTTGACGAGGTTCGGGGAGTTGCCGCTGACGCTGATGATGAGGAGCACGTCGTCGGGTTGCGCGTAGTTTTTGAGTTGGCGCATGAAGATGTCGGCGTAGTCGTAGTCGTTGCCGATGGCGGTGATCCACGAGGTGTTGTCATTGAGGGAGAGGACTTTGAAGGGGACGCCCATGGCTTCGCTGCTGTTCTTGCCGAGGTCGGTGACGAAGTGCGAGGCGTTGGCAGCGCTGCCGCCGTTGCCGCAGACGAAGATTTGCCGGCCCGCCCGGTGCGCCTCTCGGAGCGTGCGGATGAGCGGTGCGATCTCGTCCACTTTGATGGAGTCGAGGGCGCGTTTTTGTTCTGCGATGTATTGGTTGAGCCAGTCGAGCATGGGCGGGAAATTGCGTGGGCGGCTCTCGCGTGTCGAGCCCTATGCGCGCTAGGGCTTGGTGACTTTGAGCCGTCCGAATTGCTTTTGTCCGCTGCTCACAGGATTGGAGGTGCGCCATGTTTCGAGCACGGAGCCGTCGCCCATCGGAACGGTGTTTGTGAGCGTGCCGTTGGCGTTCCATGTCGTCATGTCGCTGCTGAATTCCACGCCATACGTGATGTCTTCGGCTCCGAGAATCCGGCGGAAGGTGAGCGTGAGATAATCGCCGGGCACGCCGAGCACTGTGAAGTTTTGCACGGCGCGGGTGGGGAGATTCGATTGCGTGTTGGCGTTGGGATTTCCGCCGAATGCGTACTCGAGTTGATTCACGAGGCCGTCGCCGTCGGTGTCGGTGAGTTCACCGGCGATGCCGTTGAGCGCGGCCCAATCGCCGAAGACGGTGCCGATTTCGCCGGGCGTGCCGTTGAGCCGGGTGCTTGCGCGCCAGTTCGATCCGGTTTTTGGATTCGGGTTAAACGACGGGTATTTGAGCACCATCGAGTATCCGCCGACATCGGCACCGACGGGCCAGGGCGCGACGGTTTTGTAGGTGAACTCTTTGATTGGGTCGCTGGTGGTTGCGCCGTAGATGATGCGCACTTTTTCTCCGGCATTGCTCAGTTTATCGCCAAAATTCCATGTACCCACGATCGGAGCTCCGGCTCCGTAGCGGTAGTTAAATGCCGCGACATTGCGTACGACGAGCATACGCGCGCCGGGGGCGAGCGTGGTGCTGGTGCCGCTGCTGAAGCTGTAGTTCACGCCCTGGTCGAGACTGACGTTGATGAGGTCGAGCGTGAGCGCGGCGGAGATGTTTTGCAGCTCGATGTATTCGAAGTCGTCTTCGAGCCAATTGTTGCCGGTGGCTATCTCGGCAGCGCTCGGGGCGCTCGGATGATACATGACCTCGGTAACAACGAGGTTGTCTTTGAGCACCTGGAGGTAGTTCGAGGTCGATGGCGTGATCGCGAGCGGCGCGCTCCAATGACTGTAGCGGCCCGTGCTGTCTTTATGCCGGACGCGGGCACGGTAGCTGTGGCCAATTTTCAACGCGTTGCCGGGGACTGCGATGCTGCTGCTAAACGCGGCAAGTTCGCCGCTGCCCCACACTTCCTGCATCTCATAAATGCGGTCGGCTGTTGGGTCGTAGGCGGGCGCGGTGTTGTCGGTGACTTCGCCGATGCGCCATTGGATGCCGCCAAATGTGCCGGTTCCTTGCGGGTCCGAAAACGCGCTGGTGGTGAGGATAATTGCATCGACGGGATTGCCGAGCGGACTGCCGTTTCCGATGGTCGGTTTGGCAGGCAAAAGGCCCGCGTCCACGGTGTCGCTGATCGTATCGAGGTAGGCCACGCGTCCGCCTGCGCCGACTGCGGGATCGCCGTTTCCGGCGGTATCGGTCCAGCCGGTGAAAAGGAACGCCTTCATGTCGGCGACCTTCGCAGGGACACCGCCGGCGTATGCAGCGGGCGCGCCGTTCGAGGTGCCGGGCCAGCGGGCGAGATCGGCGGGATAAAATGCGGCGAGCTTTGCGGCGGCATCGTCGATGATGTCATCGACAGGGCCGCGATTTGTGCCGGAGTCGCGATAGATCAGCAGGTCGCGGAGTTCGCGGATGGCGTTGCGGTGCGCGACGGTCATCGCGGTGCGTGGTGTTTTCTTCGGCAGCAGCCAGGTCGGCGAATCGACGATGTCGTAGTGATCGTAGAGAGCGTTGTGGATGAAGTCCCAGCCGCTGTTCCAATTCGGGCCAAACGATGCGTCCCAATCGTACGGCATGAACCACAATTTTCCGAGCGGGTTGCCGGCGACGGGCTGGAAATACCAGATGAGGTTTTTCACGCGATGGCGTCCGGTCGGCTCGACGAAAATGTCGTAGTGGCGGATGGCCTCCTTGACCGCGTCGTATTTGTAGTAGAGCGGCATGTTGACGTATTGCTCCAGCGATGCCTCGGGCGTCGTCGGGTGCATGTTGTAGCGGATGTTGTCGAAGTCCTCGCCGAAATCGACGCCGAACGGAGCCTGGCTGCGTGTGGAGAGCTCGCCGTTTTGCATCCAGTCGCTCATCTTGTAAAAGTTACCGCGCTCAAGGTTGCGAGCTGCGAGGAAGTCCGGGCCGTCGGGAAATTCGAGCGCCTGGTAGAGGCCCCAGAAATCACCGAGGCTGGCGTCCGTCGCGTTCGCGTTTTGGATGACGCGGAAGCCGACCCAATGGCTCTCGGGAATCGGCACGCCGCTGAGCGACCACATCTTTCCGCCGATCTCATACGGCAATCCCCAGTCGTAGTAGCCTTTGTTTCCGAACAGCTTGTTGAAGAGCATCTCCTTCCATGGCCGCGCATATTCGTGCCCGGCCTCGTCGGTGGCGTGGAGCGGCGTGCCGTTCGGGAAGATGAAACGGAAGTGTCGTTTGCCCGCGCCGTTGTATCGCGAATTGCCGCCACGAAGGCGGACGACGGTGTGGTCGATGACTTCGTTCCCGACGACGAGCGCGCCCTCGAAATTCTCGTAGCGGCGAGCTTGGAGCACATTGAGGTCGGGCGTGTTTATAAATTGATCGCCGGCGTTGTAGGCGAGCAGCGCGTTGAAATCCGCAGTGCGTGTGAGCCAATGATACGCGGGCAGCGAGCGGATTGCGGCTGAGGTAAACGTCGAGTACGCAGGCACGCCGTCATAGACAAATGCGGCGAAGTTTTTCCGTGGGTCATCAGCCGCCGGGACTCGCGTGCTGAGTGCGGTGAGGTCGGTCGCATTGATCCGGTAGCGGACGAGTGTGCGGTTTTGCTGCGCGGGAATGATGGCAGTGTAATTGCCGTCGCCGGGGATGTCGCCAGCCACGGAGCCGTCGTCCACCATTGGGATCGTCGTCCAGTTTGCAGGCAGCTCAAACGCGGGATTTGGCGGCAGCGGCTGTGCGGGGTTCGCGAGGATTTGAGCGTTGGTGAGCGGAAGCGTGCCGGGGATGAAATTGCCCGGCGCGACAATCTGGTAGCGGAGTGTGACTGCGCCCACGCCTTGCGGGTCGCTCACTTTTGCCGAGACGGTGATCGGCTGCGTCGAGAGCGGCGCGACCGGCGTGTGTCCGATATTGCGGATGGCCGGGCCAATGTTTGCAGCGAATACGGAGTTTTGCGCACCCGGCGTGCCGAGCGTGTCGGGGACATTCGTGAGCGAGGCGTCGATGGAGAAATCGAAGATGTTGTAGGTCGCGAGGTCGTCCTGCAGCGAGCGGGTCTGCGGTGCTTTCGCGATGCCGTGGATGGCGATCACGTTGTTGCCCGCGTGCAAAAGCGAGTCGGTGTTTGCGATGACGAGTTCGCTCCAAGGATCATTGCCACGCTCATAGACGGCGGTGGAGTTAAACGCGGCGTCCCCCGTAGAGCCCGGCGCGAAGCCGAATCGGAAAATCTCGACGCCATTAATCCACACGATCGCAGCGTCGTTGTGCATCACGCGGAGGAGCAGGTTTTTCGGAATCGTGCCGCTGACATTGAAGTCCTTGCGGAAATAGACCGTGCGATAGTTCACCGTGTAGTTCGTGCCGGAAGGCACGGCGCTGCCGACATACGTCGCCATGTCCGGGAGCTGGGTTCCGAGCGTCACGCCGGTCTCGGTATTGGTGGCGACCGCAGCGCCGCTGTTTTTATAAAGAATACCGATGGGCATCGTGCCTGTGAGCCACGAGCCGTCTTGCGTGAAGGTCTCGGCGTGCCACGCATTGACGGGCGACGACGCTTCGCTGGTTCCTTTGCGATAGATCCAGCCGGAGCTGCCAGCGGTGACGTAATTCACGACGACGGGCGCAGCGGTGCTTGGGCGCCAATTGCCGCCGGTGTCGTTGTCAAAAGCCGGGTTGACGAGTTCCAGCGTCGGGCCGTCGCCATTCGGCGGCGCAGGCCACGGTGCCGTGCTGCTGAAGTCCACGCCGTCCACTTTATCGCCCGCCTGATTGCGCAGAACGATGTTCTCGCCGTTGCTGTCGAGTCCGCCGGTCCAAGGCCCGAGCGCGGTGACGCCGTAGAGCGCAGACATCGTCGCGGGGTCCGCAGCGATCACGAGGTAGCCGCCGGATGCGATGGTCGTGCCATTTGGAAAAATGTAGTTCACTCCGCTATCGAAGCGCCATCCGGTCATGTTCACTGCTGCGGCTGTCGGGTTGTAGAGTTCGATGAATTCCGTGAGCTGCGTGTTGCGCGCGGGGTTGTAATTCAGCTCGTTAATTTTGACGTGCAGGTCCGGCGCGGCGACGGGGAATGTGAGCACTTTTTCGAAGGTGTTTCCGGTGCCATCGGTGACGCGGATGCGCACGCTGATGGTCTGCCCGAGGTCCCCGCTGAAGTCGTGCGTGGAAATGAGCTGCGTGCCGTTGATCGTGAAGTATCCGTTGTGCGTATCGCCCGCGCCGGCGACGAGCGTGAGGGTCAATGTGTCGCCGATATTCGGGTCCACCGGTTGCAGGTACGTGATGAAGCTGCCGTTGCCCGCCGTGGTGCGGATCACTGTGTCGTTCGGGATGAGGTCAGTCGGCGGAAGCGGAGGAGCAACCACGGTGATGGATACCGTCGCGACATTTGAAGTGTAGCTCGTATTGCTCGCAGTGAACGCAAACGAATCCGGGCCGTAGTAGCCTGCTGCGGGCGTGTAGGTGAGATTCGGCGCGGTGCCGGAAAGTGTTCCGTGGAGCGGAGTCGCGACGGTGTACGTCAGGGTGGTGAACGCGGGGTTTGGATTCGACGCGCTGAGCGTGATTGGAAGCGCAGTCTGATACGCCGTGGAGACGCTCGCATCATTCGCGATGGGCGCGGAACTGTTTACGTTAATGAGGACGTTCGCGCTGTTCGAAGTGCGCGTGCCATCGTTCGCAGTGAAGACGAACGACGTCGTGCCGACAAAACCTGGCGTCGGGGTGAAAGTGAGGTTCGGCGCGGTGCCGGTGAGCGTTCCGTTGGCGGGAGACGTGTAGTTGTAAGTGAGACTGCCAAGCGGCGTATTTGGGTCCGTCGCGGCGAGCGTGACGGGCGTCGATGTGTTCTGGAAAATCGAAATGCTTGATCCGGTGACGACGGGTGCGCCGTTGAGGACCGTGACATTTACGGTGGCGGTGCGAGTGCCGCTCGGGTCGGTGCCGGAAAATGTGTATGCAACCGTGCCCGTCGTCGCAGGAGTCACCGCGACGCTGCCAGTCGGCCCCGCCACCGAGCCCGGTGCGGGCGAGATGCTTGCGGTGAACGGCGAACCTTGATTGCTCACGCCCCAATAAAGCGTGGTCGATTCGCCGTCGTAAATCGTGGATGGCACCGCGAAGAACGCATTGATCGGCGGGCCGGACGCCACCGTGTCAGGACCGGCATTGGCGCTCGCTGCGACCTCCGTGGCAGACATCGGCGAGCTCCAGACGCGGAACTCGTTGAATCCAGCCTGAAGGTTGGCATCGGCTGTGTAATTCGAGCGTCCGAGCCAGTTGTTCAGGCAAGTGATTTGCGCGAGCGTGTAAGTCACGTTCGCCGTGCCGACGGCCGCGCCGTTGCGGTAGTAAGTCAGTTGCGGTGAGCCCGCATTTCCCGTCGCGTTATAAACGTACGCGAAGTGCGTCTGCACCGCGAGCGGCGTCGAGAAACTGCCGTCGGCATTCTGCTCCGCCTGCCCGTCGGCTTTGAGGCTGGCCCGCTGGTGATTGAGATCAGCCCCTTGCTGCGCAGAGAGGAAAATGTAGCCCGTCCCAGTCGCCGTGCCGCCGGGTCCTGCAATCTCACCCGCGCTGCCTGTTCCGAAATCAAAGATACGCGACCACGCCCGATTGCCGTTGATCGTCACCCAGCCCTCAATCGTCACATTCGTCAGCCCCGACATAATGTTGTTCGGAAAGTCGATATACGCCTCCGTGGCCGATGCGCCACCGGGCAAAATGACCTGCGACGCATCGCGGGTCGCGTTTGCTCCGAGAATCGTCCCGTTGGCACCGCCGACAGAATCGACGACAGCCGTGCCGCTGCCTTCGTTAAAGCTATACCGGTTTTTCAGCGGCGAGACGTACGGGGCAACCGTCACGGTCCGGGTCGCCGTCGCAGAAACGCCCGCGTTCGTCGCTGTAATCGTATAAGTCGTGGTCGCAGTCGGGAACACCACCGTCGTTCCTGTCGTGCCGGAGATCGCAGGCGCGCCATTGTTGATGCTTACACTGGTCAGGTTCCCTACGATATTCCACGAGAGCGCAACGGGGGTGCCGGAAGGGACGCTGGCGGAGTTCGACGAAAAGCTGACGATTGTCGGCTCTCCGCGACCGAACGTCGGACCTTCGCTGACGTAGTTCGCCTGAACCTGCGCCAATGTCATCAGCTCGTCCCTCACTCTGAGCCGACCATAGTACATCGAACCCGCGACATTGGTGGTATAGAGCGTACCATCGGGATTGGTCTGAGCGCCGATTCGGAACGGCAATGCACCGCCGCCAGTGCTTGTCGTGGCGGTGGCGAGCACGACTGCTCGGCTGTTCGTTTCCACGCCATCCACGTAAACGCGGGCCATACTTCCATCGTACGTATAGACGAGGTGGTGCCAGATATTTGCCGTTGGCGTCGTTCCCCAGCCGACATCGTAGGCTGCCCCAAAATGTCCGACGGCTCCGTAGGCCGTGCTCGATCCGTAGTTGAATGAACTATTGAATGCATCGGTTCCGCGCCGCCCCCATGCGAGAATGGTTTCCTCCGCCGCGAGCGCAGGATTTAGCACCCAAGCCTCCACCGTTCTCGGCGCGTTGGTTCCGATGACTGACGCAGGAGCCGTCGGGCCGACGTAGTTGCTCGTCGCGCTTCCACTGAGCTGCACGGCTTTCACCGTCCCGCCCGATGGGAGCGTAAGGCTCACCACACTGATGGACCCACCGGTTGTAAAATTTCCACCGAGCGAGCCAGCATTCGGCCAAGTGTTTAGCGTGCCGACGGCTTTGTCCGTCGCATCGAGATTCACGAGCGTTGCAGCTTGTGCCGCTAGAGTAGCCGCAACGAATGTGAGCAGCGTGATTAGAAATTTCATGGTGAGAATGGACGCGAACGGTGGTGAGGGGACATCTGAGACGGTAAGATAAAAGCCGGCGCACGCACGGGGTATGTGCGTGCTCCGATGCACGAATTGCTATCGTATATCCACGCGTTTCCGCGCGGGCTTGGGATCGGGTTATTTTGCACTGCGACGACGGCGACCGGCGAGCATCGCGAGTCCACCGAGGAGCAACGCGGCGCTTCCGGGCTCCGGCACGGCTTGCAAAACGAAATCATTACCACCCGTCACGGTGCCGCCGACAGAATCACCGAAATAGCTGACGATGAAGTCCTGCCCGTTCGGTGCGAAAACGTGACTGCCGTCCGTAAGCCCGGCGAATGTGCCGGTGATTGGATCGGAGCCGTCGTTGATAATGGCGAAAAATAGATCGTTCGTGACTGCGGGCGTCGTGAGGTAGCTGCCCGAGAGACTCAGCGAGCCGCTCAGCGTGACGCCGCCGGTGACGTTGAGAACGTCGAAGTTTCCAGCGCCGGTCCCGTTCACTTCGAGAGCCAGCGCAGCTCCCGTGTTCAAAGTAAATGCGCCGGTGTTGAGCTGGCCTGGTGAGAGACCCGGAGAAACCGTAGCTCCGGAATTCGCGGTGACGGTTCCGGTAATCGTGCCGGTGCCGCCGAGCGTGCCGCCGATGTTCACCTCTGCCGAACCGCTGAGGCTGCCGGTCAGGCTGAGCGTTCCGCCATTGACCGACGTCAGACCCGTGAAAGTCTCGGCTCCGGAGAGCGTAAGTTTACCATTGCCCGTCTTCATGAGACCGCCGCCAGTCGTCAGACCGTCGGAGATCACCTGCGTGACGCCAACATCGAAACCATTGGTGTTGATAACGGCCCCTCCTGCTTCCACTTTGATTTGCGTGTTGGTGAAGCCGGGGAAGAAGTTTGTCGCGCTGGCTTTCGCTTTCAGCGTGCCGCCATCGAAGTTGAATCCGGCGACTGATGTCGTGACGTCCGTGCGTTGGACAATCTTGGTCGCGAGCGTTCCGCCGATGAGGTTCACGGTGCCGTTTCCAGTCGTGGTGTGCCCCAAAAATAGCCCCTCCACATCGGTGAGACCGCCAGAGTACACGTTGATCGTTCCTGCACCCTGTTCGCCGATGATAAGTGCTGCACCGGCTCCCGTTTGGTTAAAGGTACCGCCTGCATCCACGGTGAGTGTGCCGACGCCACCGAGGAAGCGTCCGACCACCGGGAATCCACCAGTCGAGTTCACCGTGCCTGTTCCCTGAATGTTCATGGTGCCTTGCCCGTATCCACCGATCTGCAGGTTGCCGCCGAAGTTCATCGTGCCGCCGCTCACGCTCACAGTTCCTTTCGCACCTACGCTCACAGCGCTGTTCGACCCACCGATGATGTTGTCGCCCGCCGTAAATGTCGCGGTTCCACCAGTCATATTCACGGTGCCCACAGGCCCACCGTTGACGATGACACCCGTGTTGATCGCCGCATTTGCAGTTTCCGACGCAACAAGGAGTCGTCCGTTCACGTTGACCGTCGCACCGGGCTTAATGTTCCACGTCGCCTCGGAAGAGCGCCAGCCGATGGTGACTTCACCAGTGACCGTCGAAGAACCGCCTTGCATGTCCCACAGGCCCGCCAGCGCCGGGACAGCGCCGGTATTTTCGCCCATGCGAATGCCGCCCGCCGTTGCGTTAAATGCGCCGCCGGTTTGATTGACCGTTCCAGTGCCACCGAGACTGCCGATGATCATGAAGTTCCCCGCTGCGCCGCCTTTGGTGACGGTGCCGCCGCTAAGGTTCAGCGTGCCGGTTGCGGTGTTGCGTCCGACGACGAACCAGCTTCCCGAGTTAATCGCACCAGCCGACATCGTCATCGTTCCGTTGTTCGTCGGCGCAACGCCCGCGACGTTGTTGTTGCCGATCCAGACTTCGCCCGGAGCGTTGATTGTGCCGCCGGTGATGGTCGCGCTTCCGGTGCTGGCTTGTGAACCGATTGCGACGCCGAATCCGGGATTCGCCGTTCCGGTGTTCAAAATGCCGCCCGATTGCGCGTAAGTGCCTGAACCTCCATTCGCGCCAATGACGACGTTGTTCGCGCCCGTTTGGTTCACGGTGCCACTGGTCATCGTGAATGTGCCGTTCGCGCCAGTGCCGACGCCGACGTTCACGATGCCGTTCGTAGCGAGAGCGCCAGTCGTGTTGACGGTGAGTGCGCCCGTGATCCCGCCGCCGCCGGAGCCGATTCCCACAAGGCCGTTAAGCATTGCACTCGCGCCGCCGAGCAGGCTCAGCGTGCCGTTCGCAGTTGCGCCGACGGATGTCGGACCACCAAGGGTCGTCGTGCCGGAAGCCTGCGTGGTGAATGCGCCGCCGTTGACGTTTAGCGCCGTGCTGCCGTTGATTGTTCCTTCGTTAATGAGCGAGCCGCTCGTGACATTCGTCGCACCGGTGTGCGTCGCAGCGCCAGTGTAAGTCGTCGCGCCGCTGCCAATCTGCGAGAGCGTGCCGACCCCGCTGATGTTGTTGGCGAAGCTCACTGCGTCGCTGCGATTGAACGCAATCGTCGCTCCCGAACCGACCGTAATCGCGCCGGTGCCCGCCGTGCCTGTGGTGCTGCCGTTGCCGATTTGCAGTGTGCCGCCGGTGACGTTCGTGGTGGTGTAGGTGTTAGTCCCGGTGAGCGAGAGGGTGCCGCCTCCGCTCTTATTGAGGGCCAGTGTGCCTGCCGCGCCGTTTTGTAAGGTTCCACCAAAGACCGAGGTGCCCGCCGTGCTGACGTTGAGCGTCGCGGTGCCAGCGGTTCCATTTTCCACAACCGGAGTTCCTAGATTCGCGTCGCTGGTCAAGCCGCCGACGGTAATGTTGTTTCCTGCGAGCTGGAATGTTCCCGTGCTGCCAGGGCCAAAGCTCACAACGTTTGGAGTGGTTGTGTTGAATGCACCGCTGCTGCCGGCACGAAGGATTCCGGCGTTGATGGTGACTCCGCCGTTGAAAGTATTCGCCCCGCTGAGAACGAGCGTGCCGTTGCCTGCTTTGGTCAGCCCCAGCCCGACGCCACCGATTGCTCCGCTGAGGGTCAGCGCGGCGGTTCCGTTCGTCGTGATGGTGCGGGATGCGCCGAGGGTCACTGCGCCCGTCCCGAGGTCGAGCGCATTGCTTCCGGCAAAAACGACGTCTGAGTTCCAAGTTTGTGCGTTTGCCGTCGAGAGGGCGACAGGGGAGCCGCTCGTATTATCGATCGTGCCGCCGTTAATTGTCAGTGTGCCAGTGCCGATGGCCGAGGCGTTGTTGATATTCAGCTTGCCGGCGTTGAGTGTCGTTCCGCCGTTGTAGGTGTTCGCCGTAGTAAGGCTGACGCTACCGGTGCCGTTTTTGAGTAGCAAACCGCTCGCGATTCCGAAGCCACCAGCGCTGGAAACAGTGTAGTTCAGAGCCGAGTTGTTAAATGTTGTGCTGGTTGGGCTGACGTTTGCGTCGGCAATGTTTACCGCTGAGGTACCAGTGGCGGAGTCGTCAAAGAGCGGTGTGTCGTTTGCCGCAAAAAACTCGGTCCCGCTATTGTCCGACTGCTTTTTCCAGTTGAACGCGGGCCCGACTGGCGTGCTCGTCCAGTTTGCACTGGCCACACCGGTCCAAATCGGGAGATCCCCCGAGATCGCGAGTGTCACTGCTGTCCCGCTATCCCCAAGCGTCGCGCTCTGCCGCGCGCCGAGCCCGTTGACCGTGACGACGTTGTTGAACCCCGCGAAGCCCGCGCCGCCGATGGCTCCGGTGTAGCTGATGAGGTTGTAGGTGCTGCCGTTGCCCCAAACCGCATTAGTCGCGGTGAGCGAGACTGTGCCCGCGCCGGTGGTGGTCAAGGTCGTGGTAACCAACGGTGCAGCAGTCGTGTTACTGAAAAGGTTGACGTTTGCGGCACCGTTGAATGTCAGCGCCCCAATCGTGAGCGCCGCGCCGGGCGTGCCGTTGCCGTTGGTGACAATGCCGCCGGTGCCCGCGCCCACGTTCACGGTGTTTAATGTGCCGGTTCCGTCGAGCGTTCCTTGGGTCAGCGTGACGACTGGTGTCGTCGCCACGGAACTGGTTTGCAAGAGCTTGGAACCAGCATTGACGGTGATGCCGCTGGTGTTATTGGCGGAGCCTGCACCGCTCAGCGTGAGCGTGCCTGCGTTCACCGCCGTAGGGCCAGTGTAAGTATTCGTGCCGGAAAGTAGGAGCGTGCCGTTGCCGGTTTTGGTGAGGCTTCCGACGTTTGCAGTTCCTTCGAGGGTATCGCGGATTGCCCCGGAAACGGTGAGGCTGGTCGAGGTCGCGACGTCGAATTGCGCGGTGCGAGCAATGTTGCCCGAGACGCCAAACCCGGAGGTAATGCCGTAGGCTGCGGAGATCGTGCCGGCATTGCCGCCGCCGGTCGCGGTGATGACCGGGGCTGCGTTTTCTAAAGTGAATGCGCTCGTGCCAGTGCCGATGACGGAGCCTGCGTTGCTCATCGTGAGCGAGTTGAAGTAATCGATCTTCGTGTTGAAGTCCAACGTGCCGCCGTTGACGGTGACGCTCGAAGTACCGATCACGTTACTGTCAATCAATCGGACAGTGCCGCCCGAGTTGATCACCGTATTGAAAATTCGGTTGCTGGGACTTCCCGCTCCCGCCACAGCCAAAACGCCTCCATTGACGACCGTGTTGCCCGTGTAGGTATTGGCAGTCGAAAGGGTCAGGGTTCCGCCGCCAGTTTTCGTGAGCCCACCGCCTGTCGAGACTGTATCCGTCAACAAGCTCTGGCCGATCGTGATATCGTTGCCATTGGTATCGATGACTGCACCGCCAGCTTTCACGAAGGCGTTGGTCAGGCCAGTCATGAATGCGGTGGCTGCGCCAGTGCGAGCCTGCAAGGTGCCACCGTTGAAATTGAACGTCGCAGTCGCCCCGGCGTTCACTTTCACAATCTGGGTCGCGGCAATCGTTCCGCCGTTAAGATTGACCGTACCGGTCGAGGCTGCATTTTGGCCAAAAGTCAGGCCGGGAATGTTTGCGACAGCATTGCCCGAGATCGTGTAGGTGCCGGTGCCCGCAACTTCTGCTACGAAAAAGTTGCTGCCCGTGCTGTTGATGGTGCCGCCGCTTTGGTTGAGCAAGCCGCCTCCGGTCGAGCCGATGGTGATGTTGCCGCCGCCCGTCTTGTTAATCGTGCCAGCCGTCATGTTCAACGTTCCGGCGGCACCGCCACGGGCAATGGCGATCCAGTTGGCGACGTTTAGAGTCCCGCCATCCAAATTCAAAATCGCCGAGCCACCAGCTCCGTTGCCGACATAGATTTCGCTGGCGACGGTGCTGACGACCGCGGTGCTAGTCAACGTGACGGTGCCGCCTGCCGCGCCGTTGCCGATGGCGAAGGGAACGTTCCCCGTAGCAGTCTGTGAAATGGTGCCACTAAGAGTCAGGGTTCCCGCGCCGTTTTTAATCAATTGTCCAGGCCCGGTGATATTTCCCGGATAGTTCACGTTTGAAGCGTAGTTCAGGAGCAATACACCGGCGTTGATTGTCGTGTTTCCGGTGAACGTGTTCGCGCCGCTGAGTGTCAGCGTGTTTGCCCCGTTCTTGGTCAGACCGCCCGAGGTGTTTGCCGCGATGGTTGCCGTGGCGGTGGCGGTGCCCCCATTTGCGCTGACAAATGAAACTGTCGGAGCCGCAGTATAGCCGGTGCCGGGGCTGGTGATGACGAAGCCTGTGATATTTCCACTCCCATCAATCGTAGCAATCGCAGTCGCTTGCGTTCCGCCTGCCGGTGGTGCGGAGAGTTTGACGATTGGCGGGGCTTTGAATCCCGATCCGCCCGTCGCAATGCTGATGGCGTTCACTCCATTTCCCAAAGGGGTGAGCAATGGCTGGGCGATGGTAAAGCCCGCCGTCGTAGTGTCGATGATCGCGCCGCCAGCGAAGATGTTCGCGGTGCCGATCCCGGTGAATGTCGTCGTCGCAGCCGTGGGCTTCAACGTTCCACCAGTGAAATTGAAAGTGCTACCAAGCGTGTTTGTCCCGGCCTGCTCGATCAGTGCCGTTGTGAGCGTACCGCCAGCACCAAGGTTAAACACACCGCCAGCAGTGGTACCGCCATTGCCGATTCGCAACCCACCCGTCAGGGTCATCGCCCCGGTCCCACGAAGGCTGATATGGCCAAAACCGTTCTCACCAGCAAAAAGCCGAGTCCCTGAAGTGGTCTGGTTAAATATACCCCCACTGACGTCGATCACTCCATAGCTGCCTGCAGACCGCCCGGCATCCGTCCAACTCGCCGAACTAACTGTTCCGGCAGACTGAGTGAAATAGCCCTGCCCGCTGCCGCCGACCTGGAAGGCATTGACGGGCGTGAGCGTGCCGCCGGTCATCACGTAAATACCGACCGCGTTCTGGTTGGCCGCATCCACCACGGTGTTGTTCACCGAATTACCACCGATGCGCCATTCACCGCCGGCGGCGGCTGTTCTCGTAAGCGATCCTCCGCTTTGGTTGTAAATTCCCTGCGCCGTGCCCGCCGCGCCTACGAGGAGTGTGGACGTGGTGATCGAGCCACTGGTCTGGTTGAGCGTGCCGATGGCCGACGTTTTCCCGACGAATAGATTCCCCGACGTCACAAGCCCCGTGCTGTTCATATTCAGCGTGCCCACGGTATTCGCCACGTCGGAAACGTTCAGATCTGTGGAGACGGACATTGCCCCATTGCCCGAGAGCGTCACCGTTCCGTTATCGCCCCCGGTTTGTCCGATGCTTGAATACGCAGATCCCGTAAAGGAACCGCCGTTGCCGATTTGTACGGCTCCTTTTCTGACGAAGAGATTCGCAGCGTTGTTCGCAGCGGAGAGGTTCACCGTCCCAAGCCCATTGGTGGTGATCGAACCTGCGTTCGTGTTGCTATAGATATTGCCGCTTACATTGATCGTGGCGCCGGTGTCCGGAGCGAACGTCAGCGCCAGCGTCTTGATATTGATGCCGTTGGCACCAATCGCGCCATCGGTGTGGAGTTGGGTAAGATTCAGCGCACCGCCAGCGGATTGGTTGATCGCGAGATTCGAGTCGAGAACGATGAAACCACTCAGCGTGTTTGTCCCGCTGGTGTTCTGCGAGTTCACCGAAAGCGCTCCGGAGGTGTTGCTCGCGACCGAATTGACGATGCCGGCATACGTCAATCCGCCCGATGCAGGCGTGAGGTTGAACGAGCCGCCGAGCGCCAGATTTTGATTTCCCGTGGCGGTAAAGTCGCCGCCTAGACGAACACCTTTGCCAGCGTCGCTCGTGAGCGATCCAGCGAGGTTCAGCGCGCCTCCGTTCATCACATAAATATCCGCTGCGGCGACGCTTCCTGTGCTGCCGATGGTGATCGCCGCGCTCCCCGTAGTTGCGAGCCATTTTCCAGCCGCACTCACGGTGTTGTTAAAAGTCACCGTCCGTCCCGCGCCGCCCCAGAACTTCAGACCGTTCACCGAGGAACCATTGACCGTCAACGCCGCCGTCGATCCAAACGTGATATTTCCACTCGTCGCGTTGATTTCGCCAAACGGATTGGCCGGCGTCCCGTTGTTCGCGGCGAACGTGATCGGGGCATTGATCGTCAACAAACCGGAACTCTGGTTCTCCACCTTCGCCTGTGCACCACCATTATCGAAAAGTGAAATCAACGCGCTGTTCGAATTGTTTAGCGTCCAATCACTCGTTCCGGTCCACAGTAACATGTTCTGACTGATGCTCGCATCGACCACATTCGTCGTCTGCGTCGCTCCGCTGAAAGTCAGCGTCCCGTAGCCGGGAAACAGGTCATTGTCCCAGTTCGTGATCGTGCTCCAGAGATTGTCCCCGCCACCGCCATCCCACACATTGGCCGCAGAAGCCGACGAGGCAAAGCCAAGGCTGAGCGCGAGAATGGAAGCAATATTTTTGGAGAGGACACGACGGTTGTGCGTTAGTTTCATGGCGGTGAAGATGTAGAGTTTTGTTACAGTGAGGTGGCGTTCAACTTACACCATCCACCAATCAACGGAATGAGTTAAAGCGCATTCCTCTTGTGAAAAAACGCACCGAGGCAAACGCAAAAAGTCCACGCGGCAGAACGTTAGAAACACGCTTCGCCGGATATTTTTCCCCGGCGGACGCCGCTGACGCTTGCCGACATCGAGCCAGAGTTCACCTTGCTCGCCGAGCGCTTCACGGCCAAGCACGGCTTCCAGACTTACGAACGACATCCTCCACGTCGCATCCGCCATCACGATGCGGTGCCGCCGTTTTTTGATCTTCGACGCAAAAGCCATAAAACTCGCAAAGCTCGCAGAGCCTGAGACGAACTAACGCTGGAGTGTCACGCTCACTTTCGGCCAAGGTGCGGGCATGTCTGAAATAATCGTCGGTATTGACCTTGGCACTACGAACTCGCTCATCGGTGCGATGGAGGCGGGGTTTCCTATTTTGCTCGCGGATGCGGCGGGCGAGCGGCTGGTGCCGTCGGTCGTTCATTTTCCGAAAAGCGGGGTGCCGGTCGTGGGGCGGGCAGCGCTGCGGATGCGGGCGGTGGAGCCGGAGAGCACGGTGTATTCGGTGAAGCGGTTCATGGGGCGGCGCATTGGCGAGGAGGCGGATGATGTGGCCTACAAGCTCGCGGGGAAGCCGGGTGAGCCTGTGCGCATCAGCATCCGCGAGCGGGAGTTTGCGCCGGAGGAAATCGCGGCGCTCATTCTCGCTGCACTGAAAGCGGAGGCGGAGCGCGTGCTGGAGCAGCCGATTTCGCGGGCGGTGATTACGGTGCCCGCTTACTTCAACGACGCGCAGCGCAACGCGACGAAAAAGGCGGGCGAACTCGCGGGGCTCACCGTCGAGCGCATCGTGAACGAGCCCACGGCGGCGGCGCTGGCTTACGGGCTCGATAGGCTGAAAGACCGGAGCAAGATCGCGGTGTATGACTTTGGCGGCGGGACTTTCGACATCTCGATCTTGGAGCTGAATCAAGGCGTCTTCCAAGTCCTCGCCACGAACGGCAACACGCGGCTCGGCGGCGACGACATTGATGCTGCCATCGTCGCGCACCTCGCCGAGCTGGCTGGCGTGGAGCCCGGCCCGCGGCTGCGGGAAGTCGCTATCGCGGCAAAACACGCGCTGTCTTTTGCCGCCGAGACGCGCGTGGAGCTGCCGTTCCTCGAAGACGGGCGCAGCTTTTCCCACACGCTCACGCGCGTCGAGCTGGAGACGCTCGCGCGGCCCATCGTCGAGCGCACTCGGCAGCATTGCCTCCGGGCTTTCGCCGATGCGCGGCTGGCGGCGAGCGAACTGGATGACGTGATCCTCGTCGGCGGGCAGACGCGGATGCCGCTCATCCGCGAGTTCGTCCGCGCCATTTTCTCGCGAGAACCAAACGTCTCGCAAAACCCAGACGAGGCCGTGGCGCTCGGCGCGACGATTCAGGCCGGCATCCTCAGCGGCGCGGTGCAAAACGTCGTGCTGCTCGACGTGACGCCGCTCTCGCTCGGCATCGAGACGTTCGGCGGACTGATGAACGTCATCATCCCACGCAACTCCACCATTCCCACGAAGCGCGGCGAGCTGTTTACCAACGCGGTGAGCGGCCAGCGGTCCATGCTCATCCGCGTGCTGCAAGGCGAGCGCGAGATGGCGAAGGACAACTGGGAGCTGGGGAAATATGCGCTGGAGTTTGAGCCCGCGCCGAAGAACCAAGCGCGCGTCGGCGTGCAGTTCGCGATTGATGCAAACGGCATCCTCCACGTCTTGGCCCGCGACACGAAGACCGGCGCGGAGCACGTCCTCGCGATGACGAGCGCCGTGGATGTGAGCGATGAAGCCGTGGAGAAAATGCTCGAAGACTCGCTAGAGCACGCCTTCGAAGACATGAACGACAGGGTCTTCACCGAGGCCAGCCTGAAAGCGAACGAGCTTCTCCCCGCCGTGACGCTGGCCCTCGCTCAAGTCGGCTCCGCTTTACCCGAAGCCGACCGCGACACCATCACGCGCTGCGCTGCCGATGTACAAGCTGCGCTCGCGGCCGGAGGTGCCCCCGGTTTGAAGAAAGCCGTAGCCGCTCTCGACGCCGCGACGCAGCATCTCGCCGCGATCCTCGTGGAGCAGGCGATGCGCGGGGCGTCTAAGTAGAGGCGGCGGGCATCCGCTGTGCTCTAGCCACAGCGTGATATGTCCAAATCAGCCCAATCTATTCCCATGAAAAAGAACGCACTCGCGCGCCCGCATTCCATTATCGAGGCATTGGAAGGCCGCATCGCGCCAGCGGTCCTCGTCGCCGGGGGGAATCTTCTCGGTGGCATTGGTAATCCCGCTTCTGGCGAATTCTCCATCGGCGAAAACAGCTTTGCGTATGTCAAAGTGCTGAGCGGGCAGGCTGTGGTGTGGTTCGACGGAATCATCCGGGGCATTTCTGTCGGCCCAAATGCGAGCCTCGAAATCGCAGGCGACGTGTTCGGCGACATCGTGGCAAACCTCGATGCCAACGGACGGCTCACGGATTCCGACAGCGACCCGACTAACGGCCTCGACGGCAAAGTGCTCCTCCCCAATGCGATCAAAGGCATCAAAATCAAGGGTGGCGGAAGCGGGAAGCATGGCAGCGTCGAGAACATCGTGACGGGCGGTTCCATCTCGGGGGTGAACATCGCCGGCGATATTCAGGGAATCTACGCGGGCGATGGCGTGTTCCATGCGGAGTCGGATTTGGGCAAATCCGGCAGCTTCACATTTTCCATCGGAATCGACACGAACCCCATTGAGCCGGGCGAGCAAACGAGCTTCACCTTGTCAAAAGCCGACGCGCAAATGGCAGCGGGTGCGGGTGTGGCATCGAGTTCCATCGGTCAAGGGTTGGAACTGCAAATCATCGCCGGGAGCGGCAACCCTACGAATGCGATATTCACAGACTCCGCCGGACCTGCGGGCGGCAGCGTGGATGGGATTACGATTTTCAAAGCCGCGGTGATTTCCTCCACATCGAGTAATCCAAGCTACACGATCCTCGCGGGCGACGGTGCCTCGGGGAAGAGCGGCGGGGCGGGCGGAAGCATCACGAAACTCAGCGAGAAATCATCGTCCGGCACGATTAACATCCAGGCGGGAAATGGCGGCAATGGAGCTGCTGGTGCGGGTGGTGCAGGTGGCTCGATCCGGTTCGCAGACATCTCCAGCCTCAGCGGTGCGTACACGCTGCGGTCGGGCGATGGTGGCTCGGGCGCACCGGGCGGCGCGGGCGGCGCAGTGAGCGTGGCAAATTTCGCGAACGTCTCTCCAAATTCGAGCCTCATTGCGGCGTCAGATTTCGACGGCGATGGGACGGATGAGCTTGTGATGTTGGATGCAGCCTCGGGCGATTTCGTAGTCGCTCACTCGTCTGATAATGGTGCCACGTTTAACCTAAAAACGGCAGTTGACCCCGTTTTTGAGGCCGAAAAATAGGGTATTTTACTCTGGAAATTGCCAACTGCGGAGCAGTTGAAAATCACTCACCCGTCCAAGGCTCATTTTTCTCTGAAAATCCGTTCAACTGCCGTTTTT
>CANIWM010000105.1 GCA_947471505.1 Chthoniobacteraceae bacterium | reverse complement strand
TCCTCGTGGTTTTCTTTTTTCCGGCGTATTCGGCTGCTGCAAAGCTCAATTGTTTGTCCATCGCTGTTTGTGCTTTCCTTAGATCAGCATTTTCGCCCGCTGTCCCGCTATTTTACAGGCGTAGCCGATTTCTTCAGCCTTTCCTTAGCAATCCTTTGTGGTAAACACCGTGCTTGGGCGGCAGTGCGCTGGAAAGGCTCTTAATGTATCGCATTACCTGCCATTTTGCATCTGGGGCTGCATCGACTTTGAGTTCGATAACGATTCCGATCTTTGGAGTGTCATTTGACTCACCTTGCACCCATACGACTATGTCCAGTTCGTCTCGAACATCTCGCAGCGCGCATCCACGATAAGTGACTGGCACAATTCGCTGCAACTCAATTGTCAGCCCCTCGAGCCTGAGTGCTATTTCCATAGCTTTTTCAAATCGCGATTCTTCTGATGTGCCGAATAACGCCGCAAGAACTTCGTTTGCGCATTTTGCTACAGTTGCGAGAGCATTCTCAGCAGACTTTAACTTATCAGAGGTTATCATAAAATGGCGATCTGAGGCGCAGCGTGAACAATAAGCCGTAGCGTCTCTTGGTGGACGTGATTCGGACGAGTAGATGGCGGGCGCATGGGTTTCGTGTAGCACTCCTGCGGGCTCGGCCAAGGGATTTCTCCCGCTTTGTCGCGCTTCGCGGAAAACAAAAATCCGGGGCTCGTGTGTCGAGCACGCGCCCCGGTTGTTTTGCGGATGGTTTATCCGGCTTCGGAGCCGGTTTAGTTGTTCCCGCCGAAGGCGATTTCGGCGGTGGTGGTCCAGACGTTGGTGGGTGTGCCGTCCCAGAAGCAGAGACGGTAGCGGCGGGTCTCGGCTTCTGCCATCTTTGCTCAATAACCACCCATCAAGGTGAGGGCGCGATTGCCTGATGCGAAGCATCTTTGGAGTGCGGAACGAAGTTCCGCTTTGTGCGACGTTCTCCGTCTTGCCAGCGTGGAAAGCGGAACTGCGCTTACGCTTGTTCCGCACTCCAAAGCGCTCCGCGCAGCCCTGCCCCGGCTTTCTCCTTTATGCCCGGTCTCCTTTTGGGGTGCCTCCCTCTGTAAATCCGCCGTGGAACTGGCTTGTTCCACGAGAAAACGGGCTTTTTCTCTGATGGCATATACTCATTCCGTCACAGAATGAGTATATGTCGGAACCGAATCTGTTTAAAAAACGACGGAATCTGTTCAGGGGACGAGGGGATGAGTTTAGGGCAGGACGGCATCTGTTTAGACTGCGACGGGATGAGTTTAGGGCACGATCGGATGAGTTTAAACCGCGACCTCCCGAGTTTATGGCGCGACGGAATCTGTTTAGCCGCCAACGGCATGAGTTTAGGAAACGAGGGGATGAGTTACGGAGGGAAAGTCATGAGTCTATTTCGCGACGGAATGAGCTGAATTGTCGGCGGAATGGGTTTATTTTTCGGGCGAAAAAAATCGGGAAACTTTTGTTTGACCGGCAAATAAAGTTTGATAAATCGGGAGCCGTGGCCAATCCGCTTCGCTATAACATGACCCTACCCAATGGAGAGCCTCTCCGATGGGATATGGGACCAGAGTTTGTGTGGAATGGAGATGTGCCCGCTCACCTACTACCAAAAAAACGTATGCCTCAGATTCGCGTCAACCTCGGCTTCGCTCAAGCAGCCGACCATGTCATTGAAGAACTCGCCCAAGAAGTCCACACCGGGATGTCCGGGAATGCGGACTTCCCGGACCCGCCCGTCACGATGGCGGCGCTGGCTACGGCGACGACGAATTTTTCCAACGCGCGGGTGGCTGCGGCACAAGGCGGGCCGGCGGATACGGCGATAAAGGAAGCGATGCGGGATATACTGGTAACGATGCTGCGCCAACTGGCGGCGTATGTGCAGCTCACGGCGGCGAATGATTTGCCAAAGGTGCTGTCGTCGGGCTTTGAGGCGGTGAGCACAAACCGCGCTTCGGTGGAGCTTCCTAAGCCGACGATTCTGGATGTGGTGCACGCGGGCGAGGGAAAACTCAAAATACGCCCGGCACCGCTGAAAAATGTGCGGATGTGGGAGGTGCGCATTTCGATCACGCCGGGCGTATGGGTTTCAGCGGGGACGTTTAATTCGACCCGCGATATGATGCTGACGGGCCTGACACCGGGCGCGGTCTATACCATCCAAGTGCGCGCCTTAGGTGGACTCACGGGCGCAGGTGAATGGAGCAACCCAGTCTCGCAAAGGTCACTGTAAGGACGGAATAGGTCGCAGGGCTGGTGGTGTCGATGCTGCATTCCACGCAGACGCCCATGTCGCCGTCTTTGATGAACGGGATGGTCAGCCCGCTTCGCCAAGGTTTGCCCGAAGCTGCGCCTCAAGCCGCACAGGCGACAGAACGCTGATGCGCTTGCCCGCCACCGAAATATGACCGGCATCGCGGAGCTTGGCCAATGCGCGGGATAGAGTCTCGTTGCGGGTGCTCAACTCGGCGGCGAGGACGGACTTGGTGACATCGAGCGAGATTTCCAGTGGTTCGGCGCGGCGCGGTGTCGGGCATCGTTTGAGCAGCCAGTGAATGAGCCGTGTCTCAACATCCTTGCCCTGCAAATCTTCGAGCGCGTTGACGAGGAGACGCAAGTGCTGGCTCATCGACGCAATCATGCTCAACGCAAGTTCCGCGTGCGATTTAATGAACGAAAGAAACTCAGCCCGCGGAACAAAGAGCAGGTCGCAATTCTCCACGACCCGCGCACTCGCCGGATAGCCACCGGTCCCCGCGAGCGCCCCCTCGGCGAACGACTGTCCTTCACGAAAAATGTGAATCACTTTCTCCACCCCATCGGCCCCGGAACGATGCACATTCACCGCGCCACGACGCACGATGTAAAACCCACGCACCTCGTCCCCTTCCCGATACAAGTAGTGTCCCCGCTCAGCCTGCCGAACTTCCACGAAACTCGCGATGCGCTCCAAGTCCTCCGAAGAAAGCTCCGCAAACATGCTACAACCGCGGAGAGCGGCTGTTCTGGCGGCAAGTCGGATTTCGGAGATTTTTTCGTGCATGGTTTTAAGATGGGAACAGCGCGTCGCTGTCTCCAAACACTTCACAGCCTGCGGTGAACGAGCAAGCCTTCCTTCCTTTTCCGCCTAGGACTTCAGCCGTCCATGCCCTGTCTCACTGCACGGTCACCTTCAGGCGCAGGAAAAGTGCGGCGGTGCCTGCGGGGACGGTGGCTTTCACCGTTCGGATGGTGCCGTTGTCGCTGGTGATTTGCTGGGTCACTCCCGCGGTGCTCCAGCTCCCAGCGGCGAGCGTTTGACTCCACTCGACGGCATACGTGAGGTCGGGCGCGAGGCTCGGGCGGGTGTAGGTGAAGATGAGCGTGTTGCCTTGCTGCGTGACGCTGTAGGGCGCGGTGTTTGTTTGCGCGGGGCTGGTGGCTAGGGCGTATTCGAGCAGGTTGTTGAATGCGTCGCCGTCGGGGTTGGCGGTGCTCAGGGCGTTGTTGCCGGTGAGCGCGGGGTAGGCGGTCATCCATTGCGTGAACGATGCGGTGGACTCGACGGAATACGTGATGCTGAGGCTCGCGGGGACGCCACCCGCTTTGTCGAATGCCTCGGCGGTGCGGTGGCCGGTGCCTTCGACGAGGAATGCGATGGCGTTGCCGCTCGCCCAGCCGGGACGCGAGACGATTTCCTGCACGACGGCGGCGAGGTTCGGTGTGCGCTGGGTGGCGGTTGCTTCGCCGATGGTGCTCCATGCGGGCGGCTGCCAGAGGACGCTTGTGCTTGTGATTGCGCGGCTGCTGAGGCTGCCCGCAGTCGTGGTAAAAACGGGCGCGGTGTCGGCGGCTTGGGCGGCGATGTCGAGTGTGGTGACTTCGCTTTGCACTTCGTCGGTTTTGAACTGGATGGTCGCGCTGTTGATGATTGCGCCTTGCGGGATGTTGAGCCCAGCGAAGCGCAGTCCGACCGTTTGCAAGTCGGTGTCGAACACGAGTTCGATGTCCGTGCTGTTGAGGCTCACGACTCCGGCGGCGGATTCCTCGGCGTCGTCGGCGCTTATGGCGATTGACGAGCTAATCGTCACGGGCGTCGTCGGGTCCATGACGGTGAGCACAAACGTATCGCTCGCCGTCAGCACACCGTCGCTCACGGTGAGCGTGATGGTCGCTGTGCCGCTTTGATTCGCAGCGGGCGTGACTGTCACGGTGCGGTTCGCGCCGCTGCCGCCGAGCACGATGTTCGCAGCGGGGACGAGCGTGGTGTTTGACGACGCCCTTGTCAGCGTGAGTGACGTGGCAGCGGTTTCCTGGTCACCGATGGTGACGGCAATGGCTCCGGTGTTGGCATTCACCGCGATGCTGCGGTCGGTGATGTTGCTGATCGTGGGGGCGTTGTTGAGGTTTGGGTTGGTGCCCAGGACCAGGACTTCCGTGCCGTCGGAGAGACCGTCGTTGTCGCTGTCGGCCACGTTCGGGTTGGTAGCGAATGTGTTGGTTTCCGCCTCGTCGCTGAGGCCGTCGCCATCGGTGTCTTTGAGGCGGATGATTCTTAAATAGGGATCGGAGCTGCCTTCGCTGGAGGTGATCTCAAGGGCTCCGGGTTGCGTGTCGCCGACGGCCAATGAGGGTAGGGTCACATCCCAGCGGGGGTCTTGGGTGATGAGGAAGGAGGGCACACGGTTCGGCTGGCTGCGGAGGTATTCGGTGACGTCGATGATTTTTTCCGACGGCGTGGTGGTGGTGGCGACAAGTTGCCCTAGGGTGTGGGCGTTGGTGCCTTCGCCATCGATGACACGGTCGGCGATTGTGTTGCCCGCGGATTTGCCTTTCTTGAGATTGGGCGCATTCGTCCAAGTCAGCGTGCTTTCCGCCCAGGTGTTCGCATCAATCCCATAGACGTAACCCTGGGCGGTGCCGCTGGGGGTGGCGCGGGTTCGCAGGCAGAGTGTGGCGATCTGGATGTCAGGAAGGTAAATCGGTGGCAGGTTGAACTTGAGGAAGGCGGCGCTGCGATTGGCGTTGTTGGTGGGATCGTTGCGCACGAGGAGGGAGGTCGCGCTGCCGTAGTTGGTGCCGGCATTGGAGCCATCCTTGACCATCGTATCCTCGGCGACGGTGACGGTTTCCTCCGCTTGCTGCGCCTTGCTGGGAATGGTCCACAACCAGACGGTATTAGCGGGCTGCTGCCACAAGTTGACAGTGCCGTCGAAGAGTGTTTTGTCCGCGGTCACGCTGCCCCAGGTGCGCCCGCTGCCGTGGCGGCTCTCACTGACTTCTTCCAAGAGCACGCGGTTGTTGGTTGGGATATTCCAAGCCGACGTATCCACAGAGATGGGAATGCTGCTGGAGGTTTCGTTGACGCTGTAGAGAAAGTATTTTTTGGAGACGGCATCGTAGCTGGCGCGCAAGTCCAGCGCGTCGATGCTGCCATCGCTGGCGCGGGTGTAATCCTTCATGACACGGCCCGGCGCGATGCCTTTGTTGAAAAGCCGATAGGCTTCGCCGGCCTTGGTGACGCCGCCGTGGCTGTTGGGAGCATTGTCGTTGTCAACGTAGTGCATCCCGTTCTTCTTCACGCCATAGGTGGCACCAGAATCTTCCGTTTGGGAGAATTTGAAACAGTACATTTCGTCCAAGCCGCTCTTGGCCAGCTCGCAGACAATCGAGCCGAAGCGGGAATACTTCTCCGGATAGTCCAGTGTATCCGGCATGGAATCGAAGGTGAAGGCGTTGTGGACGTTGAATTCCGTGAGGCACAGCGGAAAGGGCGTCTCGCCCGTCATGTCGGCGGCAATCGAAGTCTGCATGCCGCTGGAGGTTTGGAAATAGTTACTCGCGGTGGCATTGTACTGGTGATACGCATAACTGCGCATGTTCCAGAACGAATTGGACACAACACCGCGATAATTGACGTGGCGGTTGTCCACCGCAAGATTACCCCAAGGGGCGTAGGTCGGGGTGGAGGTGACGGGCGCATGGACGTTGGGCTGGAGCGATTTGCCATAGCGGCTGTTCACATCACTGATGGCGCTCTGGATGGCATCGGAGGCCAGTTGCAGCCGGAGTAGCCAATCCGTTTGGGAGATCCCGCCTGAGCTGGAATGGTCCGGCTCGTTGAACATCTGAAAGCGTGTAATATCGAAGTTCCGCGCGTAGTGAAAGGCGGAGGCGTAGAAGTGCTGCCAGAGTTCCCACCGACCGGCGTAGTCGGAGGAACTGGTGATAGGGAGGAGGCTTTCGGTGGCCGAGCATATCACCGTGATTTGGAGGCCCATGTCGCGGTATTGGCTCAGCGGAAAGGTCCATTCGGCGAAGTTGTCGTTGAAGTAGGTCCAGTTGATGTAGGTGGGGTTGAGCGGGTCGGCCCGCAACGCGGCCTTGCGGCTCTCGAACGTGGCGTCGCTGCTAACGCCGTCGCCCCAGGGAGCCAGGTCATCCACAGGCTCGGTCTTGGCAGGGCTGATGAAGATGCGCACGCCGTTGACCCCGGCATACTCCCACCACGCCCGGGCGTTGCCGCCTTGGGTGAAATAGCCGTGGTTGTAGCCGATGATGGAGGGCGTGGGCGAAGAGCCGGAGGATTTGAGCGTGAGCCTGCCGATGTTGCTCGTGGTGCTCGGCGTGCCAAATACATCGATTTCGCGGAAAACAAAGGCCCCGGCATTCGCCCCCCCGTTGACGCTGGTGGCCGTGAAGCGGATGAATTCAACACCGGTTTCGAGCACGCCGGTAGTGTCCGTCAAGGTGACTTTGGTCGCGCCGACAGCGCTCCCCAGCGGCTGATAATCCACAGTCGCGAGGTTAGTGTAGCTTGTCGCGCCTACGAGCTTTACGTCCACCGTGTAGCCTTGATTCCCGAAACCCACGTTGAGCCAGGCGGCAATGGTCTGGATCGAGGTGAGGTCGTAGCCCAGGTTGTTAGCACCGAGCCCGAGGTTGTAAATGGCGGTTGCGCCAACAGTCGTCCAAGTCCCTGCGACCGGTGTGCCGCTGCCACCGTGAATGCCGTCATTCAATTCCGCCACGGATGAACCGTTCCCGGTATTCCAGCCAGTGGTAGTTGCCGTCTTTCCGGCGAGCAGATCGGTCGTGCTGACATCGCCGGAGTAAGCCAGTTCCGTGGCGCTGAAGACCTTCGTCTGCACCAATGCTGCGCTGGCCGAGACGGTGACGCTGGCAAGAACTGCGAGCATCATGGCGAGGCGAGTGAGAGTAGAGCGGATTGTTTTAATGGATCGGAATCTGGTGCGGGTTGTTGGAATATCGTCTCATGGCGCGGTGACTTTCAGTCGCAGGAAAAGTGCGGCGGTGCCTGCGGGGACGGTGGCTTTCATGGTTCGGGTAGTGCCGTTGTCGCTGGTGATTTGTTGCGTGACTCCGGCGGTGCTCCAGCTTGTGGCGGGGAGCGTTTGGCTCCACTCGACGGCATACGTGAGGTCCGGTGCGAGGGTCGGGCGGGTGTAGGTAAAGATGAGCGTGTTGCCTTGCTGCGTGACGCTGTACGGCGCGGTGTTTGTTTGCGCGGGGCTGGTGGCGAGGGCGTACTCGAGCAGGTTGTTGAATGCGTCGCCGTCGGGGTTTGCGGTGCGGAGTGCGTTGTTGCCGGTGAGCGTGGGATAGCCAGTCATCCATTGGGTGAACGATGCGTCGGATGCGAGCGAATACGTGATGCTGAGGCTCGCCGGGACGCTGCCCACTTTGTCAAACGCCTCCGCGGTGCGATGCCCGGTGCCTTCGATGAGGAACGCGATGGCGTTGCCGCTCGCCCAGCCGGGACGCGAGACGATTTCCTGCACGACGGCGGCGAGGTTCGGCGTGCGCTGCGTTGCGGTCGCTTCGCCGATGGTGTTCCATGCAGGCGGCTGCCAGAGGACGCTCGTGCTTGTGATTGCGCGGCTGCTGAGGCTGCTTACGGCTGTCGTGAAAGCAGGCGCGGTGTCGGCGGATTGGGCGGCGATGTCGAGTGTGGTGACTTCCGTTTGCACTTCGTCAGCTTTGAATTGAATGGTCGCGCTGCTGATGATTGCGCCTTGCGGTATGTTCAGCCCGGCGAAGCGCAGGCCGACGGTTTGCAGTCCGGCGTCATCCACGAGTTCGAGGTCGGTGCTCGTGAGGCTCACGGCACCGGCGGACGATTCCTCGGCGTCGTCGGCGCTTATGGCGATGGAACGTGTGAGCGTTACGGGCGTCGTGAGGTCCACGACGGTGAGGACAAATGTGTCGCTCGTCGTGAGCACGCCGTCGCTCACCGTGAGCGTGATGGTGACTGTGCCGCTTTGATTGGCAGCGGGCGTGACCGTCACCGTGCGGTTCGCGCCGCTGCCGCCGAGGACGATGTTTGCAGCGGGCACGAGCGTGGTGTTCGACGACGCCTTCGTGACCGTGAGGGCCGAAGCCGCGGTAAAGTCATCGCCCACGGTGAACGCCAGCGCGGATGTCGCGGAGTTTTCGCTGATCGACTGATCGGCCGGGGCCGTGAGCGTGGGTGCGGTGTCCGCTGCGACGCTGAGGCTCTCGACGCTCGTCTCCGTCCAGTCCGTCGTCGTCGCGGCGCACGCGGAGAGGCCGGCGAAAATCGTCGCGGGCATTGCGATCGTCTGCGGCGCGCCCAAGGTCGTCCACGTGATGCCGTCCGGCGAGTGCGAGGTCGTGAACACATTTCCGCGCCGATGAATGCGCACCCACTCCACGCGTCCGCCCACGACCCCGAGGTCGGCGCTCGCGCTTGCGGCGGTCGCGGTGCGGCGGATCGTTTCCATCCGGTCGTCTCCGCGCCAGCCGAGATGCACGACTTGAGCATCAGCGGAGAGCGAGGCCCGCATCATCACGCCGCTTTTGGCAGTGCCCTGCGCAGTCTCGAAGCTCCGCAGCCGCGCCGTCACCGCGCCGTCGCCGGTCAGCCCCGTGTGCACAAAACGATGACTGTCCGCCGTGCTCCAAATATCGCTGCCCGAGCTCCGCATCACCCAGCGCCCGCTGCGCATCCCGCTTTCGCCCGTCAGCCCTACCGTGCCGATGTCCGTCGCCGTCCAGCTCGCACCCAGCGCTTCGGCGAGGAAGAAATCATCCACATCCACCACGCTCGTCGCTGCAGTCGAGGGGATGTAGGCAAACACCGTCGCGCTCGTAGCCGACGCACCCATCGTGAAAGTGTGCGTGTGCTTTGTCCACGTGTTGCCCGTGCCCGTCTTGCTCGTGGATGTCTGCGCCGCGCCGTGATTTTTCACGCCGAGCAGCAGCGACTGATTATCCGTGCGCATCCAGCACGACAGCCGGTAAGTCGCCCCCGGAGTCAGCCCCACGATCACCTGCTCCGTCCCGCGGTCCGCCGCCGGGTTATTAAAACGAAACGCGTAACCGCCCGACCGCACCGGCGCAAACGAGTGAACCAGCGTATCTCCGTACGGCGACCAAAACTCATCCTCCACGCCCGACTCAAACCCCGCGTCCATCGTCGCCGCCGCCCGCCGCACCTGCATGTCGTCCACATACGCATCGCCAAATTGCGTCGGCACCCACGCAAACACACGCGCCGACGAATTCGTCGTCCCCATCGTAAAAGGCACCTCCGCCGCCGTGAACCCCGCGCCCGTCAGCGTATCGGAAAACTGCGCGCCGCCGTAATTCTTCACCCCGATGCGAACATCCGCCGCCACCACCGAGCCCCAGCCCGTCAGCACATAAGGCACACCCGGCACCAGCCCCGAAACCGTCTGCTCGAAATTCCCGCCCGACGCCGTCTGCGGATTAATGCGCCCGCCCCCGCCGCCACTCCGCCCGCCCGTCGCCGCCCACGACGAACTCCCCGACAGATCCCAATTCCCCACACGCGAAGTCCACGCCCCATTCCCCACCCGCTCCGCCCGCGAATAAAACCGCACATAGTCCACCTCCATCTTCGCATTCGTCGAAGCCCCCAGCGTCCCATAGCCGCCCGACGGAATGTTAAACGCCCACCCGCCCGTCTCCACCTCGCTCGTCAGATAAATGAAATGATTGATGTGCGACACCGCCGTCGTCTGCGACCACACCTCCACGCCATCGATATAAAAGCGATTGATCCCCGGCTCCCACAGCACCCCGTAAGTATGCCAGTTCCCCTGCAGCGCCACGGCCCCCGGATTATTCACCAGCCCGCTCCCCACGCTCTTGTGGTCCACGCCGTAGCCATCCCAATGCACATTGCTCACCGTGCGATTATTGATCGTCGTCCCGCCCGTGTCCCTATTTCGATGCTCCACCACATCGATCTCCGTCCCATTCGCCGCAGGGTTATTCCCCGTATTATTAATGGTGGGCGACTGGATCCAAAACGCCGACCACATCCCGTCACGCGAAGTAAACCGCACCCGCGCCTCCCAATACCCGAACGCATTATCGAACTTCCCGCTCGAACCCACAAACCCCGTCTTGTGCACCCCCGACTCCGTGTAAGTCGAAATCGTCATCGCCCCGCTCCCCACACTCACCGCCGCCGCCACATTCTGCGCATCGCGCCGCGCCCCGGTCGTGATGCCCCACTTCGTCGTATCGAGCGAAGCCCCATCAAACTCATCGCTCCAATTCAGCGCCCAGCCATCCCCCGGCACCTGCGCCCCCAGCGGCAACACCGCCGCAGCAAAAAGCAAAATGCTTCCGAGCAAAAAGCAAAGCCGGGAGAAGCGGGGAATCATAGCTTGGCGCCTCCCTCTCGGGTCGCGTCGAGCCGGGTGATGGCTAATTGCGATAACCGTTTCATTTCACCTCATAGTCCCCGCCGTTGTAGCTGCGAATGACAGACAATTGCCATGCCTCTAGTTCGGTCTTCATCCGACTCACCACCTCCGCGTTCTCGGCGGCGATGTCGTGCTTTTCGGTTCGGTCGGTCGCTACATCGTAAAGCTCCCACACTCCGGGCTTCGGCTTCACGAGTTTATATCGGTTGTCATTCCAGGCGGAAGGGCCCGAGTTGGACGTGAGTTTTTTCTGTTCCCCCGCAAATTGCCAGAAACCCATCGGCTGCGGGCGCGCCTTCATTTTACCGTCGATCAGCGGCACGAGGCTGATGCCATCGAGCGGGACGGGATGCTCAATTTTAACATCAAGCAACTCCACGAGCGTGGGGAAAATATCCGTGACTCCCGCGGGGACGTCGGTCACGCTGGGTTTGATACGCGCGGGCCATTCGATAATGCCCGGGACGCGGATTCCCCCCTCCCACATGTCGCCTTTGCGTCCGCGTAGATCGACGTTCGTCCCGTTGGCCTCCGGCTTTTTCGGGTCGATCCAGCCACCGTTGTCGCTCGAAAACCACAGCATCGTATTATCCGCGATGCCGAGCTTGCGAAGTCCGGCGCGCAGCGTGCCGAGACTCCGATCCACGCCGATAAGCTCGCCATAGTAACCCGAACCACCAGCCGCCGCGAGGTCGGAGGGCAGCGGAGCGTGCGGCGCGTGCGGACTGCCAAACCATACGACGGCGAAGAACGGCGACTTCTTGTCCACAGTCGCGCCGATGAACTTCAGCGCCTCGCTGACGATCACTTCCGAGCCATCACCGCTCGCTTTCTCCGGCACTCCGTTGCGACCAAACGTCCAGTCGGTCTCGAAATAGTTGCTGACCGAAAATGACTCATCGAAGCCGACATTACGCGGAGCAAGAGGGTCGGCATCGGTAATGATTTTGCCAGGCCCCGCGATACCGTTGAGATGCCATTTCCCAAAGTGCCCCGTAGCGTAACCCGCCTGCTTCACGAGCTGCGCAATGGTCGTTTCCTGTTTTCGCAGCGGCATCCCCGGCCAGAAAACCCCCATACGATTCGGGTGCCGCCCGGTAAGCACGCTCGCCCGCGTGGGCGAGCAAGTCTGCTGCGCGTAAAAACGGTTCAACCGAAGCCCAGCAGCCGCCATTGCGTCGATGTTCGGAGTCTTGATTTTCGTCAGCCCATTGTAGCTCACGTCGCCCCATCCTTGATCGTCGGTCATGCAGAGGACGATGTTTGGGCGCGCAGCCACCTCCGCATCCGCGGGAACAAGAAGCAAGCTCGCGGCGATAACCTGAAAACTCTTCTTCATATCTATTTGACCGCCTTAGGCCGCTCACGCCCCGGCAGCGGCCCCCATATTTCTGCCATGAGAGCGAACGCCTCCGGCTCAGCCTGCTTCAACTCGCCGGTGACGAAGGGGTAAAAATCATTGGAACCGAAATAGGCTTCGGTCATCTCGGCAAAAAACTCCTTCTGGTTCGTCAAGCCGTAGTGCTCGCGCATGTGGCCTGGGGTGGTGAGGACGCTCGCGTATTTACCACTCTCGCAAAACTTCTTCCACACGGCGATGACGCGGGCATCTTCGAAGCCAATCGTCTGATCGTGAAATCCATGAGCCAACTCGTGCAGTACGGTCCACGGCATCCGGTGATTTTCAAACGGAGAAAGAAATTCTGCGGCGTCAGGAATATGCGCACACTTCGCGAGCGTCTCACTGTAGCCGTTAGCCTTCAGCCAGCCAGCGCCCGGGTGATACTGCATATTGCGCAGGGCACCGTAATCGAGATCGAGTTCGATCGTAATCGCGCGGAGTTTCGCAAGCGCGGCCTCCGGGACGACGATCGTGATCGCGACGAGCCGCGCGGTGAGCAACTTAATCGCACGCTCGCCCAGCGCCGCGCCCTCACCGTTGAGCAGGCGCTCATCCACACGAACATTCCAGCCCTCAATGTTCCGCACCGTATGCGCAGTGGGAAGTGGACGCGGTTCGGCAGCAAACGTTCGGCACGTGAGTGTTGCAACAAGGGCGAGAATCAGACTGATTACTTTCATCATCCTCTCAACGTTTCACAATTTGCCTCAGCGCGCAGCAAGTTTAAGCTCAGTGCATGGACGGCGCGCTCCCTCCTTCTTCTACTCGCGCGACGGAATCTTCAGCACGAACGAACTCCCCCGCCCCTCGACGCTACTCACTTCCAACAAAGCACCGTGTGCGTCGGCGATGGCTTTGCAGATAGCTAGGCCCAAGCCCGCTCCGCCCGTCTTTCGGTCGCGGGAAACGTCAGCGCGATAGAAGCGCTCGAAGATATGCGGGAGATGCTCGGGCGCGATGCCCCGTCCGGTGTCGGTGACAGTCACGCATGCTTTGTCGCCTTCCGTATGCGTGCGGATGGTTATGTTTCCTTCGATGGTGTGGTCGAGCGCGTTGGAGAGCAGATTTAACACGACCTGACCGATGCGGATCGGATCGGCGGAGCAGGGCGCAGGGGCGAGTTCGAGGCGGAGCTCGATGTTGCGTTCGTCGGCGATGGGCTGGATGAGCGCTGCGGCCTCGCGGGAGAGGTCGGCGAGGTCGCACAGCGCTGCGTTTAGCTCCACGGCACCGGCGTCGTGCGTGGCGAGTTCGAGCAACGTTTCGGTGAGCTGTTGCAGGCGGCGGGCGGCTTTCACGCACGTTTCCAGCGTTTGCTGGTACGTCGTGGCGTCGCGCTCTTTCGTAAGGATTCGCTGGGCCTGCGAGAGGATGATGGCCACCGGCGTGCGTAGTTCGTGCGCGGCGTCGGCGGTGAATCGCGACTGAAGGGCAAAGGATTTCTCGAGCTGGGAAAATGTGTCGTTGAGCGCGGTGGAGAGGCGTCCGAGTTCGCTGTTTTTTTCCCGCACGGGAATGCGCTCGCTCCATTCGCCCCGCGCAATTCGTGCGGCGGTGGATGTAATGACTGAGACCGGTCGAAACGCCCGCTTCGCAATCCACGCGCCGACGGCGAGCCCCGCCGCAAGCACACCTGCGGAGATCGCCGCGAGCCAGCGCGCGTAATCACGGAGTTCTGCTTGCTCCGGTTCCATCGAGCGACCTACGAGCATGCATTCGCCGGGAGGTGTGAAGGAAAATGCCTCGCGAAAACTTCCGCGCGTCCGCTCCGTCTGCGCACCGTCACTTCCGCTCGGCAGTGCCGGCTTTTCAATCTCCGCAGGCGCGCCCGATGACTGCGCCCACACGGCCCCATCGCGCCGCCACAGCGTGTAGTAAAAGCCGCCGCCCTCCGCCGGATCGAACATCGCCGCGCGCGCCGCGGGCAGCGAGAATTGCCTCACGCCTCCAGGCGGCGGAGGCGGTCCGCCCGCTGGACCGCGTGGACCGGGCAATCCTTGCGCCACCACCCGGATGCGCTGCCGCAATTCGCCATCGAGGCGCTTCAATTCGTTCGCCGCCTGATACCGATAAGTCGCCACGCCGAATCCGACGAGCACCGCCGCAAGCAGAAAGCCGTGCCAGATTTGAATGCGCCAGCGCAGTGATTCCGGAAACATCATTCGATGCAGTATCCGAGCCCGCGGTGCGTGCTGATGAACCCGTGCCCGAGCTTCTTGCGCACGTTGGAAACATGCACGTCGAGGAGGTTGGAAAGCGTCGTATCGTTCTCGTCGAACAAATGCACGTAGAGCTGCTCACGTGTGACAATGCGCCCGCGATGTTGCGCGAGATATTCGATGAGTGAAATTTCCCGCGCAGTGAGCGCCACGACTTCACCACGCTGCGTGACGATGTGCCCGGCGACATCCACGGTCACGTCGCCGATTTTGAGTTTCGCCGTCGCATTTCCCGCCGCCCGGCGGATGAGCGCACGGATTCGGGCGAGCAATTCCGGGAGTTCGTAGGGCTTTGCCAAATAGTCATCCGCCCCACCATCCAACGCCCGCACGCGGTCCGGCGTCTTCGTGCGCGCAGTGAGCATGAGCACCGGCGTCTTCTTCCGCACGCGCAGACGTTCGAGCACCGCAAAACCGCTCATCCGCGGAAGCATCACATCGAGCACGATCGCATCGTAATCACACAGCAGTGCCTTGGATAGACCGTCCTCGCCGTCCGCCGCCTCATCCACCGCATAGCCATCCTCGCGCAGGGCCTCGGCGAGGCTGCTGAGCAAATCCGGTTCATCTTCGACAACAAGAAGGCGCATGATTTTCCCATCATGATTCGGTGGAAAGCTGAATGCCAGATGAAGAATCTCGAACGCGGTGCCGCGATGGCCGCACCTTTCCCGCTCCTTCACTGTGAATTAAGGTTCGCGCTTCACCTTCGGCACATGAGATTTTTCACCATCGCATCCGTGCTGGCGTTCGCTGCTGCGGCGCAGGCGGACCCGCTTTTGACTTCGTGGTACACCGCGAACAGTTCGACGCTTGCTCGTGTCATCCAGACAAAGAGCACGTCAACGCCGACCGTCAACTTGACGCCAACCACGACTTGGCCGACGGCGGGAATCACGAACAACAATAACGGCGGCCTCGCAGTGACGACGCCTGTTTTCGCCGATGTGCAGCGCATCCGTTACGATGCGAGCTGGGTGTATGTGAACTCCAGCGGCCTCGCATCTTACACGATGGGGCCGTTCCTCACGAGTGGGACCGCGCTTTTCGGCTTCTGGCCGGTATCGCAAAACTACACGTGCAAATTGCCGCGTTCGCCCGGAACACCGCCTGCCGCTAAAACGGCGCACGCGGGCGGGTTGATTGGGATGATGGTGAATGGCGTGGGCATTTACGATTTGGGCGATGCGTTTGGGTTTGTGCAGACGGCGTCTGCGCCGGTCACGGGGAGCGATGCGATGGGGAATACGAACGCCACGCATCCGTGGTGGCGCGACGCGCTCGCGGTGGAGGTCGTGACGTTTGATCCGGGCTTTGCGCATCAACCGGGAATCAACGGGCAGTATCACTACCACGCGGAGCCAAAGGCGCTGCGGTATCAGCGCGGTGATAATATGCAGGCGACTTACGACGCCACGAATCGCACTTACAGCTACACCGAGGACACGTCGAATTTGCACCACTCGCCGATCCTCGGGTGGTGCTTCGACGGGTATCCGATCTACGGGCCGTATGGCTATGGTTCGCCGATGGATGCCAATAGCGCGGTGACGCGGATGCGCAGCGGATTCGTCCTCCGCAACGGCGGAAATGGGACGACGAACATCGTATCCACGAGCCGCACGACATTGCCAAAGTGGGCCGCCATCGCGGAGGGATTCGCGACGCTCGCGAACTACTCGACGCAAACGCTGAGCAATGGCGATTACGTTCTGTCCGCCGCGACGCTTTACGGCCCCGCGACGAACTATGTGAATGGCCCCACGACCTATTCGCTCGGGCGCTACATCGGCGATTACGATTTCCTCGGGGACCGTTTTCAGACGCAAGGGCCGACGGGCACTTTCGACCTCGATCAATACAACGGGCGAACTTGCGTTACGCCTGAATTTCCGGGCGGGACCTACGCGTATTTCGTGACCGTCGATGCATCGGGAAGTCCCGCGTTTCCCTACATGCTCGGCAAGCAATACTACGGCACCAAAACCGGCACGACACAGGCCGTAACCGTGCCGACATCCGGAGTCACGGAGCACTTCAACGCTGGCGGCGCAAACCTCGCGGAGACATGGAACGGCGCACCGACAGCCGACGCGGGGACAGGTAACGTGACGCTTACGTGGAGCAGCGTCGAAGGGGGGACGTATAAACTGGAGGCAACGACGGACCTTTCCACCACGCCCGTTGTATGGACCACGCTAAACGCCAGCGTTCCGGCTCCGGCAAATACCGTGGTTCCGCAACCGGCGACCATTATCAATAAGACCTCCATCACCGATCCTGCGGCGACGTCCGGGAGCCCGAAGAAATTCTACCGCGTTTCGCGCAATCCATGATGCACGCACGCGCTGTCGCCAGTATCATCGCGCTCGTGGTCGGCGCAGCCACGCTTCACGCCGACCCGCGATTGACTTCGTGGATGACGACGAACTCGACGAAATACGGGCGCGTGACCGAGACGACGACCACGGCACCCGTAGCTGTGTGGCCGTCGCCGGGCATACCGAAAAATGCGGGAAGCCCCACGCAGACCGTGCCGGCTTATGCGGATGTGCAGCAGATTTTGGTTTCCACGAATTTCGTCTATGTGCGCTCGGCGGACTTCGCGAGTCACCGCATGGGGCCGTGGTACAAAGAATACGAGAAGCTCACGGTCAACGGGCTGTGGCCGTCGAACCGCAAACTCACGTCGAAGATTCCGCGCAATCCCGTGGCTGTCTCGAACCCCATCGTCGTCGCGCAGCAGGTCGGGCAGGGGCCGGTCGGGGTGCTGGTGAATGGCGTGACGATTGCAAACCTCGGCGACGGCTCGGGCTACGACACCGCGCTGGCAAAAGATGCGGGCGTGACGGGCGGCGGAATTCCGGGGAATCAATCGGATGTTTGGATTCGCAATGCGACCGGTGCCGAGGGACCGATTCTCGATTCCGGCTTCGGACATCCCGCGCCGGATGGCGGTTATCACTACCACGCCAGCCCGCGCGCGCTGCGGTATCAATTGGGCGATAATCTCACACTCGTCCCCGGCGGCGCGAGCACTCCGCAAATCGATACCTACATCGAAAACACGACCGATCTCCACCACTCGCCAATCGTCGGCTGGGCCTACGACGGATTCCCGATTTACGGACCGTACGGCTACTCCACCGCGATGGACGCAAACAGTCCGGTGCGACGCATGGTCTCCGGCCACGTGCCCCGCGATGGCACAAATGGAACGAGCAATCTCACCACCGCAGGCCGGCACTCGCTCGCGCCGTGGGCTGCGCTTTTCCACACATTCACAACGACACTCGGCAGTAGCGACTATGCTCTGCCAAGCACGAGTTGGGGGCCGAATGTGTCGGCCAGTTTCCCCGTCGGCTGGTATGCCGAGGACTTCGATTTTCTCGGTGACATCGTGAAGCCCGGCACCGGCGGCGCACACTACCAGCAAGGTGTGGACTACGACCTCGACAAACCAAACGGCCGCACCTGCGCGACCCCGGAATTCCCCGGCGGCACCTACGCATATTTCATCCCCATCGACGCCTCCGGCGCGCCCGCATTCCCCTACTCCATCGGGCGCTACTGGAATGGCAACCGCACCGGTGGACGCGTGGTAAATGGCAACATCACCGAGAGCGTGACGACGCTCTTCAACGGCGGCCCCGCTGTCGCAGAAACATGGAACAGCGCACCGGAAATAGCACCAGCAAACGGCAACGTGACCATCTCGTGGAACAGCCTCGAAGGCGGCAGCTACAAAGTGGAGGCCAGCCCCGACCTAGCCATCTGGACATCCATATTCACCGGATACGCCGCTGCCGCGAATGCGACGAAAACATCCGCCACCGAAAACGGCGCAGCTCTTCCCGCGAACAACGCAAAGCGCTTCTACCGCGTATCGAGGACCGGCGTCGCAACCTACGACCCGGCGTACACCGGACAATGATTCACCACGCTCGAAGAATCCCTCCGCAGCCCGCTCATCATCCGCGCACCCGGAATGGCGCAGCCCGGCACTGATACAAACCGCTTTGGCGGGTGCCGCCCCCTCCGTCTCCCCTGCCCCGCCGCCAAGAGCCCAAGCAGACACCCAAGGGCGAATCGAAGTGCGGTGGATGAATACGAACACAGCCGAGAGTGACGCGCCTTTGCGCAACCACAGCAACTCCGAAATGAACCGCAAAGTCGGCGGGCGTGATTTAAAATGGAATGGTCCGAGGCACGGAGAAAGTAGCTCGCGAGTCCCTCGCGGCTGAATCCTACTCGCGAAGCGACCAATCAATTGAAGTGCCGCTTCGCGAGAGGTGCAACGTCGCGAATCCCGACTCGTCGGGAGCGAGCTACTTTCCGTCACACCCGCGTGAGCTGATTGATCAGCGCATTGAGGACATCGAGGATTGCCTGCACCTCCGGGCGCGTCGGCGGATCGCTCAGCGCGATGGTGAACGGGCCGAGGCTTGGGTTTTGCGCGGTGCCGGCGATGGCGGTGTTGAGCGCGTCGTTCAGGCCGTTGAGTTGGTCGCGCATCTGCGCGGCGTCGATGAGCGTGTTCTCCTGCGGGAGACTTGGGTCGAAGGGCATAGGATTAAGGGCCTACGGTCACGCTCTGCGTCGGGGTGAAGTCGCCCGTCGGCGCCGAGCCTTCGTAAAATTGCAGACGATACTCGCGCGTCTCCGGCATCGTGGGCACCAGCAGCGCACGCTCGTCGAGATACGGCGAAGAAAGGTCGATCGCCAGAAGCTCCCACGCCCCGCCGTTGCGGCGGCAATAGATCACCACCCCATCGCGACCGAATTTTTTGAACGCCACACGCACGCATTCGCACCCGCCGCCGCGCTCCACTTTCAGCGTGAATGTGGGCAAGTCGTGCTCCGCCGAATCCTCCGGACCCACGATGCCGAGCTGGATGCCGATGGCCTCCGTGTAGTTCGGGCACGCCTTGATCGTCTGCACAAAAGCCGTGATGCGATCCAGCGCACCCGCCGCCACCGCCACCACACCCACAGGCAGCGCCGGGGCGGTGAAAACAGGCAGCGAAAACCCACCCGCCGTGCCCGAGTAAAGCTCATCCAACGCCGCCGTCGCCGATGGGCCAAACTCGCGCGTCGCCATCAGCCAATCGCCGCTCGCGTACTGGCAAAAGCGCGCATCCGCCACGGAAGCGGTGACATCCGGTGCCGGGAGACCCAGCGTGGCATTGGCCAGCGGCAGTTGCGTGGCATAGACGCCGAACCACTC
>CANIWM010000104.1 GCA_947471505.1 Chthoniobacteraceae bacterium | reverse complement strand
TTTAACCGTGGAGAAATCAGCGGCAACGGCGGCGACAATAACGGCACCGGCGGCATCACGCATACCAGCAGTCCGCTTTCTGGCGGCACCGCAGCGGGCGCTTCGCTGAAAGTGACACTCGGCAATTCGAGCGGGAAATGGCGCATCGGGACGACGGGCACTTTGCAAAGCAGCAACGTCAAGCTGAACTCCCTCACGCCCGGCGCGCGCACGCTCAATTTCACAGCGGTCGCGGGCTTCCTCCAACCGCCCGCGTATTCCGTCACGCTCACCTCCGGGCAACTCACGACGATCACCGTCCCCTATAACGGGATCACCGGCCAGCCTCCGAATCGCACCGTTTCCGCGTTCGCAAACGCCACTTTCAGCGTCACCGTCGCCGGTACGCCCAGCGGCTACCAATGGCGGCGCAACAGCGTGAACATCGCGGGCGCGACCGCCAGCAGCTACACACGCACAAACGTCACCGCCTCCGCCGAGGGCAGCTACACCTGCGTAGTCACTTGGGACAACGGCACGCAAACCAGCGCCGCCGGGACGCTCACTGTCCTTCCCGTCGCCCAAACAATCACGTTCAGCGTCATCGCAGACCAGCCCTACGGAGCCCCACCGCTCACCCTCGCAGCCACCGCCAGCAGCGGACTCCCCGTGGCCTACACGCTTATCGGCGGCCCCGCCACGCTCATAGGAAATGTGCTCACGCTTACCGGCCCCGGAGCCATCACCGTGCGCGCCAGCCAATCGGGCAACGCCGACTACAACGCCGCCGCCGATGTGGACCTCACCTTCAGCGCCCTCGGCCTCACGCCCGCCACATGGCTCACGCAAACCTTCACACCCGCCGAGCAAGCAAACCCCGCCATCGGCACACTCCTCGCCGACCCCGATGGCGACGGCGTCTCGAACCTCCTAGAGTTTGCGTTTAACCTCGCCCCGCGAGTCCCATCCCCCGCGCCCCTCCAGCCCGGCGTAGGCACCTCCGGCCTCCCGTATGCCAGCCGAAACAACGGCGACTTCCTCACCATCGAATACATCCGCCGCCGCGCCACCACCGCCCCCGGCATCACCTACGCCGCCGAGTTCGCCAGCACCCCGAGCGGCCCTTGGAGCGCCGCCAGTGGGGAAATCATAGCGACGATAAGCACCGACTTCGAACGAGTCACCGTCCTAGACCCCGCGCCGGCCCCCAATCGCTTTACGCGGGTAAGAGTCACTCTAGCGCCTTGAACCATGATGCCGCTAACCGCATAATTTTTGAAGATTGCTATTGCAGCGCTTCGAGTTTTCAGGTAATTCTGAAAATACAAAATGAGCGACGACGCAACCAATCCAAATCCAGACAGGGCGAGATTCCGGGCCGTGAGGGATGAGTTTGTCACTCAATGGGGGACGCTTGGCGGGGCTTGGGGGATCAATCGGACGATGGCGCAGATTCACGCACTGCTCATGGTCAGCACTGACGCGCTCAGCACGGATGAGATTATGAATGAACTCCAAATTAGCCGAGGGAACGCTCACGGGAATATCCGCGATTTGATCGGCTGGGGGCTCATCCGCAGTGTGGTGAAAAAGGGAGAGCGCAAAGAGTTCTTCGAGGCCGAGAAGGATGTGTGGAAGATATTCTGCACCGTCGTTCGGGAACGCAAACGCCGGGAGATTCGTCCGGCGATTGGGCTTTTGCGGGACTGTATTGACCGCACTGAGGGGCTCGACGACTCGGAGGCGGTCGCCTTTACCAAACAGGCGAAGTCGCTCTGCGAATTTGTGGAAATGGCAGACTCCGTCCTCAGCAAAGTCTCTAAATCCGAGCAGTCCAAAATCCTGCCGTGGCTTTTGAAATGGATGAGCTGATTTCTTCTTGCCGCATACTTTCAAACTTTCCTGAAAACACCAGAACAACAGAAACACACAAACTATGAACATCATCATCACACATCACCTGCTCTACCTCGCGTTGAGCGTCGTCACCACCATCTGGGTCGCCAGCACGCTGCACAAGCACGGGCGCATCTTTCTCGTCGATGCCTTCCACGGCAACGAGAAGCTCGCGGACAGCGTGAACCACCTGCTCGTCGTCGGCTTTTACCTCATCAATGTCGTCTTCGTCGTCTTCGCGGTGAAATACGGAGATCGGCCCACGGACTTCGCCACAATGCTGGAGAGCCTCGGCACGAAAGTCGGCTGCGTCTTGCTCATCCTCGGCGTGATGCACTTCCTGAACATCTACGTCTTCAACACGATGCGGAAAAACGCCGTCATCCGCCATGCACCGCCGCCCGTGGGCCCCAATGCCTACGTCGCCCGGCACTAAACCACTCCAAACCACCGCGACCGCTCCCCGGCGGTCGCGGTGAAGTGCCATGAAAACACTTACAATTCTCTACGACGCCAAGTGCGCGATGTGCCGCAGCATCCGCGTCTGGCTCTCGCAACAGGCGGCCTATGTCCCGCTCATTTTCGTCCCATTGCAGGACGAGCATCTCGAAGATCGCTTCCCCGGAATCGGCGCGCTGAAGCCGGGTGAAGAACTCATCGCGATTGCCGACACCGGCGAAGTCTGGCGCGGGGTGAACGGCTGGATCATGACCCTATGGGCGCTGCGCGAATATCGCAACTGGTCGCTGCGAATGTCGCATCCACTGCTCAAGCCATTCGCTCGCAGTATTTGCCACGGCGTCTCGCAAAACCGCCACACCATCTCGCGCTGGCTCTTCGGGCACAGCCCGGAAACAGCCGCCCGCCTGCTCGCGCAGCCTGCGTGTGAAGACGGGACGTGTGCGCGTTAGCTCACGCGATCCGCTTTACCGTCGCTACGGGCGCGGGGCAGGGGAGCCATTCGTGCGGGATGTCGCGCATGAGAATCGCGTGATCAAAGACGACGCTGCCCGCCGGGAAAACGCTCGTATCGGCGAAGAATCGCGAGCGGCATATCTCGACTTCAAAGGGCCGTACGGACCATTCGCGAGTGACGAGCTTCATGCCGTCAATGTCGCCCTTTTTGCCGAGCGAAAAGCCGAGACATCCCGCCTCGAAAAAGCGCGAGCTTTCCTCCAGCGAGCGAAAAATGGAGCTGCCGGGCAGCGCGGCGCTCTCGTGTCCGCGTAGCTCGATGAGTGCCGCGCCGTTATCTGGTCGCGCACGGAGGCCGATGTGCCCGCGCGCATCGCGCACGGCAAAATCCGCGTAGTGCTGCACGCCGGGAAAGAGCCGCCCGCCCGCGTAGTGGTTGAGCAGAGAGTTCGTATCGCGGCGGAAAACAAAGACGCCTTCGCGGACGTTCACCCCTTCATCCCACTCGACGGCGATGCGGTGCGCAGCGTTCTCGCTAGTGATTCCGATGAGCGCGGGGAAGCCGACAGGCCGCATCTTTTCCAGCCGGATGAGGCAGATGCCGACGACCGCAGCCCCCGCGTGCAGCTTGGGCCGGAAAGGCGCAGGCAGCAGCGCCCGCACGACGCCGGGAGCGACGCGGTAGTTGACGAGAATGCGGCGTGCGATGACTCCGGTGATGTGCATGTGCGGAGAATATACCCTCAACAATCAACAATCGAAATTCATCAATCGACATTTTGAACGGCAGAAATTGCTGATTGATGAACTCTGATTGTTGACTGTTGAAGTCATGGACTTACGCGGCTGAACGCAATTTCTTTTCCGCTGTCTGGACGCTGCTCACGAAAATAGCGATGAGTTCGTTGCATTCTTGAAGAATCGAACCGAGACGATCTGCCGAGCAAAGCTGCTTCCGAACGATGATTTTCAGCCAGATGAGTGTTTCACGGAGTTCCTTGAGGCATACCTTCATCTTGTGGATGAAATCCTTTCGAGACTCAGCACTTTGCGCTTCCCCATAGTTGGGCGCAGGCGAAGTGCCCGAACGAACCAACTGACCGGCAATGTGGTTCCCAGCTCTAGTATCAGGTAGGGACTCGACGGCATTGATTGCGCGCACGGCAAACTCCACCAAACGATCTTCGAGATTGAACGCCTTCTCATTCATCAGATTCCAATACTTCACCAATCAGCAATCGAAATTTATCAATCGACATTTTGGACGGCAGAAATTGCTGATTGATGAACTCTGATTGTTGAAGTGAAAGACTACGTCTCCAGCTTCGTCCACGCCGCGTTGGCCTTGGACGATTTCACGACGGCCTCGATGAAGGCCATGCCTCGCACGCCGTCTTCGATTTTTGGGTAATCGTTGGCGGGATCATCCTTGGCGAGCTTCTTGCCGTCGAGGCGGGCGCGGACGGCACCAGCGAATGCGCGGTACACGTTGGCGAAGGCTTCGAGGTAGCCTTCGGGGTGCGAGGGCGGGGTGCGAGTGGCGGAGGCAGCAGCTTTGCCGAGGTAGCCGTTGCCGGTGCGGAAGATTTGCGTGGGCTGGTCGAGCCATTTGACGAGGAGCGTGTTGGGCTCGTTCTGGTGCCATTCGAGTCCGCCCTTTTCGCCATAGACGCGGATGTTGAGATTGTTCTCCTCGCCGACGGAAATCTGGGAGCTGTGGAGCACGCCTTTTGCACCGCCTTTGAAGCGGAGGAGGAGGTTGCCATCGTCGTCGAGCTTGCGGCCTTTGACGAATGCGGTGAGGTCGGCAGCGAGTTCGGAAATGGGGAGGCCGGTGATGTATTCGGCGAGGTTCTCGGCGTGCGTGCCGATGTCGCCGATGCAGCCTGCCGCGCCGCTGCGCTTTGGGTCGGTGCGCCACGCGGCTTGCTTTTGGTCGGAGGCTTCGAGGCGCGTGGCGAGCCAACCTTGCGGGTATTCGACGACGACTTTTCTGATCTTCCCGAGCTTGCCAGCGGCGACCATTGCGCGGGCTTCTTTCACGAGCGGGTAGCCGGTGTAGTTGTGCGTGAGGCCGTAGAGGAGGCCGCTCTTTTTGACGATGGCGGCGAGCTTTTTGGCCTCATCTAGGCTGAAGGTGGCGGGCTTGTCGCTGAGGACGTGGAAGCCGTTTTCTAGCGCCATTTTCGCAGGAGGGAAGTGCATGAAGTTCGGGGTGACGATGCACATGAAATCCATGCGCTCGCCGAGCGGGAGCTTGGCCTCGGCGCGGATCATTTCCTCGTAGGTGCCGTAGCAGCGGTTTGCCGGGAGGAAAAGGTCCGCGCCGCTGTCTTTGCTGCGCTGCGGGTCGCTGCTGAAAGCGCCGCAGACCAGCTCGATCTGTCCGTCCATCGCCGCCGCGATGCGATGAAGTGCCCCGATGAATGCGCCGCGTCCGCCGCCCACCATGCCGTAACGAATTTTTCTGCTCATATAGAACGTGCGGTGTAGGAAGTCCGCCCACCAGCGGCAAGGCGAATGTCGTTTTCAGCGCACCATTTTCCGCATATAGACAGCGAAATGAATGATTGGCGCAAAAGAACCGAAATGAAGCCCCGCGAGTTGATGAAAGTCGCCGCCGCGATCCTTGGGCTGCTTTTCGGCATCCTATTTCTCATCTGGCTGCTCGCGCGCCTGGCGCGGTAAATCAGCCCAATTTCCCGTGAAGTAAGTCGCACAGATGCGCCGCGAGGGCTGCATCGGGGATGCGCTCGAAGACTTCGCTGAGGAAGCCAAAGGTGACCAACTGCTGCGCGACGCGGCGAGGGATGCCCCGGCTTTGGAAATAGAACACTTGTTCTTCATCGAGAGCGCCGCTCGTTGCGCCGTGGGTGCAGCGCACATCGTCGGCTTCGATTTCGAGGCCGGGGGCGCTGTTCGCTTCGGCTTCGTCGCTGAGGACGAGGTTGCGGACTTTTTGGTAGGCGTCGGTTTTATGTGCGCCTTTATCCACGCGGATGAGGCCGGTGAAGATGGTGCGCGAGGTGTCGTTGAGCGCGTTTTTGTAAAGTAGGTCGCTTGTGGCGTTGGGGGCTTCGTGGATTTGCAGGGTGCGCTGGTCGAAGATTTGTGCGCCTTCCGCTGCGTTGACGCTGAGCATGTCGCTGCGTCCGCCGGGGCCGCGCAGTCGCGAGACAGCTTCGTCCCGGACTCGTGCGCCGCCAAGGTTCAGGCGAAGCGTGAGCACGCTGGCGTCGCGGGCGACGGTCGTGTTGTTCATGTGAAATGCCAGCGTGTTGCGGTTCCATTCCTGCACGGCGACGTAGGTGACTTTCGCGCCAGCCGCAGTGGAAATGTCGTTCACGCCGCAGACAAAACCGGGGCACTCGGAGGCGTTGGCAAAGTAATCCAAGACGGTCACTTTCGCGTTCTCTTCGGCGACGATGAGTGTGTGCGGAAAGAGGCTGGCATTTTCCCCGCTGAGCCAATGGTAAGTCTCGACGGGCAGGGCGATTTCCACGCCACGCGGGACGTAGAGGAACATGCCGCCGCGCACTTGCGAGGCGTGCAGCGCGGCAAATTTCCCAGAGCCGATGCGTGCCTCCTCGCGCATGAAATACTTGGCGACCAGCTCGGGATGCTCGGCAATCGCTTGTTCGAGCGGGAGCCAAAGCACGCCTTTCGCATTCAGCGAATCGCCGTGGAAATGCCGCGAGAGTAGCCGGTCATTAGCAAAAGTCATCTGCCCGCTCGTGTGTTCGAGGCCGATGCTCAGTTTCACCAACATCGCTTGCGTGGCATCGCTCACCGCTTCGGCGCGGCCAAAGCGGGAGATGTCGAGCGTCCGCGTATCGGCGAAGCGCCACGCTTCATCCGTGCGCTTAGGCATCGGCAGCGAGGTGAATTTCTCCCACGCCGCCTGCTGCGTTGCACGGAAGGACTCGGGATGGTTTGCGAAGTCGGGGCCAGTGGTATTCACGCTTTCGTTTGCTGGGTGTTCAGTTGTATCGAGCACGGTCATTTAGCCGACGCTCCCTTCCATTTCCATATCGATGAGCCGCTTCAATTCCACGCTGTATTCCATCGGAAATTGGCGCACCAAATCGTTCACAAAACCATTTACCGAAAGGCTCATCGCCTGTGCTTCGGTGAGGCCGCGTGACATCATGTAGAAGATTTGCTCCTGCGAAATTTGTGAGACGCTGGCTTCATGTTGCGATGAATTGCCGGTGCCGCGAACGGTGATGGCGGGATAGGTGTCGGTGCGCGAAGTCGGGTTGATGAGCAGTGCGTCGCACTCGGTGTTGTTCTTGCAGCCTTTGAGGTGTTTCGGGATGTGGACGAGCCCGCGATACGTCGAACGTCCGCTGCCGAGGCTGATGCTTTTGCTGACGATATTGGAAGTCGTCTCGTCGGCTGCGTGGATCATTTTTGCGCCGGTATCCTGATGTTGCCCGTCGCCTGCCAGCGCGATGGAGATGACCTCGCCGCGAGCCTTGCGGCCTTTCAGCACCACGCCGGGATACTTCATCGTGAGGCGTGAACCGATGTTGCAATCGATCCATTTTACCTCGGCCTCTTCGTGGGCGATCGCGCGCTTGGTCACGAGGTTGAAGACGTTGTTTGACCAGTTTTGCACGGTCACGTATTGGATTTTCGCGCCCTTCATGGCGACGAGTTCCACGACTGCGGAGTGTAGCGTCGCCGTCTCAAATTTCGGCGCTGTGCAGCCTTCCATATACATCACTTCGCTGCCCTCGTCGGCGATGATGAGCGTGCGTTCGAACTGCCCGAAGTTCTCCGCATTGATGCGGAAATACGCTTGCAGCGGGTGCTTCACTTTCACGCCCGGCGGGATGTAAATAAACGAGCCACCGCTAAACACCGCGCTGTTCAGTGCGCTGAATTTATTGTCGCCCGTCGGGATGACTTTTCCGAACCATTTCTTAAAAAGCTCGGGATGCTTGATGAGCCCTTCCGTCGAGCCGGTGAAGATGACGCCCTGGTCCGCGACCGCAGCCTTGATGTTGGAATACACGGCCTCGGAGTCGAATTGCGCCTCAACGCCAGCCAAGAATTTGCGCTCCTGCTCCGGGATTCCGAGCCGCTCAAAGGTCTTCTTCACATCATCCGGCACATCCTCCCACGAGCGCGTCGGGCGCTTCGCATTCGCCAAATAATAGCGGATGTTTTGAAAGACGATGTTCTCCAAGTCATGCGACGCCCAATGCGTCGGCATCGGCTTCGCGAGGAAAGTATCGAGCGCCTTGTGGCGAAACTCGCGAATCCACTCCGGCTCATTTTTCACCGTCGCGATGTAATCAATCGTGTCGTGCGAGAGCCCCGTCCCCGCGTCAAATTCATGCGATTCTGGATAGACGAAATCTCCGCGCGAGCGGTCGATGTCGAGTTGTGTTGCGGGGGCGTCGAGAAGTTCAGTGCTCATATTTGTTTAGGCTGCGGTTTCTTCGCGGATGAAATCATACCCGCGCTCTTCCAACTCCAGCGCGAGCTCTTTGCCGCCGTGGCGGACGATTCGGCCATTCACGAGGACGTGGACGATGTCAGGGACGATGTAATCCAAAAGCCGTTGGTAGTGGGTGATGACGAGCATCCCGACTTTCGGCGAGCGGTAGCTGTTCACGCCTCCGGCGACGATGCGTAGGGCGTCGATGTCGAGGCCGCTGTCTGTCTCGTCGAGGATGCAATACTTCGGCGCGAGCATCAGCATTTGCAGGATTTCGTTGCGCTTCTTTTCGCCGCCGGAAAAGCCTTCGTTCACCGAGCGAGCGGTGAATTTCCGGTCCATCTCCAAGCCGTCCATCTTCGAGTAAAGGTTCGCGTAATAGTCCGTCGCCTCCAGTTCTTCACCCTCTGGCAGTCGGGCTTGCAGCGCGGCGCGGATGAAATTGGCGTTCGAGACACCGGGGATTTCCATCGGGTATTGCATCGCCAAAAAGAGGCCAGCCCGCGAGCGCACGTCGGGCTCCATGCCGATGACACTCGTGCCGTCCAAAAGGATTTCGCCTTCGGTTATCTCGTAGTCGGGATGACCGCCGATGACTTTCGATAGCGTGCTCTTTCCCGAGCCGTTCGGACCCATGATGGCGTGGACTTTCCCCTTCTCGACGATGAGGTCGAGCCCCTTGAGGATTTCGGTGCCATTGCTGGCGATGCGGGCGTGTAGATTGCGGATTTCTAGACTCATAAATTTTAGCGTTTGTTGGACTTCGCGGCTTTGGCCGAACATTTCGGGCAAGTGCCGCTGAAAGAAACTTCGTGGTGGGAAACGGAGAACTCACCGGGGAAATACCACACGTCCTCTGGCTTCTTGCGGCTGCGTAGCGGAAGGTCCGTGACCGCGCCGCACGATTCGCAGAAGAAGTGCGCGTGCTCTTCCAAGTTGGGGCAATACCGAGCCGGCTCGCGTTCATGTGCCACCGTTTTTACCAGACCGCATCCAGTGAGCGTATCGAGGCAATTATAGACAGTCGCCAATGAGATGGTCGGCACTTTGCCTCGCACTCGGGTAAAGACTTCGACCGCAGTCGGGTGGTCGCGCTCGCCCATGATCACATCATAGACTGCGCGTCGCTGGTCGGTCATGCGCAGGCCGCGTCCGTGGATCGTTTCGTCTGCCGTTTGTGTGTGGTTGGATGGCGTTGCCATGCCGTGAAGGAGACACGGCATGGGTGGGCTTATCAAGAATTATTCCTATTTAGATTAAACAACCGCCTCGCTACCCGTGCTCACTCCTTGCTGCTTAATTTATTCGTTCGATTATGCAGCAACTATTTACGACGGTTCGGCGGAGTCGGATAATTCGCGGCTCGCTTGCCGGAAGTCGCGCCTCTACGGATTCTCTGTCATGTGGCCCAACGTCATCATCACCATCCTTCTCGCCGTCATCATCCTGTTGCAGCTCTTCGCGCTGTTTGGGCGCAAGCCCGATGACTCGCAGGCTGTCGCGATTGAGAGCAACAGCGAGCGTGTGCTCGCCTCCATCGCCGCACACAGCGAGCGTGTGGAGCGTAGCGTGCGAGAGGAGTTTGGGCGCAATCGGGAGGAAAGCGCGCGTTCCTTTAAAGAGTTCGGCGATTCTGTTCAGGCGCGCGTCGCCGAGCTTACGCAGTTACAACACACGCAACTCGCCAACTTCGCCCAACAGCTCGCCGCCCTCGCCGTGGCCAACGCCGAGAAACTCGAAGATATACGCGTGACGGTGATGCGGCATCTCGGCGAGCTGAAAGTGGACGCCGCCCAGCAGCACAGCGCCGCACGCGAGGAGCTGGCGCGCTCGATGAAAGCAATGGGCGAGACGCTCACCGGGAGGATGACTGAGATTGCGACCTTTCAGAAAGACCAGCTCGCGACCTTTACGACGAACTTTAACCTCCTCTCTCAAAGCAACGAAAAGAAGCTCGAAGCCATCCGCGAGACCGTCGAGCGGAAGCTCACCGAACTCCAGCACGACAATACTCAGAAGCTAGAGCAGATGCGCGCGACCGTGGACGAAAAGCTCCACGCAACGCTGGAGCAGCGGCTCGGCGAATCGTTCAAAATCGTCAGCGACCGGCTGGAGCAAGTCCACGCCGGGCTCGGCGAGATGCGCACCCTCGCGACGGGCGTGGGCGATTTGAAGAAAGTGCTCACGAACATCAAGACGCGCGGCGGCTGGGGCGAAGTGCAGCTCGGGAATCTGCTCGGCGAGATTTTCACCCCGGACCAATACGCGCAAAACGTCGCTCCGAATCCCGACAGCGGCGAGCGCGTGGAATATGCCGTCAAATTGCCGGGGCGCGACGAAAACGGGGCTCCCGTGTGGCTGCCGATCGATGCGAAATTTCCGCAGGAGGAATACCAGCGCCTCGTGGACGCCGAGGAGCGCGGCGACATGGAAGCGGCGGCGGTGGCATCGCAAGCACTGGAAAACGGCGTGAAGAACGAGGCGAAGAAAATCAGCGCGAAGTATCTGAATCCGCCGCATACGACGGACTTCGCGATCCTCTTCCTGCCGACCGAAGGGCTCTTTGCCGAAGTGCTCCGTCGGCCTGGCTTGTGCGACGGCATCCAGCGCGAGCAGCGCGTGATGATCAGCGGGCCTACGACGCTGGCGGCTATGCTCACGAGCTTGCAGATGGGCTTTCGCACGCTGGCAATCGAGAAGCGGTCGAGCGAAGTCTGGAACGTGCTTGGCGCGGTGAAGACCGAGTTCGGGAAATTCGGCGAGGCGCTCAAAAAGGTGCAGAAGAAACTACAAGAGGCGAGCCGGAGTATCGACGATGCCGAGACCCGCTCACGAGCCGTCGAGCGGAAGCTCCGCACCGCCCAAGAACTCCCGTCGAGCGAGGCAGCCAAGCTCCTCGAACTTCCCTCGCTTTTACTTGAACCGGCGAGCGAGGAGTCGGAGCCGGCGGAGGACTGAGAATTGTGGGGTCATCGCGCCCCCCTTTGAAAGCTGGACGGTGAATGAGTTTTGACAGGCAGAAACTCGCTCCGTAGGGTCGCGCCTCATTTCGCTGAATGGCTTCTATTTCTCCAATCACCCGGCAATCAATGGGCAGGACGTTTCTCGTCGCTGCTTTGACGCTGGGTGGTATCGGGATGGCGCAGTTCGCGGCGGTGGGCGTGGCTTTTTACCGGTCGGTGGAGGAGGATGAGCGCTCAGTGCCGGCAAAAATCGACATCGAGAAGCTGATGGCGGAGAGCCCGCCTCCGAAGGATGAGCCGCTCTCGGTAGAGAATCCGCTGGATGAGAATCCGGGGTTCGATGCATCGGGGCGTCCCCGCCCGATCATGGTAGCGGCGAATGTCGATGGGGCACCGACGCCTAGCGAGCCTGCGCCGCCGACCCCGGATAAGCCTGAGCCTGCGCCGAGCGTGACTGGTGTACCGCCTCGCCCGACGCCTGTTCCGCTGAGCGCGCTGACGCCGAAGGTGGACCCGCGCCTGACGGAATTGGTGGAGCAGGGGAAGTTGCTGCGTACGAAAGGCGATACGGCCGGTGCGCTCGTGAAGCTCCGAGAGGCTGGGGCAATTTCGCCGGAAGATCCGTTGCCGATCGCGGAGATGGCTTACACTTATGAAAAGATGTCGCTCCCAGATAAGGCGGCTGCGGAGTGGCGGCGGATTTTGCAGATGGGGGACAGGGCGGGGTTTTATTTTTCTGCGGCAAAGTCGAAACTAGACATCGCTGTGACCACTGCCCGCGCGGCGGTGGGAGGGCCGACCGGTGCGGCGGGGGATGGAGAGGTGCGGTTTGCAAATGGGCGTGCGATGGCGCTCGGGCGTGTGACGATGGCGGAGGAGGCGGGCGGGAAGGGGAAGCGATTTACGCTCTCGATCCCAATCCATGCCAAGCAGGGAGCGGTGACGAATCCTCGGACGGAAGTGGTGACGCAGGTGCGATTTTTCGACCAGATTAATGCCAAGGACGTTGTCCCGACGACGGCGAATGTAGCCTATCGTTTCACCGATCCGCCGGCAGATTGGGAGGACGGCGGGATCGAGACGCTGCAAGTGGACTACGACCAGCCTCTTGTGGGCCGCGATGACCCGGCGGGTGAGGGCCGACGCTACCACGGCTATGTCGTGCGCATTTATTTCAAGGGGCAGCTTCAGGCGGTTTTCGCCGAGCCTGCGAACCTTGTGCAAAAATTTCCAGCACCCGAAAAAAATCCGTAATACTGAATGATGAGAATTATCCTCGTTGATGACGAATCCAGCGTCCTACCTGAACTAGTAGCCATTTTAAAAGCCATCCCAGGGCATGATGTCCGCGTCGCGACGAGCGCGCAGAAGGCCCATGAGCACGCCGCGACGCTGGGTGGTGTGGACCTTCTTATCACCGATGTCGTGATGGAGCCGACGGACGGTTTTACCCTTCGTGGGGAGCTTCAGGGCATGTATCCGAAGATGCGTGTCATCTTCATGAGCCAGTATGATCTGTCCGATTATGCGGAGAACCTTGGCGGTGCGGATACGCTCGCGAAACCAGTGGACGCGGACGTCATGCGCGGCCTCGTAGAAAAGGCGGCGGCGGATTTGGCTGCCAGCGCGATGCCGCCGAAACCCGTGGCAGTGCCGCAAGCGCAGCCCGCGGCGTCGGGGGTGAGACAGCCGACGGCGGTGCCGCAAGCGCAGCCTGCGGCGTCGGGAGTGAGACAGCCGACGGCGGTGCCGCAAGCGCAGCCTGTGGCGTCGGGAGCGAGACAGCCGGTGCAGGCGATCCCGGTTTCCGGAGTGCGGGTCGCGCCCGTGCAAGCCATCCCGTCGCCGATAGCGTCTGGCGTCGGAGGGGCTTCACATGCTGTTCCGAGTGCGCCAGTCGCGGTCGCATCCAGTGATCCGTTGGTGGGGAAGGTGCTCGGAGATTATCGAGTGGAGCGCGTGCTCGGCTCGGGCGTTTGGGGAAAGGTCTATGTGGCAACGCAAACGAGCGTGAACCGGCTTGTAGGACTGAAGGTGCTTGACGCGGAACGCTCTCACCAAGACGACGCTCGCTCGCAGTTTCTCGCAGATGCTCGGGCAAAAGCGGCGGTTTCCCATCCTTTCATCGTCTCGGTATTCGAAGCGGATGACCGTCAAGGTGTCGTCTTCTACACACACGAGTATTTGGACGGCATGACGCTTGCCGACCTAGCAAAGCGTGGGCAAATGCTCGATGAAAAGAGGGCTCTACACGCGATGAAGGTGGCGAGCGAGGGGCTCAATTACCTGTGGTCCCATGAGCTTGCACACGGGGTCTTCGACGCTACGGCAATCCGTATCGGTAACGATGGCATCGCCCGTCTGGCAAATCTCGCGACCGCTGGTGCTGACCCCACAGTATCTATCCAAAATGAATTGGCTGTCCTTGCTGATACGATCCGACAACTTTTGCCCGCCAATGCGATGTCGCAGGGGCTATCCATGCTGTTGAACCGGATGCAAGGCGGCGCAAATGCGGTGACCGGATGGACCGCCGTCGTCCAGGCCGTGAAGGCGCTAGAGCCCAAGGTCGTCCCCGTTGAAGCTGCGAAAATGAAAGCCGCAGATGCCGCCGCGATGCGTGCTGTGGAAGCCGCCCGCACCGCGCAAAAGCGCGCCGTCGTAATCAACATCATCACACTCAGCCTGCTCGTCGTCCTGATCGGATGGCTTGTGTGGCAGTATGTCGTCTCCAATGAGCGCAAGCTCGACGCGCAGGTGCAGATCCCCGCAGGCTCATATCTCGTGGGCGAGGCGGGTGAGTCTGTCCAATTGCCCGCATTTGAAATCGACAAGTTCGAAGTCTCTATCGGGCGTTATGCGAAGTTCATCGAATGGTGCGAAACGAGCGATAACGAGCACAAGTATGATCACCCCAACGCCCGTCGCGAAATCTCCCATGTGGGTGAGGATGTGAAGAAACTCATCCTCAACGCAAAAGTGCGTGATGGCCGAGTCTTCAAAGCCAAGGGCGAATTGGGAGCGCCCATCGATCTCAACAGCCCCATGATCGGCGTCACTTGGTGGGACGCCTACGCTTTTGCGAAATGGGAAGGCAAGGAAGCCGAAGGCCGAAAAGTGACTGGTGGAGAAGAGCGCGATCTGCCGACTGAGGAGGAGTGGGAAGCCGCGGCTCGGGGCAACAAAGGCTTCAAATTTCCGTGGGGGGATTCTTTCGAGCCAAAGAAGACCAACTCCGGCGCTGACTATCTGCCGCTGCAACCCGGCACCAAAGGCGGTACCGATGGGAACAACTATTGGGGGCCCGTCGATCAAATGTCTTCGGATTCCAGCCCACTCAAAGTCGAGGGGATGGGTGGCAACGTAGCGGAGTGGATCTATAAAAAAGAAGGCAGCAAGGAGATACCGTTGCTCAAAGGCGGCTCGTTCGCGACCGGTCCCACGACGATGTTCGACAGAGTATCGAAAATCCCGGCGGAAGACAGTTGGTTCATCTATCCAACTAGTTTCAAAGCTTCACGCGAAGGTCGTGGTGGGACGGGCGACATGTTTTTCGTCGGAGACGATGTGAAGCCCGGCGTGCGTGCGCTCTACATCGGCTTCCGCACGGTGAAGCGGGCTATAAAGTGAAACTACTCCGCACGCGGGTCGCGACCGAGGAGGCGAGCTAGGGCTTCGGCGGGGGCGCTCGTGCCGTCGAGGATGCTCTTGATTTGATCAATGATGGGCGTCTCGATGTTGTGTCGGCGGGCGCATTCGTAGGCGCTGTAAGTCGTGGGCACTCCCTCGGCGACCATCTGCATGGAGGCGACGATGGAGGAGAGTTGCTCGCCGCGCCCCAGGCGCTCGCCGACGGAGCGGTTGCGGCTGTGTTGGCTGAAGCAGGTGACCATTAAATCCCCAACGCCGCTGAGCCCCATGAAGGTGGATTGCTTGCCACCAAGCGCGTTGCCAAGACGGCCGAGTTCTACGAGAGCGCGCGTGACAAGCGCGGCCTTCGCGTTGTCGCCGAGGCCGATGCCGTCGCACACGCCGGCGGCGAGGGCGTAGATGTTTTTCAGAGCGCCGCCGAGTTCGATACCCGCGACGTCGTCGTTCGTGTAGGCGCGGAAGCACGGGGAGGAAAATGCGCGTTGCAGGCGTTGGGCGAGGTCGGGCTCGCGGCAGCCGAGGACGACGCAGGTAGGGCGCTTGAGGGCGACTTCCTCCGCATGGCTGGGGCCGCTGAGGACGGCGATGGCGTTTGCGGGGAAATACTCGGCGAGAATTTCGCTCATCCGCATCCCACTGCCGCGCTCGACGCCTTTGGTGCAACTGAGCAGCGCGGTTCCGCGCCCTAATTCCCCAGCGTACAGGAGCGAGGCGACTTCGCGGACGGCTTTGGACGGAGTGACGATGAGAAGGAGGTCGCAGGCGAAAAGGTCATCCAGTTTCGACGTGAGCGCGAGCGTCTCGGGCAGCGCGATGCCGGGAAGGTAGGCGGCATTTTCTCGCGCGGTCTGCATCGCGGCGATGTGCGTGGCGTCGTGCCCCCAGATGGTGACGGGGAGGCCGTTCCCATGCAGGACGAGCGCGAGCGCGGTGCCCCAGCTCCCCGCTCCGATGACGCCGATATTTTGAAAGCTCACGATGCGCCGCCTTTCTTTTTGCCGAACCGGCTTTCCGTCCCATCGCGCAGTCGGGCGATGTTGCTGCGGTGGCGGACGATGACGAGCGCGCCCGCGACGAGTGCGAACCAAAAGGCCGGCCAGCCATACGCCCAGCCGCTCACGTTCCCGATGCCCACGAGCGTGGGGAGCGCCGCCGCTGCGATGATGCTGGCGAGCGAGACGTAGCCGCTCACTTTGAAAATAACCGCCCACAGCGCGAAGACGATGAGCGTGGCCAGCGGCATCATCCCGAGCATCACACCGAGCGAAGTGGCGACGCCTTTGCCGCCTTTGAACTTCAGCCAAACCGGGAAGCTGTGGCCGAGGATGCACCCGATGGCAGCGACGATCGGGAGCAACATGCCATCCATCACAAAATACCGACTCAGCCACACCGCGCCGAAGCCCTTGAGCGCATCGAGGAGAAACACCGGCAGCCCGAAGCGCCAGCCGCAGACGCGCCAGACATTCGTCGCGCCGATGTTGCCGCTGCCCTGCTGGCGGATGTCGATGCCCTTCAGCCGGGCGGCAAGGAGCCCGAACGGCACAGAGCCCAATAGGTAGCCCACGACGAGGCAGATAAAATACGGAAGCACAGCCGCGATGGGTTGCCGCTCCCGCCGCACACTGTCAAGCGCCTCGTGCAAATGGGGATTTTACTGGGTGTGATTAAAAGTGGAATGGATCGAAGTCGCGACAGCGACAAGGAGCGGCGACATTCCTGTCGCTGTCCTGAAAGCGCGAAGCGCCCAATTTCGAGCACCGTGCAGTTTCCCAGAGCCGTGCGAAACGGATTGGGCGCTTCGCGCTATAGTTACAGCGACAAGAATGTCGCCGCTCCTTGTCGCTGTCGCGCAATTCCACTTTTAATCACACCCGGGATTTTGCCCCATGCAACTCTTGCATCCCAGCAACGTTCCCGCTTAGGTCCGCGCGCCATGAACCAACCTGACTGGAGCCGCATCGCGGCAGACCCCGGCTTTGCCGAACTCAAGCGCGCCAAGCGCCGCTTCATCATCCCCGCGACCATCTTTTTCCTCGTCTATTACATGGCGCTTCCGGTGCTCGTCGGCTTCTGGCCCGAGATGATGAAAAAGCCCGTCCTCGGCAAAGTGAACTCTGCATACCTCTTCGCGCTCTCGCAGTTCATCATGACGTGGACGCTCTGCTGGCTCTACGTCCGCGCCGCGCGCAAATGGGACATCATGAATGCGGAACTTCTCAAACGACTCGGTCACTAAATGAACACACTCGCATTCACCTTCACCCCCGCCCTCGGCATGTTCCTCGCCTTCGTCGGCGTCACCCTCGTCATCACCTACTTCAGCGCACGAAAGGCCACAGGCAGCGCCGCATACTTCGCCGCAGGCCGCAGTATCAAAGGCTGGCAGAACGGCCTCGCCGTCGCGGGCGACTACATGAGCGCCGCCAGTTTCCTCGGCATCTCGGGCATCATTTGTCTCAAAGGCTACGACGGCTTTATGTATTCCGTGGGCTTCCTCGTGGCGTACCTGACGGTTCTCTTCATCGTCGCCGAGCCCCTCCGCAACGCGGGTAAATACACGATGGCCGACCTCCTCGCCTACCGCATGAGCCCGCGCCCCGTGCGCGCGATGGCGTCGCTTTCCACGCTGACCGTCTCCACATTCTACATGATCGCGCAGATGGTCGGCGCGGGTGGGATTATCAAAGTGCTCATCGGAATCGAGTTCGTGCCCGCCGTGATCGGCGTCGGCGTCCTCATGCTCGTCTATGTCGTCTTCGGAGGGATGCTCGCGACGACTTGGGTGCAGATTATTAAAGCGATGCTCCTCATGTGCGGCGCATTCGCACTGAGCTGGATGGTCCTTGCGAGGCACGACTTCAGCCTCGCCACCTTCTTCGAGCACGTCTCCGTCGCAGACTACGCGGGGTCCATCAAAACGCCCGTCAATCTCCTCGACCCCGGCCTCGCCTACGGCGCAACCGCCAAGAACCCGTGGGGCGCAGTGGACTTCCTCTCCCTCGCGCTCGGCCTCGTCCTCGGCACCGCCGGGCTCCCCCACATCCTCGTCCGCTTCTACACCGTGCCCGATGCAAAGACCGCCCGCATCTCCGTCGTCTGGGCCACGGCGATCATCGGCGTCTTCTACATCCTCACCACCTTCTTCGGCTTCGGAGCCGCCACCATTTTGAAAATGAGCGACATTCCCCTCGATGCCGCTGGCAAGCCCGATGGCAACATGGTCGCCCCCATCCTCGCCCTCACCCTCGGTGGCGAATGGTTCTTCGCATTCATCAGCGCCGTTGCCTTCGCCACCATCCTCGCCGTCGTCGCCGGGCTCACCATGAGCGCCAGCACCAGCTTCGCCCACGACTTCTATACAAACGTCATCCACCACGGAAAAGAGAAGACCACCGGCGAAGAAGTCCGCGTCGCGCGCATCACCGCATTTGTTGTCGGCGCAGTATCCATCTTCCTCGCCATACAGCTCCGCTCGCTGAACGTCGCCTTCCTCGTCGGTCTCGCCTTCGCCGTCGCTGCCTCGGCAAATCTGCCCGTCATCATCTTCTCCATCTTCTGGAAGCGCTTCAACACAGCGGGCGCAGTCACCGGCCTCCTTGTCGGCCTCGTCAGCTCCATCGTCCTGATTCTCATCAGCCCCAGCGTCATGGACCCAAGCGGCGCGCTCATGATTAAAGGCACGCCTCTCTTCCCACTAAAGAACCCCGGCATTGTCAGCATCCCCCTCGGCTTCCTCGGCGCAATCCTCGGCACCCTCCTCAGCAAGCGCGACCCCGATGCCGAAGCCAAGTTCGCCGAACTCAGCGTCCGCGCAGAGACCGGCCTTGGGGCGGAGAAAAGCAGCAGCGGGCACTGACGGAGGGGGTGGGACCTGATGGTGATGTAAGCGGCTACGGTGTCGAATACGGGAGACGACCGTGTAGTGCGGTGGCAAGCGAGGAACGAGCGCGACACCGCCTTGTAAGCGCCCCGTCGTGCCACGGGCGCTTGTGGTTTTCTCGGTTGTCGCTGGCGCTCGGTAGTCCGCACCATCGCACGGCTTGTGAAGGCGGTGTCGCGCTGACGCTTGCCGCCGCACTACAAGGTCGGGCCTCGTGGATGCGAAACTTCAGACTGCTAGGCCGTACACCATCAGGCTGCGGTCACCCCCGACGGTGGAGAGCAGGTCGCTTATCCAGAAACGAAAAAGGCCCGACACGGTGACTATGCACCGCGCCGGGCCTTATTGAACTTGTGGTCGGTTACTTGATTTCGCTGCGTGGGACGATTTTGATGCTCTCGACGTTCATGCGCTCGGCTGGGCGGTCATTCGGGCCAGTCTTGGTGGAGTTGATTTTCTCCAGCACGTCGTCGCCTTTGATGAGCTTGCCGTAGGCCGTGTATTGCCCGTTGAGAAAGGTCGCCTTGTCATGGCAGATGAAGAACTGGCTGCCAGCGGAATCCGGGTCGTTGCTGCGAGCGGCGCTGAGCACGCCACGGACGTGGGATTTCGCGTTAAACTCGGCCTTGATCTTGTAGCCGGGATCGCCCGTGCCCCAGCGTCCGGCGTTTGCTTCATCCTTCGTCAGCGGATCGCCGCCTTGGATCATGAAGCCCTTGATGACGCGGTGGAAGCAGGTGCCGTCGTAGAAGCCCTTCTTGGCGAGCGTCTTGAAGTTCTCGACGTGCTTCGGCGCGACATCGGGCCAGAATTCGAGGACCATCTCGCCCATATTGGTCTTGATGACGGCCACTTCCTCGACGGCTGCCGTGGCGGGTTTGGTTTCTTCTTTTTTCTCGTCCGCAGCCTGAGCTTGGAAGCCGAGAGCCGCAGCGAGAGCGAACATGGTGAAAAGGAATTTCTTCATAGGACGGCGACAAAACCACGATGCCGGAATCCTGTCACGCGGAGAAATTTGCACACCTCGATTGGATGTGATGAAAAGTGGAAAGTAGCCCGCGAGTCCCTTCGCGGCAAAAACCAAACGGCGAAGCCGCACGAAACAGAAGTGTCGCTCCGCGAGTGGTGTTGAGCCGCGAGGGACTCGCGGGCTACTGTGCTTCGCGATCGAGCAATCACGCAGGGGGCTGCGTGAATCACGACGGGTAGCCGCGGTTTTTGGAGCGGGAAAATAGCCCCACTTTCCGCTTGCTACGACAAAAGCGCATCCGCTAGGGAATGCCTGAATAAAGCGGCGTGATTCTGGCGCGATTGCGATGAGACGCCTCGTTGAGCGTTCCGGGTGGTGTTTTTTGGGCGAAATCGGGTTAAAGCCGTCGTTTTTGGTGAGTTCCGTACAGGGTCAAGCCTTTGGCAGC
>CANIWM010000103.1 GCA_947471505.1 Chthoniobacteraceae bacterium | reverse complement strand
TTTGAGTTCACTCACGGTCTTCTTATTCTTTTTATGGGTCATGGTTGTTTTTTAGGTTTGGGTTGCTTGATCGCTCCCTTCCTTACCATGACCCGCTTTCTTTTTGCTGAACTCTTCGCACTCTACCCAACGTCTCTCGAATCCAACGGGCTGACTTCATCGCTTTGATTTCCTTCTCGCGCCTCATCGCTTCGGAACGACTGGGGTGTGGCTCGGTCCAGACCAATTGCCATGGGTCGTGCTTGTGAGTGAATCTGCCTTTTCCGATCTGAGGATTGTTGTGGGCCGTAAGTCGCCTGCCTACGTCTTCGGTGTGACCGATATAGAATTTTCCGGCAAGATTCTGGAGGATATAAGTCCAGTAAGCTTGGGATTTTGCGGATTCGTTCATTTTCCTCAAAACTGGCTCCGGAGGTAGGGCTCGAACCTACAACCACACGATTAACAGTCGCGTGCTCTACCATTGAGCTACTCCGGAACTATCACGCTGGGAAAAGCGGGGCGCGAATCAACTCGGTCCACCTTTTTTCGGCAAGCTGATTTTTCAAAAAAGATGCGTCGCTACGAAATAATCGTCGCCATGAGCACGAGACGACGCAGGGGTTCGGGTTCGGCGGAGAGGTCCATCCATGTGTATTGGCGCTCGCGCCGGAACCATGTGGCTTGCCGCTTTGCATACTGGCGGGTGCCGATGTTGATGGCGGTCTTGCAGCTTGTCAGCGAGAGGTCGCCGGCGATGTGGGAGCGGATTTCGCGGAGGCCGAGCATTTGTTCTGCGGTGAAGCCGACCACTTTTGCCTCCGCTACTTCGGCCAGGACACCGCTGGCGAACATGGCCTCCGTGCGCTGCTCGATGCGGGTAAGTAGCTCGGCGCGCGGGCGGGAAAGGATGACGCCGCGCACGGCGGGCTCGGTATCCCATTCTTTGCGAAAGCTGGAGAATGGCTGTCCGGTGGCGATGCAGACTTCGAGCGCGCGGACGACGCGGCGGCGGTTCTGCACGTCCACAGTGCCAGCGGGGTCGAGTGCGCGGAGTCGCTCGACGAGCACGGGGAGCAGCTCATTTTCTAGGCTGGCGCGGAGGGCGGCATCGGCGACCGGCATGTCGTCGGAGAGCCCGTGGGTCAATGCGCGAGCGTAGAGCCCGGCACCGCCGCAGATGATGGGGACGGCTCCGCGCCCGGCGATGTCGGCGATGCGCTCCAGCGCGGCGGTGCGGTAGGCGGCGACGTCGAACGAGCGCGAGAGGGGCACCTCGCCGATGAGGTGGTGCGGGACGCGCGCCCGGAGCGCGGCGGAGGGCTTGGCGCTGAGGATGTCGAGCCCTTCGTAAATCTGGAAGGCGTCGGCCCCGACGATTTCGCCCCCGATACGCTCGGCGAGTTGCACGGCGAGCTCGCTCTTTCCTACGGCGGTGGGGCCAAGTAAAAAGAACGCGGTGTCCGGCAGGGTCATCGTTTAGCGGTCGCGGCGAGATTCGCTTTTCGAGCCGGAGACGACGAGGCGGCGGCCCATGAAGTCTTTGTCGTGGAGCTTTTCTACGGCGCGTTTTGCTTCTTCCACGGTCCCCATGATGACGAATGCAAAGCCCTTGCTCCCATCCGTCTCCCGGTCGAGGACGACCTCGGCATTTTGCACCTCGCCGGCGCTCTTGAAGAGATCGAACAAGTCGCTATCCGAAGCCCGGTAACTGAGGTTGCCGACGAAAAGCTTTGGCGACGTGACCTCGATGCGCTCGGGAAGCCGCACCTCGCGCTCGGGGCGCTGCTTTTTCGGTGCGGCGGCCTTCGCGCGACCTCCGGTGAAAAAGGAGATCAGTTTCTGCCAAAACGTGAGCTTTTTAGGTGCGGGAGCCGGGCGCGTATCGCGCGGGCCACGGTTGTTGCGATTGGGGCGACGCCCGCCGCGACTATTGTTGCGCGACTGGGAGCGGGATTGATTAGAATTCATGGTCTTCGGAAAAGTTACAGGTGGCTCGGCGTGGGCCGGGGCTCAGAATGGTCGGGCCGACTGGATTCGAACCAGCGACCTCTTGAACCCCATTCAAGCGTTCTACCAAACTGAACTACGGCCCGACTTTCTGAGGGCGCGGAAGGTGTTCGTGCACCGTCCACTTGGCAAGCCCGATTTCACTCCCGGCACGCAAAACAAAGCTCACCCACATCGGAAGCCCTTATCAATGCACGCTCCACGCCTGAAACTCCGCCACTACCCACTTCCAAAAATACCAAAACATCGCCAGCACCAGCACCAGCGCCACCACCCGCCAACCGGGGTGCATCCCCTTTCGCTCGGGCGAGCGCGGCTGGCGAAACTTCGGGCGGGCCACCTTCCGCTCCTCGTCCTCGTAGGCGTAATCGGGCAAATCGAGGCCGTCGTAGGTCAGCTCATTCCACCCGCTCTCGTGGCACGCCCCGCAGTCGATACACGCCTTCGCATTGCGCGGCACATCCGCACCGCAGACGGGACAGTTTTCAGGATTGGCTCGCGGACGTTGAAACATGAGAGCGCGCTTCGTACTCCGCCCGCGCCGTTTTGAAAAGCCCTTCCATTGTCCTCCGGTGCGGTTGGGTGTGATTCAAAGTGGAATGCGACAGGAACGGCACCAAAAGGGCGAAAGCCCTCAAGGAGGGGGAACGTCCCGTTCCCCTGAGGCGCAAAGCGCCGCTCTTCAACTGCAAGCCGCCGGGAACCACTTCGTGGTTCAGGGGAACGAGACGTTCCCCCTCCTTGGGGCCGATCCCGTCCGTGCGCCACTGTCTGCCGCTGCTTTCCACCATTCATCACACCCGCACGGTTCAGGGCCAGACTTCATCGAAATTACTGCGCTACTCAGGACGGCTGTGGCCTTCGGAGCGGATCAACTCCAGCCGGGCGGACATTGCTTTAACGCGCTCCGGCTCTTTGTTCGTGAGGTCGGTCTTTTGCGTCGGGTCGGCGGCGAGATTAAATAGCTCGGTCTTCACCGCGGCAGCGGCTTGTTTGGGGCCGCCGCCTTTTTCGATGAGCACCCATTCCTTTTCGCGGAGTGCGAGCGGGGACTGGTTGTTGTTTTGCAAGACGAGATGTTCGCGCCCGGCACCCTCGCCGAGCAGCGCGGGCAGGACGTTGAAGCTGTCGGGGCCTGCGGTCGGTGCGAGCTTTTCGCCGGTGAGCGCGGAGAATGTCGCCAGCGTGTCGATGTGCGCGATGAGCGCGTCGGACGTGCTGCCGGCCTTGATGTGTCCAGGCCAGCGCGCGAGGAACGGCACCCGATGTCCGCCTTCATACAGCGAGCCCTTGAAACCGCGCAGCGTGCCGTTGGGCGGCTGGAGCGCGTGGAGTTCATTCGTGCCGTCGTCGTAGGTGTCTTTGATCGCGCCGCCGTTGTCGCTGGTGAAAACGACCAGCGTATTCTCGGCGAGCTTAAGCCGGTCGAGCGCGGCGAGGACTTCGCCCACCGTCCAGTCGAGCTGATGAATCACATCGCCGCGCCAGCCGCATCCGCTCGTGCCGCGAAAGCGCGGGTGCGGGACCATGGGCTCGTGAATGTCGTGCGTCGCGAGGTAGAGGAAAAACGGGCCGTCCTTGTTCGTCTCGATAAACTTCACCGCCTTCGCCGTGAGCGTGTCGGCGATGTCTTCATCCACCCAGCGCGCCGCTTTTCCGCCGGTCATGAACCCGATGCGCGGGATGCCGTTTACGACTGTGTCGCTGTGGCTCTTGTCGCCTTTGATTTTGAGCTTCACGTCGGGGTCGATGCCTGTCGGCTCGTCGCCGATTTTCTTGCCGTAGCTGACTTCGATCGGGTCCGCCGCGTCGTAGCCGACGATGCGATGATTCTCCACCAGCACACACGGCACACGGTCGCCGGTCGCGGGGATGTAAAATGCGTAGTCGAACCCGAGTTCCAGCGGGCCGGGTTTGATGTCCGCGTTGAAATCCGTCTTCGGCGCATTGCCTAATCCGAGGTGCCACTTGCCGACCACGCCCGTCTTGTAGCCCGCCGCTTTCAGCATCGACGGCACCGTCGTCGTCCCCGCCGCGATGAGCGCAGGCGCATTCCCCGGCGCGATGCCTGTGCCCGGCTGCCTCCACGCATACCGCCCCGTGAGAAATGCAAAGCGCGTCGGCGTGCAGACCGAAGCCGTCGCATGAGCATCCGTGAACCGACAGCCCTGCGCCGCGAGCCGGTCGAGATTCGGAGTCTTGACCTTGTTCGCGCCATAGCAGCCGAGGTCGCCGTAGCCGACATCGTCGGAGATGATGTAAATGATGTTCGGCTTCTCCGCAGCGAGCGACGAATCGCAACTCACGGCGAGCAGAGCGAGAATGGTGATGAGTGGTTTCATGGATGCGTCGTGAATAGCGCGGGAGGAATAGATTGCCCAAATCAAATCGAGCGCGGGGCTATTCCGGGTGTGATGAAAAGTGAAATGGCGCGAAGTCGCGTCAGCGAAAAGCCTTCCGCGGAGCGCAATGGCGACCAGTCCATTTCATTATCGCCTCTAGGATTGAACAAATGTCCACGGCGATTTAAGTGCCAGATTGGTTTCCAAGACATATGACATCTCCAGACCGAACGATTTACTTACAACACCACCGCTGCCGCGAAGCAGCGTACACCCTGATCGGCTCGTCTGAAGCATTGCGTCACTTCGCCGAATCCCTTTCCCATTCGCTCTCAGCTTTACGTACACCCATCGAAGAACGCCTGTCGTTTTCACTCAGCAATGTGAATACGGCTGACGCCGATGGCTCCAAACGTGATGTCTTGCTGGAGATTCGAATCGAGCCATCTCCAGACTGGATTACGGTGCAACGCAAACGAACCAAACGCAGGGATTGGGCGGTAATCTCCGGCTTCATTGTGGTTTTTCTCCTAGCTATCATCGGTGGTTTCTCGGTCCTCATGTGGCTCTCCTCCCGATTCGATTAATACCGCTTTGCCACACCGTCGGGCTCGTGAACTTGAACGCCGAAGGCGTTGAATCATTCAGCCCAAGGTTGCGAGGAACGAGCTACCTTGGGTCATGCCGCCGCGCGGCATATATACCCCGAAGGGGTTTCATCCGTGGCGTGCGTCTCGATGAAACCCCTGCGGGGTAAATCACGTGCGGCCCGGCGGACCCAAGGTAGATGCTCGTGCCTCGCATCAACCGTTGGGCTGAGTGCTTGAACGCCTTCGGCGTAGCGCGACGGCAATCGGTCCGTCGCCCTATCGCGTGATCGCTCAAAGCTGAGAACCGTAAGTCAAAATCAGCTTGGTGGCCGCGGCGGCAACACCCGAATCGGAATGGTCGCCAGCTTCGATTGTGAGATGCTTCAACTGCGGTGGGCTTGCAAAGCGCTGATCCGGAGAGAGCGACATCTGCTCGGAAAAATAAATCATTCCTGTCTGGAGGGCGTTGATACGCTCATCGTAATCGCCGCCAAGAAATGAGAGTTGTCGCGCGCGTGTCGCGTACCCTGCCATATCCGGATCGGCGAACAACCCACGCAATGCTGCCGTGTTGGCGAAACCCTCGCGCGAAACAAGAGCGAAGGCTTGACCAAGCTGTAGTCCGAAGCCCTTGGCAGCCTGTCGGGCGTAAAGGCGTCCTCCAATAGCAACTGCAATCAACAACAGTAACACGATCCCGAGCAGAAGCTTTTTACGGTTCTTCATACTCGGTCGGCGTGGCTTAAGTGAGTGAATGTCGGGCGCATGGATTTCGTGTAGCACCCCAGCGGGCTCGGCCAAGGGATTTCTTCCGCTTTGTCTCACGGCGCGTTTCTTGGACGTCGCTTCGACCGTGCGGTGGGCCAGCGAACAAAACCGCGGGGCGCGTGCGTCGAGCACGCGCCTTGGTCCATGGGCTGTCGCCGACGTTGACATGTTGGACGGTGGGCTAGGTGGCGTCGGTTCCGGTTTCGTGCCGGCAGTTCGCGCGCCTCTTCTCCCGAGGAAAAGGGCCGTTTTCTCTGTTGGAGGAGCGCCCCCGGAGGCGGCGGGGTGTTCCTTCCGCGTCGCGGGGAGTCCCCCATTTGAGCTTTGCCATGGTGTGGTGTCTTTCGTGTTATATGTTTGGTTTTGTTTTATGGTTTTTATCAATCTGGGAGAATTGTGTGTAAACCCCTGTGGTGCTTATGGTTTTGCAGGATTTCCGTCTCGGGACGTGACATCCCGACATGGGGACGTGACTTCCAGACATGGGGACGTGACTTCCCGACATGGGGACGTGACTTCCCGACATGGGGACGCGACTTCCCGACATGGGGACGCGACTTCCCGACATCGGGACGCGACTTCCAGACATGGGGACGCGACTTCCCGACATGGGGACGCGACTTCCCGACATGGGGACGTGACTTCCCGACAGGGGGACGCGACCTCCCGACATCGGGACGCGACTTCCCGATGTGGAGACGTGGCTTCCCGATGTATCGATGCCATCAGGCGCGGTGTGTCCGGCGGAATAGCGCCGGGAGCGTGGATTGCCCGAAGGAAATCGGGGGGCGGCTACTCCTTGTTCGCCGGCAGATACTTCAGCGATACGAGAAACGCATCCGCCGCCTTCAGCGTGTCGTCGAAGCCTGCTCCGTTGAAGAACCCGTGCTGCTGGCCCTCGTAGCCGATCAGCTCGCAGCGATTGCCCGCTTTCTTCATCCGCTCCGCAAACGCCTCCACTGTCACAAACGGCACCGTCGTGTCCGCCTTGCCGTGCATGATGAGCATCGGCGGGAGCCCTTCCTTCACGTGATGAATCGGCGAGAGCGCCGTCGGCTCGCAGCCCACCTTTTCCGCCGTCGAATTGCTCGCAAACCCTCGGAAATCCACGCCCTCCATCGGTGCCGTCACCACGCACGGGTTGAAGAGAACCAGCGCATTCGGCTGCGAGCTGACCTTCACATCCTCGCCCGCCTCGTCTAGGCCGGGCAGCGTCGCCGTCGCCGCTGCGAGATGGCCGCCTGCCGAGCCGCCCGCCGCCACGATCCGCTCCGGGTCAATCCCCAGCCGCTCCGCATTCGCGCGCACCCAGCGGATGCACGACTTCGCATCGGCCACGCACTGCACGGGCTTGGCTTTCTGGCGCGACGCCACGCGATAGTCCGCCGTGATGGCCACCATCCCCCGCTCCGCGAAGTGTCGGCACTGCCGCTCAAACTGCGCCGGCGAACCCGACGACCATCCCCCGCCAAAGAAAAACACAATCGCCGGTCGCGGCCCTGCGGCGTCCTTCGGCGGGAAAACCCACACCTTCAGCTCCGTGTCGCCCGCCTTCTTGTAAGTCTCCACCTTTGCCCCCTCGAACGTCGGCGGATACGAAAAACCCGCACGCTTCTGCGGACGCTCCTCCGCAGCAACGCCGCACGGCAGCATGGAAAACAGGACGGTGATTAAGGCGATGATGGGTTTCAGCGGGCGCATTTCCTTCGTGTAGCAGACGGCGGATTTCGGCCAAGGGCTTTTTCCCTTGGGCCGTCTCCCCTGAGTGTGATTAAAAGTGGAATTTGCGCGAAGTCGCGCCCGCGAAAAGTAGCTCGCGAGTCCCTTGCGCGGCACCACATCACTCGCGAAGCGACAAACCAATTAAAGTGCCGCTTCGCGGGAGTCAAAATGCGCGAAGGGACTCGCGAGCTACGTTCTTCGCTTCGCGAACTAATCCACTTTCAATCACTCCCCTCCCCGGCGGCGCAACACCGCTTTGTTATCGCAGCGTGGAGCGGCGGGCGGATAGGCTCTGCTTTTATCCATGTCATCTATCACTCCGCGTCCACTGCCCGACCTCTCTGCCGATGACTTGGCGGGGTGGATGGTGGAGCGCGGATACAAGGGGGCTCATGCTTCGCGGGTGCTGCGGGAACTGTATGCGGTGTCTGGGCCGCTGGTGCGGGAAAGCGCGCGGATGCCGGTGGGGCTGCGGGAGCTGCTGGGTGTCACTTTTCCAAGCGAAGCGGCGACTGTGGCGATGCGGCAGGTGGCGGCAGACGGGACTTGCAAGCTGCTCCTGCGGCTCGGCGACGGGCGCACGGTGGAGTCGGTGCTGATGCCGGACTTTCATCCGAAGCGGGCAGCGGGATGCATTTCGAGTCAGGTGGGCTGTGCGATGGGATGCGACTTTTGCGCGACGACGCAGACGGGCTTTGAGCGCAACCTCACGTCGGGCGAAATCGTGGAGCAGTTCATCCAGTTGCGCAGGGAGGCGCTGGCGGCAGGGCGCACGCTGCGCACGATTGTCTTCATGGGGATGGGCGAGCCGATGCTGAATCTGCGCAACGTGCTCGCTGCGGTGAAGCGCATGGCCGACCCCGTGCTCGGCGCGCTCGGCTGGCGGCAGGTCACGATTTCCACCGTGGGAATCGTGCCGGGTATCGACGAACTGCGAGAGGCCGACCTCGGCGTGAATCTCGCGATTTCCCTGCACGCGCCGGATGATGCTACGCGGGCCGACTTGCTGCCGATGGGCCGGAGATTCGACGTGCGCGAAGTGCTCGCGGCGGCGGACCGGTATCAGGCGAGCAGCGGGCGAATCACGACCATTCAATACTGTCTCCTCGCAGGGGTGAACGACTCGCTCGCACAAGCCCGCGACCTCGCGCGTCTGCTGAGTGGGCGCGACATGCACATCAATCTCCTGCGCTACAATCCCACCGGCCTGAGCCTCCGGGGCCGCGACTACGCGCCGAGCAGCATGGAGCAGACAGAGGCGTTTCTGGCGGAACTGCGCGACCACGGAGCCGTGGCGCATTTACGCCGCGCACGCGGGCCGGACATCGATGCGGCGTGCGGCCAGCTCCGGAGGCGGGCGGAGGCGTAATCGCTTCATGTTTCCTTACAGAGCGAAAGCCGCTACCAATCGCGCCATGAGCACCACACGCTCTCGCTTTCCCTGCTCTCGGGTAACATCACTACGAAAGCAGCAACGACCCAGCTTGCTAAGGATAACCGTTTCCATAGATTCATTGCCTCGCATGACCGCTCGTTTTTCAGCACTCATCTTCGCCGCCGCCGCAACACTCGCGCGCGGAGAGAAGCCCGACTTCAATCGGGACATCCGCCCCATTCTTTCGAACAACTGTTTCCATTGCCACGGTCCGGATGAGAAGGAGCGCAAGGGCGGCAAAGACGGACTCCGGCTCGACACGCCGGAAGGCGCGTTTGCCGACATAGGCGGTTACGCGGCGATCATTCCGGGGAATCCCGAGAAGAGTGAATTTGTCCGGCGGATCACGACGGACGATTCCGATGATTTGATGCCGCCCGGAAAGACCGGAAAGAAACTGACGCAGCGTGAAGTGGGGCTGTTGCGGGATTGGATCAAGGCGGGCGGAAAATACGAGAAACATTGGGCTTACGAGCCGCCCGTGCGGAAGGCGGAGGCGGGTGGGATTGATTCGTTTATCAGCGCACGGCTGGCTAAGGAAAAGCTCGCGCTTCAACCCGAGGCGGATCGCTCGACGCTCGCACGGCGTGTGACTCTCGACCTCACGGGGCTGCCGCCTTCATCGGAGGAAGTGGACGCATTTCTCAAAGACGCCGCGGCGGGGGCCTACGAGCGCTACGTCGATGCCCAGCTTGCCAAGCAGGCATATGGCGAGCACTGGGCGCGGATGTGGTTGGACTTGGCGCGCTATGCGGATTCCGCCGGATATGCGGACGATCCTTCGCGGACGATCTGGGCTTTCCGGGATTACGTGATTCGGTCTTACAATTCGAACAAGCCGTTCGACCAGTTTACCATCGAGCAAATCGCAGGCGATCTTCTGCCCAATCCGACCGACGACCAGCTCATCGCGACGGCATTTCACCGGAATACGATGACCAATTCCGAGGGAGGCACGCAGGACGAGGAGTTCCGCAATGCCGCGATTGTGGACCGCACGAACACGACGATGGCCGTGTGGATGGGCACGTCATTCGCCTGCGCGCAATGCCACACGCACAAGTTCGACCCGATCTCGCAGCACGAGTATTTCCGGATGTTCGCGTTCTTTAATAATAGCGAGGACGCGGACCGCCGTGATGAGTCGCCGCTGTTTAGTTTTCTAGGCGAGGGACAAAAGCAAAAGCGCGCGGAGTTGGAGCAGCAAATCGCCGCGACCGAGACAAAATTGAAGACGCCGCCGCCCGCGCTCACCGCTTCCGCGGAGAAGTGGGCGCGTGAATTTCCGGCGAGTCTGAACTGGCACGCCGCGCTTCCGGTTTCTGCGAAAGCAGCCTCGGGAATTGCGCTCACGGTTGATGCCGAGGGAGCCGTGCTCGCCGCGAAAAACGAGGGGAAGACGGATGCCTACGTGTTGGAGTTTACCGCCGGGGATTCGCTCAAGGCGGCTTCCGCGCTGCGTATTCAGGCGCTGCCTCACGACTCGCTTCCGGGCAAGGGACCGGGGTTTGCGGGTGGGAATTTTGTGGTGACGCGCGTGCGCGCCGAGATCGTGCCGGCGGCTGCCACGCCGGGTCCGGTCGCGCGTTATGTTCGCATCGAGTTGCCGGGGAAGGCGAAGATCCTTCAGCTCGCGGAAGTGCAGGTTTTTTCCGCCGGCGAGAATGTCGCGATGAAGGGCCAGGCGACGCAGAGCAGCACTTATACGGATGCTGCGGCGAAGCGGGCGATCGATGGGAACACCGCTCCGCAATACGAGAAGGGCTCGGTCTCGCACTCTGCGGAGTCGGACAATCCATGGTGGGAGGTTGATCTGAAATCCGCGCGTGCTCTCGATCGCGTGGTGATTTGGAACCGTGCGGAAATTCCCGAGCGGCTCGAAGGGTTCCGCATCGTGGCGCTGGACGACAAGCGGCAGCCGGTCTGGGAAAAGACGGACAACAAGTCCGCCATGGAAATCCCGTTCGATCTTACAGGCCGTCGGGAAGTCGTGTTTAGCGACGCTATCGCGGACTTCACGCAGGGCGATTTCGATGAGGCGGGAATCATCAGCGATGCCGTGGATGCGAAGGGGAAGCGCAAGAAGCAGGGGCCGCAGAAAGGCTGGGCCATCGGTGGCGGAGTCGGCAAACCGCACTCGCTCACCTTGATTGCAGCGAAGCCACTGGAGCTCCCGGCAGGCGCAAAGCTCGTGGTGACGATTGAGACCAAGTCCGCTTTCCCGTCGCACAATCTCGGGCATTTCCGTATCGCTGCGACGAGTGATGCGCGCGTCGCCGAGGTGATGGAAGTGCTCGACAGCGCACAGGCTGCGCGGAAGAAGAACGAAGGCTCCGAGTGGGCGCTGACGGATCTTCCAGCAGCGGAGCGCGAGGCGTTTTTGAAGGGCTATTATATTCAGGAGAAAGCGCCCGAGATCAAGCCGGACCGCGACAAACTCGCCGCGCTCCGCAAGGAAATCGGCGACCTCAAACCCGACACCGTGCCGGTGATGCGCGACCTCGCCGAGGGCAAAGGACGCAAGACGCATGTCGAGATTCGCGGCAACTATCTTTCGCTGGGCGACGAAGTGACTGCGGGATTCCCCGCTGCTTTCCATCCGCCGCAACCGGGCGCTCCGATGAACCGGCTCACGCTGGCCCGCTGGCTCGTGGACCCGAAGAACCCGCTCACCGCCCGCGTGGTGGCGAACCGGTATTGGGAGGCGATTTTCGGAATCGGGCTTGTGCGGACAAGCGAGGAGTTTGGCGCGCAAGGCGAGCAGCCGGTGAACCAGGAATTGCTCGACTGGCTCGCCGTGGAACTGATGGAGAAGAAATGGGATACGAAGGCGTTTTTGAAGACGCTCGTGACCTCCGCTGCATACCGGCAGTCGTCAAAGGTTTCGCCGGAGGCGCTGGAGCGCGACCCGGAGAATCAGCTCGCATCCCGTGGGCCTCGCGTCCGGCTCAGCGCGGAAATGGTGCGCGACCAGGCGCTCGCGGTGAGCGGCCTGCTCAGCGCGAAGATGTTTGGCCCGAGTGTCCGCCCTGCGCGCCCGAACTCGGGGCTCAGCGCGGCGTTTGGCGGCGGTCTCGACTGGCAGACGAGCGCCGGTGAAGACCGGTTCCGGCGCGGCATTTATACGGAATGGCGGCGGACTTCGCCGTATCCCTCGATGGTGACTTTCGACGCGACCAGCCGTGAGATTTGCACCATCCGGCGCAACCGCTCGAACACGCCGCTGCAAGCCCTCGTCACGCTCAACGATCCCGTTTACGTCGAAGCCGCGCAGGCCCTCTCGCGGCGCATCGTCGCTGCGGGAACGACGCCCGAGGACCGCGTCCGCGCGGGGTACCGCTTCGTCCTTCAGCGCGGAGCGACGGACAAGGAAATCGCACGCGTCGCCCGGCTCGTCGCCGAGAGCCGCGAGTACTTCGCCAAAGACGCGAAGAAGGCCGCCGACATGGCCACGAACCCGATTGGCGCGGCGCCCGCCGGTGCCGACCTTACCGACCTAGCCGCATGGACCGCGGCTGCAAATGTCCTCTTAAATCTCGATGAGACCTTGATGAAAAAATGAACCTTTCCAATCTTCTCCACACCACACGCCGCCAATTCCTGCACAGCGCAGGACAGTTCAGTCTCGGAGCCATCGCGCTCGACGCCCTTCTTGGCAACAACGCCGAAGCCGCCACCGCGAATCCCATGGCTCCGCGCAAGCCGCACTTTCCCGCGAAGGCAAAGCGCGTCGTCTATCTCCACATGTCCGGCGCGCCGCCGCATCTCGACATTCTCGACTACAAGCCGGAGCTCGTGAAGCGCGACGGCCAGCCTGCGCCCGATCAGTTTGTGAAGGGCAAGACCTTCGCCTTCACCAGCGGCACTCCGAAGCTCATGGGCACCCCGCGCACCTTTGCGCAGTATGGCAAAGGCGGCACGTGGCTCAGCGACGCCGTGCCGAATTTCCACCGCATCGCCGATGATATCTGCGTGGTGAAAAGCATGTGGACCGATCAGTTCAATCACGCCCCCGCAGAGCTGCTGCTCTACACCGGCTCGCCGCGGCAGGGACGCCCTTCCATGGGCTCGTGGGTGACTTACGGACTCGGCTCGGAAAATGAAAACCTTCCCGGCTTCGTCGTGCTCATCTCCAGCGGAGTGCAGCCGAGCGGCGGGGCCAATTGCTGGAGCACCGGCTTCATCCCGTCCGTATTTCAGGGAGTGCAATGCCGCTCCAAAGGCGACCCCGTTCTCTACGTCAGCGATCCCGCAGGCATGGACCGCGACCTTCGCCGCAAGACGCTCGATGCGCTGCGTGACCTCAATGAGGAGCAGTCCCGCGAGCTCGGGCATCCCGAGACCGCCACGCGCATCGCGCAATACGAACTCGCCTTCCGAATGCAGACCAGCGTGCCGGAGGTGATGGACATCGCCCGCGAACCGAAGGCCGTGCTCGATAACTACGGCGCGCAGCCGGGCGATTCATCCTTTGCCAATAACTGCCTCCTCGCCCGCCGCCTGCTGGAGCAGGGCGTGCGATTTGTGCAGCTCTTCGATTGGGGCTGGGACTTCCACGGCACGAACCCCGGCGAAGACATCCGCGACGGACTCACGAAGAAAATGCAGCGCACCGACAAGCCCATCGCCGCGCTCGTCGAAGACCTCAAACAGCGCGGAATGCTCGACGACACCCTCATCGTATGGGGCGGCGAATTCGGCCGCACCCCGTTCCGCGAAGGCCGCACGGCCGGCGGCGGAGTCCTTGGGCGCGACCATTTCCCCGACGCGTTTTCGCTCTGGATGTGCGGCGGCGGGATCAAGCCGGGCATCAGCTACGGCGAGACCGACGAACTCGGCTTCAGCGTCGTGCAGGACAAAGTCCACATCCACGACCTGCAAGCGACCATCCTGCACCAGCTCGGATTCGATCACACGAAACTCACCTACCGATTCCAAGGCCGCGACTACCGGCTCACGGACGTCCACGGCAGCGTCGTAAAAGGCATCCTCGCGTAGTTGCACGATTCCCGTTCCGCTTTCCTGCGGAAATGTTTTGTCCGAAGGCTAAAGCGTCCCGCTGTTACCTTCTTGTCGCGCCACATGGTGTGGTTCGCGCACTCTACAAAATCTTCAATTCCATGAACACACACATCGTATCCACAGCACTCTCAATCGTCGCACTTATCGGATTCTCCGCTCCCGCGCATGCAGCGAAAGGCGGCAAGAAAGCCGGCAAGAAAGCCCAGCCCTCCATGATCGCTCACTTCGATAAAAACCACGACGGCACGATCGACAGCGCCGAAAGCGAAACTGTGCGCAAAGCATTCAAGGCTCTCAAAGCACTCGACACCGACAACAACGGCGAGCTTTCCGACTCCGAAATCGCCGCAGCAAAACTCGGCAAAGCAGACAACGGAAAAAAGGGTAAGAAGGCTGGCAAAGGCAAGAAAGCCGGCAAAGGCAAGAAGGCTGGCAAGGGAAAGAAAGCTGACAAAGGTAAGAAAGCTGGCAAGGGCAAGAAAGCTGACAAGGGCAAGAAGGCTGGTAAGGGAAAGAAGGCAGCCCAGTAGTTCACGTTTGCAGAGGATGAGCAGGGTGATGTCACAAGGCGGAAATGCTCGGATGAAAGAAAGCGCGAGTGCGCTGCGATGAAAGCCTCAAGAGCGGGAGTTGTTGGCATGACCGAATTCTAGGATGAACGGGGTGCCTCGAAATTCCGGAGGTGCGCAAACAGTATTTCACCGCCTCTTTTACCATCCCAATTCACAGTTGCCGATTCACGGCTGCGCGACAAGTATCCGCGCCAACTGCCGGACGGGCGAAACTCGCCCCGCGCGCGAACGGCAATCAATTCATGGACCAAGACATCGAACGCACCCTCTTTCACGAGCAAACCATCCTCAGTCGGCTCGACGAACTCGCCGCCCAGATCACTCTCGACTACGCGGACCGGGAGCTGACCGTCATCGCCGTGCTGAATGGCAGCATCTTCTTCATGGCTGACCTCCTCCGCCGCATCCAGCGCCCGCTCAGCCTCGACTGCATCAGCGTCTCCAGCTACCACGGCGGCACCGAAAGCAGCGGGACTGTGACCTTTGACCAAACCTCGCTCCCCGAAGTAAATGGCCGCCACGTCCTGATCCTCGACGACATCCTCGACACCGGGCGCACGCTCCACGCCATCTGCGCGCGACTCAACGCCGAAGCCCACCCCGCCAGCGTCCGCATCTGCGTTCTGCTCCGCAAAAACAAACAGCGCGATGAGGAGATGGAGGCGGATTACAGCGGCTTCGACATCAGCGACGAATTTGTCGTTGGCTACGGCCTCGACTACCAAGAACGCTACCGCAACCTCCCCTACATCGGCGTGCTGAAGCGCGAGATTTTCACCGCTTAGCGCCTCCCGCTTAACAACAGCGGTTCGGCGACGTAAATTGACGCTCGGTGGCGCTGAGGAATACGTTGCGGCGGGCGCGGGCTGGGTCTTTGGCGCACTCGCAGGCTTGGGCGATTCGCTCGCGCTCGATGGCGGCTTCTCCGCTGACTTCTTTCAACAGGAGTGCGCTGAGGGCGAGCGCGCCGAGCGCGTGGCCGGGCGCAGGGGCGTCGAGCGAGATGAAGACGGGCTCAGTTTCCGCGAGGTCGGGCTTGCGCGTGCCGCGTAGGAGACGCAGCCATTCCCATACGCTGAGGCTGACGATGATGACGACGAGGGCGAGGAATGCGGCGGTGACTCCGGTGTTGATGAAATTGTTCGTCCGCTGGGCGCGGGCGCTTTTGAGGGCTTGCTCTTTTTGTATGTCGCGGGGTGCGGCGGCGAGGGCGGCTTCGGCTTTGGGGATGTCTTTGGCGAGGAGGTCGGCGGCTTTGGCAAGGAAGCCGATGCTCGGTTTTTCGTGCCAGATTTTTTGCACAGCAGCGGTGCCGGTGACAGTGAGCAGCCATACGAGCGGGATGAGCGTGATAAGCGCCAGAGCCGTGCGCCCGCGCTGGATGCCGGTCTTTAGCAAGATGGTCGTGGCCAAGCACAGCGCGACGGTGGCGAGCAGTTGGTTGGCGATTCCGAAGATGGGCCAGATGGCTTTGATGCCGCCGTCCGGGTCGCGCACGGCGCCGATGAGAAAGTAGCCCCAGAGCCCGACCATGATGGCGCTGGCGAGGACTCCTGCGCCGATGTTTTTCACATCGCCGAACCATTTACTCACGCCGCCAAACGCATCCTGGAGCATGTAGCGCCCGACGCGGGTGCCGGCGTCGAGCGTGGTCAAAATGAACAGCGCCTCGAACATCAGCGCGAAGTGGTACCAGATGCCCAGCCACGCTCCGCTGAAAAACGGGAGCCGCGAGAAGAGCTGCGCCATGCCGAGCGCCAGCGTCGCCGCGCCGCCGGTGCGCCCGATGAGCGTGTCCTCTTTCACGGACTTCGCGAGGTCGGCCATCTGCGTCTCGGTGACGGCGTAATCGGGGCCAAAGGCGTTCGCTTTCTCCACCACAGCGGCGGGGGTGCCTTTCATATTCACGCCGAGATAGACGCCGGGCTCCAGCGTGCAAGCGGCGATGAGCGCCATGATGGCGACGAGCGATTCGAGGCACATCGCGCCGTAGCCGATGGAGCGCGCGTGGCGTTCGCGGGTGATGATCTTCGGCGTCACTCCGCTGGCGATGAGCGTGTGGAAGCCGCTGATCGCGCCGCACGCGATGGTGATGAAGCAAAACGGAAACAGCGTCCCCGGCACCACGGGGCCGGAGCCATCCACGAACTGCGTGTTCGCTGGCATCCGCAAATCCGGCAGCAAAATGAGCGTGCCGAGCGCCAGCGCGAAGATCGTCCCGAGCTTCATAAAAGTGCTGAGGTAATCGCGCGGCGCGAGCAGCAGCCAGACGGGCAGCACGCTGGCCGCAAAGCCATACACAATCACCGCCTTGGCCAGCGTGATGGCCTCCAGCTTGAAGAACGGACGCAGCGTTTCGCTCTCGCCCACGAGCTGCCCGCCCCACACCGCCGCCAGCAGCAGCACGACGCCGAAGACCGATGCCTCCAGCACTTTGCCCACGCGCACCCACCGCAAGTAGCCGCCCATCGCCATCGCGATTGGCACCGTCGCCGCCACGGTGAAAACGCCCCACGGAGAGTCCGCGAGCGCATTCACCACCACGAGCGCCAGCACTGCGAGGAGGATGATCATGATGGATAAAATCGCGATGGTCCCGACGATGCCCGCGCTTTTGCTAATCTCATCGCGAAGCATCTGCCCGAGCGAGCGCCCATCCCGCCGCATGGACGCGACGAGGATGATGAAATCTTGCACCGCCCCGCCGAGCACCACGCCGATGAGAATCCACAACGTCCCCGGCAAATACCCGAACTGCGCCGCGAGCACCGGCCCGACGAGCGGCCCCGGCCCGCTGATGGCCGCGAAGTGATGCCCGAAGACGATCCACTTATTCGTCTTCACAAAGTCCCGCCCATCCTCGTGGACCTCGCACGGCGTCGCCCGGCGGTCGTCGAGCATGAGCACTTTGGCCGCGATCCACTTCGAGTAAAAGCGATAGCCCAGCGTGTAAGTGCAGAGCGCCGCGAGGACGATATAGCCGGAGTTCAGAGGCTCGCCGCGCTTAAAGGCGATGGCCGCATACGCGCCTGCACCGAGCAGTGCGACAAGGATCCAGACGAGGGTAGAGAGTGCTTTGTTCATAGAGTGGTCGTCGCTTGGGCTACCGGGCTCCGCTAATCCAGCATCGGCGTATCCGGCCCCTCGTATTCCTCGCGCATCGCCTCGCAGAGGGATTTCTCATAAAAGAGGAAGCGCTTCGTCACGAAGAGCGGGTCTTTTTGCTCCGACATATTGAGATACTTCTCGATGAACTCCTCAATCGTCAGCTCTTCGTAGTCTTCGATTTCTACCTCCCAGAAATCTTCTTTGAAGGCGACCTTGTGCGTGGCCTCCATGCACGTCAGCGACAGCTCGAAATCAAGGTCGTCGAACTCATCGCTGAACAGCTCCGAAATCGCCGTCCCTGCGTCGCACTGGATCAAGTCCTCGCTGACGAAGTGCAGGATTGTGATAAACGAACTGACGTAAAAAGCCGTGGACATTTACTTTTTCTCCACTGCGCCTTTGACCATCGCCGTGAACTTTTCGCGCGCATCCTTCACCAGAGCGGATGGCCCTGTCATCTTGATAAATACAGGCCCTTCCGTGTGTTCGATGATCGCGCCGAGCAGTGCAAACTCCGGCTCGTCCGTCGCGGGTCCGCCGAACTGTCCGCCCTTCATCGTGCCTTCCGTGGAGACAACCGTCACCTTCACCCCGCCGATATCGAGCGGTTCCGTCTTCGACACACCTTCTGCCGCGGCGAACTGCCCCAGCCAACGCTGCACATTCGCCTGAACCCCGCCCGCCGGGCTCTCCGCGCCGAAGTGGAAAAAGGTGACATCCGCCGACTTGCCGCCGTCTTTCCCCGGCACCGCGAGCTGCGCCTTGCGCATGGCGGAGGCTGGCGGGACGGACTTCCACCCATCGGGCAGAGTGAACGTGAGCGCGCTCACCGGGAATGTGTCCGCAGCGAAGAGCGAGATGGATGCAAAAAGCGAGAGAGCGAGAGCAGAAAAGCGTTTCATTTGAGGCCGCACTAAAGCCATCAACGACGCGGCGGGCAAGGCGTTTGCATCGGCCAGCGTAGATCGACAAATCCTACCGCACCGATTCGATGTGGAAAACTTCCACGAGGTCCGCAGCCACGGGGCGTCCATCGAGATGTGCGGGCATGAGTCCCCTCATCGAAGCCCACCAGCGCTGACACACATCCGTCTGCGCGATAGCCGCCCACCGCGATTCACTTTCGACCTCCGCGTAGGCAAAAAGCTGCCGCGTCCCGGGATGGAGAAAGATTGAGTAGTTCGTCACTCCGTGCGCGAGCAACACAGCTTCCAACTCCGGCCAGATGGGGCGGTGGCGTCGCTCATACTCCTGCTCCTGGCCCGGATTGACGGACATGACGAATGCTTTGCGAATCATGTCGAAATCAAGACCAGCGCGCTCATTATTACAGCAAGAACTCTCAAATTCCGGCGCGCACCCGTATAAAGCGATGCGTAGTCCCCTGCGGTAAGGAGTCGCGGAAGGTGACTTGCTCGATGCCGTTCCCGAGGTCCGTCGCAGTGCCGACTTGCTCGGTCGTCGGGGTCCATGCGCCGGAGAGGTTGTCGGTCGATTCGATCGTGTAGGTGACATCGAGCGCTTTGTGGCGGCGGGTGAACGTGATCGTCAGGAATCTATCGATTCCGACCGTCGTCGTGCCTGCGGTGGAAAGCGCGAAGTTGTCGCCGACTCGGGCGTTTCTGCCGAAGGCGTATTCGCCGAGGTTGTTCAGGCCGTCGGTTCGGCGACTCCGGCGGCGCCGCCGCCTACCGCCGCAGCGCCGCGAGCAGCTCATTGAACTTCGCGATCACCGCCGCCAAATCCGCGTGCGTCGGCGGGTCGCTCGGCGCGACCATTAAATCGGTCACCATAATCGGATCCCGCGCCGTCCCTGCAATCTCGCCCGCCAGCGTCGCGTTCGACACTTCCCACCAGCGCCCCCGCTACACCCGCGTCAGCGAATTCACCAGCGCGTTCACAAAATCGAGGATCGCCTGCACCTCCGCCCGCGTCGGCGGATCGCTCAGCGCGATGTTAAACGTGCCGACGTTCGGGTTTTGCGCCGTCCCCGCGATCTGGGCCTCCAGCGTCGCGTTCGACACCTCACCCGCAGGACCAGCAGGCCCCGCCGGGATTGCGTCGATGAGCGTTTTCAGCCCGTTAAACTGAGCGCGCAATTCGTTTGCGTCGATTTCGGAACCCTCCACGGGTTTGGTTGGATCAAATGGCATAGTCGTAGAAAAAAATAGGTTGTGTGTGAAAACGAAGAAGGGCGGGCCCATCGCGTGAGCCCGCCCTTCCGTTGAGATTTATTATGGCACGATCTTGGAAATCACATCGCTCCAAGGCCCAGGCCCGTTTGTCCCGATTCCACGCAGCCGCGTATACACACGCTTGCCGCTCGGCAGACCGGGGATCGTCCCCGAAGACTTCGTCGTCGGCGTATTCTTCTTCCAGCTCCCCGCGATGTCGGGCGTCTCCGTTGTTTCCGATTCCATCATCCTCGCCGCTCCGTCGCGGTCGCACGTCCAGTCCAGCTCCCCCTCATTATCCCCCGCAGTCACCGAGAAGCGCTCTGGCTTTTTCGGCTCCCGCGGCCCAGCCGGTTCCTCATCTTGCACATCGTAGCCGATCGTCAGGATATCCGCCTTATTGCCGCCCGTCGCGCTCTCCACCGTCGGCACCTCCTCCTCGATCAAATCCGCCACCGCATCAATATCCGTGTGCATTTCCGCGCGTGCAGCGGCGAGTTCTATCTCGAGATCATCCACTTTTTTGATGGAAGCCACCGACTTCGCCTGCGCCGCCTTCAGCACCGGCAATGTCGGCTTCGGTTCCGGGACGATAGTCGGGTTATCCTCAATGCCTTGGATGATGACCCCGAATTTAGCGCTCCGTTGTTTAATCCTAAAAACGGCAGTTGACCCCGTTTTTGAGGCCGAAAAATAGGGTATTTTACTCTGGAAATTGCCAACTGCGGAGCAGTTGAAAATCACTCACCCGTCCAAGGCTCATTTTTCTCTGAAAATCCGTTCAACTGCCGTTTTTAG
>CANIWM010000102.1 GCA_947471505.1 Chthoniobacteraceae bacterium | reverse complement strand
TGCCTTCGCCTCATCCGCGCTCTCGCCAGCGAACAGCACGAGGAATGGCTCGACGGCCCGGTCTATCTCGACATGCAACCCCTCCGCGACCTCCTCAAACCTTCACTTCAACTAGCCGCCTAGTTCCCCCCCAGAATCCACAACAATACATTTCCTTTCCTCATCTTTGACCCGCGCCTTTTGCTGAATCTTGACGGACACTACCGCGACGGGGCGTCGCAGGCACTTCCTGCGACGAGGGCGTCGCAGCTACGACACTAAAGCGAGGGGTGCGGGAGGAGTGGGGAGTCAGGGAGTGGAGGTGGTGATGTTTATTTCATAAATGGATACACGCAGGTCCGGTGGGAGGTGCGATGGGTAAGTAGCGCCGATGGGATGTTCTTTGGGCGCGCTAACCAGAATAGTGTAATTTTTATGGATTCCGATTCAAATTTCGACCCTCTCGCGGGGGCGCAGGCGGCGCTGGTGGCGTCGGAGTTGCGGTATCGTCGGCTGTTTGAGACGGCGCAGGATGGGATTTTGATTTTGGATGCGGAGACGGGGATGGTGGATGATGTGAATCCGTTTTTGGTGAAGCTGTTGGGGTTTTCGCGGGAGGAGTTTTTGGGGAAGGCGATTTGGGATTTGGGATTTTTTAGGGATGTGGTGGCGAGTGAGGCGAACTTTGCGGAGCTCCGGGAGAAGGGGTATATCCGGTATGAGGATTTGCCGATGGAGACGCGGGATGGGCGGCGCGTGGCGGTGGAGTTTGTGAGTAATGTGTATCTGGTGAATGGGGTGAGGGTGATCCAGTGCAATGTGCGGGATGTGAGTGCGCGGCGGCGGGCGGAGGAGGAGTTGCGGAAGTTGCACGGGGAGCTGGAGGAGCGCGTGGTGATGCGGACGGCGGAGCTGGCAGCGGCAAATGAGGAGCTGGAGGCGTTTTCGTATTCGGTGTCGCACGATCTGCGGGCTCCGTTGCGGGCGGTGATCGGGCTTTCGCAGGCGGTGTTGGATGATTTTGGGCCGGGGTTGCCAGAGCGTGGGCGGGGCTATTTGCAGTTGATCCGCGATGAGGGGAGGAAGATGGGGAGGTTGATCGATGATTTGCTGATTTTTTCGCAGTTGAGCCGTGCGCCTTTGCGCAGGAAGGCAGTGGATATGGGGAGGCTGGTGCATGGGGCTTGGGCGGAGTTGCGAGGGGCGCAGGATGGACGGGTGGTGGACGTGAGGATCGGGGAATTGCCGGAGTGCAATGGGGACGTGGCGCTGTTGAAGCAGGTGTGGCTGAATTTGCTCTCGAACGCGCTGAAATATACGCGGCGGCGGGCGGCGGCGGTGGTGGAGGTGGGGTGCGAGGTGCGGGCGGAGGGGGCGGTGTTTTTTGTGCGGGATAATGGGGTGGGGTTCGATATGCGGTACGTGGAGAAGTTGTTCGGGGTCTTCCAGCGCTTGCACAGCGAGGAGGATTACGAAGGGACGGGAGTGGGACTGGCTATCGTGCAGCGGATCGTGCATCGCCACGGGGGGCGCGTATGGGCGGAGGCGGCGGCGGATCGCGGGGCGACGTTTTTTTTCACCCTGGGGGCGACGGGCTCATCAATTGCTAAACCAGAGCTTTAGATGAAGACGCCTCTCCATGTATTGATCGCTGAGGACTCCACGTCTGATGCGGAGCTGATTTTGCGAGAGTTGCGCCAGAGTGGCTTTGCGCCGGAGTGGGTGCGGGTGGAGTCGGAGGGGGCGTATGTGGAGGGGCTGCACTCGGGGATCGATATTGTGCTTTCGGATTACCAGATGCCGCAGTTTAGCGGTCCACGGGCGCTGGAGCTTTTGAATCGGAGCGGGCTGGATATTCCGTTCATCATCGTCTCCGGGACGATCGGGGAGGACATCGCGGTGGAGGTGATGCGCCTGGGGGCGAGCGATTATTTGATCAAGGATCGGCTGACTCGCCTTGGGCCTGCGGTGAGCCACGCGATGGATGAGGCGCGGTTGCGCAGGGAGCGCAAGGTGGTGGAGGATTCGCTGAGGGCGAGCCAGGCGATGATGGCGACGGCGCAGGAAATCGGGCACTTTGGGAGTTGGGAGTGTGAGCTGACGGGGGCGAGGGAGTTGCGGTGGTCGGACGAGATGTTCCGCATCGCGGGGTATGAGCCAGGGGCGGTGGCGATGAGCGAGGGGTTATTCTTCGGACTGGTGCATCCCGATGACCGGGAGGCGATCCGGGAGGCGGTGGCTCTGGCGATCCGCGAGCACGGGGCGTATTCGATCGTACACCGACTGGTCCGGCCCGGTGGGGAGGAGCGCATCGTGCACGAGATGGCACACATTTTCTACGATGATGCGGGGATGCCGCTGAGGATGGTGGGGACGGCGCACGACATCACGGAGCGCCGGAAGCTGGAGTTGCAGGCGCTCCGCTCCCAGCGCATGGAAAGTATAGGCACGCTGGCCGCCGGCATCGCGCATGACCTGAACAATATCCTCGCGCCGATCATGATGTCTGTGCCTCTGCTGCGCATGGAGATGACGGCGGAAGCCCGCGAGGGGATCATCGCGACGGTCGAGATGAGCGCGGAGCGTGGCGCGCAGATCGTGAAGCAGGTGCTCACCTTCGGGCGTGGCGTTGAAGGGGTGAAGTGCCCGCTCCAAATCGGAAAAGTGATCCAGGAGATTGTAGCGATCATGCACGGGACTTTCCCGAAGGACATCTCCGTTCACAGCAAGACGCAGCCGGGGCTTTGGCCGGTGATCGGCGATGCGACACAGATGCACCAAGTGTTGCTGAACCTCTGTATCAATGCGCGAGATGCGATGCCGGATGGCGGCGTGCTGTCCGTGAATGTGCGCAATCTCATGATGGATAGCAGCTACACCAACATGGTGCCGGGCATCACCGCTGGCCCGCATGTGATTCTCGAAGTGAGCGACACCGGGAGCGGCATCCCGGCGGAGATCATGGAGCGCATTTTCGATCCGTTCTTTACGACGAAGAGCATCGGGCAGGGCACCGGTCTCGGCCTCTCCAGTGTGCTCGGGATCGTGAAGAACCATGGTGGCCACGTCAACGTGACGAGCGTCCCCGGCAAGGGCACGACCTTCCAGATTTTCCTCCCAGCGGCAATCGACACCGTGGTCGCGCCGAATCACTCCGGCCCGCCTCAATGCCCGCCGTCTGGCCATGGGGAAGTCATCTTGGTGGTGGACGATGAGGAATCCGTGCGCGGTGCCGTGAGGACCGTCCTCGGAGCGTACGGATACCGGACACTGCAAGCGGCGGATGGAACGGAAGCCCTCGCCGTATTTGCGCAAAACTCAAGCAGCATCTCCCTCGTGCTGACCGACCTCATGATGCCGCACATGGGCGGCGTGACATTGGTGCGCGCGCTACACGCGATGAAGCCGAGCCTTCCGGTGATCGCCTCCACTGGCCTCGGCAAAAAGGCGAACCTCGCCGCGCTTAGAGAGATGAAAATCAAGACGGTCCTGAGCAAGCCCTACAATGCCGATACGCTCCTGAGGGCCGTCCAAGAGGTATTACACCCTGCGGCAGGCGGCCCGCAGAACACTGCTTCTGTATGAAAAAGACTAGAATCCTCATCGCAGACGATCACGAGATCGTGCGTCGCGGCATCCTTCCACTGATCGCGTCGGAGTGGGGCTGGGAAGTCTGCGGCGAGGCGGTGGAAGGGCGACAGGCGGTGAGCATGGCCCTGGAACTGAAGCCCGACATCGTGATCGTGGACATTTCCATGCCCGAGCTTGGCGGAGTGGAAGTCACACGCCAGATCAAGCGCGACTTGCCGGAGACTGAGGTGCTCGTCTTCAGCGGGCATGAAAGCGAGTCGCTGGTACACCAACTCTTCGCGGCCGGGGCCCGTGGTTTTGTCATGAAAAGCGATGCTGCCCAGCAGCTCATCCCAGCCATCAAGGCACTCTGCAGCCACCAGCCATTTTTCGGCACGCGCGTCGCAGGCATCGTCTTTGATCAATACCTCAACGGAGCCACGCAACCCAAACGCGCAGAGCCCGACGGGCTCACTCCCCGCGAGCGCGAGATCGTGCAGCTTCTCGCAGAGGGCAAGAGCAACAAGGATGTCGCCGCCACGCTCGGGATCAGCGTCAAAACAGCGGAGACCCACCGCGCAGCCATCATGCGCAAGCTCGGCTTTGAGGCGTTCAGCGAATTGGTACGCTACGCGGTGCGGAACCACCTTGTGCAGCCTTAACGGCGACGAAAAACGACCTACCGAGGGAGAATCCCGAGCAAAATAGGGGTTTCTACTAGGTGCTGCGGCACGGCGGCGGCTATAAGGCCAATGATAGAAATGCGTTCACTGCTGTCTCAAAATTCGGAATTTTTCATCTTCGCGGCTTGCGTGGCAGTGGCGTCCGGTATCCACGCTTTCTGGCTGTGGAAAACCAAACGCACACAACTTCCGTGGTACGTTTGCATCCTCGGCGTGTGCATCCTCACTGCGGCGTGGTTCCTGTCGGACAAGGCTGGAAGCCGCGAGCAGATGCGCATCGAACGCATGACGGGAGATTTCGCCCGCCTCTACGGTGACGAGATGGAAAAGCGCGGGCATTCGCGGCTCGCCAACGACGCAGCAGCGGACGACCCGCTCTACCTCGAACTGATCGAGACGGAAAAGCGATGGCTGGCACTGAACCCCTCGGTCAGCGACATCTATACCCTCCGCAAACTACCCGATGGGAAAAACGCCTTCGTCGTAGATTCGGAGACCGATTACGACCGCGACGGCAAATTCGAGGGCGAGCACGAGTTTCGCACGGCCATCGGGGAAGTTTATGAGGAGGAGGACGCCTCCTTGGAGCGTGCGATCCTCGGGGAGGCGACTTTCGCGTTCGAGCCCATCACCGATCGATGGGGGACGTGGGTCAGCGCATTCGTGCCACTGCGCTCGCCCGATGGAACAGTCGAAGGCGCACTGGGTGTGGACTTCGACGCTGCAAATTTTGCGCACGTCATCGCTGCGGCAAAATGGCGTGTGCTCGGATTGATGGCCCTCGTGCAGATCGTCCTGCTCGGGTCGAGCACGGCCATCTCTTTGCTGCATGCAGAAGTCATCGTGCGTCAGCGCGCCTATACTGTGCTGCGCGAAAGCGAGGAACGTTTCTCCGGCGCCTTTGAACATGCCCCGATCGGCGTCGCCCTTGTATTGACCGACGGACGGTGGCTCAAAGTCAACCGGGCTCTCTGCGATTTGCTTGGTTACACAAAAGCCGAGTTGCTCACCCACAACTTCCAAACCGTCACTCATCCCGATGAACTGGAGGACTGTCGGGCACATGTGCTGCAACTGATCGCAGGAGAAATCGGGCACTTTTTAATGGAGAAACGCTACGTCCACAACCACGGACACGCCGTCACCACTTTGACGAGTGTTTCGCTCGTCCGGGATGATGATGGTCAGCCGCGCTACCTCGTCGCGCAGATTCAAGACATCACAGAGCGCAAACGGGTGGAGGAAGACTTGCGCCGCAAGACCGCGCTCATGGAAGCCCAAGTGAACGCATCCCTTGATGGAATCATCGTAGTGGACCAAGAAGGCCGCAACATCCTCCAGAACCAACGAGTGGCCGATTTATTCAAGATTCCTCCGCGCATTGCGGGAAAAGAAGACGACGGCGAGCAAGTCCGCTGGGTCACCGAAGCGACGAAAAACCCAAAGGCGTTCCTCGAAAGAGTCAACCACCTGTATGCTCACCCGGATGAAATCGGACGCGACGAAATCGAGCTAAAAGACGGCACGGTGATGGACCGATACTCGTCCCCCGTGATCGGCAAAGACGGGAACCACTACGGTCGGATCTGGAGTTTCCGTGACATCACCGAGAGCAAGCACGCGGCAAATTCGGTGATTGAATCAAAGCGCTTCCTACAATCAACGCTCGATGCACTCTCTTCCCACATCGCGATTCTCGACGAACACGGGACAATCGTCGAGGTCAACGCTGCATGGAACGGCTTTGCAGCGGAGAACGGTCTAGGAAAAAGCTGCCGGGGCTTGGGTGATAACTACTTGCAGCTCTGCGATGGGGCCTCAGGCAAGTTTTCCGAGGAGGCATCGGCGGTGGCAGACGGCATCCGCGCCATCATGGCCGGACAGCGCAATGAGTTTCATGTGGAATACCCGTGTCACAGCCCGAAGGAGCGGCGCTGGTTCACCGTCCGGATCACCCGCTTTGCCGGTGATGGACCGGTGAGGGTGGTCGTGGCGCACGAGAACACCAGCGAACGCAAGCACGCGGAGGAAGCGCTGAGGGAAAGCGAGGAGCGTTTCCGGGGCACCTTCGAGCAGGCGGCAGTCGGAATCGCCCATGTCTCTCTCGCCGGGCACTTCCTACTGGTGAACGACAAACTGTGCAGCATCCTCGGATACGAACGGAACGCTTTGTTGAGCCTGACATTTGCGGACATGACCATGCCGGAAGACTTGGCCAGAGACCTAGAAGCGCGTCGCGCCATGCTTGCTGGGGAACAGACCTCTCACACTGTCGAAAGACGCTACCGCCGGAGGAGCGGAGAAGTGATTTGGGCCAGCCTCGTGACGACCCTAGAACGCACGGAGAAAGGGGAGCCGAAATACTTCATCTCGATCTTCGAAGACATCACCGCGCGCAAGCAAACGGAAAATGCCCTACGCGAGAGCCAGCACTTTGCCGAGAGCATCGCGGAGAACTCCACGAGCATCATCTATCTCTTTGAACTCGGGACAGGCAAGAGCATCTATTCCAACCGCAACGTCGCGGAGTTTCTCGGCTACACGCAGGAGCAGATTCGCGCACTCGATACGAACATCCTTGCGACCGTCATGCACCCCGATGACCTCCCACGCATTGCACAGCAGCACGCCGATTACGCGAAGGTGAAGAACAACCGGGTCTTCGATCTCGAGTTTCGCCTCAAGAATGCCGCAGGGGAGTGGCGCTGGGTCTGGGCGCGTGAGACCATCTTCAATCGCCGCCCAGACGGCACCCCTTGGCAGATTCTGGGTACGGCACACGATGTCACCGAACGCAAGCAAGCCGATGCCGCCCTCGCCAAGATGCACAGGGATCTCGTGGATGCCTCGCGGCAAGCAGGCATGGCCGAGGTGGCTACCGGCGTCCTGCACAATGTCGGCAACGTGCTCAACAGCGTGAACGTGTCCGCGTCCTGCGTGTCCGACGGAGTGCGCCACTCGAAGGTGACAAGCCTCACGCGCGCCGCAGCGATGCTCCGTGAGCACGAGCAGGACCTTCCGGGCTTTTTCAGCCGCGATCCACGCGGGGCCAAGTTGCCGAAATTCCTCGAACAGCTCGCCTTACGCCTCGCTGGTGAGCAATCCGTCGCGCTCACCGAACTGGTCAATCTCCGGAAGAACATCGATCACATCAAAGACATCGTGGCCATGCAGCAGAGCTACGGAAAAGTCTCGGGCTTCTCAGAAAAACTCGATCTTGCTGAACTCATCGAGGACACGCTGCGGATGAGCGCGGGAACGCTGGAGCGGCATCGCGTCGAGGTCGTCCGCGAGTTTGAGCCCATGCCAAGGGTGATGGTGGATAAGCACAAAGTCCTGCAAATCCTCGTCAACCTCGTCCGCAACGCGAAGCACGCGTGCGAGGCCGCAGATCGGCCAGACCGCACCCTGACCGTACGGCTCTTTAACGGCGACGGAACCGTGAAAGTGTCCGTAACCGACAACGGCGTCGGCATCCCGCCAGAGAACCTCGTCCGCATCTTTAATCACGGCTTTACCACAAAGCCCGAAGGCCACGGCTTTGGCCTCCACACCGGTGCGCTGGCTGCGCAGGAAATGGGCGGTTCCTTAAACGTCCACAGCGATGGTCCGGGCCACGGCGCCACGTTCACCCTCGCCCTGCCTCTCAGCCCTTCGTGAACGGATTCACGTTCACAGCCTGATCTCTTTAAAACGGGGGCCACGACGCGGCCATCACGGCGCGAGGCGCTCGATGCGCCAGCCGTCCGCCGTTCGCGTGTAGCGTAGGCGATCATGCAGGCGGCTCTGGCGGCCTTGCCAAAACTCGATGACTGCCGGGCGCACCACATAGCCGCCCCAATGCGGCGGCGCGGGCGGGTTTTCACCGTGCAGGGCGCGAGCCTTTTCCATCGCGGCTTCGAGCGCTGCGCGGTCGGGGAGCACGGAGCTTTGCCGGCTGGCCCACGCGCCGAGGCAAGAGCTTGCGGGGCGCAGGGCGAAGTACGCCTGAGTCTCGGCGCGCGACACTTTCTCCACGGTGCCGATGATGTTCACCTGACGCTCCAGCGCGTTCCACCAGAAGGTGAGCGCGCAGCGTGGGTCTTGGGCGAGTTGCTCGCCTTTGTGGCTGTCGTAGTTGGTAAAAAAGACGAAGCCCCGCGAGTCGCACGTTTTGAGTAAAACGGTGCGGCTCCACGGCTGGCCGGTGGCGTCTGTGGTGGAGAGGGTCATGGCGTTGGGCTCGATGAGGCCGTGCGCGAGCGCCTCATCCAGCCACGCGTGGAACTGCGCCAACGGGTCGGCGGCGAGTTCGTGTTCGAGCAATCCGCGCAGGCTGTATTCGCGGCGCAGTTTCGCGAGGTCTTCGTTTGTCGGCATGGCGTCATCCATCACGAGTCGGCAGAGAAATGCAACGCTACGCGGGACGCTAATGGTTCGAACCGGTGCGGGTTGAACACCCCGAATGACTCGACTTCTCCGGCTCTCCACCATTTTCACGCTCGCAGGAGCTGCCTGCCTTTTCGCCGCGCCCGGCACCGCGCCTGCGGAAGACCCGAACGCGCCGGTGAGTTACTTCAAACACATCCGCCCGATTTTCCAGGCGAACTGCACGGGCTGCCATCAGCCTGCGAAGGCGAAGAACGCTTACCTGATGACGGACTTCGCCCGGATGCTGGAGGGCGGCGATGACGCGAAGGAGACGGGGAAAAAGGCCGTCGTCCCCGGCCAGCCGGACGCTTCGTTGCTCGTCGCGCAAATCACGCCGAAAGACGGGAGCGCCGAGATGCCGCCGAAGAAAGCGCCGCTCCCCGAGAAGGACATCGCGCGCATTCGCAAATGGATCGCCGAGGGTGCGAAGAACGACACGCCGGAGAATGCGCGGCAGAAGATTGATGCCACGCACCCGCCCGTCTATCAGCGCGCGCCGGTCATTGCGTCGCTCGATTTCTCGCCCGACGGCGCGCTGCTGGCAGTCGCGGGCTTTCACGAAGTGCTCTTGTGGAAAAGCGATGGCTCGGAGCTGGTCGCCCGGCTCATCGGCCTCGGCGAGCGGGTGCAGGCCGTCCGCTTTTCGCCCGATGGCAAGCAGCTCGCCACGGCGGGCGGGCAGCCTGCGGAGTTTGGCGAGGTGCAGGTGTGGGACGTGGAGAAGCGCGCGCTGCTCGTGAGCACGATGTCCGGCGGCGACACGATTTACGGCGTGAGTTGGTCGCCCGACGGCAAGCTCATCAGCTTCGGCGGGCCGGATAAAACAGTGCGCGCCATCGAGAGCGCGACGGGCAAGCAAGTCGTCCAGAACATCTCGCACGATGATTGGGTCATCGATACGGCCTTCACGCACAAAGCGGAAAACCTCGTGAGCGTCGGGCGCGACATGGCGGCAAAGCTCATCGAAGTCTCCACGCAGCGCCTCGTGGATAACATCACCAGCATCACCCCCGGCGCACTGCGCGGCGGCATCCACTCGCTGGCCCGGCATCCCGAGCGCGACGAGTTCGCGATGGGCGGTTCCGACGGCGTGCCGAGCGTCTATCGCATCGCGCGGAAAGTGCAGCGCCACATCGGCGACAACGCGCTCTGCATTCGCAAGTGGCCCGCGATGGAAGGCCGCATCTACGCCGTCCAATTCGCGCCCGATGGGAAGTCGTTCGCCGCCGCATCGTCGCTCGACGGAAAGGGAGCCGTCCACCGCTACAACTACGACTTTAATACCGAGATGCCCGCCGAGTTTGTCGCCATCGAGAGCAAGGACGAAGGAGGCCGCAGCGCCGACGAGAAGGCCCGCCTCGAAGCCCACTACCACAGCGACACCAAGCAACTCGCCGCCGCGCAATTCCCCGGCGGCATCTACGCCCTCCGCTACAAGCCCGACGGCAGCGCCATCGCCATCGCCGGGGAGGATGGGAAAGTGCGGCTGCTCAACCCCGCAGACCTCAGCGTGCTGAAGGAGTTCACCCCCGTGCCGCTGCAATGAGCCTCCGCTCGATGGTAACGCAAAATCCATCTCTTTCATGGTTGCGCTCCGAGCGCGCGTCCGTTTCTTTCCACACATGAGCGACATGCCAAACCCTGTTGAACCACTCCGCGACACCATCGCACCACGGCACGAATCCCTCGCCAAAGCATTTCATGGCGACCTCGGGCCTCGTCCTCTCGATTACGGGGAAGCGCGACTGTGGCTCGTAGCACGCGATCCGCGTCGGCTGTTTGCATATTGGCAGTTCGTCCCCGGCGAACACCCGGAGGCACACGCTCGGTTTTTCCTCCGCATCATTGATAGAAATGGAATCGTGGAGACGGAGGCCGACATCCCGCCGGACCAAGGAAACATCTACCTCCCCGTAAACAACGCGGACTCCGATTACACGGCAGAGCTAGGCTTTTACTCGGCCAGCGGCGTGTGGTGCTTCATCGCGAAATCGGGGACCGCTTTCACGCCACCAGCGGATGTCGCGGCGGCGGGCAACGCCGAGTTTGTAAAAATCCCGGCAGACCTCCCGCTCCGCAGCGTTCAACAAATCGCGCGTCGCGAACTTCCCTCAAGCGCGCTCGCTCGTGTGCAGCGGTTCTCGGATTGGACAGCGGAGCAAGAGGCGATATTCATCCGCCTGCTCGCCGCCGATGTCGCCGCAGGCGGCAAGCCCGAGGGCCGCGCAGCCCGTGCTCGCGCCAAAATGAACCCGCGCCCGCCCGTAAAGGAATTGCCGCAGGAACTCTGGGCGCAGCTCGACTCAGCGGGCACTTCCAGCCCCGGCGAGACGCTGTCGAGCTGGCAGCCACCGGAGCTACCGCTCCACGTCAATGCAGAGCTGATTTTCTACGGCGGCACATCGCCCGATGCGACGCTGACGGTCGCTGGCGCGAAAGTGGACTTGCGGCACGACGGGACGTTCCGCGTCCACACCCGCTTGCCCGATGGTGAGTTTGAAGTACCCATCGTAGTCCGCTCCGCCGACGGCGCACGCACGCGCAAAGCCGTCCTCCGGTTCAGCCGCGAGACCGAAGCCGACAGCGGCACCACGGCCAGCAAACAGCCCGACTATCTCCCGCCCGCCCCGCCCGTCGGGTAGCGCACCATCGAAGTGCATGGGTGCGGCCCAAAGCCGTATTGCCGGTAAAACTCCTGCGCGTCTCGGGTGAACAAATCAATGCGGCAGCCTGCAAGCGAGGGGTGCGCGAGGATTGTGGAGAGCAGCCATTTCCCTAGCCCAGCGCCGCGATACTCGTCGGCAATAATCACGTCGCACAGGTAGCCGACCGTCGCGAAGTCCGTGACCATCCGCGCAAAGCCGATCTGCGTCGTGCCGGAGAAAAGCGCGAAGTTCAGCGAGTTGCGCAGGCTTTCCCGGATGACTTCGGGCGTCCGCTTCACTGCCCAATAGGTGCTCCACAGCAGGCGACACGTCGCATCGAAGTCCAGCCGCGCAGGATCGTCCGTCAGCCAAAACTCACCGTGCCGCCATTCGTGAACGGGCTGGTTCACAGATGCCCCTGCACCCACTCGAATTCGCGGGCGATGCTCTTCACGACATCGCCGGGATGGATCTCCTTGGGCAGAACGTCGAAGGTGTAAGTCTCAATTTCCACATGACTCGTCACTCCGCTGCGTAGCTCGTGGAAAAACTCCGGGCTCAGCGTCGCGGCTGTGCTGGCGAGCTTGCCGGCCTCTTTAAAAAAGAGCGGCACATGGAAATGCACACGAATCTCCTCCACACCTTCCTGCCCATCGATATCGGCGAGCGCATCGGGCAGATCGTTCCACGCTAGGACGTTCCCGGCGGAAGTCCGACCTCGCACCTGGTGGAGATAGACGCCTTCGGCAAACGGCTTCAGCGCCTCCCATCCATCCGGGTCGCAGGCGACCATGAGCGCGGCGCTGAGCTGCACTTTGGAAATGCGGATGCCCTCCGCCTTATAGGAGCGGATCGCCTCGACGGGGTCTTCAAATTGCAGCGCGACGTGACACGTATCGAAGCACACTCCGATGTGCCGCCGGATGATTTCCTCGGCGTCTTTCGTGTAGCATTTGCGGATGCGCTTGATCTCTTCCACACCGGTGGACCAAAGCTCGTTTTTGAAGAACGCGATAGTCTCCGCGGTCGTCTCTAAATAGCACGACGGCTCCGGCTCCAACCCGAGGTGAATCTCGCGCCCGGTATCCTCACGCAGGGCCGCGAGGTAGGCCGCAACGGCTCCGATATTCTCCGCCATCGCGGAAACGCCAGCGGGGTCTTTGATCCACGCTTTAAACGAGCCGGGCACCGTGCTGATCGAACCGTCCACGCCTTCCGGCAGCCAAGATGCGAGCACGTCGGCTACTTGGAATGTGTAGTTCCGCCGGTCGAGCATCCGCCAATCGGGCGAATAAACGTGCTCCTTCACCGAGCCCCCGTGGAACTTCCCATACGGGAAAGCGTTCACGGAAAACGGGTACATCTGAGCCTCGGAGAAAACGTCCAGCGCCTCCGCCCGAAGCTCCGGGCTTTCCGCAAGCTCGGCAGCCGCCTGGGCACTGAGCCGAAGACCAAGGCCGAACCACTGACCCGGCGCGACCATTTGGCGGACCAAGCCTGCTTTTTCCCGGATGGCCTGAAGGTTCTGCGCCCATGTTTCGCCGGGATGGATGTTGAGGCAGTATGAAAGATGTAAAGGTGGACGATGTTGAACGATCATCAGAAATAGGCTGGAAGTCGGGTGACTTAGCGTCGGAGTTGTCGCACAGTCCACGCGAGTTGCGCTAGTCAGATTTGTAAAAGTTTACGCTAGGGCTTCGACGACGTCGGACCGCTTTTTCTCATCGCCGAAGCCCGTTCTCCTCGCTCCAATCCAGCGCCATGCCGAAGTCCTACACCGAAAGAAAATCCGCATGGGCCGAGAAGATGACGGCTCGCGGTGCCCGTGCTGATTCCGTCCGCTCCAAAGACCGCCTGCCACCCGGCCAGCACCTCGTGCAAAAGCTCCCAGTGCTCGATCTCGGCACCCACCCAGTCGTGCCGCGCGCCGAGTGGCGGCTGGAAATCACGGGCCTCGTGGAGAATCCGACGACGCTTGATTGGCCCGCTCTCATGGCGCTTTCACAGCAGGAAAAGACGAGCGATTTCCACTGTGTGACGACGTGGAGCCGCTACGACTGCCGCTGGCACGGCGTCCCGCTCGCAGCATTGCTCGACCTCGTGCGCCCCACGGACGAGGCCAAGTTTGCATTCTACCGCGCCCACGATGGCTACACCACTAACACGCCCTTGGACGCACTCACCCACCCCGATGCCATGCTCGCCCATACCCTCGACGGTGAACCGCTAACCGTGGAACACGGGGGACCACTCCGAGTCATCATCCCGCAGCTTTACGCATGGAAGGGGGCGAAGTGGCTGAAACATATCGACTTTCGCGCCAGCGATGCGCCCGGTTATTGGGAAGAACGAGGATACTCGATGCTCGGCGACCCGTGGCTGAACGACCGCTTTGCGTGATGCGCTACTCCGTGTCCTTGGAATTATGCGGGAGCAGTTTATAGCCGAGGACAGGAGCTTGCGCTTTGAGCATCTGGCCGAGCTGCGTGATGTGGGCTTCCAGCAAAGTCTGTCCGCCCACCGTCGCTGTCACGACGAACGTGGAGATCGTCTCGCCGTTCATTTTCAGCGTGGACTGCCGGGCGCTGAACTCCGACTCGGGCATCGCAGACTGCTTTGCCAAGAGCTGCTGAAAGAGCCCCGCTGGAAGCCCGGCGCGCTCCAGCAGCGAGGCCACGCCCTTAGTATCCATCGTGAATGAGCCGCCTTCGAGCTTCGTCCCTTGGATGGATATTTCGTATTTCGCGACATTGGTTGCGGGGTCTAGTTCGAGCTGCAACTGCTGCACCGGTTCATACGTGCTGACTGTCAATTTTAGCTCAGCCACGCCGAACGCTTTATCGAAAACAACTTCGCCCCTCCACGATATCCGCTGCTTTCCAGCGCCTAATACAGCCAGCCCGATGTTGCCGTGAAACTCGAGCTTTCGCTCGCCAGTCTCCTCGTTCGTGTGTGGCTGGAAATGGAGGTATCCGACCTCCCGCGTCTTGTCGCGAATGACGAGGTCGGACGTTTGCTCGTGCTGGAACAATACCCGCCCGACGTGCGCCATCGGGATCGTATTTAGTCGCGTCGCGTCTGGGTAACTCTCACGTAGAACCAGCAGCCCAGTCATGGCTACCCAGAAGCCGATGATGAGCATGACGGTGATACGATGGAGCATGAGTCAGACAGACCACGAAACCGCCGCGATGTTCAACTGAATCGTTTGTTAGAACCCAGAAAGCAGCTATCCGCCGATGCCGTCGCCCATGTTGAGCTTCACGTATTCCATCGTGAAGTCGGTGGTATAGACGACGTATTCGCCGCTGCCTTGGTGGAGGTCCACGCAGATGGTGAAGCGCTTTTGCTTCACGACTTCGCGCAGTTTTTCAAACGGCGTCTTGCTCTGCATCCCGTGCTTCACGGCGTTCACTCCATCGTAAAAAATGTCCACCTGTTCCTCGCGCATCTTCGCGCCGCAGTAGCCGAGCGCGTCCATGATGCGGCCCCAATTTGGGTCTTCGCCAAACCACGCACACTTCACCAGCGTGCTGTTCGCGATAGCCTCCGCCGCACGCCGCGCATCGGCGAGGGAAGCGGCACCGTCCACGCGGACTTCGACGAACTTCGACACGCCTTCGCCGTCCTGGACGATGAGCCAAGCCAGCTCGCGCATGACGTGGTCGAGCGCGGTCTGGAATGCCTTGAAGTCCTTCGTGCCGTATTTCAGCGGCTTATTCCCGGCGGCTCCATTGGCCAGCGCGAGCACCGTGTCGTTCGTGCTCATGTCGCCGTCTATGGTGATGCGGTTGAACGATTGCTCCACGGCGACGCTCACCGCTTTTTGCAGCGTCGTTTTATCAATCACCGCATCGGTGGTGATGAATGCGAGCATCGTCGCCATGTTCGGGTCGATCATCCCCGCGCCTTTCGCGATGCCGCCGACGCGCACGGACTTGCCGCCCACGGTCAGCTCCACGGCGACTTCTTTTGCAAAGGTGTCGCTCGTCATGATGGCACGCGCTGCTGCGTTGCTGCCCTCGCGGCTCAGGCAGCTCTCCATCGTCAGGATCGTCGCCTCCATTTTCTCGATGGGAAGTTGCACGCCGATGCGGCCCGTCGAGCACACGAGCACCTGCCGCTCCTTCAGCCCCAGCGCAGTCGCGGTGGCTTGGCACATACGCTTTGCATTCTCAATGCCGGGGACTCCCGTGCAGGCGTTCGCATTGCCGCAATTCGCGATGATCGCGCGCACATCCGGCGAGGCCACATGCGTGCGCGAGACGCGGACCGGCGCGGCCTTCACTTTGTTCGTCGTGAACGTGGCCGCAGCCACCGTCTTGTGCTGCGAAACGATGAGCGCCATATCCGCGCTGTCTTTATTGGTCGCCTTCACGCCGCAATAGGCGCTGCCAGCGAGGAAGCCTTGTGGAGCGGTCACGCCGCCGGGAATATCGTTAAAAGTCATGTTGAAAAATCGTGAGGTCTATTTGCCGACGTAGATAGCGTCATCGGGCCACTCTTTCAGGAGATAGCCGTCCTTCATGTTCACGGGAACGACATAGTTTCGCATCACGCGCACGGGAGCGAGGATGCGCATCGTGCGGATTTCCTCGATGCAGTCGTGGCCATGATTGCGGCGGAGGCTGGGGATCAATTTCTCATGAACGGTCTGCACGAGCGCCTGGTCGCTCTCGGCCTCGATGATGAGGATCATCGCGAGATGTCCGTCCATCTCCGCCACATGGCTCTCGATGATGCTCTCGGTGAAAACGCTGCGCACTTTCGGCTCGTTGCGGATGTCTTGGAGAATCCGCGCAAGTGTCACCCCGAGTTTGAATTTGATCGTGTAGTGCTGGCGAATGAGGTTCTGCCCGGTGCCTTTCGCGCTCAGTTCCACATTGGTGAAATAGCTCAGCACACCGTCCTCTTCGAGCTTCTGCCGCTTGCGCGCGACGGTGCGGACGTTCACGCCCGTGGCGATGCCAATGGCATTATCGCTATTGCGCGGATCGCGCACGAGGGCGCGGAGGATGATTTTGTCGTATTCGTCGAGTTCGCGAGGCATGTCAGGAAGTGTGATGAGCGCGCATCGAAAGTGAGCCGCCGAGAAAAGGCGAGTACGGAAAGAGGACGAAAGTTGCAGGGCTGGGCCTCCGGAAGTCCCTCAGCCGCGAAGCCTACGCCGAATCATCGCTGGGTCTTGCCGCAGGTCCATCACGCCCCACACGATGATCCGCCCACCTTCCAGCGTGTAGAAAATGCCATAGGGAAACCCCTGCACGAGCAGTCGCCGATAGGTTTTGAAAAACAGCGGCGCAATCTCCGGTGAAGAACGGAGATTACCAAATGCCACATTCAAGTGCCGCATGAACTCATCGCCGCGCCCCTCTTGATATGCCTCGTAAAACTCCTACCCGCTTTGGATATCCACATCCGCAGAGAGGAGGAAAACAAGCTCACTCATCATCGAGCGTCTTACCGAGAATCCGCCGCTGAATCGCCTCCCACGAAGTCACCTTGCTAGGGTCGCGGCGATACTCCTCCATCCGACGGTCAAGCTCTGCAATCTGCTCGCGAGAAACAGGGACCTCCGTCGGATGTGCCGCCAAGTCATCCCAAAGCTCGCTCACCAGCAGGAGCTTTTCGGCGGCACTCATTCGGTTTAAGTCGGGAATGGTTTCCAAAATCATTCGTGGAAAATGCCCAATGTTCTGCAGGGCGTCAATTCAGGGATTCGGGATGAATTGAAAGCGGGATTCTGTGGCTTTTCTTCGCCCGCCCCCAGCTTCCGACGACCCCAGCTTCCGACGTTCATTACCCCTGAGCCGCCATTGACAGCAACGCTCAAGAGTCTAGCTTCCGCCCGTGAACTTGACCGCACCGTGCAGGAAACAAACCAGAGAGGAACAGCGCCGGATTCGCCGAAATCAGCCAGCCGTTTCGTCCGTCGAAGCGCGGCGTCAATTCGAGCGGGTGCTCAAGGGCTCTCTCAGCATCGGGCAGAATATCGCGCGCTGATTGATTAGGCGCGGCAGTGCGACCGCCTCCTCCCGTTCACCTTCCTGTTTCCCGGAGGGCTGGCCGGGGAAATGACGAATCAATCTCTCAACCGCCCTGCCGTGCGTTCCCGCTCCAGCCATTGCCCGGGACGCAGCACCGCCAACCCGTAAAACGTGGTGCCCAGCAGCGTAGTGAAATCTCCACGATCCAGCGTGATCAGCGCATCTGCCCACGCCAGCGCACTAAAAAGCACCGGCTTATCCTTCGGCACCGGAAACACCACCGGGCGGTTCAAAGTCAGCACATCATCCATCACCAGAATCTCCCCGCGAAGCCGCACCCACTCCCCGCTCGTCGCCACCGGGAAATCTGGCAAATTCCGCAAAACCTCCTCCACCACATACGGCGTCGCCACCAGCACCCAGCGATTCACCCCAGCCACGCGAAAGATTTCCCGCGAAGCCCCATTCGCGGAAGCGCACGCCGCCAACAGCACACTCGTATCGAGAAACAACCTCACGCCCCGCGCCGGAAGCGTTCCATATCCGCCTCATCTTCCGCAATCCATCCCGCCATCGTCTCCTTAGAAAACCGGCGCGGCGTAGGCATCTCCGCCCCACCCGCCCGCAACCGAGCCGCGAGAAAAAGAATCAACTCCTGCTTTTGCTCCGGCGGCAACGCATCGGCGGCTTCTTCGATTTCAATCAGTGTGCTCATGTTTGGAAAAATGCCCGAAGTCCTGCGGCGCGTCAACTCGCAGGTTTGGGGTCATTTCTATGCGTCGTTGTGTTCGTTTTTATCGCCTGACCCGGTTTTCCACTTCTCTCCCGCAAACGGAAGGCTGTTGTTGGTTTATGAGTGTCGGCATATTGGTTGTGGTGTTTGAGGATACCGAGTTTTGTCAAGATTCGCACACCGACCCCGATTTCCAGTCAGGAGCTGCCTGACGTCATTTCCCCCATTTTACGCCATTTCACTGAGAATACGTGAGTTATACGTTTATGGGGAGTACCCAAGATTCACAAGTTTATCGAGTTCCGCTTGAGCGAGCGAGTAGCAGTCATTTAGATATGCGCGACCTGCGGCGCGCGTGATGGCAAATCCGAGGCTCGCCGCAACCACCTGTCCCACAAATGGCACGTATTTGGACACCTCTTTCACTGTTTCGGACGTAGCAAAGCGCTTGAGCAACAAAACGGCACCTTCGGTGGTCGCATAATTGATGATGCGCGACGCTGCCTGCTGCAGGACGGGAATCCCGATTTCACGCGGCTCGACCTTCTGAATACCAAACGACTTCCGCAGGAGGTCGAAAAGGCGAACAAGGGCTGCTAAATCAACCGCCACGCCTGCGCCCGGTATTGGCACTAAAGCTGTCGCCGCCGATAGGCCCGCGTAGAGAGTCACCGTCTTCTCACATTCGGTTTTTTTTTGGTCGAGAAACGCTTGTGAATACGCCTTCGCTTGTTTGATCCAGAGGGCGCCTTTGACACCCTCCAGCTTCCCTGAAATTGCAAACTGGAGGTTGTTGAGCCCCTCCTCAGGATCCACCGAAACGAAATACACTCCAAGGCTAGTCTGAAGCTGCGACACGATATCTACTCGCACGCGCGCGGCAAGCTCGTCCTTCGTGAAGCCCTTTTGCTTCGCACAATCCCATTTCGAGCGAACGAGGATCGAGGGCTTGGATGAAGATAGAACTCGCTTAAAAAGGGTAGCTTCGGCATTATTGATCTTCTCTGCGAACACGCACAAATATATGTCGAACTGCCCCAAGTCGAAGTCGTCAAAGAATGTGGCCTGTGGAAACGACTCGGTGTCAAAACCAGGCAAATCCACGAGGATGAGGTTGTTCCACTCGTAGAACTCCGCCCGAGTCGTGGTGTTGGTCTTGATGTCAATCTCTGCAATAGGGGCTCCAACAAGGGCGTTAATCAGGGATGACTTGCCGGCACCAGATCGGCCCAAAAGGGCGACCTTGATCTTTGTTTCGGCGTTCTCAATGCTCCGTCGTATGTCTAGGGCGATGTCGTGAATCTGCATTGTGGCTGGCATGGTCACTTGTTGATAGCGGATTACTAAATGCCGGCGCAAGATTTTTTCTGTGGAAATGGGTTCATGGAAATGGGTTCAAGCTTCTTATTTTGACAGTTTCCCGGTTCACTTTTCAGGGGGAAGACGCAAATCGCGCTGGGTAGAGCGTTGTTCATAAAAACACTACGCTGGCTTCTTCGGCGCGCGTTTGGCGGGTTTGCGTTCGCTGGTGCGGGTGCCGCCTACTTGTTCGTATTCGTCGCTGTCGGCTCCGAAGGCGCCTCGGACGGCGCTGCGGCCTCGGGTGATGACTTCGTTGCCGGTTTTGGCGGTGTCTTGTAGGCGGTTGTTTACCGTTGTGAGTTGGCGTTCCAGCGCTTCACGCTCGGCGAGGTCGTCGTCTATGCTCTTTTTGAGGGCTTTGGTGTCGGCGAGCGCCCATTCTTTTTCATCAGGTTTGAGCACTTTGTCGCCGACTTTGAAGGTCGGATACTTTGTCATCACGGCGATGAGGCCGTCGAGGTCGGTGGATACTTCTTTTGGTGTGTATTTTGAGGCCATGTTTTGTGTTGGTTGTTGTTCAGGGAGTGACTGGAAAGTGTTTCTTGGTGTGCGCTAGATGTTTGTGGCGGCTCCCTAAAGTGTTAGCGCACGATGGAGACATGATGTGTCGCCCGCTAAATGTTTTAGCGCACGGGCTAGAAATTGGGTGTCGGCTGCTAGATGTTCTATGGCTCCGGCTAGAAGTTCTATCTGATTGGCTAGAATGTTTAGCGGATGCGCTAAATGTCATGGGAGCACGTCCCAACGATGATGGAAGGCCGTCTAAATGTGTGGGGACTTGCGCTAAAGATACCGGGGCGGGCTTCCCATACGTTTGGGGCGGTGTTTGGAAAGTAGTCGGCGATTTTGCTCGTTTCGCGAAGAGCAAGCCACAGCCCGGAAGGGCCATGTCACATCGAAGCTCTCCGCTCGGTTTCACAAGATGCCCTCCGTGCGGGTGGGGAAAATCCTGTTTAATCGACAAAATCCTGAAAATCCTGTCCTCCTTGGTGAAGACAGGATTTGCAGGATTGATCGGATTTAACAGGATTCGTTTCATTACCCTTTCTCGGCTCAGGTTCTCTGTTTTTGTTCCACTTTTACCCCCCTCCGTGCTCGGACGAATCCCGAGGCTCGACATCCAATAAAAAACGCGCCCGCAAACTATTCTTGCCGCACCACCGCACTTAGTCCGAGGTGTCGAAATGAAAAGAGCTTCTTTCATTACGAGCGCGATAACTAGGGAAAGGCTGAAGAAATCGGCTACGCCTGTAAAATAGCGGGACAGCGGGCGAAAATGCTGATCTAAGGAAAGCACAAACAGCGATGGACAAACAATTGAGCTTTGCAGCAGCCGAATACGCCGGAAAAAAGAAAACCACGAGG
>CANIWM010000101.1 GCA_947471505.1 Chthoniobacteraceae bacterium | reverse complement strand
GCCTTCGCCTCATCCGCGCTCTCGCCAGCGAACAGCACGAGGAATGGCTCGACGGCCCGGTCTATCTCGACATGCAACCCCTCCGCGACCTCCTCAAACCTTCACTTCAACTAGCCGCCTAGTTCCCCCCCCAGAATCCACAACAATACCTTTCCTTTCCTCATCTTTGACCCGCGCCTTTTGCTGAATCTTGACGGTGCGGGGGCGGCGGGTGGGGGCTGTGTGGCAGGTTTGTTATGGGGTGAAAGGGAGCCGCTTCTCTGTAGAGGTGGGTAAAACCGGGGCTGGGATGGTCGATCCCCGCGCGGGGATGGGTGATCCCAGCGGTGGGATGAGTGATCCCAGCGGTGGGATGGGTCATCCCCGGATGAGGTGGCTACTTTCCCATGCGGGGATGGATGATCCCAGCGGTGGGATGGACGATCCCCGTGCAGGGATGGCTCGTCCCATCGCAGGGATCACTCATCCCTGAGTCCAAAGGTGGCTGTTCCATGCGGGGATGGATCATCCCCGCGCAGGGATGATCGATCCCCGCGCCGGGCCGGGAGGGTGGTGCCGGGGGCGCTGTGTGGTCCGCGAAGGGGTGGTCGGGCCCCGGTGTGGCGCGGGCTGGGCGAGTGTGCGGATGGTTGGTTCAAGTTCACGGTGCTTAGGTAAGCATGGTGGGGCGAGCGACGCTTGCGCAGGAGCGGCGGCACTCTTGCCGCCGACAGCGAACCATTCTCAAGAATCAGCGATTTCTAGGCTCCGGAGCACTGTCGGCGACAAGAGTGTCGCCGCTCCCATCCGCAATCGCCGCCCCGCTTTTCTTTGCTCGCGAACCGGAAATTACTTTCGGCAGATGGGCTAGGCAGTCGAGTGGAGTATCGCGCAAACGGCAATCACTCCGCATTTGCCACGCGGCGGGGGTTCTTGCATGGTCGCGCACATGACCAAGAAAGCCATCATCCTCGCGGGCGGCGCGGGTACTCGCCTGTATCCGCTCACGCAGATCGCCTGCAAGCAACTGCTCCCGATTTACGACAAGCCGATGATCTACTACCCGCTTGCCACGCTGATGCTGGGCGGGTTGCGGGAGGTGCTCATCATTTCTACGCCCAAGGATTTGCCGATGATTCGGGGGTTGCTGGGCGATGGGGCGCGACTGGGGATGCGCATCGAATACGCGGAGCAGCCGAAGCCCGCTGGGCTGGCGCAGGCGTTTGTCATCGGCGCGGATTTTGTCGGGAATGACTCCGTGTGTCTCATTCTCGGCGACAACATTTTCTATGGGAAACTCGACTTCTTTCGCGATGCACTGCGGCTCGTGGGGACGGACGGCGGGGCGTGCGTTTTCGGGTATCAGGTGAAAGACCCGGAGCGGTATGGAGTCGTGGAGTTTGGCGCGGATGGGCGGGCGATTTCTATCGAGGAAAAGCCGACGAAGCCGAAGAGCCCCTTCGCCGTCCCCGGCCTCTACGTCTATGATAACGAGGTACTGCAAATCGCCCGCGACCTGAAGCCGAGCCCGCGCGGCGAGTTCGAGATTACCGACGTGAACGTGGAGTATCTGCGCCGCCAAAACCTCCACGTCCGCGTGCTCGGGCGCGGCATGGCGTGGCTGGATACGGGCACGCAGCAAAGCCTGCTTGATGCCAGCAACTACATCGCCGCCATCGAAAACCGGCAGGGGCTCAAAATCGCGTGCCTCGAAGAAATCGCATTCGCCCAAGGCTTCATTGATCGCGCAGGGATGCAGCGTTGCATCGATGCCATTCCGAAGAGCCCTTACCGCGAATACCTCGAACTCGTCCTCGGCGAATCGCGCTAACATGACCCCTCAACGCCGCTGGCCGTGGGTGCTGCTCCTCCTCGCCGCCGCGTTCGCGTACTACGGCAGCTACTACCGGCACGGCATCAACTTTCAGGATGAAGGCGGCACGCTCACGCTCCAGACGCAGCGCTTGCTCAACGGCGAGTTGCCCATCCGCGACATCGAACTCGGCTACAACGTCGGCTGGTTTTACCCGCTCATGGCGCTGTTCAAGTTCACGGGTATCAACTTCGTCGCGCTGCGGGTCTTCTTCTTCGCGCTCAGCACGCTGGCGGCGGTGCTGGGCTTCCTCACGGTGGAAAAAGCGGCGCGTCATGCGGGCTTGAAGCGTGCAGCCATCGGCCTCGGCGTCGCAGTCGGACTGCTGCTCATCGTCACGCCGGGCATGACCTTCAAAAACTACAACCCGCTCGCCGCCGTCGCGAATGCGTGGTGCTTGCTGGGCTTCATCCTCGCGGGACGTAGCTGCGACGCCTCGTCGCAGGAAGTGCCAGCGGCGCCTCGCCGCTTACGCGACGAATGCGACGGGGCGTCGCAGGCACCTACTGCGACGAGGGCGTCGCAGCTACGTCGCTTCAGTGGCGCATTCGCGGAGAAACGGTGGCGCTGGGCGCTCGGCGGTGGCTTCATCCTTGGCGCGACGTGGCTCGTCCGCATTGATCTCGGCACGCTCTTCACCGTGCTGTGGCTCGGCGTCATCGCTGCGCAACTCGTGGATGGAAAAGCGCGCCTGCGCTCGTTTGGCACCTCCATTCTCCTTCTCGCTGCTGGCATCGGCGCGATGCACGCGCCGGTGCTGTGGGATGCGAATCGGCGCGGCTTTGGCGCGGACTTCACGGCCCAGTATTCCGCGTTCTGGTTCGACGCTGCCGGGCGGCTCGGCATCAAGCTCACGCCGCCTCCGCCCAGCAAGTCCCGCGACACCATCATCGCCGTCCCCGTCGCCCCACAGCCGCCAAAAAAAACCGGCATGTCCTTTGGCGGAAAAGCCCGCATGACCTGGGCCGACGTGCAGGCCACGGCAGAAAAGAAACGCCTCAACGCGCTCGGCCTTTTCGCACTCACCTACGCACCGCTGCTCGCCGTCATCCCGCTCCTTTTCCTCGCCGCAGCGCGCTGGCTCCGCGCTGTCGTTCAGCGGCGAGACTCAAGCCTCGCCCTCGCCGCCCTCGCGCTCATCGGCGCGGCGCTGGCGCTTTTTCCGCAGTTCTTCTTTTGGCGACCCGACTCGCCGCATCTCTCCGAGTTTGGCCCGTGTTATTGGGTCGCCGTCGTTGGCGCGTTTGCTCTGCTCGGCGCAGACGGCAATTCGTGGAAGCTGCCCTCCCGCTTTCTCGCATTCTGGCTCGTGCTCCACTGCGCGCTCTGGTGTGCCCGCATCATCCCCGACCGCTGGTGCGGCACCATCGCGGCGCGGGAGAACCGCGACACATATTTCGAGGGCGAAAACGGCGTCCATATTTACGAGCAGAAAAAGACTGCCGAGTGGATGCGCGAAGCCCACCGCATCATCCGCGAAAACAGCACCGACACCGACACCCTCATCGCGTGGCCCTACCACCCGTCGTTCAATGTTTTCACCAACCGCCTCAGCACCGAGCGCCTGCTTTACGTAGATGACGCCAAGGCCAAACCCGGCTGGAACGAAAACGCCATCGCCCGCATCGAGCTGCGCAAACCGCGCATCATCGTCGTGAGTAATTGGGCCATCAACGGTACCGAAGCTTCCCGCTTCAAGACGTGGGGAGCCGCAACTTACGCACACATCGAGGCGACTTACGAGAAGCTCGGCACCTACGACGAAAAAGAGCAGTTTGAGGTGTGGAAGCGGAAGTGAAGCGCCGCGTTTTACGTTGCCCGCTCGGTGTCGCACGGATACTCCGAGCGGCATGAAATCAATACCTCGCACGAACCTCCTCTCGCTCATCGCCATCTTCGCTTCGATGATTCCCGTTTTCGCCGAAGACGCTCCAGCCAAGCCGGAGAAAGTCTCTCTCTGGGCAAACCACGCGCCGGTTGGCGATGGCACATTTCAGGAAGCGGACCCGATGATCACCGTCCATCGCGCGGCCAAGCCGAACGGCGCCGCGATGGTGATTTGCCCCGGCGGCGGATACGGCGGGCTCGTTACAGGAGCGGAAGGACACGGCATCGCGGCGTGGCTGAATGCAAACGGCATCACGGGCATCGTGCTCGAATACCGACTGCCAAAGGGCAAAGCGTTCGTGCCATTGCTCGACGCCCAGCGCGCTATCCGCACCACGCGCTCGCGGGCGAAAGAATGGGGCATCGATCCGAAGCGTATCGGCATTATCGGGTTTTCGGCAGGCGGGCATCTCGCTTCCACGGCGGGCACGCACTTTGACGCGGGCGATGCGAAGTCCGAGGACGCGGTCGCGCAGGTGAGTTGCCGTCCCGATTTTATGGTGCTCGTGTATCCCGTCATCAGCTTTGGCGACAAAGGGCATCAAGGCTCGGCGCAGAATCTTCTGGGGGCGAATGCGAAGCCGGAGTTGGTGAGTCTGTTCTCCAACGAGAAACAGGTCACTGCACAAACGCCGCCCGCTTTTCTCGCCCACGCGCTCGACGACAAAGTGGTGCCCGCGGAGAACAGTAAGATGTTCCACGAAGCACTTCGCGCGAACGGCGTGGAATCGAAATACCTCGAACTCCCCACAGGCGGGCACGGCTTGAATGGCTACAAAGGTCCGATGTGGGACGCTTGGCAGACACAGTCGCTGGAGTGGCTGGGAGCGCGAGGATTTATCCCGGCGCGCTAAGCACCGCGTGGATGGTCGCCACGGCTTGCGCGGCAGCGCGAGCGTTGTGGACTCGATAGATTTGCGCGCCACGCATTATCCCAGCGACGACGCAGGCGACCGTTCCCGCATCCCGCTCCGGCGCTGGCACGCCCAGCACGTCGCCGATGACGGTCTTGCGCGAGACGGGGAGTAAAATGGGGCGCGCAAAGCGGTGGAGCGTTTCGAGTTCGCGGTAGATGCGAAGGTTGTCGGCACGCTGTTTTGCGAAGTCGATGCCGGGGTCGAGGATGGTCGCGTCGATGGGGAGGCCTGCCTTCTCGGCCAGCGCGAGCTTTTCGGAGAAGAACTCGTCGAGCCGAGCCATGATGTCGTCGTAGCCGATGTGGGTGTGAGGGATTTTCGGCTGGCCGATCGTGTGCATGATGAGCAGCGCCGCGCCCGTGTCGGCGCAAATGCGGGCGTTTTCATCGGTGGAAAGCGCGCCAATGTCGTTGAGGATTTGCCCACCGTGCGAAAGCACCGCGCGAGCGACGCCGGGCCGCCAAGTATTGATGGAGAGCGGCACTGGAGACTCCCATCGCTCGATGAAGCGGATGAGCTGTGTCGCTTCCTCAGTCTCCGGGATCGCCACGCGATTCGTGCGCGCGCTCTCGGCGCCGATGTCGATGATGTCGGCTCCATCTGCGACGAGCGCGTGCGCCTTTTCCAAAGCGAGCACGATGTCTGTCACGCCATCGCCGGAGAAGGAGTCGGCGACCAAATTGATGATGCCCATGATGAGCGGGCGACGGGGGAAAGTGAACGTGTGGTCGCGGGCGGTGAGGATCATTGCAACGGCACGGCGGTGCGCTGGCGGCGGGTGAAGCGGAGGGTGCTCGTGTAGCCTGCGGTGCGGGCGAGCGCGGCGGCTTGCGGGAAATCGGCGGCAACATCGCCGGGCGTGTGGGCGTCGCTGCTGATCAGCAGAGGGATTCCGGCGGTGTGCGCCAGTTCGATAAACGAGACGGCGGGGTATTGCTCGGCGCATTCTTTTCGCCAGCCAGCGGTGTTGATTTCAAATGGGGTGCCGGTTTCCGCGAGGGCGGCGATGGTGGGCTCGTAGAAGCGGCGGAGGTCGCCGCTGGGGCGAATGCCGAACTTTTTTGGCAAGTCGGGATGGCCTACGAAATCGAAGAGCCGACTGCGGATGCACTGCTCGTAAGTTTGCCAATAGCTCGCCCATATTTCATCCGCGCTGTCGGTGTGGCGGCTGATGTATTTTGGGTGGTCCACTTCCCAGCCGCCGGGGAGGTAGTGGACGCTGCCGATGAGGTAGTCCCAGTCGGCCATGCCCGCGAGCTGCTCGATCCACTTTTCGTAGCCGGGGATGTAATCGCATTCGAGGCCGAGCTTGATGTTGAGCTGGGGGAAAGCGGCACGCGCTTCTTGCACCGATTCGATATAGCGGGGCAGCTCGCCGATGAGCATCCGCCAGTCGTCGAACGGCTCGGGCATCGGGTTGTGGTCGGCAAAGCCCAACTCGCCGAGGCCGCGCTCGGCGGCGACGCGCGCGAGGTCCACCGGCCAGCCATCGGCGTGGCGGCAGAGCGGCGTGTGAGTGTGGTAGTCGGCGAGGCTGGCAAGCATGGGGGAGGCGATATATGAAAATCGCTCGAATTGACACGGGGGATTTCCCGTCGAAGTTCGCTGACTATGAAAAGATCCGCATTTTTAATCGCCACTGCCCTCCTCGCTCTCGCCGTGCAAGCGGAGGATCGCACCCGCGATGTGCAGGCGGAACTCAAGACTCAGGGTTTCTTTTACGGCGAGGCAGATGGGAAGGCGTCGGAGGAGATGAGCGCAGCAGTGCGCCGGTTCCAAATCCGCAATGGTCTGAAAGTGACGGGGAAGGCGGACGACGAAACCATCGCCGCGCTGGGCCTCGGCGAAGCAAAGCCAACGTCGCCCATCGAAGCGCCGGCGCCGCCTCCTCCGATGAAGCGAACGCCGCAGGTGAATCCCCAGCCTGCCGACGAAACTGCGCCGCCCGTTCGGACGAAGCCGCGCGATTTACTCGTGCGGGAACGCGAACCCGACCTCGAACGGCGAGCGCCTGCGGACCCTTCGATGGTGGAGCCGCCGCGTGCGATTCCGAATGCGACTTACGACCCGACGACGGTGATTTTTCGCGGCACGCCCTACGCGACTGCGCCCCGCCAACTCCAAGAGGACACCATCGCCGCTGCGCAGCGTATCTTGCAGCGCGAGCGCGTCTATCGTGGCGAAGTGGATGGCTCGGCGGGACCGATGACGAGTGAGGCGCTGTTTGGCTTTCAGGAGAAATATGGGATGCGTCCGACGGGGCGACTCGACCTCGATACCCTCGCACGGATGAACTTGCTTCCGCGTGTTGCGCCACCGCCGGGAGCGTCGCCATTTTATAATCCAAACCAACGTCGCGACCGCTCGGTGCAGCGTTTTCGAGTTTTTTAGTTTCTCGCAGGCGGCGCGCGGACTATGGAGCGCGCACGAATGACCGCTGAATACTCTGCTCTCGAAAGTCGCCTGCTCGCGTCGCTGTCCGGAGATCTGTCAGAGCCGCAATTCGATGCGCTGGCGCTGGAAGTGCATCGGTTTCAGCGGCGGTGGAATCTGCCGCTGGCAAAGTGGTGCGCGAGTTTTCCAGAGCCGCGTTCTTGGCGGGAGATTCCGGCGGTGCCGCAAGCGATGTTTAAGGCGTTTCGTATCGCGTGCTTTCCGCCGGAGGAGACGGCGGCGACGTTCCTCACGAGCGGGACGACGGGCGAATCGCGAGGCGCGCATCACTTTCACTCCACACGGCTCTACCACGCGGCGGCGCTGGCGGGCTGGCGGCGGCTTGGGATGCCGGAGCGACGGGCGATTTTCCTCACGCAGTCGCCGGGGGATGCGCCGCAGTCTTCGCTGGCGAGTATGTTCGGGAGCTGGGCGGCGGCGTATTCGGGGGAATTTGTGTGCGATAAAAATGGGCGCTTGGACCGCGAGCGGGTGCTGGCGGCGCTCGGGGAGCCGGTGGGGTTGTTCGGCACGGCGCTGGCATTCGTAAACTTGTTTGAGTGGATGGGTGAACGGCGCATGGTCGCGGCGGCGGGGAGTTTCGCGCTGGAGACGGGTGGTTTCAAAGGCAGCGGGAGGGAGATTGCGAAGGCGGAGTTGTATGCGCGGTTCGAGCGGCATCTGGGGATTCGGCCCGGCGAGGTGATCAACGAATACGGGATGTGCGAGCTGAGTTCGCAGTTCTACGCGAGCGGGCTCGGTGGTGTGCATACTGGAGGGCCGTGGGTGCGGGCGCTGGTAGTGTCGCCGGAGACGGGGGGCGAGGTGGCGCTTGGCGAGACGGGCGTGCTGCGGATTTTCGATCTGGCAAATCTCGGCAGCTCGCTGGCGATTCAGACGGGCGATTTGGCCGTGCGGCGGGAAGACGGCTTCGAGCTGCTGGGTCGCTCGCCGAGCGAGACTCCGCGCGGCTGCTCGCGGATGGCGGATGAGCTGATGCGTCGCCCATCGGCGAGGCCGGTGAGAACGACCACGGCAGAGCGCATCGCCGCGCTATCTGCGGTCGAAAAGGCGGACGTATTGCGCGAGTGGCTGGCAGCGGAGCTGGGCGATGCGGAGGCGCTGGAGCGATTCGTCCCGTATGCGGGCCAGCTCGCGCGGGCGGTCGCGCCGGGGACGATCTTGCACATCCTCAGCGGCAATACTCCCGCCGCCGCGTTGCAATCGCTCACTCGCGGCCTGCTCCTGGGCTCTCGCAATCTTTGCAAACTCCCGGCGTGCGGATTGCCGGAAGTCGCCGCGTTCATCGCCGCACTCCCGGAGTCTCTGCGGTGCCTTGTCGAGCTATCGCCCACGCTGCCCGACGAATGGCTGGCGCAAGCCGATGCGGTGATCGTTTTTGGCAACGATGCGACCATCGCGCACTTCCGCAGCCGCGTCTCCGCTGGGCAGCGGTTCATCGGCTACGGGCATAAAGTGAGCATTGGGATCATCTTCGACGATCCCTCGTGCGACAGCGCGGCAGCGGCAGCATGGGATGCGTCGCTATTCGACCAGCAAGGCTGCCTCTCGCCGCACGTCTTTTTCGTGCGCGGAGATGCGCGTGGCTACGCGGCGCGGCTGGCGGAGGAAATGGCGGCATTTTCAAAACATACGCCGCGTGGCGAACTTACCATCAGCGAGTCGGCTAGCATCCGTGCGCTCCGCGAGAGCATCGCCTTTCGCGCGCAAAATGGGGAAGCATGTGAGCGATTTTCGGGTGAAGATTGGACGGTCGTTTTCGACGCTGCTGCCGGATTCCCCGCGACGCCGCTGAACCGCACCATCTTCGTGAAGCCGCTGCGCGCTGACGTGGCTGGCGAGCTGGCAGCCGTGCATCCATTTCTCAGCGCGTGCGGCATCGAACCCCCAACGTTGGAGAATGCGGAGACTGCTGCGGCGCTGGGGTTTACGAGGATTTGCAGCATCGGCGCGATGCAGTCGCCGAGAGCGGCATGGCATCACGACGGTCAGCCGAGCCTCGCGCCATTGGTGCGCTGGGTGGACTTTGAAATGACGAATGACGAATGACGAATGACGAATGACGAATGACGAATGACGAATGACGAATGACGAATGACGAATGACGAATGACGAATCCGCGAATTTCGTCATTCGTCATTCGTCATTTGAGAACGCCACGCCGATTTCCAACCCTACTCCTTCCTCGCGGCGGACGAGCATCACCTGCGTCCCCGCAGCGAGCCGACGGCTGGGACCATCGGTCGTTCGCACCGTCGTAGCTTCTTTGAGCAGGAAAACCCCACGCGGGAGTTGGGCTGCGCCATCGGGTTTATTTGAAGCGACGGCTGCGGGAGCGGGTTCCTCGGCAATCGGTGCGACTCGCGTGGTAGAGAGTCCTTTCTCACGGCGAAGCGCGGCTTTTTGCTCGGCCTCGGAGAGCACGATGGGCCGGTTTGCCCGCCATTGTGCATCATGGCAGACGGCCCCAATCGCCGATGCGAAAAGGCAAGTGTAGGCGATGAGGAGTTGAGTGTTTTTGCGCATGATAAATGTGAGATATTTCCTTATACTGAAACCCCCGGACCCGTGCAGGTCCGGGGGCTCAGTAGCCCAACCAAATTGATGTGTTCGCGACTAGCGGCGATTGCTCGAAGACGCTACGGAAGCCACTGCGGCTGTATTCTTTGTGGCGATTGCAGCCACGTTGAGCGCCGTTCCGGTGTGGCGGAAGGCAGTGCCTTTTGCGTAGCTGTAAAGTGGGATATACCGGTCTTCGGAGAGCGTATCCGCGGCGATGGGCGCGCGGTTCAAAGTGCAGTCGAGAATCCAGTAGCGGCCTTCATTTTTCCAGAGCACCCAAGCATGGCTGATTTTCGCATTGCGATGGGTCTTGCCGATCACGAAGCGGACGGACGAATCGTTGAGTTGGTCGCACATCCAGAGAGCCTTATCTTTGCAGTCGCCCGTGCGGGTCTGCGCTGTCACCTCGGGCATCGCGGCGGTGTAAGGATTGTCCATCTGGTAGCGGAAGCTGCGTCCGATTTTCATCAAAGCGTTCACTTTATCCATCGTGGGGTGTTCTTTGCCGAGAGAAGCAAGCGTGGTCTTCACGGGCTCCATATAGCGCTCATAAGGAGTTGCTGATGAGGCATTTCCGAGATCCAATGCCATTGCGGCGGTGGGTCCTGCGAGAGCGATAAGAGCGGTGAAGAGCGATTTCATTGGTATTGTGATTTATATAATTACCATAGCGCCACTCGTGCCAAAACGCCGCGCGAATTATAATTACCATAGACTCAAGGCAGGGTATTCAGTGAAATTCTCATTTTCGCCCACTCTGTTGGGTTTCAGTTGTGCGAGTGAAATTCCAATTTTCTTATATTTGAAAGCACGTTCTCATGAATGCAAGCCTCCCCGGTGCCTTTGCTCTGGTTCGCTCTTTTCGGCGACAATCACCCTTTTCGACTCGCGCGGTCGCCCTATTCCTGAAAGAAGCTGCGTCGCATGTGGGCCATTCTATCAAAAAATCGAGATGCCGGACTCTTAGTGCTCCGAATCTGGCTGGGTGCTGTATTCCTGTGGGTTCACGGCGTGCCGATGCTATTCAAAGGAGATGTCGTGAAGACGTGGCAAACGGTCGGTGAAGCGATTCAGCATTGGGGGATCGGGTGGCCTCCGCCGAAGTTCTGGGGCTTCCTGGCAATGCTCACGGAGACTGGCGGGATCGTGCTCTTCATCGCCGGCCTCCTTTTTCGACCGTCATGTTTGTTGCTGGCGATTGTGATGGCCGTTGCTGCGACCTCTCATTTTGCTGCCGAGAAAACCGTGGAACTCGGATTCCACAAAGGTGCGTACGCGATCGAGCTGGGCATCATTTTCTTCTGCATGATCTTCATCGGCCCCGGCAAATACAGTATAGACCGGGAGTAACGGGGGGAATGACGAATGACGAATGACGAAATTCGAGGTTCGTCAGCCCGTCATTCGTCATTTCCTAAAGGATCCGCAAAAACCGCTCGAAAAAGTTCACCCCCGCCACCAAGTCTGCCACGGCGATAAACTCGTCCTTCGTGTGCGCCTGCGCAATCGAGCCCGGCCCTAGCGCGATAGCCGCCATCCCGTGCTGCGCAAAGACGCCTGCATCGCTAAACCACGGTGCGCCGATGCAGCGGGAGCCGCACGCCCGCAGCTTCGCGATGAGCGGGTGCGCCTCGTCGGTGAGCATCGGTTTAGAAAGAACGTGGCTGATTTCCACATCCGCGCACACTGCACGGAGGCGGGCGCTCACCGGCTCCAGCGGGCTCTCGCCGGGGAGGTAGCGGATGTCCACTTCCGCACGGCAGATGTCGGGGACGATGTTCACTTTGCTCCCGCCAGAAATCGTCCCCGCGCTGATCGTCGTGTGCCCGAGCAGCGGATGCTCCGCGCCGCGCAACATCGGCGCAAGCTCGTCGCGCACGCAGCGGAGGATGTCGGCCATTTTGTAAATCGCATTGTCGCCCCGGTGTGGCTCGGCGGCATGGACGGCCCGCCCGCGAGTCGTCAGGTCCAGCCACAGCGCGCCCTTGTGCGCGATCACCGCATCCAGCCCAGTCGGCTCGCCCGCGATGATGAAATCGAAGTGCTCCTCACTTGCCAACGCCGAAGCCCCATGCTGGCCCGCCTCCTCGCTGCACAGCCCGGCAAACCACACCTCGTAGCCCAAGTCTGGCAGCCTCTCGCGCACCGAACGCATCGCCCACAGCATCGCCGCCATCGAGCCCTTCGTATCGCTCGTGCCGCGTCCCCACACTTTCCCGTCGCGAAGTTCCGCGCCGAAAGGATCAATCGTCATCCCGCCCACGCTCACCGTATCCGTATGCGGCGCAAACAGCACACGCGGCTTCTTCCCCCCGGTGTCGGAAAAGCGGACGACGACATTGGGCCTCCCCGGCAGCACCTCGCGAAGCTCCACCCGCGCCGCCGGAAACTCCGCGCGCAACCACCCCACGAGCCAATCGGCAATCGCCTGCTCGCCCGTATGCGGCGTGCCGGGATCGCCCGTCGGATTCACGCTCGGGATGCGGACCAGCGCCTGAAGCAGCTCAATAACAGAAGTAACTTGCACGTCGGCCACCCTACCCGGCCCGCGAGCCGCGCCAAGGATTCAGTTTCGCCGCCGCTCCGCCCGGAGCTGCCCGCAGCCCGCTGCCACATCAATCCCGCGCCGTTGGCGGATCGTGCTCGGGATGCCTGCCTCTTGCAGCGTGTGGGAGAACTCGCGCGCCGCCTGCGCCGCCGTCGCCGTCCCCCCGAAGCCCTGCGTCGGGTTCAGCGGGATGAGATTCACATGCGACCGGATGCCCGCCAGAAGCCCCACGAGTCGCCGCGCCGTCTCCACCGAATCGTTCTTCCCCGCAATCAGCGTCCACTCGAAGAAAATCTTCGCATCCATCACCTCGCAATAATGGCGGCACGCCGCGATCAATTCCGCCAGCGGCCAGCGTTTACTCGCCGGCACCAGCGCACTTCTTTCCTCCTCACTCGCCCCGTGCAAACTGACTGCCAAGCCGTAAGGTCGGCGCTCTTCCGCCAGCCGCAAAATCCCCGGCACCACGCCCACTGTGCTGATAGAAATGCGCGACGGCCCGATATTGATCCCGCCGGTATCCGAGATGATCTCCAGCGCCGTCATCACCGAATCATAATTATGCAGCGGCTCGCCCATCCCCATCAGCACAAGGTTCCGCAGCCGCGCCCCGCTCGCCGCCAGCGCGCGATTTGCGTGCAACACCTGCGCCACGATCTCGCCCGGTCGCAAATGCCGCACAAACCCCATCTGCCCCGTCGCACAAAAAACGCACCCCATCGCGCAACCCGCCTGCGTGCTCACACAAGCCGTGTGCCGGCCCGAGAAGCGCATCAGCACCGTCTCAATCGTCTGCCCGTCGTCCAGCGTCAGCAGAAACTTCCGCGTAAAACCATCCGCGCTCGCAGTATCCGCCGCCACCGCCGGAATCTCCAACCGCAGCCGCCCATCCGCCACCCAGCGGCGCAGCGGCGGGAGGAACTCGTCGCATTGATCCAGCTCCGTAGTCGCCTCCCGATGCACCGCCCCCCAAAGCGCCTTCGTATGGACCGGGCGCAGCCCATCCGCGACCAGCGCCCGTTCGAGCGATGAAAATGGAAGATCAAGAATGTTGCCGATGGTGTTCAAAATGCCTGCCCGTCATGCGCGAATCGCAGCCGAGCGGCGAACATATATTTCACCGCTACGATTTCCTTCCTCGCTTCCCCTTCCCGTAGCTCACAGGTTTTTTCTTCGGTTCGATCTTCGCGATGCCGGCACCGGATTTCAGCTCGGCGATTTGATCGCGAAGGAGCGCGGCCTTTTCGTAGTCGAGGTTTCCGGCGGCTTGGATCATGTCGGCTTGTAGCTCGGCCAGCGTTTCGCTGAGGGAGAAATCCCCGCCGCTGCCTTCGCGCACGACACTGCTGGTGCCGCTGCTTTTGAGGATGACGTGGAGGCTCTCTTGCACGGAGCGCCGCACGCTCGTCGGCGTGATGTTGTGGAGCGCGTTGTATTCGAGCTGCCGCGCGCGGCGATACTCGGTGATGTCGAGCAGCGCCTGCATGGAGCGCGTGACCGAGTCGGCGAAAAGATACACCTCGCCGTTCACATGCCGTGCGGCGCGGCCCGCCGTCTGGATGAGCGAGGTCTGCGAGCGCAGGTAGCCTTCTTTGTCCGCGTCGAGGATGATGACGAGCGAGACTTCCGGCAGGTCGAGCCCTTCGCGCAGGAGGTTGATGCCGATGAGGATGTCGAACTCCGCATTGCGCAGCGCGCGGAGGATTTCCACGCGCTCAATCGTATCAATGTCGCTGTGGAGGTAGCGCACTTTCAGCCCCACGTCTTTCATGTAGTCGCTGAGGTCTTCGGCGGTGCGCTTGGTCAAAGTGGTGATCAAGACGCGCTCGCCGCGCTCCGTGCGCTGGCGGCAAAGCTCGATGCTGTCATCAATCTGCGTCTTGAGCGGGCGGATGGTGATCTTCGGGTCGAGCAAGCCCGTGGGCCGGATGATCTGCTCGACGATGAGCGGCCCGCCGGGCGTGTGAACGTCGAACGCTTCCACTGGCTCCGCGCCCCCGCTGGCGATGACGGTGGTGAACACGCGCTCCACGGATTCATCCGCGCCCTGCGTCTTGGAAAAAGGCACGTAGCCCATGTTGCCGACGACGCTATTGCGAATCTCAAACTCGCTCGGCGTGGCGCTCACGTAGATGGTCTGCCCGGCCATCTCCATGAACTCGGGGAACTTCAGCGGCCTATTATCCATCGCACTCGGCAGGCGGAAGCCGTAGTCCACGAGCGTCTGCTTTCGCACGCGGTCGCCCTCGTACATCCCGCCGATTTGCGGGACGGTGGCGTGCGACTCATCAATGACGAGCAGCGAGTCCTTCGGGAAGAAATCCAGCAGCGTGTAAGGCCGCGAGCCTGGCTCCCGCCCGCTGAGGTGGCGCGAGTAGTTCTCGATGCCGCTGCAAAACCCCATCTCCTGCATCATCTCCAAATCGTAGAGCGTCCGCATTTTGATCCGCTGCGCCTCCAGCAGCTTGTTGTTCTTCTCGAACCAAATGACGCGCTCTTCCATCTCCTCGCGGATGCTGTTTTGCGCGGTGCGCAGCCGGTCCGCAGGCGTGACGAACTGCTTGGCGGGGAAAAGCGTGAGATGCGTGAGGTGCTCGTGCGTGTGCCCGGTAAGCGGGTCGAAGCGCGAGATGCGCTCGATTTCATCGCCGAAAAACTCGATGCGCAGCGCCTCCTCATCCGCGCTGGCCGGATGCACCTCCACGACATCGCCGCGCGCCCGGAATCGCCCGCGCTCAAAGGCCACATCGTTCCGCTCATAGAGCATCTCGATGAGCTTCGAGAGCACAGCCTCGCGTGTGATCGTCTGCCCGACTTTCAGCGTGAGGAGCATCTGCAAAAAATCCTCCGGCGACGCCAAGCCGTAGATGCACGACACGCTGGCCACCACGATCACATCGCGCCGCGAGAGCAGCGAGCCCGTGGTGCTCAGGCGGAGGCGCTCGATCTCGTCGTTAATGGACGAGTCCTTCTCGATGAAGGTGTCCGTCCTCGGGATGTAAGCCTCGGGCTGGTAGTAGTCGAAATAGCTCACGAAATACTCCACCGCATTATCCGGGAAGAAGCTGCGGAACTCGCTGTAGAGCTGCGCGGCGAGCGTCTTGTTGTGTGAGATGAGCAGCACGGGGCGGTCGAGATTGCGGATGACATTGGCCGCCGTGAAGGTCTTCCCGCTGCCCGTCACGCCGAGTAGCGTCTGGTGGCGATTGCCTGCCTCCAGCGACTTCGTGAGCTTCGCAATCGCCTGCGCCTGGTCGCCGCGCGGCTGCATTTTACTATCGAGATGAAACGGCATCGTGCGCGAGAGCATCGGCGGTGGGTGGGGAAAATGGCAAGTGTGCTCCGCTTCGCGATTTCTGAACTTCGCCTTGCCCAATAGCGCGGTTTCCCAAAAGCTGCGCGCCTTACCAATGACGGAGCCAGCAATTACTAAGGAACTCATCGCGAAACACGGACTCACCGACGACGAATACGTCCGCATCCAAGCCATCCTCGGGCGCGACCCGAACTTCACGGAGCTGGGCATCTTCAGCGTGATGTGGAGCGAGCATTGTTCTTACAAAAACACAAAGCTGGAGTTGAAGAAGTTCCCCACGTCGGGGCCGGGCGTGCTGGTGAAGGCGGGGGAGGAGAATGCGGGCGTCATCGACATCGGCGACGGCTGGTGCGTGTGCTTCAAGATGGAGTCGCACAATCACCCGAGCGCGATTGAGCCGTTCCAGGGCGCGGCGACGGGCGTGGGCGGGATTATTCGGGATATTTTCACGATGGGCGCACGGCCTGTGTTCTCGCTGAACTCGCTGCGCTTCGGGCCGATTCACGGCGACACGGAGCAGAATAAATGGAACCGCTCGCGCTTCAAAGGCGTGGTGGAAGGCATCGCGCATTACGGCAACTGCATCGGCATCCCGACCATCGGCGGCGAGGTGTTTTTCGACGAAAGCTATAACGGGAATCCTCTGGTGAATGTGTTCTGCCTCGGCGTGCTGCGGCATGAGCAAATCGCGCGCGGTGCGGCGAAGGGTGTGGGCAATCCCGTCTTCTACGTGGGCGCAGAAACAGGGCGCGATGGGCTGGCGGGCGCGGCGTTTGCGTCGCGGGATTTGACGGAGGAATCCAAGGAAGACCGGCCCGCCGTGCAAGTCGGCGACCCGTTCCGCGAGAAGCTGCTCATGGAGGCGTGCCTCGAACTTTTGACGACGGATGCCGTAGCGGGAATCCAAGACATGGGCGCGGCGGGGCTGACGTGCTCGACGTGCGAAACGGCGTCGCGCGGCGGCACGGGTGTGGAGATCGAGCTGACGAAAGTGCCGCGCCGCGAAGTGGGCATGACGCCTTACGAGACGATGCTCTCGGAGTCGCAAGAGCGGATGCTCATCATCGTGAAAAAAGGCCACGAACAGACCGTCGTGGACATCTTTGAAAAGTGGGACTTACCGTATGCCGAAGTCGGCAGCGTGAAGGACGACGGGATGATGCGCGTGACGGAGAACGGCAAGACTGTCGTCGAAATCCCGGCTGCGAAACTCGCGGACGACGCGCCCGTTTACGCCCGCGAGTGGAAGCCCCGCGCCACGCCTGCGCCGCTCGATTTTTCACAGCTCGCGCCCGTGGATGAAAAGGACGCTCTGCTCAGCCTTCTCGCGCATCCCAGTATCGCCAGCAAGCAATGGGTGTGGCGGCAATATGACCACATGGTGCGTATCGGCTGCACCGTTCTTCCCGGTAGCGACGCGGCGGTTTTCATCATCCGCGAGGCGGATAAAATCGTCGCGGCGACGAGCGACTGCAACTCGCTCTACTGCCTGCAAGACCCGCGCGAAGGCTCGCGCATCGCCATCGCAGAAGCGGCCCGTAACCTCGCCTGCTCGGGCGCGCGGCCTATCGCGGTGACGGACAATTTGAACTTCGGCAACCCGCACAACCCGGAGCTTTTCTGGCAGCTCCGCGAGTGTGTGGAAGGGCTGGCGCAAGGGTGCCGGGACTTCAGCACGCCCGTCGTCGGCGGCAACGTCTCGCTTTATAACCAGAGCCCCGCCGGCCCCATTGACCCGACGCCGACGGTCGGCATGGTGGGCCTCATTGACAAAGCAGAGCACGTCACCACCCAAGCGTTTAAGACCGAGGGCGACGTGATCCTTCTCGTCGGCCCCGTCATTGATCCCGCCGCTGGCCAACTCGGGCTCGGAGCGTCGCACTATTATAAAGTCGTCGCCGGGCAAAAAGCGGGCAACACGCCCCGGCTGAACATCGCGCTGGAGAAAGGCGTGCAGTCCGCCGTGCTCGCGCTCATCCAAAGCGGCCTCGTGAAGAGCGCGCACGATTGCAGCGAAGGCGGGCTCGCTGTTGCCATCGCCGAGAGCTGCATGAGCGGCAACATTGGCGCGACCGTTGAACTCCCGAGCGGCCCAGCCCTCGCGAAATATCCCGACCACGCCGCTCGTGCCGGACTGCTCTTTGGTGAGAGCCAATCGCGCATCGTCATCACCGTCGCATCGGAAAACGTGGAAGCCGTGATGGAGCAACTCATGTCGCTCCCGCACAGCCGCATCGGTGTTGTTGGCGGCGAGATTCTGGCGATCTCCGCACACGAGAAGCTGCTCGCCGTCACCGTTGCCGAACTACGCGAGACATTCGAGCAGAGCATCCCGCAAGCGATGGCCTCGTAGCCGCAAAACTGATTCCACGATGAAAACAACCGCCATCATCTTCGCAACGCTTTGCTTCTCGCTCCACAGCTTCGCACAGGTGCTCGGCGTGAGCGAAGACGGGCCGGATGAAGTCCTTGGTGCAGCCAACGTCAAAGTCACCGCGCAGGTGATGACCTACACCGACTCGGGAAAGACCGCGACCGCCAACGGCGACGTTTACATCTCCCGGCGCGGGACGACGATTTTCTGCGACTCCGCGCGTTTCGTGGAGCCGACGAACGATGTCATCGCCACAGGCAACGTCCGCATTTACGACAAAGGCCGCCTCGTCACCGCCGAGCGCGCCGTTTATAATCTCGTCACGGGCGACATCACCGCCGCCGACATTCGCGGCACCGCGCAGCCGTTTCTTTACTCCGGTGCGTCTTTTGCAAACATCCCGAACAGTCCCGGCTACTTGGTGAAAGAAGCCCTTTTTACCACGAGCGATTCGGGGCGCCCCGACTGGAGTATGCGGGCGAGAAACGTCCGCGTTTACCCCGACGACCGCGTCATCCTGAAGGACGTGAAGCTCTACATCGGAGACACGCCCATTTTCTGGTTCCCCTACGTCTATCAATCGCTGAATAAAGAGAACGGCTTCACCATTACGCCCGGCTACAGCTCTGTGTGGGGAGCCTACGTGCATTCGCGCTACAACTTCCCCATGAGCGAGACGATGAACGGCGAACTGCGACTTGACTACCGCAGTGAACGCGGTCCTGCGCTTGGTTTTGAGACCGAATGGGAAGACGGCGAGAAGAAAGAAAGCTGGGGCCGCTTCCGCTCCTACGTCATGGAGGATGCGAACCCCACGCTCAACAAAACCGGCGTCCGCCGCGAAGCGATAGACCCCGAGCGCTACCGCGTTTCTTTTCAGGCAAAGCACTACTTCACCGAGGACATCTACGCTCAGGTGGACATCAACAAAATCTCCGATCCCCGATTCCTTCAGGATTTCTACGAAGGCGAATTCCGGCTCAACCCGCAGCCCGACAACCTCGTAGCCCTCACCCGGCTCGGCGACGACTACGCGCTCTCCCTCATCGCGCGCACGCAGATCAACCACTTCTTTGACACCACCGAGCGACTCCCCGAGCTCGCCCTCGACATCACGCGGCAGCCGCTCTTTGGATCCCGTCTTTTCTACGAAGGAGAAAGCTCCCTCGCGCATCTCAATCGCAATTTCGCTGACGGCTCCACTTTCCAAGACTACAACGCAAACCGCCTCGACACCTTCCACCAAGTCTCCCTTCCGAAAACTCTCGGCGGCTGGCTTTCCGCCGTCCCCCGCATCGGCGTGCGCGGCACGTGGTACTCGGAAAGCGGCGCGCTTATCTCGTACGATCCCATCACCGGCGAGCGCCTCACCGACCCCGCTAAAGCTGCCGCCAGCACTGCGCTTCGCCGCCTTGAAAAAGAAGGCAGCGTCTTCCGCCCCGTAATCAACGCCGGGTTGGAGCTTTCCTTCAAAGCATCCCGCGCCTACGAGCAAGTGCAGAGCCGCACCGTCGGCCTCGATGGGCTCCGCCACGTCGTCCAGCCCTACGCGAATTTCAGCTTCGTCCATGCGGGCGAAGACGGGCGGGACATCCTCAAGTTTGACCGCATCCAGCGCTCCACTCAGCTCCCGCCTATTGATTTCCCCGCCTTCAACACCATTGACTCCATTGATAGCTGGAACATCGCCCGAATCGGCATTCGCAACCGCCTCCAGACCCGGCGGGATAACGCCACGATCAACTGGCTCGAACTGAACACCTTCTTCGACTACCGCTTCAACACGCCGGACTTCGGCCTCGACCCTGACCCCGGCAAGTTTTCCAACCTCGTCAACCGCCTCCGCTGGCAGCCCATCTCGTGGGTCAGCCTCACTGTGGATTCCCAGACGCCGATCTTCGACAAAGGCTTCACCGAGGTCAACTCGCGCGCTAATTTCCTCGTCAACGACAGCGTGCAAGTCGGCGTCGGCCACCGCTACATCAATAAGAACGTCCTCTTCCAAGACAGCTCGCTCGTGGACTTCGGAGGCTACTTCCGCATCAACGACAACTGGGGATTTTCCTTCCGCGAGTTCTACGAACTTCAAGACAGCTTCCTCGAAAGCCAGCGATATGAAGTTCACCGCGACCTCTCCAGTTGGGTCGCCAGTCTCGGCTTCGTGAGCCGCAACAACCGCTCCGGCAACAAAGGTCAGGATGATTACGGGATGCTCCTCACCTTCACCCTCAAAGACCTCCCCGATGTAAAAGTACCGCTCTCTTTCGACCCGAGCAGCACTGGTGGCAGTAGTAAAAATCGTTGAGAGTTGAGGGTTGAGAGTTGAGAGACCGCGCGCGGCGCAACGACACAGGCAAACAAGAACGCCTGCTCGGCTTTTGTAAAACCGAGCAGGCGTAGAAGTGTGAGTCGCTAGAGGTGCGTTCTATTTCCGACGACGGCGCAGGCCGAGCAACATGCCGAGGCCACTGATGAGCGATACCGCTGCCGTGGGCTCAGGCACTACTTGGGCGACGGAGACGTTGTCCGCAGCACCGATGAAGGTGTTGCTGAAGTTGACGAAGTTATCTGCGTAGCCGCCGCCGCCTTTGGTGAACTCATAGACGAGTACGCCGTTGGAGAAGACGTCGATGTCGGTTTGGCCGACGCCGTCGAATGGGTTCTGGTCCGTGGGGTCGGTCAGGAGTAGTTCGATGTGGTTCATGACGTTTGTGGAACCAGCGCCCCAAGTTTCGGCACTTGAGACGACTGTGCTGCCGTCGAATGCCTGAATGCCACCGTTGCCACGGAAGAGGATACCGAAATGGGCCGCTCCGCCGTTCACGGCGGTCAGTTTATCGCCGTCGGACATCCCGAGTTGGATGGACTCCCAAAGGGTCGAGTCGCCGTTGCCGATGGTGTTTGGAGCGAAGTCGAAGCTGATGGAGAGGCCGCCTGCGGACTCCGCGCCGTCGAAGTTGTGGTTGAGCGCCGTGCGTGAGCCGAATGCGGAGAGCAGATAGTCGCCGCCGTAGGGCTGGCCACCGTACCCGGTTTCATTGCCCACCTGCGTATTGCCATTTGTCACATAACCAATAGGCCCACCAGCAAGGACGAGCGAACCGCCCTGACGTAAAGAATTTTGAAAGTTCACATCATTCGTATTCGGGTTGCCGGGAGCGCGGAAATTATCCGTGAAGAGCGACTTGTAGCCTTCCATCTTATTGGAGAATGCGTAGGCGTGAAACGTGTCGCCGGGAACCACCGGGGTGATGGTGTAAGTCATCGTGGTGGCGGATGCAACGAAGGCGTATTCCAGACGTGAGCCGCCGATGTTTTGGTCGAAGTTAATTGAGCCGCCGTCGCTGGCCGTCACGCCCACAAGCCGTCCACCGGGCGAGCCAAATGCATCGCTATAGAAATTCGTGGTGTATGCCTGACCGACGCGCAGGTTATTCAGCGTCAATGTCTCCGGGTTTCCTCCGTAGTTAAAGTTCGTCAGCATCGAGCCGACGCTGCCACCGACGTTCGGCGGAGTGTAGCCGCTGCCATAGGTGTTTGGAAGCCCTGTGGTGGTGTAAATATTGGAGCCCGGAACGTGAAAGACGCCATTGGTCGTCCCCGGATTGCCGCCGAAGGTGGAGGTGAACACGGCACCATTCACGGTCGTGTTGCCGTTGCCGTTGATATCAATGGCGTGCGTGTAGGCGTTATCGGCGTTGATGCCGGAATCCGCATCGCCCGAGAGCGTGTAGAGGTTGAAGGTGCCTGCCTGCGCGGATGCACAGAGCGCGAGCAGTGAGAGCACGCTAGTGGCGAGGATGGACCGTGGGAGAGAGGTGGAATGGGTGTGTTGTGGAGTTTTCATATGAGTTGGTGTTGATGTGGGTTTGAGGTGGGTTTGAGGTGGGTTTGAGGTGGGTTTGAGGTGGGTTTGAGGTGGGTTTGAGGTGGGTTTGAGGTGGGTTTGAGGTGGGTTTGAGG